>JAWVGJ010000136.1:0-108940 GCA_033855115.1 Solirubrobacteraceae bacterium
CAACCGACGAGCCGTGCTCCTCCTTGAGGAAGCGGGCGAGCTTCGCCGCCGCGGTCGTCTTGCCCGAACCCTGCAGGCCGGCCATCAGGATGACCGTCGGTGGCCGCGGGGCGAACGCGACGCTCGCGCTCGAGCCGCCCATGAGCGCGGTGAGCTCCTCGTTGACGATCTTGACGACCTGCTGGCCGGGGTTGAGCTTGCCCAGCACGTCGGCGCCCAGGCAGCGCTCCTTGACCGTTGACGTGAACGACTTGACGACCTTGAAGTTCACGTCGGCCTCGAGCAGCGCGAGGCGGATCTCGCGCATCGCGGCGTTGACATCGGCCTCGGTCAACGTGCCGCGCGAGCGAACGTCGGCGAGCGTGGCCTGGAGCTTCTCGGAGAGCGTCTCGAACACGGTGAAGACCAGTCTAAGCGGGGGCGCCGGGACGTCGCAGCGACCGCGGCGCGATCAGGCGCGGCGCACGAGCGTCACGCCGTCGCGCACCGTCAGCATGACCTGCACGACACGCTCGTCGGCGGCGACGTGGTCGTTGAACGCGCGCAGCGCGCGCGTCGACTCGTCCTCGTCCTCCGACGGCGGCTCTGCGACCCTGCCACTCCACAGGACGTTGTCGACGACGATCAGACCGCGCTCGGACAGCTTGGGCAGGATCGCCTCGTAGTAGCCGAGATAGCCGGGCTTGTCGGCATCGATGAAGGCGACGTCGAATGGACCGTCGAGCGCGGCGATCGTGTCCGCAGCCGGCCCGCGGCGGACCTCGATGCGGTCAGCCAGACCCGCCATCGCGATGTGGCGCTCGGCGACGTCCGCGTGCTCGTCCAGGAGCTCGCAGGTGATGATCCGCCCGCCCTCGGGCAGCGCGGGGGCCATCGACAGGGCGCTGTAGCCGGAGTACGTCCCGACCTCGAGCACGAGCCGCGGCCGCGCGAGGAAGACGAGCGTCTCGAGCAGCCGTCCCTCGACCTCGCCGGTGAGCATGACGGGCGAGGAGAGCGTCTCGCGCGTCTCGTGCGCGAGCGCCTGCAAGTGCGCGGCGGCCGGCGTCGTGTGGGCGGCCGCGTAGTCCTCGACCGCCTGTGAGACAAGCTCCGGGCTCATGTCGTCGGCGGCGGCGGAGGCGGCGGTGCCGGCCGGACCGCGCCGGAGATCGCGCCGCCGATGTTGCCCAGCGCCTGGCTGAACTCGCTCGGGATGACGAAGATCTTGTTCGCGTCGCCCTGGGCGAGCTTCGGCAGCATCTGCAGGTACTGGTAGGAGAGCAGGCCCTGGTCCGGGTCGCCGGCGTGGATCGCGCGGAAGACCGTGTCGATCGCCTTCGCCTCGCCCTCGGAGCGCAGGATCGCCGCCGTCCTCTGGCCCTCCGCGCGCAGTACCGCGGCCTGCTTCTCGCCCTCGGCGTTGAGGATCTGCGACTGCTTGGAGCCCTCCGCGGTCAAGATCGCGGCACGGCGATCGCGCTCGGCGCGCATCTGCTTCTCCATCGCCTCCTGGATCGTCGCCGGCGGGTCGATCGCCTTGACCTCGACGCGGTTGACGCGGATGCCCCACTTGCCGGTCGCCTCGTCGAGCACGGTGCGCAGCTGGGAGTTGATCGCGTCGCGGCTGGTCAGCGCCTCCTCGAGCGTCAGGCCACCGATGACGTTGCGCAGCGTCGTCACCGTGAGCTGCTCGATCGCCTGCAGCGGGTTGGCGACCTCGTAGGACACGGACTTCGCGTCGGTGATCGTGAAATACAGGACGCTGTCGATCTGGATGCCGACGTTGTCGCCGGTGATGACCCCGGCGGGCTTGAAGGTCACGACCTGCTCGCGCAGGTCGATCAGCGGACGCACGCGGTCGGCGAACGGCACGACGATCGCAAGTCCCGGCAACAGGGTGCGCTGGTAACGCCCGAAGCGCTCGACCACTCCGGCCTGGGCCTGTGGGATCACCTTGACGGTCAGCTTGGCGAGTAACACCGCGAACACGGCGATGACGATGAGCAGGATCAGGCCGGCTTCCATGGCGCCTCTTTCAGATTTCGCTGACGAGCGCTGTAGCGCCCCGGATCTCGACGACGTTCACGCGCTTTCCCGCCTCGATGACCTCGTCGTCATCCCACGAGCGCGCGGTCCACAATTCGCCCTCGAGCTTCACCGACCCGGTCTGCGCGTCGTTGTCGACGCGCTCGGTGACCATGGCGCTCTGGCCGATCAACGCGGCCGTTCCCGTCCGCAGCTGCGCGGGAGTGCGCAGGTGACGGCGCGCGATCGGCCGGACAAAGCCGAACAGCAGACCAGACGTCACGAGGAACACGATCACCGACAGCGCGGCGGTCGCTCCCGCGAGCTCTGCGAGGGCCCCCACGAGGGCGCCGACCGCGAACGGCGCCAGAAAGAAGCCCATCGACATCACCTCGCCGGCCGCAAACAACACGGCCAGCAAGATCCAGATCATCCAGGCTTCCATCGCCTCAACAAATATAGGGCGCGCCAGTCCCCGGCTCGGCAGGTTGCCGGTCAGGTGAGCAGCGCCTTGGCGTAGTCGTCGGCGTCGAATGGGCGCAGGTCCTCAAGTGCCTCGCCGACACCGATGAGCTTTACCGGAATTCCCAGCTCACCCGCGATCGCAAGCGCGATTCCGCCCTTGGCCGTCCCGTCGAGCTTCGTCAGCACGATGCCGTCGACGGGCACCGCCTCGGAGAACAGCTTGGCCTGGCGCAAGCCGTTCTGGCCGGTGGTGGCGTCGACGGTCAGCAGCGTCTCGTGCGGCGCGCCCTCCGCTTGCTTGGCGATGACCCGCCGGACCTTCGACAGCTCGGCCATCAGGTTGTCCTGCGTGTGCAGGCGCCCGGCGGTGTCGATGATCACCACGTCGGCGCCGCGCTCGCGCCCCTGCTTGACCGCCTCGAACGCGACCGCGCCGGGATCGGAGCCCTCGCGGCCGGTGACGATCTCACAGCCCGCGCGCTGCGCCCACCCCGCGAGCTGCTCGACGGCCGCGGCGCGAAACGTGTCCGCGGCGCCGAGGACGACCTTCAGCCCTAGCTCCTGTTGCAGATGCCAGGCGAGCTTGCCGATCGTCGTCGTCTTGCCGGTGCCGTTGACGCCGACGGCCATGATCACGGTCGGCGTCGCGCGCAGGTCGATGCGATCCTCGCCGGTCCGGGCGATTGCGGCGAGCATCGCGGCCAGGCGCTCGGACAGCGCCTCGCCACCGCTGATCGCCCCGCCCGCCGCCTCCTGCTCGAGGTCGGCGACGACGCGCGCGGTCGTCGCCGCGCCGACGTCGGCCATGATCAGAGCCTCCTCCAGGCGCTCCCACGTCTCCTCGTCGAGGTCGCCCTGCAGCAGCGTGGCCTGGATCTCGGCACCGAGCGCCTCGCGCGTCTTGGAGAGATTGGTGCGCAGGCGCTTGAAGAAGCCGCGCTTGCGGCCGGGCTCGGCGTCAGCGAGCGTAGCCGCCGGCCGGGCGCCGTCGGTGATGAAGAGGTCGGTCCAATCGCGGGCCATGGCGATGCGCGACGATAGCGACAAGGTCGTGCTTGTTAGGTCCATTGCGATCGCGTAGCGTCGCGCGCTGATGGACATTCGTAGGTTGGGGATCGCGCTCGGCGTCGCGTGCGCTTGTGCGCTGGTCGCGGCCGGCGCCTCGGCCGCGTCGATGAGTCCGGGCGTGTGCCTTGCGGCGACCGGCTCCAACGGCTGGTGTGGCGACGGATTTCCTGCCACGCGCGCGAAGCTCGCCGTGCCGCGCGACATCGCCCCACTTCCGGGCGGTGGCTTCCTCATCGCCGACTCCGCGAACCACGTGATCCGGCGGGTCGACGGGCGCGGAGCGATCACGACGATCGCCGGGACGGGCACCGCGGGCCATCCGGTATACGGCAGGCGCGCCAGCGCCAGCTTTCTCGGCACCCCCACGGGCGACGCGCCGCTGCCCGACGGCGGCTACATGATCGCCGACTCGGCGCTCGGGGAGGTGCCGCGCGTCACCCGCAGACGGCAGTCTTAGCTGCGGCCGGCCAGAACGTGGGGTTCACGAACGGAAACGGCAGGCCCGCCTCCCGCGCGCGGCTGCGGTCGCCGCGCGATCTCGCGGTCCTGCCCGGCGACGGCTACGCGATCGCCGACGCCGACGACAACCGAGTCCGCCGCGTGCTCCCCGATGGCAGCATTCAAACGCTTGCAGGGACCGGTGTCTCCGGGTTCTCCGGCGACGGCGGTCCGGCCGCCGCAGCGCTGCTGAGCCAGCCAACGGCGCTTGCGGTCGCGACCGACGGCGCGCTCCTCGTCGCCGACCGCGGCAACAGCCGGATCCGACGGATCGGGCCTGACGGCACGATCTCGACGGTCGCCGGCGGGCGGCGCCGGCCCGACCCCGGCGCTGGCCGCCGAGCTGGTGCTTCCGACCGGCGTCGCTGCGATGCCGGACGGCGGCTTCCTCGTCGCGGAGGCAGTCAGCATTCGCAGAATCGGACCCGATGGGACGATCGCCACGGTCGGCGGGACCGGCAAGGCCGGTTTCAAGCGGGACCGGCAAGGCCGGTTTCAACGTCGGGCGCGCGCCCGCGAACGCGGTCGCGCTCGCCTACCCCACGGCGATCGCCGCGCTGACCGACGGGCGCGCGCTCGTCGCCGACACGCTCAACGACCGGGTGCGACTCCTGGACCTCGCCAGGTCGACGCTGCTGACTGTCGCGGGCCGTGCTGTGCCGGGCCCGCCCGGTACACCTGAGCCTGCCCTCGGCGCCACGCTGAAGCCGCCCGATGCACCCGACGGGGACGCGCTGATCGTGACGGCACGGCCCAAGCCGTCGCCGGCGCGCACCAGTGGTCGCGGCGGCGGCGAGGGTGCGTTCGCGCGGTTGGTGGGTGGCGGCGGGCATGCGCTCGCACGGCTGGTGGGCGGCGGCGGCAACAGAGGCGGCGCCCGTGGTGCGTTCGAGCGGGCGCCGAGCGGCTACTGCGCGCGGCCGGGCGACCCCGACCCACGACGCTTCAGCGACCTGCACATCCTCCCGTTCTCCGCAAGGGTGCTGAAGACGGGACCGAGGCTCAGGGTCCAGTTCGCAGTCAACCGCGACGTCACACTCGTCACGATCGTGACTCGGGCGGGCAGCATCGTGCGCTCGCGCAAGGCGGAGGTCAACGCCGGCGGATTGCGGTCGCTCGCGCTCAAGGGCAAGCTCATGCCCGGCTCCTACCGGCTCGAACTGCAGGCGACGAGCCACACGGACCGCCTCCGGCGCTGCGACGCGCGCAAGCTGCGCGTGAGAAGGTGAGCAAGCCCGCGCTGCGCGGTTGGCGCCGCCTTGCCGGCGAGGGCCGGACGTTCCTCACATTTTGCCGGAGGATGTCGACGCAGCGACGGAGCGCGTGCTCGGCACGCGTACGCCGGAGCCGAACGAGCTCACGCTCACGGGCACCGTCGTGTACGTCCGCACCGAGGTCGACGGCTACAAGCACCGCGCGATCTCGATCCGAGTGCGCCTCTACGTAGCGCGCAGCCAGCGCCGCGCGCCGACGCGGTTCGCGGCGCCCTACAGGGAAACAAGCGGCGCCAGGATCGACTCGCCGAATCGCCGTTCGGTGCAACTGCTCTTCCTTCCCGATCTACGCGCCGAGCCGACGCCGGAGTTCCTGCGCGTCGAGCTGATCGACGCGCAGTCCGGTTCGATGCTCGCGGTGGCCGACAGCCCCGAGCTCGTCCGCGGGCGCATCCGTCGCTGAGCTGCGCGATGATGCGCCGATGTACCAGTTCCGCCGCGGGCGCTCGGACGAGCCTCCCGGCTGCGAGCTACTGGGCGAGCTCATCGACCACCTCGACGAGATCTATCCGGGCCGCGCCGGACGGCCGGGATCGGTCACGACGCCCGACGAGATGGTGGCGCCGCACGGCGTGTTCCTCGTCGGCTACCTGAACGAGCGCCCGGTCGCGATCGGTGGCGTCCGCCCGCTCGCGGACGGAGCCTGCGAGATCAAGCGCATGTACGTCGTCCCCGACGCTCGCTCGCGCGGCGCCGGACGCGCGCTGCTCGAAGCACTGGAGGACGCCGCCCGCGAGCTCGGCTACGAGCGCGTGCGGCTCGACGCGGGGCCCGAGCAGACGCATAGCAAGATGCTGTTCGCGTCGAGCGGCTACGTGGAGATCGCTCCCTACAACGCCAACCACATCGCGGATTACTGGGCGGAGAAGACGCTGTAGCTCAGCTCCCGACCTCCAGCTCGTACTCAAACCACGCCGAGCGCTGCGCCCCGACACGCTCATACAGCCGCTGCGCCTGGCTGTTGTCGGGCGCCGTGTACCAGCGCACATATGCGGCTCCACGATCGCGCGCGACCGCCGTCGCCGCCGCGATCAGCGCCTCCCCCACCCCGCGTCCGCGGCACTCGGGACGCACGTACAGATCGTTGAGCAGCACGACGGCGGTCGCCGACACGGAGGAGAAGGTCCAGTACAGGCAGGCGAAGCCCTGCGGCACCGGCGACCGCTCGTCGCCGAACGCGCCGAGCAGCATGCCGGCCTCGCTCGGCGCCACGAAGCGGGCGAAGAACGCCGCGTTGCGCTCGTCGTCGGGCTCGGCCACCTCGTAGAAGCGCTGGTAGGCGGCGATCAGCGCCAGCAGCGCGGGCAGCTCGCCGGCAGCTACTGGACGGACGTCCACGGCGGCGCCGGCGCCGGGGCTCAGGCCGCGCCGGCCGCCGGCTCGGCCTCGCGTGGCAGGCGCCGGGAGATGACCTTCGACACGCCGTCATCGCCCATCGACACGCCGTAGAGCGTGTCGGCGGCCTCCATCGTGCGCTTCTGGTGGGTGACGACGATGAACTGCGCACGGCTTGCGTAGCGGCGCAGGAGGTCCAGGAAGCGGGTGATGTTCGGGTCGTCGAGCGCCGCCTCGACCTCGTCGAGGATGTAGAACGGGCACGGGCGCGCGAGGAAGACGCTGAACAAGAAGGCGATCGCGGTCATCGACTTCTCGCCGCCCGACAGCAGGCTGAGGCGCTTCATCGACTTGCCCGCCGGCGTGATCTCGATCTCGACGCCGAGCAGCTCCTCCTGCTCGCCCGCGGCGAGCTCGGCCTCGGCGGCGGCGTCGGCCGCCTCCTCGGGAGCGATCTCATCCGCCGCGGGCCTGGCCGGCGAGCTGCCCGCAAAGCCGGTGATCCCCTGCTCCTCGCGCACGAGCCGCAGCCGTCCGCGCCCACCCGGGAACAACTGCGTCGCGAGCTCTTCGAAGTTGCGCGCCGCCGCGTCGAAGGTCTCCTCGAACGTCTCGTGGATCTGGCGGTCCGTGTCGCGTATGAGCGTGCGCAGCTCGCGCAGCGCCGTCTCGAGGTCGTTGCGCTGCTGCTCGAGCTCGGTGACGTGCGCGAGCGCCTGCTCGTAGTCGTCCTTGGCCAGCGGATTGACCGGGCCGAGCTGCTCGCGCCGGCGCTGCAGGCGCTCGATGCGACCGCGCAGCGCCTGCGCCTGCTCCTCCTCGAGCGGCTCCTCGGCGGGCTGTGCCGGCAGGCCGAGACGCTCCGCGAGCAGGACGAGCTCGTGGTCGGCATCCGCGGCCTGGTCGCGCGCCTGCTGCGCTCGGACCTCGGCCGCCGTGACCGCCTCGCCGCGCTCGCGCAAGCGCGCGTAGATCTGGGCCTCCTCGGCGGCGCAGGCGCGCAGCTCGACGGCGAGACTCTCGCCGGCGGCGCGGCCCGCGACGAGCTCGGCCTGGAGTGCCTGCACGCGCTCGCCGATCGCGGCGGCTGCCGCCTCCAGCGCGGCTGCGAGGCGGTCGGCGTCGGGCGCGAGCGCGCGGTCGGCGGCGACGTGGCCGCGCAGGCCGGCGATCCGCCGCGCGCGCTCGGCGCTCTCTCGCTCGGCCCGCTCGACCGCGCGGCGCTCGGCTGCCAGCTCGCCGTCGATCTGTGCCCGGCGCACGGCCGACGCGCCCTCCAGCGGAGCGGCGCGGCGCCGCTGCACGAGCCACGTGGCGCGGCGCGCCTCCTCCTCGGCCGCCGTCAGCGCGTGCGATGTCTCGCGCAGCGCGCGGTCGGCCAGCTCGCGCTCGGCGTCGGCGTCGGCGACGGCCTGCTCGGCGCGATCGCAGCCGGCGCGGGCCGCCTGCTCGGCCTGGACCGCGGCCTCGCTGGCGGCGATCAGCTGCTCGCGGCGGTTGCGCTCGGCGAGCACGCGCTCCTCGCCGCCCTCCGGCGCCTGGCGCAGCTCGCGATGGCGCCCGTGCCAGACGCGGCCGGCGCGCGTGACCGCGACGCCGGTGAAGCCGGGCGGCAGGTTGGGCAGGTCCTCGACGACCCACGCGTCCCACAGCAGCCGCTGCGCCACCGCAACGGTGTAGTCGTCGCCGGAGATGAAGTCTGCGAGGTGGCGCGCGCCCGGCGCCGGCGGCTGCGCAGCTCGGGCCGCGCCGGGGTCGAGATCGCCGGTGATCAGCACGCGGCCGCCCTCCGAGCCGGCGCCGTCGAGCAGTTCGGTCCCCTCGCGCACGCGCTGCACCAGCGAGGCCCGCAGCAGCCCGCCGAGCGCGGCGGCGACGGCGCGTTCGTAGCCGGGCTGGACCTCCAGCGCATCGGCAAGCGACGGCGCGCCGCTCGCAGCGGATGCCTGCGCCGCGCGCGTGCGCAGAAACTGGTTGCAGCCGGCGAGCTCGGCGCCGACACGTGCGGCCCCGCGGCGCGCGGCCTCCAGGGCTCGCTCAGCCTCGGCGCGCTCGCCGCGCACCGTCTCGCAGACCGCTGCGGCGCCAGCGCGATCCGTGCGCCGAGCCTCGACCTCGCGGCGCTGCTCGTCGACCGCGACAGCGGCTTGCGCTCGCGACTCGGCCAGGGCGACGAGCTCGCGCTCGAGCTCAGCCTCGTGGTCGGCGGCGAGCTGCGCGAGCTCGGCTTCGAGTTCGGCGATGCGCTCGCCGCCGCCGCTGCGAGGCGCCTGCAATCCGTGCAGCGACTCCAGCGCGCTCAGCTCATGCTCGCGGCGCGTAGCGCGCTCACGCAGATGCTCGGCGGTGGAGCGCGTGCGCTCCAGTCGCAACTCGACGCGCTCGGCGGCCGAGCGGGCACGAAAGACGCGCTGAGCGAAGGCCTCGCGCTGCTCGGTCCGCGCCGCCATCGCCTCCTCGGCCTCCTGGCGGCGGGCGGCGACTTCGGTCAGCTGGGCCTGGGCCTCGTCGCGCGCGGCGCGGGCGGCGGTCGCCGTGCGCTCGGCCTGTGCGAGCTCCGCGCGGCGGGCGCGAGAGAGGTCGCGCACGAGCTCCCAGCGCGCCTCGATCGTCTGGCGCTCCAGGCGCTCGTGCAGCTCGGCCGCCTCGGCCTGGCGCTTGAGAGGCCGCAACCGCGAGCGGGCCTCGCGCTCGACGTCCAGCGCGCGATCGAGGTTGTCCTGGGTGCGCTCGAGCTTGAGCTGCGCTCGGCGCCGGCGCTTGCGGTGCTTGCCGAGGCCGGCGGCCTCCTCGATCAGCAGGCGCCGCTCGCCCGGCTTGGAGGTGACGATCGCCTCGATCCGGCCCTGCGAGACGACCGAGTGCATCTCCTTGCCCAGACCCGTATCGGAGAGCACCTCCAGGATGTCCACCAGGCGACAGCGCGCGCCGTTGAGGCGGTACTCGCCCTCGCCGGAGCGCTCCAGGCGGCGCAGGATCGAGATCTCGCCCATCGGCACGTCGACCGCGCCGTCGGAGTTGTCGATCACGATCTCGACTTCGGCCGCCGCGCGCGCCTGCACCCCACGCCCGCCTCCGAAGATCACGTCGCGCATCGATTGGCCGCGCACGGCGAGCGGCGACTGCTCGCCCATCGCCCAAAGGACGGCGTCGGTGATGTTCGACTTGCCCGAGCCGTTGGGGCCGACGACGACCGACACGCCGGAACCGAACTCGAGCTTCGTGCGGTCGGGGAAGGACTTGAAGCCCTTCAGCGTGAGCGAGCTCAGGTGCACCTCACGCCTCCTCGTCGAGCACGAGCGCCTTCAGCTCGTCGGGGCTCAGCCCCTCCAGCGCGATCCGGGCCGCCTCCTGCTCGGCATGCTTCTTGGAGCGTCCCGCGCCGCGTCCGATCGGCGCGCCGCCAACCGACGCGACAACCTCGAAGGTCCGGTCGTGCGGCGGACCGTCCTCGGCCGCGATCGTGTACTCGACCGTCTCCGCGCGGCGCGCCAACCGCTCCTGCAGCGCGGACTTGAAGTCGACGGGGTTGCTCAGCGCATTCGTGATCTCCGGCTGGAAGGCCTCGACGACCGCTGCCGCCGTGCGCTCGTATCCGGCGTGCAGATAGCAGGCCCCGATGACCGCCTCGATGACGGATGCCAGCACGCGCTCGGTCTCGACCAGGGACTCCGCGCTCTGCCCGACCCCGGCAGGCGCCGATGCGAGCAGCTTGTCGGGCACACCGAGTCGCTCGGCGACCGCCCGGCACGAGACCCCGGAGACGCTCTGCGCGCGGATCTTCGTCAACCGTCCCGCGCCGAAGCGCTCGGCCTCCAGGCGCGGGTACAGGTGCGATGTGACCGCGAGGCCGAGCACGGAGTCGCCGAGAAACGCCAGCCGCGAGTAGGAGTCGCTGCGGCGCTCGGTCCACGACGCGTGCGTGAAGACCTGGCGGTACAGGTACTCGGGCAGCTCTTGGAGGAGATCGGTGAGCAGCTTCAGGGTTCAGATGGTTCGCGGGCGACGGCGTGGGCCAGGACGAAGTCAACCGCCTGGCCGACGGTGACGATCTTCGCCGCCTGCTCGTCGGACATCTTCACGCCGTAGGAGTCCTCGAGCTCCTGCACGAGCGTGTAGAGATCCAGCGAGTCGGCCTCCAGGTCCACGCGGAAGTTCGTGCCGTCGTCGATCCGCGCGGGATCGACCTCGAGCTCGTCCACGAGGTGGGCCTGGACCATGGCGAAGACTTCTTCTCTGGTCATCGGGCGGACACGCTAGAGGGGTTCTCGGACAGCGCCGCGCCGCCCTTGCGCAGTGCGCCGGCGTGCTCAAGCGCATCGTGCGTGCGGCCTACGACATCGCCGGAGACGCCGCGCGCGGCGAGCAAGATCGCCTGAGCGAAGCCGCGGCTCGTGAAGCGCCCGTGCCCGACCACGACGACCTTGCGCAGACCCAGCAGGTAGCCGCCGCCGGCAATCTCCGGGTGCAGCTCGTCGCCCATCGCGCGCAGCGCCGGGCGCATCAGTGCCCCGCCCGCCTTCGCGCGCTGGGTCGAGGTGGCGCTCTCGCGCAGCAGGGAGATCATCTTGTCCGACACGCCTTCCATGACCTTGAGCGTCACGTTACCCGTGAAGCCGTCGGTGACGACGACGTCGGCCTTTCCCTCGACGAGCGCGTGGCCTTCGACGTTGCCGATGAAGTTCATGCCCGTCGCGGCGCGCAGGCGCTGATTGACGTCGACCACGAGCGGCGTTCCGCGCGTGCTCTCCTCGCCGATCGACAGCAGTGCCACGCGCGGCTGTGCGATTCCGTGCACGACCTGCGCCAGCGCCGCGCCCATGAAGGCGAACTGGACGAGGTGCTCGGCGCGCACCTCGGTGTTGGCACCGACGTCGAGCAGCGTGACCGGCGCGCCGGGCACGGGGACCAACGCTGCCAGCGCCGGGCGCAGGATGCCGCGATCGCGCTTGATGTTGAACAGCGCCGCAGCAAGGGCGGCTCCGGTGGCGCCGGCCGAGACGAGCGCGTCGGCCTCGCCGGTGGCGACCGCCTCGGCGGCGCAGACGATCGAGGCCTCAGGATGCGCCCGCACCGCGGCGGCCGGATTTCGCTCTTTGGCGATCGACAGCGGCGCGTCGATGACCGAGATGCCCGGCCCGGCGCCGCCCATTTGCGCGGCGGGACCGAAGAGCAGGACCCGGACGCCCTCCTGCGCTGCGAGGTTCGCGCCCTCGACGACCTCCGCCGGGCCGAGGTCGGCGCCGTTGACGTCGACGGCGACGACGACCGGGGTGCCGCGCGGTTGCGTTGACTCGGCGTTCCCGTTGAAACGGGCCGCGAACGCTCGGATCCTCAGAGCCGGCATGCGCCGGCCTCCGTCAGTGGTCGTGGTCGTGCGCGTGGGCGTGCGGCGCGACGACCTCGCGGCCCGCATATGTGCCGCAGACCGGACAGACGCGGTGCGGCCGGCGCGGGCTGTGGCACTTCGGGCAGGCGTTGTAGACCGGAGCGGCCATCTTGTGCTGCGCGCGGCGCTTCGTGGTCCGGCTGTGCGATTGCTTCTGCTTCGGGACGGCCATGGCTGCGCAGGGTACAGCAGTCGGCGCGGCTGGTACGTCTGGCGCCGCCATAGAACGTGCGCAGATGTCACGAGATCGGGTGGATCGGCGCTCAGCCTGGATCAGGTGACCGCAACGACGCTCATAGCACGCATCCCGACCAAGCGGGCGAGTGAACGCGGCGCGACGACGCGCGCGCGATAGGCCCCGCCGGGAGCTGCACCGGTGCCCACCTGAGAGCGAAAGGCCCTGGATTTGGATGTGTTTACGGTTGCGACCGTGCGCCATCGACCGCACGCGACGAGCCGCTGGATCTCGACCCGGCGCCCGCCGCGCCGGACGGTGCCGCTGAGCCTGATGCGACTGCCCGCCCTGCGCGCCGACAGGGTGACAGGGGCGCGCACCGCAAGCCGCGGGCCCGAGCGCCCGCCGGCGCTGACGGTATACGCGCCCGCGAGCTCACGAGGCCTGAGCCGGCGTTGGACGCGCACGACGCCGCCGGCCCCGATCGTCGCCGTGGCGAGTGTCCGGCCGCCGATCTTCAGCGTCGCCCGCTTGCCCTCCAAGCGCGCCGCGGCCACCGCGGTGAGCTTCAGCCGCCGGCCGCTCAGGGCGGCGGCAATGACCGACGGTCCCGTCGAGCACGATGCAAGCTGCTCGCGTCCGGTGCCGGAGGCGAACGGATTACGCCTGTCCACGCTTGCCGCCCTGACGAACACGACGGGCGTGATGTTCTGGACGGTCACCGCGCCTGCACTCGACGTGACGCGCCCCGATCCGTCGGTTACGGTGACCGCGACCGGCTGCGAGCCCTCCGGCAAGCCGGCGGTATCGCCGCTGAGCGCGAGGCTCGCCGTAGCCGGACAGGGCTGGGCACGGCTGTAGTCGCAGTCCAGCGTCGTCGTCTGCGTCTTGCCGGCGAACGTTGCCTCGATGCGCCGCACGCCGGCGCCGGGGTCGCCGGCCTCGACCGCCCCGGTCAGCGGACCCTTGTGCGGGCGCCCGTCGCCGAAGTCGCCGGTCAGCGCCGGCGCCGGTGGGGCGGCCGGGTCGTTGATGTACACCGCCGACGTATAGACGTTCAGGAAGGCCTGCTGGTTGAGGTTCGTCGGGTTGCCCGAGCTTCCGCCGGGACAGCCGGCCGCGCGACAGGCCAGCTGCCACGTCAGCGCCACCGTGCCCGCGGGAACGGTGAAGGTCTGCGGCGGGTAGGGCCCGTTCGTAGCGCTCGTCGTGCCTGGCGTGACGAGGTCGTTGGACAGCGTCGAAGCGCACGGTGCAGCCGCGGCGCAGCGTGCAAGCGACGTCGTAGCGCCGGCGGCGTCGCGCGCGACGAGGCTCATCTCCCACACGTTGGACGAACGCGAGCCGTGATAGATCACGCCGTAGCTCGAGATCGTCGTGCCCGCCGGCGCGCTGATCGTCATCGCGGCCGCTGCGTCGCGGGGGATGGTGGCCGTGGACGACGGCTCCGTGCGCATCTGCATCCCCTCGCCTGCGGTGTCGGCGGACTGCCCGGTCGAGCAGCCCGAGTCGACGGCGTCGATTCCGGCTACGTCGCTCACCGACGGTTTCCACTGTCCCGTCGCGAACACGCCGCTGCCGCCCGGGGCGGCGTTGCAACCGCGCACGACGTACGTGCCGACCGGCTGGTCCGGGAGGTTCTCCAGGCCGAGGTTCGGCTGTTCGGGTACGGCGGCTGCGGGCGCCGCCGCTGCCGCGTGAGTGACAGTCCAAGCGATCATCTCGTCGTATGCGGCCGCGGCCGCGGCGCCGTCGACGGGGCCGTGGACCCATGGCACCGATCCCTTGGGAAGCGTGCGCAGGATCGCGCGCGCGCCGACCCGGTTCTTGAGCAACACGCCCTGCTGTTGCGTGACGTGGATGTCGGACTCGAGCTGATCGGCGGTCGTGGCACCATCGCTGTCGCTGTCGACGTACGCATTGCCGAACGGCCCGTCGAGAGGTGTTTCGTCCGCGATCTGGGTGTGGTTGGGATCGGAAGGGAGCGCGCGGCGGCCGTAGATCAGAAACGGATCGGGTCCGTGCGTTGCGTCGTAGTTGGGCGCCACGTTGTAGTCGTCGAGGTTCGGTGCTGGATCGCTCGCCGCGCCAAAGGCCTTCACCACCTTGTCGTCGACCCACCAGGCGCCCAGGCTGGCCACGCCCTGCCCGTTGACCTTCGCGACCTCGGCGCAGTTCTTGTAAAAGCAGGGGTAGGTCGACTTCCAGGTCGCCCAATCCGTCGGACCGGCATCCGAGACGACGAACGCCAGCTCGCGCGCCGCGCCGAGCAGCAGCGCGAGATGCGCGCCGGCGGATTGCCCGTAGGCACCGATCGGTAGTTGCGGATAGCGCGCGTGGAGCTGGTCGTAGACGGCGACCACATCGGTGAAGCCGGGGGCGTGGGCGCGGTAGGTCGAGTTCACGGTGATGAAGCCACGAGCGCGCCATTTGCGCTCGAGCTCGCCGCCGCGATAGCCCGAGAGCCCGCGCACGAGCCCGGGACCGACCGCCTCCCAACCGCCGCCGTGGAACGCGAGCACGATTCCCTGAGGCGCCGTGGCCGGCAGGCGCAGCTCGTACCACTCGGCGCGGGTGCCTGCGGTCCTGTATGCCTCGACAGGAACGGGCGGTGGCGCGGCGAGGGCGCAAGCGGGCGCCACGGCGCCCGCCGATACGGCCGCGGCCGCCAACTTGGCGAGCACGTGCCTGCGACGACCGTGCACAGTGCCCGACATCTCCCGGCTGCGCCCACCACGCAGCTTCACAGAGGGCTCCTGCATCCGCCGGGGATCGTGCATGGCTCGGCGTCTCCAGTCAAGTCAGCATGGTCGGGTAAACGGCTGCGGCTGGGCCGCGCGGCGAAATCCGGCGGATCCCGACGCCGAGGAAGGAGTGGGCGCGTTGACGGCGAACTCGGCGGGCATGACCGAGCTCGAGCTCGATCCTCTCCTCCTCACGACTCTGGCGACGCTGCAGCGCCACGCTGTCCAGTTCGTGCTCGTCGGCGATGTCGCCGAGGCGATCTACAACCGTGGCGGCTTCGTCTCTGGCATCGCCATCGTGCCCGCGTCCTACGGCCGCAACGTCGAGCGCCTGATCGCCGCGTTGCAAGGGCTCGACGGCGAGTTGGGCATCGCCGGGACACCGGCCAACGAAGCCGTGGACTGGCGGCGTACCGACCTGCGCGACCTCGCGCCGTGCTCGTTCATGACCTCGGGCGCTGACGTCGATGTCAACTTCGAGCCGGCAGGCACGCGCGGCTACCAGGACCTGTTCGACGACGCGTCGCAGATCGAGCTTGCGCCCGGAATCACCCCGCTCGTCGCCTCGCCCGGGGATCTCGAGCGCGTCGGCCGCGGCACGGCGCCGGCCGTTCCGTACGCGCAACCACCGCCGGCGCTGCCGCCGGAAGGTCAATGGCCCGAGCAGCAGATCCGGGCCAGGCGTACGAGCCGCACGACCGGCTACTGATCGAGCTTCAGCTCGAGGAGCTTTGCCCAGCGAGGGTCGGGCGGTCGCTCGTGCGCATGCTCGGGTCCAGCTTCGTTGAGGTCGATCCCGCAGTCCGGGCAGAGCCCCGCGCAGTCCACGCGACACAACAGCTGCACGGGCAGCGCGAGCGCGAGCGCGTCGCGCGCCCACGCGCGAAGATCAAGCTCCTCGCCGTCGACATAGGGGCTGGACAGCTCCTCGATGTCGCCCGGCTGATCGACCTCGCGCGCGTCGACGGAGATCGCCGGCGTGGCAGGCTCCAGGCAGCGCATGCAGGGTCCCCCGAGCGTCGCGTCGAAGCGCAGCCGCAGCGCGTAGCCGTTGTGCGTCATGCAGGAGATGTCAAGCGTCGCGGGCGCGATCTGTGGCGTGACGGTGTAGGTCTCCCCGCCGAACTGCAGCGGGTCGAGCGCGACGTCGAGCTTGAGACGCCGAGCCTCGCCGGAGGTCAGCCGCAGGCGCCCGAGATCGAAGCTGTCGGTACGGGTCGGCATGGTGATTTGAAGGCTAGCGAGCGGCTGGGGCGGGCCGAGCGGAGCACGGTCGCGATGCTGAGCAGCGCGCCGAGCGGGTTCGATAGGTGCCGCGTTCGTGAGGGCGAGGGGTGATCGCCGCACCGGTCAGCTGCGGCTACAGCCCGACCAGCTCCCGCTTGAGCACCTTTCCCGTCGCGTTGCGGGGCAGCTCGTCCAGGAACACGACCTCGCGCGGGACCTTGAAGCGCGCGAGGTGCGCCATGACATGCGCCTTCACGTCGTCCTCGGATATCGAGGCGCCCTCGGACAGGACGACGAACGCCTTTAAGCGCTGGCCGAAGTCCGCGTCCTCGACGCCGATCATCGCGACCTCCTCGACACCGTCCAGGCCCGCAACGAGATCCTCGACCTCTCGCGGAAAGACGTTCTCGCCGCCGGAGACGATCATCTCGTCGTCGCGCCCGTCGACGAACAGGCGCCCGCCCTCGTCGAAGTGCCCGATGTCGCCGGAGGACGTGAGCCCGTCGATGAGGGACTTGGCGCCGCCGCCGGTGTAGCCGTCGAAGACCATCTCGTTGCCGACGAAGATGCGGCCGGTCTCCCCGGATCCGACCTCTTTGCCGTCGGCGTCGTACAGGCGCAGGACCGTGCCGCGCGGCGGGCGGCCGGCGGTTCCGGGCGCCGCGCGCAGGTCCTCCGGCGTCGCGATCGTCGCCCAGGCGACTTCGGTCGAGCCGTAGAAGTTGTAGAGGACGTCGCCGAACTCGTCCATGACGCGCGTGGCCAGCTCGCCCGCCAGCGCCGAGCCGCTGGCGGCGATGACACGCAGCGACGCGGTGTCGTACCGGCCGATGACCTTCGGCCCGAGATCGAGGATGCGCTGCAGCATGACCGGCACGACGATCAGCCCGGTCGCCCCGTGCTCGTCAATCGCGCGCAGCGTGTCCTCCGGATCGAAGCGCCGGCGCAGGAGCAGCGTCGAGCTCAGTCCAGTGCCGAGGATGAAGTGCGCGAGCCCCCAGGAGTGAAACAGCGGCGCGGCGATCATCGTCCGCCCGCGAGCGCGAATCGGGATCTTCGACAGCAGGGCGGCCACGGGCGCCAGCGACTCGGGCTGCTTGCGGTTCGCGCCCTTCGGCGTGCCGGTCGTGCCGCTCGTGAGGATGACGATGCGACCCTTCGAGGCCGGCGGGACGACGTCGCTGGGGTCGCCCTTGGCGATCAGGTCCTCGAGCAGCGGCACGTCCGGACGGTCGCTGTCAGCCCATGCCAGGTAGCGCTCGCGTCCGGTCGCCGCGCCGGCCACAAGCTCCGCGAACTCCTCGTCGTAGACGATCGCGCGCGGCTGCTCGCGCTCGCAGACCTCCTCGAGCTGCGGCCCGGCGAATGCCGTGTTGAGAAACAGCGCATGCGTACCGAGCTTCGAACAGGCCACGACCGCCTCGACGAAGCCACGGTGGTTGCGGCACAGGATCGCGACGCCGTCGCCCTCGACGAGACCCGCATCGCTCCACGCGTGCGCGAGCGCGTTCGTGCGCCGGTGCACCTCGGCGAACGTCAACGACCCGAGCTCGTCGATCAGCGCGGTCTCGTTCGGATAGCGGATCGCCGACGCCGTGTAGCCCGCGGCCGTCGTCGGACCCCAGTCGCTGATCGCCTTGATCGTGCGTACGAGCTTGTCCGGGCGCGTCGGCGCGAACATTCCCGACTCGAGCAGCTGGCGGATCGTGAAGGCCTTCATCGACAGGCTGTCAAGACGGGACATGCCCAGGAATCTACGGAAGCCGCAGATCAGGCGGCACGCTTCCCCGCTCGATCAGCCCGTAGATGTCCGCGGCCCGGCGCGGGTTGAGGAACACGTGGCGCTGGCCGACGCTCGGCTTCTCGCTCAGCAGGCCGGCTGTGATCAGGGCCTCGCCGACCTCGCCGGCGAGCGCTCGCTCGTTGCCCGCAAAGCCGCGCGACAGGTGGCGAACGTCGGTGTGGTAGGCGCCCCACTTGCCCATGCCGTTGAGGCGCTGGAGGATCCGGCGCGCGATGCGACGGGCGGGCTGCGGGTCGTCGTGCGGTCGTTCGGCGCCGGCGTCGGGCACTTGGAGCATCGCGAGCACCGCGTCGTCGAGCTCAGCGACGGAGTCCGGATCGGCGGGCGAGCCGCCGAGTCGCGCGATGGCTTCGGCGCTGCGCAGGGCGGCGGCGATCGGCGGGCGCCAGTCGGTGGCGTCTGCGAGCACGTGAGCCGGCAGCGCAAGCGCGTGGGCGCGCAGGCGCGCGACCGGGTTTACCTGCTCTTCGAAGGCGACTACGGCGAGCTCGGCGTCCTCGTCCTGCGAAGCCGTCGGCGTCAGCAGCCTGAGCGCGAGGTGCTCGTCAAAGGCTCCGGCCTCCAGGCGCAGATCATCCGGCCCGGACGGCGCCGGCAGCTGCGCGATCTCGACGAGCGCACCGATCGCCGCCGCGGCGACGAGCCAGCCGCGCTCTGGGACGGCTTCGGGGTCGGCGCGTACCGCTGCGGGAACGGGCAGAACCGCGAGCAGCCCGTCCGACGCGGCGGCGAACACGACGATCACCGGCTCCCCGCGTCCCGAGCGCGGAAGGCTGAGCTCGCGTTCGGAACGCGCCAGCTCCTCGCGCAGCAACCCGCGCAGCTGCCCGGCGCGCTCGCGCGGGGCGGCGGCGCCGCCGGCGTCCTCGAGGGCTGAGGCGAGCGCGTTCATCGTGGGTGTCCGAGGGTAGTTGCGTCGCGACCTCGGCTAGATGGTCAATTTGGAATCAACCATCTAGGGTCCCGCTGCCTTGTCCGACTGGTTTGAGCACTTCGGCTTCGCGGAGGTCGCCGACAACCTGGTCGTGGGCGCCTACCCGCAGGACGCTGACGACGTCGCCGCACTGCGTGACGCGGGCGTCACGCGAATCTTCAACCTCGTGCAGGACGTCGAGTACGACCCGGGCGCGCGCGATGCCTGCGTCACGGCGCTGGACGACGCCGGTATCGAAGAGCACCGCGTCGAGCTGATCGACTACGGCAGCCTGCTGCCCGGCCAGATCGAGCTTGCGGCGCAGACGGCGCTGGCGTGGTTGGATCAGGGCGAGCGCGTCTACGTCCACTGCCGGGCCGGCTGGCAGCGATCGGCAGCGGTCGCGGCGGCGGTCGTCGCGCTGCGCGAGGGTGTCGAGCCGCCCGAGGCGCTCGAGCTCATCCGCGAGCGCAAGCCGACGGCAAACCCGCTTGCCCACCAGCGCAAGGACCTCTTTCGCTGGTGGGCCAAGCGCAACGGGTGATCCGTTCCGTCAGGTGCGGCCCGTAGCGTGCGGTTGCACCACATGAAAGCTGCCCCTCCCCTTCCCTTCGGACAGGTCCACATCGCGCACGGCCGGATGTCGGTCGAGTACCTCGTCGTCGACGACGAGACGACCGTCCGCCTCGCCTCCGAGCGCGACGATCCGGTGCGCTTCGTCACCGAGGCGCTGGAGATCGGCGCACGCGTGCTCGACCGCGAGCAGACGGGCGCCAACGCCGAGTTCGTGCGTGCGGAGTTCGAGAAGACGGCACGTGCCCTGGATGCCGAGTTCGTCGAGCGAGCGCGGGTGGTCGCCGAGCGCCTGGACCAGAAGGTCGACGAGGTCTTCGGGCCGGAGCACGGACACGTGACGCAGGCGCTGGCACGGCACTTCGGCGACGAGTCGTCGGTCGCGGTGCAGCACCGTATCCGCGCAGTGCTGACCGAGGTCTCGGGACAGATGCGCGAGGACCTGCGCCGGCAGTTCTCCGCCGACGCCGACAGCAACCCGCTGGCCGTCTTCCAGCGCGCACATCTCGCGGCTGCGAAGCAGATCGCCGGCGAGCACTCCGCCCATCTGCTCGCGATGAACGGCCGCCTGGAGTCGATGAAGCTCGAGATCGCCGAGCTGCGCAACGAGAAGCGCAAGCTCACCGAGATCGCGGCGGTGCAGGAGAAGGGCACGGCCAAGGGCCGCACCTATGAGGAGGCGGTCGCGCTGGCCCTGGACGCGATCGCCGTCGTGCAGGGCGATGACTGCGAAGCGGTCGGTGACCTGCGTGGCGAAGGCGGGCGCAAGGGCGATGTCGTCGTCGCGATCGGCGCCTGCTCGGGTCCGGCGCGCGGGCGGATCGTCTTTGAGGCGAAGAACTCCCAGCTGTCGCGCAACAAGGCGCTGGCGGAGCTCGACGAGGCGATGGAGACCCGCGGCGCCGACTTCGCCCTCTTCGTCGTTCCGTCCGAGGACAAGCTGCCGGCGCGCACGCGCCCGCTGCGCGAGTTCAACGGCGACAAGATGTTCGTCGTCTACGACCCGGAGGCCGACGAGCGGCTCGCGCTCGAGGTCGCCTATGCGCTGGCGCGCGCCCGTGTGCTGATGCAGCGCGGCGGCAGCGATGCCATCGACCCGGCGGCGGTCCGTGCCGAGGTCGAGCGCGCGGTGCTCGCGATGGAGGACGTGCGCCGCATCAAGACGCAGCTCACGAACGCCACGGGTGGAATCGACGAGGCGCGCAAGATCCTCGACGTCATGGCGGGTGGCGTACGTGCGCACCTGGCGACGATCGAGGGGCTGCTCGCCGTCGCGGCGGTGCCGGAGGGCTGATCTGCCCTGGCCAAGCTTCAGCTCCGAAATCCCTTGACCACCGACGCTAGCAGCGCTCACTAGAGCACTAGCCTCAGACAGACCATGATCCACTCGGTCATCTTCGACTGCGATGGCGTGCTCGTCGACACGGAGCCGATCGCCAACCGGGTGCTCGCCGGCCTGCTCACTGAGGCGGGATTGCCGACGACGACCGAGGACTCGATGCGCGACTACAAGGGCCGCGCGATGAAATCGGTCCTCGCCCTCGCCAGCGAGCGCTACGGAGCGCCGCTGCCGTCCGACATCGCCGATCGCTACTACGCCGAGGTCGAGGCGGTGTTCGCACGCGAGCTGCAGCCCGTGCCGGGCGTCGTCGAGGCGCTCGATCGGATCACGCTGCCCTCGTGCGTCGCCTCCAGCGGTCCGCACCACAAGATGGCCGTGACGCTGCGCACGACCGGCCTGTGGGAGCGCTTCGACGGACGGATCTTCAGCGCCAGCGAGGTTGCGGCCGGCAAGCCCGCTCCCGATCTGTTTCTGCACGCCGCCCGCCAGATGGGCTTCGATCCGGTCAGCACGGCGGTCGTCGAGGACAGCGTTCCTGGGGTCGAGGCCGCGCGCGCCGCGGGCATGCGAGCGCTGGCGTTCGCGCGCGGCACGAGCGCCCATCTGCTGGCCGCTGCCGGTGGCGAGACGTTCACCGACATGGCCGAGTTGCCGGGACTGCTGGCGCGATGACATCACCCGTGGTGGCGCGCCGCGTCGTCGTCGCAGGCCATGTCCAGGGCGTGTTCTTCCGCGACTGCACGCGCCGCGAGGCCAACCGGTTGGGTGTCGTGGGCTGGGTACGCAACTGCGCGGACGGCACGGTCGAGGCGCTGTTCGAGGGACCGCCGGACGCGGTCGCCGAGCTCATCCGCTGGTGCCGCTCCGGACCGCGTTACGCGACGGTCTACGACGTGCACGTGAGCGACGTCGAGCCCGATGGGCGGCGCGGGTTCAGCATCCGGTAGCGCAACCGCAGGGCATCGGCAGCCAGCCGTTCGCATAGGTGCGCTGCACACGCGCACGCCTAGTCTCGCATTCCAGGCCGTCAACGGACGCTTCGCTCAGGGACGAGGACCAGGACGTGAACATTCGAGGCGGACGGTCTGCGAGGGCTGTTGTTGCGCTGGTGACGGCTCGCGTCTGCGGGTTCGGCCTCAGCCAGAGCAGCGCAAATTCTCCAAAGGCCAGACCGAGTGTGACCGCCGCGGTGACCCCCCGACGACGGTGAAGATACCCGCCGCCTTCCGCGTCAGCGGCCGTGCGCAGGGCTTGGCGCGCGCCCACAGGTATCGCTCGAGGTTCGAGTGCGCGGGGCGTGGACATCTGCCGGTGCGTCAGCCACCGCGAGGGCGTCCGGTGGCAGCTACAGCCTGCGGTTGCGGCCCTCACTGGCCGGGCTTGTGCGCCTGCGCGTGCTCGCGCGGGGTGCGGGCAGGGTTGTCGCGAGCCGCAGCTTTCGGCTCGTCGTCACGGGCTCCGAGGCGCCGCCGCCCACGCTTTCAGCGCCTCGGCCACCGGCGCCTGGGCTGACCGCGCTGACGCCTTCAGAGCCGCCTGCCCCCCTCCGCCTCCGCCATCGTCGCCGTCTTTGCCGCTCGCGCCACCTGCGCCGGTCGAGCCTCCCCCGCCCCCGCCCCGGACAGTGGTCTACGCGATCGGTGACGGCGCCAACGGAAGCCTGATCTCGACAGCGCTTGCGAACTACGTCGCGGCCCAGAACCCCGATCGGTTCTTCTATGTCGGCGATGTCTACGAGACCGGCACCGGGGCGGATTTCGCCAACAGCTACGACCCGCTGTACGGCGCGATGGCCGCGAAGACCGATCCGGTCATCGGCAACCACGAGTTTCGCAAGCGCAGCACCGGCTACTACCCCTACTGGATCGGCAAGCGCGGCTGGACGCAGGCGGAAGCCGAGCACCGCTCCTATGTCGACACGACGTCGGGGTGGCAGGTCATCGCCTATTCCTCGGAGGACAACCTGGCCGCCGAGGGCGCATGGATCGCCGGCGAGGTGGCCAAGCATCCAGGAACGTGCCGGATCGCCATGGGGCACAAGGGGCGCTATGTCGTCGCAGACAAGGACCACGGCGACAACGCCGACCAGGAGCCGGTGTGGTCATCGATCATCGACAAGACCGCGATCAACCTCGTCGGTCACAACCACCTCTACGGGCGGCTGGAGCCGATCAACGGCGTGACCGTCATCGTCTCCGGGGCCGGCGGTCACGTCCTGCGGCCGCTCGGAACACAGCAACATGCGGTCGCGGCCTCCACGACCATGGTCGCCACGGCGACGCGGCTCGTCCTGCGCGCCGGTGCGGCCGATGTCAGCCAGGTCGACGCGGACGGCAACGTCTACGACTCGACCACGATCCCCTGCACGCCGGCGTCGTGACGGCTCGGTCGCAGGCGCTGCGCTGAGGCTACGCCTCAGCGAACCTCGGCCGGCTCGTCCTTGCCCTGCAGGCGCTCGCGGCCACGCTGAACAGCCGCGATGAACTTCGACAGGTTGACCTCCAGCGTGTTGAGGATCTCGTCGGCGTAGTCCTCGGCACCGAGCCGGATCTCGCGCTCGCGGGCACGGGCGTCCTCGATGATGTCCTCGGCGGCGCGCTCGGCCTGCTTGGTGACCTCTTCCTCGCCTACGAGCTGGTTCTGGCGCTCGCGCGCCTCCTTGACGATCCGCTCGGCCTCGCGCTTGGCCTCGGCCAGCATCTCCTGGCGCTCCTTGACGATCCAGCGCGCCTGCTTGATCTCCTCGGGGATCGTGGCGCGCATCTGGTCGAGGATGTCGTAGATCTCGTCCTTGTCGACCCGCACCTGCCCGGTCATCGGGACGAGCTTGGCGTTGTGCACCAAGTCATCAAGCTTGTCGATGAGAACGAGGACGTCCATAGCAACCCTTCAGTTCGCTAGTGCCCGAGCTCTTCCTTCAAGCGTTGTGCGACCCGTTCGGGGACCAGCTCCTCTACTGCGCCTCCGAACATCGCCAGCTCCTTTATTCCGCTTGAACTTAGGAAACTGTACTGGGGGCTGGCCATGAGGTAGAGGGTGTCGATGTCCGGCGCCTGGAGGCGGTTGAGCTGGTGCATCTCGAATTCGTACTCGAAGTCGGAGATCGCGCGCAACCCCTTCACGATCGCCTTTGCGCCGTTTTCGCGAGCGAAGTCTACGACGAGGTTTGCGAACGAGACGACCTTCACGCACTCCAGGTGCTTGGTCTCGTCCTCGATGAAGCTCACGCGCTCCTCGGCGCTGAACAGCGTCGTGTCCTTGCGGCGCGAGATGTTCACGACACCCACGATCACCTCGTCGAAGAGGTGGGAGGCGCGCGCGATGACGTCGAGATGCCCGTACGTGACGGGGTCATAGGAGCCGGGGCAGACGGCGATGCGGTGGTCAGGTGTCATGGATGCGGATGACGGTGTCGCCGTAACGTCGCTCGCCGGCGAGCGCGAGCTCCAGCGCCAGCGGATCGCGGCGGTCGCTCTCTGAGACGACGCGAGCCCCCGCCGCGAGCACCGCGGGGAGCGCCTCGGAAAGCTCCCGCCCCAGCTCGGCCGAGCGCCGGTAGGGAGGATCAAGGAAGACGAGATCGTATGCCTCCCCGCGCGCCTGTGCGCTGCGCAGGGCTGCCCGAGCCTCCATGCGGCGGACATCGGCCTCGATCCCGAGGGTCTCGAGGTTGGTCTGGATCGCGGCGATCGCCTTCGGTGCGCGATCGACGAAGACCGCGCTGGCGGCGCCGCGGCTCAGCGCCTCGATGCCAAGCGCCCCGGAGCCCGCGAACAGGTCGAGCACGCGCGCGTCGTGGACCGATCTGCCCAGAACGCTGAAGAGCGCCTCGCGCACGCGGTCGCTCGTCGGGCGGGTGGCGCTGCCCGGCGGCGCCACGAGCCGGCGCCCGCCGTAGATGCCCGCGACGACGCGCACGGCTCAGGCCGGCAGCGGCGCCGGCTCGGCCGCGCCGTACGCGGCGGCCAGCGCGTCGGCGAGCAGCGCATGCTCGGGCGCGACGAGCTCGGGGTCCATTTGCAGCAGCTTCTCGGCGTAGACCTTGGCATCGACGATCAGCCCCTCGTCCTCGGGCAGGCGGGCGATCTTGAACTGCGCCAGGCCCGATTGGCGAGTGCCGGCGAGCTCGCCCTCGCCGCGCAGCTCGAGGTCGATGCGGGCGAGCTCGAAGCCGTCGCCGTGCGTTGCCAGCGCGCGCAGCCGCGCGGAGTCCTTCGGACCGAAGAGCAGGCACAGCGACGCGTGCTCGCCGCGGCCGACGCGCCCGCGCAGTTGGTGCAGCTGGCTGATGCCGTAGCGCTCGGCGCCCTCGACGAGCATGACTGTTGCGTTGGGGACGTCGATGCCGACCTCGATGACCGTCGTGGCGACGAGCACGTCGGCATTGCCCGCAGCGAACGCCAGCATCGCCTCCTGCTTCTCGCGTGAGCGCATCTGGCCGTGCAGCAGGGCGACGCGGTAGTCCTTCAGCTCGCCGCCGCGCAGGCGCTCGTATTCGACGGTCGCGGCGCGCGCCTGCAGCGCCTCGGACTCCTCCACGAGCGGGCAGACGACGAACGCCTGGCGGCCGGCGTCGAGCTCCTCCCGGATGCGCTCATAGGCGCGCGCGCGCTCCCCATCGGTCGAGGCGACGTGGGTGCTCACCGGCTGGCGGCCGTGCGGCAGCTCACGCAGCGCCGTGACGTCGAGGTCGCCGTAGCGCAAGAGCGCCATCGTGCGGGGGATCGGCGTGGCGGTCATGTGCAGCACGTGCGGCACCAGCCCGTCCGGCGCCTTGGCGTCGAGCGCCGCGCGCTGGCGCACGCCGAAGCGGTGCTGCTCGTCGACGACGACGACGGCGAGGCGATCGAAGCGGACGTCGGGTTCCACGAGCGCGTGCGTGCCGACGACGAACGACAGCTCGCCCGTCGCGAGCTTGCCGAGCAGGTCGGTGCGGCGGGCGGCGCTCGTCGAGCCGGTGAGCAGCGCGGCGCGCACGGCCTCGCCGGGCATGAGCGCCTGGAGGGTGGCGAAGTGCTGCTCGGCAAGCGTCTCGGTCGGCGCCATGAAGGCCGCCTGCATGTCGTTCTCGACCGCGCGCAAGATCGCGTGCAACGCCACGACGGTCTTGCCCGATCCGACCTCGCCCATGAGCAGGCGCTGCATCGGGCGCCCGTCGGCGAGCTCCTCCGTGAGGGCCTGCATCGCCGCGTGCTGGTCGCCGGTCGGCGTGAACGGGAGCATCGTCTCGCGCCAGCGCCGGCTGAGATCGGGCGGTGCGTCGAGGACCGGCGCCGAGCGTGCCTCGCGCCGGTGCGCCCGGCGGCGCAGGAGGCTGAGCTGGGCGAGCAGCAGCTCGTCGAAGGCCAGGCGACGCCGCCCCGCCTCGTGGTCGCCGGCGTGCGCGGCGATGAGGGCGGACGCGCGGTCGGGCCAGCGCGCGCCGGTCCGCACGCGGGCCGGGATTGGGTCGATCGCGTCGTGCGCCGCGGGCAGGTGCGCTCGCACGAGCGCGAGGATCTGCGTCGAGGAGAGGCCCTCGGTCGCGGGGTAGTGCGCGACCTTCCCCTCCCCGCCCGTGCGCTCGTCGGTCGGCGCGTGGCTTGTGACCTTAAAGCGGTTGCGCGCCTCGTACTTGCCGTGCAGCACCAGCCGCGTACCGGGCGCGTACCGTTGTTGCAGCCAGGGCTGGTTGAAGAACGTCGCCTTCATGACCCCGGTCTCGTCGGCGATCGTGGCCTCGACGAGCGGCTTCATCCCGCGCCGGCGCACCGGGCGGCTCGTGATCGAGCGGACCTGCACGACGACGGTCGCCGACTCCCCCGGCGTCAGCGCGCCGACGGTCCGTGCCTCGCGTCGATCGCGCGGCAGGTGCTCCAGCAGATCGCCGACGGTGTGGAGTCCGAGCTGGTCGGCGGCCTCGGCGGACTTCGACGGGGTGACCTTCAGCGGCGCCGCCAGTGCCGACGGGCGCGGCCAGCGGACCGGCGCGGCGAGGAGCGTCTCGCGGTCCAGATCGGTGGTGCCGGCGAAAGCGGTGGGCACTCCGCTGATGATGGCGGGGAGAGCGGTCGTCTCTCTACTGGGCGCTGACGGCGACGACGTCGACGAGATCCTCCAGGCCGATGAAGTCCGACGCGTTGCGCGTGTACAGCGGCAGGTCGGCGGCCAGCGCGGTCGCGGCGATGAGCAGGTCGAGTGCGCGCGTGCCACGCGCCAAGGTCACCGCGGCAATCGCGAGCTCGCGCGGAAGCCCTTGCGGCGCGACCCGTTCGAGCTCTATGACCACGGATCTGTCGACGAGCCCACGCGGGTGGGGCGCTTCAGCCAGGCGGAGTTGGGTCCTGATCTACGAGCCGGTCGATGTCGGCGCGAAACAGTCGGGGGTCAATCGGAGCGGCGTGGGAGAACGCCAGCAGCGCTGCCTCGCGGTTCACGAACCGGCGATGCGCGAGAGGAGTGAGCTCACCGATTGGGACGCCGCGCCTCGTCACCACGAAGCTCTCGCCGGCATCCAGCGCTCGCATCACGTCCCCGCTCTCGTTGCGAAGCTCGCGCTGGGTGATCTTTGCGGGCCACTCAGCGAGCGTAGTACCAGTGCTAGGACACTCGCGTGCTACTCCGCCGCCACGAGCCACCAGTAGCTCGGCTGGCCTCCGACCTCGCACTCCAGCTCGACGTCGCGCGGCCCCAGCGCGCGCACGCCGGCCTCGTCCAGCGGCGCGCCCTCGCCCGCGATGCAGGTCAGCAGCTCGGCATCGGCGCCCAGCGCGCCGAGTACGGCGCCGAGCGTCGGGCCCGGCTCGCCCCAGGCGACGATCTCCTCGTCCACGAACCCGATCGCGTCGCCGGCGGCGAAGCGACCCTCGCCGTCGTCGCGGGCGGCGGGGGCGACCGCGCCTGTGCGCAGGCGCTCCAGCGCCGCATCGATCGCCTCGGCGTTCTCAGCGGCGCTGCGGGCGGGATCGAGCGCGAGCGCAGCCGCGAGCCCGGCCTGCTGGGATCGAACGCCGCTGACTCGCACCGCCTTCTCCGACAGCGCCGCAGCGTGCTGCGCGGCCATCACGACGTTCGGCGAGTTCGGCAGCACGACGACCTCCTCGGCGGGGACCTCGTGGATCCCGGCGAGCAGCTCGTAGGTCGACGGGTTCAGCGTCTGACCGCCGTCGAGAACCGACACGCCGAGGCTCTCGTAGAGCTCGCGCATGCCCGATCCGGACACGACCGCGAGCGCGCCGCAGCGCTGCTGCGGCGCGACGAACGCCAGCCGCTGAGCACGAGCCGCGACCTGCGCGTGCATATCGGCCACATCGAGCCGCGACACGTCCCCGGTGCCGTCAAACAGCGCGGTCGCGGCCCCCGGCTCGTCGGTGTGGACGTGGACCTTCAGCGTGGCGCTGTCGCCGACGACGAGCACCGAGTCGCCGATCGCCTCGAGCGGATCGATCCAGTGTCCGGGATCCAGGTCGCGGCCGGTCACCGCGAAGTTCGTGCAGTAGCGGTAGGTCGACGAGTCGTGCTGCGGATAGCTGACGCGCGCCGGGGCCTGACGCTCCACCACCGGCGCCTCGCTGCCGCGCAGCGCCGCGATCATGCCGGCGACGATCACCGTCAGCGCATGCCCGCCGGCGTCGACCACGCCGCTCTCACGGAGGATCGGCAGCACCTCGGGACCGTGACGCACGGACTCCTCGCCCGCCCGCAGGGCGCGCTCCAGGACATCTGCGATCAGCGCGTTCTGCACCGCCGGAGTGTCCGCGGAGCCCAACCGCATGTCTTCCATGTGGGCGATCGACAGCGCGACGCTCGTCGCCATCTCGCGCAGCACGGTGAGGATCGTGCCCTCCGCGGGCTCGCGCACCGACCCGTAGGCGCGCTGTGCGGCACGCGCCATCGCAGCGCCGATCAGGACCGGGTCGACGAGCTCGCCCGGACGGCTGACGAGCTCCTCCGCGGCGCCGCGGATCAGCTGGGAGAGGATGACGCCGCTGTTGCCGCGCGCGCCCAGCAGCGCGGCGCCCGCGACCGACTCGACGATCTCGACGCGGCCGATCTCGTCGATCAGGCGGCCTTCGTCGGCCGCGAGGCGGTCGAGCTCGATCAGCACCGCGTGCAGCGTAAGGGCCATGTTGTCGCCCGTGTCGCCGTCGGCGACCGGGAAGACGTTGAGGTCGTTGATCTCCTGGCGGCGAGATTCGAGATGCACGAGCGCGCCCTCGACGACGGCGCGGAAACGGACGAGGCTGGGGTCCGACACGGCCGGCGGGCCGAGCCTAAGCGGCCTTGCTGACCTTCCCGGCCTTCAGGCAGCGGGTGCACACATACACCCGTCGCGGCGCGTTGCCGATCAGGATCCGGACCTTCTGGAGGTTCGGATTGAAGCGCCGCTTCGTGGCGCGCATGGAGTGGCTGCGGCTTTGGCCGAACGCCGGCTTCTTCCCACAGCTGTGACAGACTTTGGCCATTGCGACGACGCAGTGTAGACGGTTCCAGCCGACCCGCCCCCGCCGCCGCGCTCAACCACCGCCGCCACGGACCCACGTTGGGCGGAAGGACCGCAGGGGTATCGTGAGGAGGTGATGTCCCTGGCCTCTCATGTCGAGCTGCCGGAGCGCTACCGCGTCACACGTCACATCGCCAGCGGCGGTATGGCCTCGGTCTGGGAGGTCGAGGATCTGCTGCTGGACCGGATTGTCGCGGTCAAGGTGCTCGGCGCCCATTTTGCTGCCGATCCGCGCGCCGGCGCACGCTTTCAGCGCGAGGCGCGGACGGCCGCGCGGGTCTCCGAGCACCCCCACATCGCCACGATCTACGACATCGGCGAGCACGCCAGCGATGCGTTCATCGTCATGGAGTACTTCGCCGGCGGGACGGTCGCGGACCGGCTGCGAGCGGCCCGCGAGCGGGGCACGCGGGTGCCGCAGGCGACTGCCCTGCGCTGGCTGCGCGAGGCCGCCGCGGGGCTCGATGTCGCCCACGCGGCGGGGATCGTCCACCGTGACGTCAAGCCCGCGAACCTCCTGCTCGACGCGCAGGATCGCCTCGCGGTCTGCGACTTCGGAATCGCGCGGCTGGCGGACGACACGCACATGACCCAGACCGGGCAGGTGCTCGGAACGGTTGCCTACCTCTCGCCGGAGCAGGCGCTCGGGCAGGCCGCGACCGCGGCGAGCGATCGCTACGCGCTGGCAGTCGTGGCCTACGAACTGCTCACCGGCAAGCGGCCGTTCGACGACGGGCCGGCGACCGCGCAGTTGCGCCAGCACGCCGAGAAGCCGCCGCCGCGGGCATCGCAGACGGCGCCCGAGCTGCCGGCCGCGATCGATCCTGTGCTCCTGCGCGGGCTGGCGAAGGATCCGGCCGCTCGACCCAAGTCGGCGATCTCGCTCGTGGACGACATCGAACGCGCGCTGACACACCCGGAGCGGACGGTGGATCCGACGGTTCCGATCACGCCGCTGGCGGCGCCGGTGCCGGCGCCGCGTGCGCCGGAGCCCGAGCCGGAGCCGGAGCCGGAGCCGGAGCCGGAGCCTCCGTGGCTGGCGCCGTCACCGCCGCCCTCCCACGATCCCCTGCCGGGTTCCGCGCCCGAGCCGGTCCTTGCATCCGCGAGCCCGCGGCGCTCCCCGATCATCCCGCTGCTCGCGATCGCGGCGGTGCTCGCCGGCGCTGTCGTGGCGTTCGCGTTCACCACGCTCGGCACGGACAACCAGCGCACCGCGCGCGAGCAATCCACGGCGGGCCAACCGGCAGGCGCGCGGAAGCAAGCTTCGACGGCCGCCCGGGCCACCTCGCAGCAGCAGGCCGCCGAGACGGTACCGGCGCCAGCCGTCGAAACCGTGCCTGCGCCGGCTACGGAGACGGCACCTTCGACGGCGACAGCGCCAGCCACGGCAACGACCACGGCGCCTCCGAAGGCGCAGCGCACCTCGGCGCAGTCCTCAGATCCGTTTAGGCTCAACGCACAGGGCTTCGCGCTGATCAACTCCGGCCGCTACGGCGAGGCGGTCCAGCCGCTACAGGCCTCGGTCGAGCGCTATCGCTCCGCCGGCAAGACCGGCGACGTCAACTTCGCCTACGCCCTGTTCAACCTCGGCGTCGCGCTGAACCGCTCCGGCAACCCGGCCGCGGCAATCGACGTCCTGCGCGAGCGACTGAAGTACGCCAACCAGCGCGAAACCGTTCAAGCCGAGCTTGCCGACGCGCGCGCTCGACTTGGTGGCGGTGGCGGCAGCGGCGGCGTCAAGCCCGACAAGTCGAAGAGCGACTACTAGCGTACGCGCGGCGTCGCCTACCGCCGCACCGGACGCCCTGGAGCAGGCGCCGGCGGATGCGCCGGGCGCCGGGCCGGGCGCGGGTACTTCTCGCCGGGGCGGCCGTGCTCCCGCAGGCGTACGGGGCTCGGCACGGCGTGCGGAAGCGGCAGCGGCGGTCGGACAACGGCCGCCGGTCGGGGTCCATGCGGCGGCGGCCCCTCGGGCTCGCCGCCGCGGCGCCAGCGCCGCCGCCAGCCCGAGCGTGCCTCGTCGTCGAGCAGTGCCCAGACGAGCAGCGCCCCGCCGATGACGTGCACGACGAACACGAGCGTCAAAGCCAGAACCTCCATCGCCCCCCAGCGTATCGAGCCGACGGCCCATTCCGGGGCGGTTGTGGGCTGGGCACGACTGCCGGCACGCCAACGCTTCAGGCCAGCTCGGCGCGAACCCGTGCCAGCGCCAGAACCGCGTGCGCGGCGTCCGCTCCCTGATCGCGCTTGTCGCCGGTGCGCGCGAGCGCTTGGTCCATGCTGTCGACCGTCAACACGCCGAATCCACACGGCACGCCGGTGCGCAGTCCGACGTCCTGGATGCCCCGTGCGGCCTCGGCGCAGACGTACTCGTAGTGGCTTGTCTCGCCGCGGATGACCGCGCCGAGGCACGCGACCCCGGTGTAGCGGCCGGTCTGCGCCGCAAACAACGCCGCGAGCGGAAGCTCGAACGCGCCCGGGACGTCGAAGACGTCGACGTGATCGGCCCCCGCCTCCTCGAATACGCGCGTCGCGCTTGCCACGAGGCGCTCGGCCAGCTCCTCGTAGAAGCGCCCGACGACGATCGCGTAACGCACTTCGACAGCCATCAGCGCTCCTCGTCCCGGTGGTCGCGCTCTTCCTCGTCGTGGAGCATCTCCTTGTCCACGTCGAGACCTTGGTGGTGCAGCGTATGGCCCATGCGCTCGCGCTTGGCGCGCAGGTAGGCCTCGTTGTGGGCGTTGGGCACATGCTCGATCGGCACCTGCTCGCTGACCGACAGCCCGTAGCCCTCCAGCCCGCGGATCTTCTTCGGGTTGTTCGTCAGGATCCGGATCGAGCTCAATCCGAGGTCAACAAGGATCTGTGCGCCGATGCCGTAGTCGCGCAGGTCGGCGGGCAGGCCGAGCTGGAGGTTGGCCTCGACGGTGTCCAGCCCGCCCTCCTGCAGCTTGTAGGCCTTGAGCTTGTTCAGCAGGCCGATCCCGCGTCCCTCCTGGGAGAGGTACAGCAGCACGCCGCGGCCCTGGGTCTCGATCATCGCCAGCGCGGACTCGAGCTGCTCGCCGCAGTCGCAGCGCAGCGAGTGAAAGACATCGCCCGTGAGGCACTCCGAATGGACGCGCACGAGCACGTCGGATACGCCGGCAACCGCACCCTTGACGAGCGCGACGTGGTGCTTGCCGCTGTGAAGCTCGCGGTAGCCGACGGCCTCGAAGTCGCCGAAGCCGGTCGGGAGCTTCGTCGAGACGACGCGCTCGATGAGCTTGTCGTGTCGCCTGCGGTACGCGATCAGGTCGGCGACCGTGGTCATCCGCAGGCCGTGGCGCTCGCAATAGGGCACGAGGTCGTTCACCCGCGCCATCGTCCCGTCGTCGTTGAGGATCTCGCAGATGACGCCCGACGGGTTCAGCCCGGCGAGGCGGGCGAGGTCGACCGCGGCCTCGGTCTGGCCGGCGCGCTCGAGCACACCGCCGGGCTTGCTCTTCAGCGGAAAGATGTGCCCCGGCTGGACGAGATCGCGCGGCGAGCTCTCGGGGTCGATCGCGATCTGGATCGTGTGAGCGCGATCGTGCGCGGATATGCCTGTCGTGACCCCCACGCGGGCCTCGACGGAGACGGTGAACGGCGTCTCGAAGGGTGATTCGTTCTTCGCCGCCATCAGGTCGAGGCCAAGCTCGTCGCAACGATCCGGGGTCAGCGAGAGGCAGATCAGCCCGCGCCCCTCCTTTGCCATGAAGTTGACGGCTTCGGGCGTCGCGAACTGGGCGGCCATCGTCAGATCGCCCTCGTTCTCGCGGTCCTCGTCGTCGCAGACGACGACCATCTTCCCCTGGCGGATGTCTTCGAGCGCCTCCTCGATCGTGGCGAACGGGCTGCGGGTCTTCGGCGTCATGCCCATCAGCTTCGCAAACCCGCAGGCCGGCTGGCTAGCAGATTGCCCATGAAGGACCGGTCATCCGGCGGCGCCGCGCCCGTTCAGCAGCTTCTCGACGTACTTCGCGAGCACGTCGACCTCGAGGTTCACCGCGGCTCCGGCCTCCACCGCGCCGAGGCTCGTGCGCTCCAGCGTCTCGGGGATGAGCGAGACGTCGAAGCCCTCGCCGTCGATCCGTGCGACCGTGAGCGAGACGCCGTCGACGGCGATCGACCCCTTGAGGACGACGTAGCGCAGCACGTCGGCCGCAGCGGCGATCGTCACGACCCGCGCGAAGCCGTCCGCGCGGACGCCCGTCACGGTGCCGACGCCATCCACGTGCCCCTGCATGATGTGACCGCCGAGCCGGTCGGCGGCGCGTAGCGCGAGCTCGAGGTTCACGTCGGCGCCGGCGGCGGCGGCGGCGAACGTCGAGCGCTCGAGCGTCTCGTGCATGACGTCGGCCGCGAAGCGATCGGCCTGGACATCGGTGGCGGTGAGGCAGACGCCGTTGACCGCGATCGAGTCGCCTTCCTGAAGCTCGCTCGCAAGCCTGGTGCAGAGCGTCAGCCGGACCCCGTCGTCGGTCGCCTGCACCGCCTCGATGGCGCCGCGGTCCGCCACCAGGCCGGTGAACACCGGGGTGTCACCACTCCCGTAGCCGTGCCGACACGAGCAGGTCGGCGGCGACACGCTCGCAGTCAAGCGTCAGCGCGCGCAGCGCCTCGGAGATCCGCTCGACGCCCTCGCCCTCCAGCGGGTCGCGCGCGGCGCGCCCTCCGAGCAGCAGCGGGGCGAGGAAGAGCCGCACCTCGTCGATCTCGCCGGCGTCGAGGAACGCGCCCGCCAGGTGCGGGCCGCCTTCCAGCAGGATCGAGGTCAAGCCGCTCGAACCAAGCTGATCCAGCGCCGAGCGGATGCGGGCGGGCTCGTTCTCGCCGGTCGCGACGACGACGTCGGCGCCGGCCATCTCGAGTGCCTCGGTCGCCGAGCGCCGAGCGGCGCGCGAGACGACGACGGTCAGCGGCAGCCGCGGCGCCGCCGACACGAGCTGTGAGTCAAGGCGCAGGCGGGCCGTCGAGTCGAAGACGATGTGGCGCGGCTGGTGGTGGACCCCCTCCACGCGCGATGTCAGGCGTGGGTCATCGGCGAGCGCCGTCCCGATGCCGACGGCGACGGCGTCGACGCTCGCGCGCCAGCGGTGCGCGCGGTTGCGGCTGGACTCGTCGGAGATCCACTGCGAGTCGCCGGTGCGCGTCGCGACCTTGCCGTCGAGCGTCATCGCGGACTTAAAGAGGACCCACGGCCGGCCCGTGCGGGCGTGCTTGCGAAAGGCCTGGTTGATCAGCCGCGCGCGCGCCGCGATGTCGCCCTCGGCGACCTCGACCTCGAGCCCCTCGTCGCGCAGGATCCCAAGGCCACGTCCGGCCGCCTTGGCACTCGGATCGTCCGAAGCGATGACGACGCGGGTGATTCCCGCGGCGATGATCGCGTCGGTGCAGGGCGGCGTCTTGCCGTGGTGACAGCACGGCTCCATAGAGACGTACAGCGTCGCGGCCGTAAGGTCCGCGTCACCGGCGGCGGCGATCGCGTTGACCTCGGCGTGCGGGCCGCCGCACTCCTCGTGCGATCCCTCGCTCAGCACGGTGCCCTCGCGGACGATCAGCGCGCCGACCATCGGGTTGGGATGCACGCGCCCGAGGCCGAATTCGGCGAGCTCGATCGAACGCGCGAGGTGGTCGTGGTCGGCCGCGGTCAGCACTGACACGCGAGCAACTATAGGAGGGGAATCAGCCTGAAGTGCACTGGCCACCTCCAAGGCGATAGATGGTCATCTCCGGGCCCGGCCGGTTGTAGGCGAGGGGGTAGTAGTTGAAGGTCCAGTCGAAGTTAAAGCCCACCGGACCCTCGCCCTTGGAGTACGGCGAGACGACATGCGCAACACGCGAGCGCTGCTCGAGCGTCCTGTAGTAGGCGAGCGCTCCCGGCACCTCCTTCGGCTCCGCCTCGGCGCGCCCGCGCTGGGTCGATCCGACGACGACCCAGCAGTAACCCTGTCGCTGGTAGGCGTCGACGAGCTCGGGGCGCAGCACCTTTTCGTAGTCCTCGATGTTGACGACCTCCCCCGGACCGGTCATCGGCTTGCCCGTGCGCGGGTTGATGTTCGAGCGGCTCGTCGGGTACTTGACCCAGCGATTGCCGTTGGCCACGACCGGCGAGGGGTTGCCGATGTCCTGCGCCCACTGGTCGGGCACGACCGGCTCGACGACGATCTTCGTCCCCAGCGGCACGTTGGCGACCATCCATTCGCGCGTCAGGTTGCGCGTGTCCTCGCGCGAGAGGACGAGTCCGCTGTGCAGCGAGTAGACGAATCCCTGCCCGCACAGCGCGACGACGACGGCGGCCATGAACGTCGGCTTCAGCAATGGTCTCGTCCGCGACGCCCAGTCGGCGAACTCGACCGCCCCGTACGCGGCGAGAATGCAGATCATCGGCATGACCGGCATCACCCAGCGCCCGAAGTAGCGCGCCTGCGAGCCCATAAAGAGGACGAAGATGATGACCGCCGGGACGAGGAACCAGACCAGGCGCGACTCGTCGAGCCACAGCCGCGCCGCGGCGCCGACGGCGACGATCAGCGGCACCCAGCCCATCCCCCAGCCCAGCGACCACAGGTAGTAGACGTAGCCGTTGTCCTGTGTCAGCCCGAGCTTGCCCGCCGCGTCGCCCGACGCGTCGGACTGATGCGTCAGCCCGTCCTTGAAGGCCGCGAAGTCCAGCAGCGCGTAGGGGTTGAAGATGACGAACGTCACGAAGGCTGCGATGCACGCGATGCCGAGCCCGCGCATCGCCGGCCCCCTGCCCCCGGCGGCCGCGAACTGGGCTGACGCGCCGGCGACGAGCGGTAGCAGGACGATTCCGCCGGTGTACTTCGTCGCGCACGCCAGGCCCAGGCCGACGCCCGCGACGAGGTAGTCGCGCAGGCGCCCGAAGCGCAGCACCCCCGCCGCCCCCCACAGCGCCAGGCAGACGCCCGCCAGCGTCGGCACGTCGTTGAGCGCGAGCTTGGAGTAGAAGACGGGCAGAAACGAGACGGCGAACAGCCCGGCTGCGAGAAGCCCGACGCGGCGATCCAGCAGGCGCGAGCCGGCGAGGTACAGCAGCCAGACGGCGAGCGTGCCGAGGATCGCCGCGAGGACCCGCCCGATGACCCAGATCTCGGTTGGGTCGGCGGCGAAGGCGTCGGAGACGCCGGCGCGGCCGCCGTACCAGAGGCTCAGCACGATGTGCGCGAGGTACGTGTACGCCGGCGGGTTGGAGAAGTAGTGCGGATTCCAGTTGTGGCCGAACAGCCCGATCGCCCGCGTGACGAAATGCGCGTTCTCGTCGGCGTTGTAGGCGTAGGGCAGTCCATGCCCGGTGCCCCACAGGCGCAGCCCGAGGGCGAGCCCGAGCACCGCCGCGATCGCCAGGCCCCACAGCAGCCGGTCGTTGCCCGGCCGCCGCAGGCCGCCCAGAAGCGGCGACGTCAGCAGGTCGTCGTGGCCGTTGGGCGACACGGTGCTCTCGCGGTAGGGGCTCTCAACAGTGGACATAGGCGGCGTAGTACTGGCTCGTCGCGGCTCGCGTGAAGCCGGCGGGCGGCAGGTTGTCGATGGTCTTGTCGTCGTCGGTGACCAGCGCCTGCTTGAAGATCGCCATCCGGTCGTGCACGAGCAGTACGACACCGCGGCGGGGCTCGCCGACCTTGTCGCTCGAACGCGCGAGCACGCCCGTCCGCGGGCGGTCGAGGATCCAGCGCACGTCGGGGATGAGCTTGTGGTTGGGCACGTAGAGATGGCCGCAGCGAAGCGCGGACGCGACGGCCGGGGCGCGCAGCACGCGCTCCAGCGCCGTGTGCGAGTCGCCGCGGAAGCGAAGCTCGTTGTGAAGCTGGGTGAGGTTAACGCGCGTGACCGTGAAGACGATCCCGAACACGACGAGCGCAGAGGCGAGGACCGACCAGATCCGCCGCCAGCGGCTGCCCGCTTCGAGCATCGTCCAGCCCGCGACGAAGACCGCCGCGAAGATCATCACGCACAGCGAGGGCACGAGCAGGTAGCGGTCGATGACCGACAGGCCGGCGAAGCCGACCAGCGCAAACGTGCCCGCGCCGACGAGCAGCAACGTCAGCGGCATGAGCGCGCGGCGCGGCGTCAGGACGATCGCCAGCACGAGCCCGATCGCGGCGCCGAGCACGACCGGGAACTTCGCGAGCTTGATGAGAAACGCGTACAGCGCCTCCGGCACCGCCGCGACCCCCTTGTTGCGACCGAGCTCCTCGGCGAGCTCGCTCGTCGCCGTCAGCGAGTACAGCGGGTTGCCCGTCACCGCGAGATCGATCGCCGCCCAGACGAGCGGGCCGACGGCGGCCAGCAGCGCGTAGGTCGCACGCTGCTTCCAGGTGGCGCGCGGGAGCAGGTACAGCCAATACAGCCCCGCGAGCAGCCAAGCCTCGGGGCGCATGAGCCCGGCCGCCGCGAGCAGGACCAGGACGCGCACCGGATGTCGTCGCGGCGCCCGCGCTTCGACGACCGCAGCCCAGATGACGACCGCCAGATACGGGATGTCGATGTAGCCGCGCGCGGCGAGGAACGGGTAATCGAAGCGCGTGATCAGCAGCCCGGCGGCCACGGCCCCGACGAGCGGCGTGAACGCCGTCTTGGCGAGAACGTAGACCCCGACGACGAGCAGCAGGAACGACAGCACTGCGAACGCGACCATGACGCGGTCGGCGCCGTCGCCCAGCGGCGTCAGCAGGGCGCCGAAGGCGATCGCCAGCGGGTGCTCCGTCGGCGCCCTGTAGGCGGTGAACGACAGCGGATCGAGGCCGACGAGCTCGCGCCCCCACAGCAGCGAGTAGTAGGAGTCGTAGTTCGGATAGGTCGGAAAGACGAGGAAGCCGGCGAGCGCGGCGAGGGAGACGCAGGCGAGCCCGAGACGCTCCAGTCTCGCCGTCGTGGCGACGCGCAGCCGCCGCCGCGCCGAGGGAGCCTCGGCGGGCGGCGGCGACGCGACGGCGGCCGGGCTGGGAGCGCTGGGCACTGATGACGCTGCGATGGCCGTTAGGATTCCATGCCGACCCGCCGTATGAAGCTGATCATCCAGATCCCGTGCTTCAACGAGGAGCTGTATCTCCCTGCGACGCTCGCCGACCTGCCCCGTGCGGTCCCCGGCTTCGACGCTGTGGAGTGGCTCGTCGTTGACGACGGCTCCACCGACCGCACGATCGAGGTCGCGCGCGCCGGCGGGGTCGATCACATCGTCCGCCTGACGAACAACAAGGGCCTCGCCGCCGGGTTCCAGGCGGGCCTGGATGCATGCCTGAAGCTCGGCGCCGACGTGATCGTCAACACCGACGCCGACAACCAGTACCAGGGCGCAGACATCCACAAGCTCGTCGCGCCGATCCTCGCCGGCCGCGCCGACATGGTCGTCGGCGACCGCGAGGTGATGGGCATCGAGCACTTCTCGCCGCTGAAGAAGACGCTCCAGCGCCTGGGCTCATGGGTCGTGCGCCGGGCGTCGTCGACCGAAGTGCCGGACACGACCTCGGGCTTTCGCGCCTACAACCGCGAGGCCGCGCTGCAGATGGCGGTCGTCTCGAAGTTCACCTACACGCTGGAAACGATCATCCAGGCGGGCAAGCTGCTCGTCGCCGTCGACCACGTCGCCATCGGGACGAATCCCAAGACGCGGGAATCGCGTCTGTTTCCGTCGATGTGGGCCTACGTGCGGCGCAACAGCGTCTCGATCTTCCGCATCTACACGCAGTACGAGCCGCTGAAGGTGTTCATGACTGCGGCCGCGGTGATCGGGCTGATCGCATTCGTCGTCTGGGGGCGCTTCGCCTACTTCTACCTCGTCGCCGGCGAGGGCAAGGGCCACGTCCAGTCGCTGATCCTCGGCGCGGTGCTGTTTAACGCCGCGATGGTGCTCGCCGCGCTCGGCGTCATCGGCGATCTCATCGCGGGGCAGCGAACGCTGGTCCAGCGTACGTTCGAGCGCGTGCGGCGCATCGAGCTGCAGCTCGGCGTGGCGCCGTCACACTACGAGCCGGGCGCGACGCCGTCCGGTCAGGATGCGACGACCGGTGCCGGTGCCGGCGCGGCGACCGGCAAGACCGAGGAGCACGCAGTGGTGCGGCTGTGACGCCGGCAGGGCCGGCCGTGACGGTCGACGCCGAAGGGACCGTCACCGGCAACACCTACGACAAGTACGGCTCGACCAATCCGGTGGTTCGACGGCTCATGGCGGGCTTCGAGCGCACGCTGGACGAGCTGTTCGATCAGGCGGCTCCCGCCTCGCTACTCGACGTCGGCTGTGGCGAGGGCGTGCTGACCCACCGCTGGGCGCAGCGCCTCGGCGACCGCCGCGTCGTCGGGATCGACCTCGACGACCCGGGGCTGCACGCGCTGTGGGAAGGCCGCCAGGCGCCGAACCTCGAATACCGCGTCATGAAGGCCGAGAACCTGCCGTTCGGCGATGGCGAGTTCGACGTCGCGACCGCGATCGAGGTACTCGAGCACGTCCCGGATCCGGAGCACACGGTCGCCGAGATGGCGCGTGTGGCAAGCGGCCACCTGCTCGTCTCGGTCCCGCGCGAGCCGCTCTGGCGCGGGCTCAACATGGCTCGCGGCGCCTATCTGAAGGATCTCGGCAACACGCCCGGGCACCTGAACCACTGGTCCAATCGCAGCTTCGTCGGGCTGCTCTCCCGGCACGGCACCGTCGTGGAGGCGCGGACGCCGTTTCCGTGGACCATGCTGCTCGTGGCGCTCTAGATTTGTCGGCCTCCGTCGCCGCTTCGCGCTCCGGCTACGGCCGCGGCGCTCGCATCCTGTCGGTCGGGATCGCGACGACGGGGATCGTGACGTTCGCGTACTTCGCGCTCGCCGCGCACGCGCTGAGCGATGTCGAGTACACGCGCATCTCGCTGGTCTGGGCGATCATGTTCGTGATCACGTCGGTGATCTACCGCCCGATCGAGCAGTTGCTGTCGCGAACGATCGCCGACCGGCGCGCGCGTGGACACAGCGGCGGGCACGACCTGCGCGTCGCGCTGCTCATCCAGGCCGCCTTCGCGCTCATCTTCCTCGCGGCCGCCCTGGTAGCTCGCGGGCCGTTGCAGGACGGCGTCTTCGACGGCTCGCGGGCGCTGTACTGGATCCTGGTGGTAGGCGTGCTCGCGTACGCGGCGAGCTACTTCGCGCGCGGCTTCCTCGCCGGCCACCAGCGCTTCGCGCTGTACGGCGCGCTGGTCTTCCTGGAGGCCGTCGCACGGGTCTGCTTCGCGCTGGCGGTGATCGTCGGAATCGCGGCCGGGCAGTCGGCCGTCGCGCTGGGGATGGCGGCCGCACCCCTGGTCTCGCTCGTTGTCGTGCCACTGTTCTTCTCGCGGCGCGACGATCCGCCCGCCGATCGCGACGCGGTACAGAAGACCGAGGGCGGCCTGACGCTGCGCCGCGGAACCGGCTTCGCGTTCGCGGTCTTCGCGGTCATGCTCGCCGAGCAGACGCTCCTCAATGCGGCGGTGCTGACCGTCAAGGGGACATCGACCGATGCTGCCCTGGCGGGCGTCGTCTTCAGCGTGCTGCTGATCGCGCGGGCACCGCTGCAGCTCTTCCAGGCCGTGCAGGGATCGCTGCTTCCGCATCTGGCGGGACTGCAGGCGACGGCGGGCGACGCCGAGTTCCGGCGCGCGATCCGCATGACGGTGCTGGCGAGCGGCGGCTTCGCGCTCGCCGTCGCGGTCGGGCTGTTCGCGATCGGCCCACCGGTCGTCTCGGGGCTGTTCGACATCAACCGCGACCTCGCGCGGGGCGGCCTGGCGCTCGTCGGCCTGGGGATGGGCTTTCATCTCATCGGCGGAACCCTGAACCAGGCCGCGCTCGCCCGCGGACAGGCGCTCGGGGCAGCGCTCGCCTGGCTTTTGAGCGCGGCGGCGTTCGTGGCATGGATGCTGAGCCCGGTCGTCGAGGACCAGTTGCTGCGCGCGGAGATCGGCTACGTCGGGGCGACCGCGCTGCTGTGCGCGCTGCTGGCGGCGCTGTACCGCCGGCGGCGATGAACATTTGTCGTAGCGTGGGTCAGAGCGCTGCGTCCCCCGGCTCACGCGGCCGACAACGGGTGCAATGCGAAATGCCGTCGCGTTCATCACCGCGCTCATCCTGGGCATGTCCCTCAGCGCCACGCCGGCGTCGGCGGGCCTGATCGAGCAAGGCGGCGCGCTCGTCGACCGGCTCGTCGGCGGGGTGACGAACGACATCCTGCGCGGTGGCGGCTCCAGCGACACCCTGCTCGGCGGGCTCGGCGACGACCTGCTTTCCGGCGGCTTCGCGGCCGACAAGCTGCTCGGCGGGCTCGGCATCGACCGGCTGCTCGGCGGCTCGGGCGCCGACGACCTCGACGGTGGCGAGGGCAACGACCGGATCGAGGGCGGTACCGGCAACGACACGATCGAGGGCGGACCCGGCGACGACTCGATCGACGGCGACGACGGCGACGACGCGCTGCGCGGCGGCGAGGGCAACGACTTCATCGTCGAAGCGCGCTTCGGCGACGACCGCCTCGTCGACGGTGGCCCGGGCGAGGACTACATCGACTCCAATCGCGGCTCGGACCGCCAGGTTCTCGGGGGCGACGGCAACGACATCATCCTGCTCGGCAACGGCGCCGACGCGGCCGACGGCGGACCCGGCGACGACGTCATCGACGGCGGCGCGGGCAACGACGAGATCCGCGGCGGCGACGGCAACGACCTCATCTCAGGCGGCCGCGCGGGCGAGGACAGCATCGCCGGCGGTCCCGGCGACGACACGATCTACACCGGCTCGGCGATCGACAACGTCGACTGCGGCGACGGCCAGGACACGGTCTACGTCTCCTCCCGCAGCGAAGGCGAGGCGACCCTCGGCTGCGAGCAGATCGTGCTCGGCGACCCGGTCCACGATGCCGGCTTCGATCCGGTGGCCGGCCACACGAACGCGGGGCTGCTGCGTGGGGGCGGGCGTGCAGCGGCGGCGGCCTCGCCGGCGAGCGGCGGTCTGTCGCACGAGGTGCGCCGCGGAACCCAGGGCAGCGACCGCCTCGTCGGCACGCCGCTCGTCGACAACCTCCTGGGCTGGGGCGGCAGCGACACGCTGTTCGGCAAGGAGGGCGACGACTACGTCGACGGTGGCAACGGCTCGGACGTGCTGCATGGCGACGGCGGCAACGACAAGGTCTTCGGCCGCTTCGGGAACGACCGCATCTTCGGCGGCGCCGGCAACGACGAGCTCGAGGGCGGACGGGGGAGCGACCGGCTGTACGGCGGTGCAGGCGCCGATTCCCTGAACGGCGGCTACGGGCTGGACCGGATATACGGCGGTGCCGGCGACGACACGATCCGCTCCGTGGCCGGCGGGAGGGATGTCATCGACTGCGGCCCTGGCTACGACCGCGTGCTGAAGGACCGCCGCGACCGGGTGCGCAACTGCGAGCGGGTCAACGGGCACAGCACGAGAGGCTGAGCCACGGCGCGAACGCTCGCGCCGCAGCCATGCCTCGCGTGCTTAGCTCGTGCTCAGCTGACCTTGATCTTCAGCGACTGCACCGAGCCGTGAATCGTGCAGATGATCTTGTACGTGCCCTTCTTCGAGAGCTTCTTGGAGAAGGTGCCCGTCTTCTGCGTCGGCGACTTGAACTTCACCGGGCCGGAGATGACCGTGACGTTGTGCGGGCTCTTGCCCTTCCAGACCCACTTGACGGTCGAACCCTTCTTGACGCTGACGCTCTTCGGCTTGAAGAAGTTGTCGCCGATGGTGACGGTCTTCGTCGCGCCGAGCGCTGAGACGGCGAGTACGGCGGACACCACAAGCGCCGTGATGGCGGTGATGGCGATCGATGAACGCTGCATTTGGGAAGCTGGCTCCTTGGATTGGGGATAGACCGGGAGGCAGGGACCGTCCTTCCGGTTCGAGCCGATGGGAGTGCCGCTAGTAGACGGTAACGGTGCTCGTCATAACTGGACGCACCTTGCATGAGCGCGCTCGTCGCGGACCAGGCGCACGGCGCGCGAAGTCGGACACGGTCAGGTCTTGGCGCGCCTGCGGGCGACCGCGTGCAGATCCTCGCCGTGTGGCGCACGGCGGTCGTCGCTTTCCCGCAGTCAGCTCAAGGCGTCTTGGCCGCGGCGCCCTTGACGTACACGAGGCGCCCGTCGGCGAGCCGGTAGACCTCGCCCACCTGCTCGCCCTGCGCGGTAACCGTCTTCTTGCTCAACCGGACGGTCTTGATCTGATCGCCCTGCTTGACGATCAGCGTCTGCTGATTGGCCTCCGTGCGCAGGACCGTGACGTTCGAGCGCGTCAGCAGGTCGGTCAGGTTCACCGACTGCAGCGCGGCGAGCAGGAATGCCACGGCGAGGACGATGCCGAGATCGAACAGGTTCACGAGGCCGTCGAGCGGGTCGCCGGAACGGTCTCCGCGCAGCCGCGCGCGTGGTGTCACACGCGACTTCACTCAGGCCTCCTCCGGCGCCAGCGTCGCGGCGACGTACTCGAGGTCGGACAGATCCTGCGCGTAGAGGCGGTCGCGCACGAGCGAGACCGCGAACGCGACCGCGCCGATCAGCAGGCCGATGACCGTCACGCTGAACGCGACGCGCAGGTTCTCCGAGAGCTGCGAGACGTTCCCCTTGGCGAGGCCGTCGAGCGCGGGCGACAGCGGGATCAGCGTGCCCATCAGCCCGAGCGCGGGGCCGAAGCGCACGAGCATCCGGCTGCGCTCGAGCTTGCGCAGCGAGCTCAGGTCGAAGTCGGCGAGCGCCTTGGCGCGCCGGTCGCTCGCGCCCGGCTCGTTGTGATGGGCGACGAGCTCGTAGAGCGCGTCGGCCATCTGTGCGCTCGAGGCGAGCGGCAACAGAGCGCGTTCCGCGCCCGGAGGATCGTTGATCCCGAGCGACCTGCGGGCGCTCTCCGACGCCTGCTGCACGAGCTCGCCGCGCCCGGCCCGGCGCCGCCGCACGAGCTCGACGAGGAACGTACCCAGGTCGAAGAGCATGAACAGCGCCGCGACGAGCGCGGCGATGAGCACGGGCACGCGCAGCGCCTCGGCGATGACGAACAGCAGCTCCTCGATTCCCCCCGCGGCGATCATGCGACGCGCAGTTTGACGTGTCTGCGCTCGCGAAGCGCGCCGAGTGCGATGACGACGAGCGCGAGCGCGACACCGCCGCCGATCCGGCCGGGATCTTCGCTGCCTCCGCGCGTCGCCTGCAGGCCCTTGGGGTCTCCGCCGGGTTGCGAAGACGAGGAGGAGGACGGTGTGGGCGCCGGGAGCTTGCCGGTCGGCAACGTCTCCTCGCCGGCGAGGAGCACGCCGGTGACCGGCGACCCTCCGGACGCCCGCTCGCTGGGCGGCGCCGGCTTGGTCCGCGCCGGCGCGGGCTTGCGCTTGGGCTTGCGTTTCGGCGTCACCGCCGGCGCACCGCCGGCGCTGCCGGTACCGGGGCCTCCCCCGCTGCCGCCCTGGCCGGCGACGGGACCGCCGGCCGAGGAGCCCGGCGCCTGCGGGTTGCCGGTGCCGCTGCCGGGCGTCGTGTCGGGCGCCTGCTTGCGCTCGGGCGGATCGCCGACGCGCACGTCGACCGTCGCCACGCCGCCGCAACTCGTCTTGCAGCGGGCGGTCGATCCCGCGGTTCCGCGCACCGAGACCTGCGCCTGCATGTCGCCGGCGATCGTGTACACGTGCGTCGCCTGCTCGCCCGTGGCGCTGGCGCCGTCGCCGAAATCCCAGCGGTAGGTCAGCTGCGCGCCCGGCGGCGGAAATCGCACGCGGGCGCTGAACGTGACCATGTCGCCGGTGCGCACCTTCCTGCGGCTGGCCTGCGCCTTGATCGCCAGCAGCCCGCCGCCGTCGACCGATATCTCCAGCGGCCCGGCGCTCGACGTCGTGATGTTGTCCTCTGCGTTGGTCCCGTCCACGTCACGGATGGGCCGGAAGAAGCGCGTCGTCCCGTTCTCCTCGGTGACGAGCGCCGGTCCCTCGGGAAACGGCGGCGGATCGGCGAGGTCGGCGCTCGTGAGGCCAAGCAGGCTGCCGTTTTCGCGCACGATCGTGACGAAGTTGATCGCGTCGGGATTGAGGCCCGCGAGCTGGAGCAGTCCACGGATCGACATGCCCCTGAGCGTGAGCTTCGTGCCAGCCGAGCCGGGGCTCCTGCGCAGCGTGTAGCGCCGCGGTCCGACGTTCGCCCTGGCGGCGATCTGCGCGCCTGACAGCGTGACCGGCTGCACGCGATTGGGCGCGAAGAGCGTTATCCCCGGGCCGCTCGCGCTCGCGGCGGGAGCGCCGAACGTAAAGCCCAGCAGGGCGACCGCCACAGGCAACCAGCGAACGAGCACGATGCGCCGGCACGCTAGCGTCACTCGTACGCCAGCGCCTGCAGTACGTCCAGCCGCGCTGCCCGGCGCGCCGGCCAGAGCGACGCGAGCACCCCCGCGGCAGCCGCGCCGACGAGCAGCGCCAGCAGCGTGAAGACCGGGAACGTCAGCCGGAAGCCCTCCTCCGCCAGCGGCCGGCTGATCACGAGCGCGAAGAGGACACCCAGCACAAGCCCGAGCAGTGCCCCGATCAGCGACGTGATGACCGCCTCCAAGCGTACGACCCGCTTGACCTGGCGGCGTGAGGCGCCGATCGCCCGCAGCAGCCCGAGCTCGCGCGTGCGCTCGAAGATCGACAGCGCCAGCGTCAGCACGATCCCGAACAGCGAGACGATCACCGATAGCGCCAGCAGCGCGTAGATGAGGTACAGCAGCTGGTTGATCTGGCCGGCCTGCTGGTCCTTGACCTGCCCGCGATCCTGCGTCTCGACGTCCGGGAAGGACGCAGCCAGCGCCGTGTCGATGGCCCGGCGCGTCGTGCCGGCGTTCGCGCCGTCGGCGAAGCGCAGGAAGACGAACGAGTCGTCCTTCACGTCGAAGTCCAGCGTCATGCGGCTGTTGGGGACGACCAGCCCGCCGCCGAACAGGCCGAAGTCCTTGCCTTCGTTGAGCACGCCGCGCACCACGTACGAGACACGCTTGCCGGCGGGCGTCAGCATCGACAAGCGGTCCCCCACCTTCACGGAGTCCGAGAAGCCGGCGTCGGCGAGGATGTCAGCGGGTCCGAGGCTCTTCAGCGTCGCGTCCGAACCAGCCTTCCAGCTCAGCCGGTAGGTGTCCGCGATCGTCGCCGGGTCGATCCCCGTCACCGAGGTCGTGCTCTTGCGCCCGGCGAGCTTGGCCTGCGAGAAGCGCACGCTGCTGACGACGCGCACGCCTGAAACGCGCCGCACCACGTCCGCGACCGCCGCCGGGGTCGGGCGGAAGCCCGACTTGTCGCGCACGGTGAGATCGCCGGCGAAGGAGCGGTCGACGGCGCGATCGATCGAGCCGCGCAGCCCCGCGGCAAAGATCGACACGAAGGCGACCAGCGCGACCCCGACCATCAGCGCGGCGGCGGTGACAGCCGTTCGCGCAGGGTTGCGGATCGCGTTTTCGCGCGCGAGCCGGCCGCTCATCCCGGCAACGGCTTCGAGCGGCTTGCCGACGAGCGCCGCGATCGGCCGCACGAGCTGCGGGCTGAAGAGCGCCACACCGAGGAAGATGGCCACGGCGCCCGCTCCGAGGGTCGCCGCGGCGCTGCCGCCCGATTGGCCACCGAACAATCCGAGCGCGATCCCGACGCCACCGGCGAGGCACAGCACCGTGGCGAGGACCAGCCGTCCGCGGCCGCGCCTCGGCGCCGCCGTAAGCCCTTCGCGCAGCGCCACGATCGGCGCGATCCGCGTCGCGCGCAGCGCCGGGACGACGCTCGCCAGGACCGTCACGAGCACCCCGACGAGCAGCGACACGATGATCGTGCGCGCCGCGATCACCGATCCGGTCGCGGGCAGGTCGGCGCCGATGAGCGTGAAGAGGCCGCGCAACGCGGGCGCGAGCGCCAGCCCGCCGAGCAGCCCGAGCAGCGATGCGATGAAGCCGATGATCGCCGCCTCGAGAATGACCGACCGCAGAACCTGGCGCCGGGTCGCGCCGAGCGTGCGCAGCAGGGCGAGCTCGCGCGTGCGCTGCGCGACGGTGATCGTGAACGTGTTGTAGATCACGAACGCACCGACGAACAGCGCGATCGCGCCGAACACGAGCAGCGCCGTGCGGAAGAACCCGAAGCTCTGCTCGAGGTCGCTCGCCTGCTGGGCGGCGTCCTCGGCGCCGGTGCGCACGGTCACGGGGCGCGTCGCCGAGGGCCGCGCGCACGTTGAGGCGCAGCTGTGCCGGCGTCACGCCGGGGCGTCCGGCGACGGAGATCGTGTCGAGCTTGCCTGTGCGGCGCGAGAGCTCCTGGGTCAGCGGCAGCGTCGCGATCGCCACCGGATATCCGCCGATCGACGCGACCTCGCCGAACCGCGCGCTGCCGACCAGGCGCAGGCGCCGCGCGCCCCGGTCGCCGACGATCGTCACGCTGTCGCCGAGCTTGAAGCCGTTCTTGGTGAACGTCTTCGTGTCCAGCGCGACCTCGCCGCTGCCGGTCGGCGCGCGGCCGGAGACGAAGCGAAACTGCTCGAACGGCGCGGGCTGCAGCGATGAGACGAAGTTGACTCCGCCGCTGACGGCATCGCCCGACCGGTCGCGGATCGACACTTCGCCGAAGACCGAGCCGGCCGCGGCCTGCACGCCGGGAGTTGCGCGCAGGCGCTCCACGAGCGCTTCGTCCAGCGGCGGCGGTGTCTCGGAGAAGTCCTTGTCGACCTTGCGCGGGACGACGACGACGTCGGTGCCGGCGTTCGCCTGCGCGAAGATGTCCGTGAAGGACTTGTTGATCGTGTCCGTCAGGACGTAGGTGCCCGCAATCATCGCGACGCCGAGCACGACGGCGAACGCGGTCAGCGCGGTGCGTACGGGGCGCGCGCGCAGGCCGCGCAGCGCGACCTTCCTCACGCGCCCGGCCCCACGGCCTTCATCACGTCGAGGATCTGCTCGGCCGTGCCAGCCTTGCCGTCGTGGGCGATACGACCGTCGGCGAGCACGAGCAGCCGGTCGGCGTGGGACGCGGCGATGGCGTCGTGCGTGACCATGACGACCGTCTGGTCGAACTCGTCGACGGCCGTGCGCAGCAGCTCGAGCACCTCGGCGGACGCGACCGAGTCGAGGTTGCCGGTCGGCTCGTCGGCGAACACGACGGCGGGCCGCGACACGAGCGCCCGTGCCACGGCGACGCGCTGCTGCTGGCCGCCGGACAGCTCCGACGGGCGGTGCGTCCGGCGCTCGGCGAGTCCGACCGTTTCGATCAGCGACTCCAGCCACTCGCGATCTGGCTTTCGCCCGGCGATCGTCAGCGGCAGGACGAGGTTCTCCTCCGCCGTCAGGACCGGCAGCAGGTTGAAGGCCTGGAAGACAAAGCCGACGTTGTCGCGGCGCAGCTCCGTCAGGCGGCGGTCGTCGAGACCGCCGATGTCCACGCCGTCGAGCGTGACGGAGCCGCCGGTCGGCCGGTCCAGCCCGGCCATCAGGTGCATGAGCGTCGACTTGCCCGAGCCCGACGCGCCCATGATCGCCGTGAACTGCCCGCGCGCGATCTCGACGCTGACGCCCGCCAGCGCATCGACGGCAGCGGGGCCCTCGCCGTAGCGGCGCTGCAGGTCCGTCGTCGAGACGATCGTGCCGTCGGCGGTCATCCAGCCGGCTGCCGGTCCGCGCCGACGGCCGCCGCGATCTCGCGGAACGTCGCCGCCGGATCGTCGGAGCCGAAGATCGCCGAGCCCGCGACGAACCACGTCGCGCCGGCCTCGGCGCAGTCGGCGGCCGTCTGTGCGTTGACGCCGCCGTCGACCTCGATCGGCGTCTGCGCGCCGAGCATCTCGCGCACGCGGCGGATCTTGTCGAGCTGACTGCGCAGAAACGGCTGCCCGCCCCAGCCGGGGTTGACGGTCATGATCAGCGCAAGGTCGACATCGGACTCCGCGAAGAAGTCCGGTGGGGTGCCGGGGCAGACGACGAGCCCGGCGCGGCAGCCGGCCTCGCGAATCGCCGACAGCGTGTAGTCGATGTGCGGCGTCGCCTCGGCGTGGATCGTGATCCCGTTCGCGCCCGCCTTGGCGAACTCGGCGACGTGGCGCTCCGGGTACTCGATCATGAGGTGGACGTCGAGATACGCCTCGTCGGGCAGCGTCTCGCGCAGGGCGGCGACGACCATCGGCCCGAACGTGATCGGCGGCACGAAGTGGCCGTCCATGACGTCGCAGTGGATGACGCGCGCGCCGGCGTCCATCACCTCGCGCACCTGGGCGACGAGGTCGGAGAAGTCGGCCGACAGGATCGACGGCGCGACATGGCGTTCGTTCAGTGGCATGACTGGATTCAGATCTCCCGTAGCATCGAAGCGTCGCAGGCGTTGCAGGACAGGATGGCCGTCCTGGACATCCGCACGATGGTCGAGTGCTCCCCGCAGTCGGGACACAGCGAGCACAGCTCGAAGCGGTGCAAGCAATACACGCAGCGGTAGCGGCCCGGCAGGTTAGCGGGCCGCAGCCACGGTTCCTTGCAGTTCGGGCAGGTCAGGCCGACGTCAGTGCTCACGTGCAGGCACGGGCTATGTAGAAGCCATCGGAGCGATCACGGTGAGGCAGCACGAGGCGTTCGGATTTTACTCGTACGCCGCTGGCGGCCATCTGGCGCTCGTTCTCCTGCGGTGACAGCGTGCAGGTCGAATAGACGAGCGCGCCGCCGGGACGCAGCGCCGCGATCGCGGCTTGCAGGATCGTCGCCTGCGTCTGCGCCAGCGTCGCTATCGCGTCCGGGGAGCTGCGCCAGCGCAGGTCCGGATGGCCTTGAAGCGTCCCCAGGCCGCTGCACGGCGGGTCGACGAGCACGCGATCGAAAGGCTGGGCCGCGCGGTAGTGGGCGGCATCCGCGACCTCGACGGTGACGTTCGTCACGCGCATCCGCTCGGCGGTGCGCCGCAGCGCCGCGGCACGGCCGGCGTGACGCTCGACCGCCACGATCTCGCCCTCGTTCTGCATCAGGGCGGCGAGGTGCGTCGTCTTGCCGCCGGGCGCCGCACAGAGGTCGAGCACCCGCTCGCCGGGCTGCGGGTCCAGGCTGCGCGCCACGAGCATCGCAGCCCGCGACTGCGCGATGTACGCGCCCTCACGCCAGAGCTCGTGAGCGTGCGCGTCGAAGGGACCCGCGACGACCAGCGCCTCGGGCAGCTCGTCCTCCGCTTGGGCGGACGGCACCGGCAGCGCGCCGGCGAGCTCCTCGCGGGTGGTCACGAGCGTGTTGACCCGCAGCGCCATCTCCCCCGGTTCGTTGCCGGCGCGCAACAGCGCGCGGGCCTCGTCGGCGCCGAACATCTCAAACCACAGCTCGACGAGCCAGAGCGGGTAGGAGTGGGCGATCGCCGCCCCGGCCGGCGTGTCGTCGCCCGGCAGCGCCGGAAGCTCGCGAGTCGCGCGCCGCAGGACGGCGTTGACGAGCTTGTGGCCACCACCGGGCCCCTGCTTGGCGAGCTCGACGCTCTCGGCGACGACCGCATGCGCCCCGACGCCGTCGAGGAAGGCGAGCTGGTAGAGCCCGAGCCGCAACGCGGCGACCGTCGGCGCATCGAGCTGATCGACGGGGCGGGCAAGCTGCTCGATGAGATGGTCGATCGTCAATCGCCGCTGCACGGTTCCGAATGCCAGCCGCATCGCGAATCCTCGCTCGCGGGCGTCGAGGCCGCGGGCCTCGGCGTGCAGCGCACGGTCGGCGTACGCGCCCTGTTCGAAGACGCGACGAATGACCGTGAAGGCCACGCGACGGGCGGGGGTGACACCGGCCACTGGCTAGAGCCGGTGCCCGCGCAGGTACGCGGCGGCGTCCATGGGGCGGGCGCCCGCGGGCTGGACCTCGAGCAGCTCGAGGCCGCCGAGGAACAGCCGGTCGGCGTCCACGTGCAGCGCGCCGGCGGCGCCCGGGTCGCGGACGGCGGCGCGCAGGACGCCGAGAAACGCCCCGTCCGGCAGCTCGACGCGCGCGCCGATATGGGGCGTCAGCGCGCGGACGGCGCGGTCGTTGACCGCGGCGGGCGACTGCGGATCCAGCGTGCGGTCGGCGGGACCGATCTTGTCGGCGTACGTCACGCCCTCTTCGGACTGCTCGACCGGCTCGGGCTGCGTGTCGAGCGAGCGGATGAGCAGGTCGGCGCCGAGCGTCCGCAGGCGCGCGGCGAGCGTGCCGTATGTGTCGGCGGGCGCGATCGGCTCGACACCGGCAACGAAGACCGGGCCGCAGTCGAGGCCGGCGGTCGGGCGCATGATCGCGACGCCGGTCTCCTCGTCGCCGGCCATCAGCGCTCGTTCGACCGGCGCGGCGCCGCGCCAGCGCGGCAGCAGCGACGGGTGGACGTTGAGCATCTCGTGGGCGGACAGCAGCGGTTCGCGGATCAGCGCGCCGAACGCGCAGATCACGACGGCGTCCGGCCGCGCGGCCGCGATCCGTTCGCGCGCGGACTCGTGGTTGACGTTCTCGGGCTGGAAGAGCTCGAGTTCGAGCGCTCGCGCCGCCTCGGCGACCGGCGGCGGCGCGAGCTTGCGGCCGCGCCCGCGGGGGCGGTCAGGGCGCGTGACGACGAGCTGCGGTCGGTGCGGACTGTCTGCGAGGCGGCCGACGACCGCGGCGGCGAAGTCCGAGGTCCCCAGGAAGACCGTACGCACTACGCCACGCTGGCGGCCTGCTCCGCCTCGCGCATCGCACGCATCGCCGCCTTGCGCTGCTCGCGCGTCGTGCGATCGAGGATCAGGACGCCGTCGAGATGGTCGATCTCGTGCTGGATGACCCGTGCCTCAAGGCCCGTCGCCTCGATGATCAGCTCGTCGCCGTGCTCGTCGCGGGCGCGGACGAGCCCGGAGATCGGGCGTTGGACGTCGACGCGCACGAGCGGCAGGCTCAGGCAGCCCTCTTCGAGGATCTCCTCGTCGCGGCTGGACCATTCGATCTCGGGGTTGACGAGCGCGATCGGCGGGCTTGCGGGCTCGACGCGGTAGACGAGCAGGCGGTGCGACACGCCCACCTGCGGGGCGGCGAGGCCGATCCCGATCGCGCCGTCCATCACCAGCGCCATGCGCTTGACCTCGTCGCGCAGCGCGGCGTCGAAACGGTCGACGGGGCGCGCCTTCGTGCGCAGGATGGGATCGCCGAGCTTGCGCACCTGCGCGAGTGCGGCGTCTCGGCGCGCACGAGCCTCCGGGTCCAGCGGCGGCGGCTCTTCGTGCTCGGGCTCGGTGTCGGGCGGTTGTTCGGGTTCGGCCATCTGAGCCCAGTGTAGATCGCGAACTTCGGAGCCTATCCGGCTAGGAATGTGCTCCCGAGGACCGGGCGCCAACTACGTGACAGTGGTGAACAACGCGCCCGAGCGCCGCGGCTGGCCGCACGCCCGAGGCCTGGGCGCCAGGTACATGACATGCATGAACAACCCGCCCAGGCCCCCGCGACAGACGGCGCCCCCCGACGCCCGGGCGCGAACTACATGACATGCATGAACAACCCGCCCAGGCCCCCACGACAGACGGCGCCCCCCGACGCCCGGGCGCGCGAGATGCGAGAGCTCAGCCCCTACTGCGGATCGACGTCGACGCTGAGCGCGACGCCGCGATGCGTGCGATCGGCGGCGACCGACGCGACCGCGTTGCCTACCGCGGCAACCGCCGCTGTCCGGTCGCCGGCCTTGATGACGAGCTGGGCGCGCTCGCGGCCGCGCAACCGAAACAGCGGTGCGGGGCCAAGGATCTGCGCCTCGTCGATCTGACCCAGTCGCGCTCGCAGCGCCTGCGCGGCTCCGGTTACGGCGGGCGTCTGCTCGGCCGAGCAGACGATCCGGATGAGGTCCGAGAACGGCGGGTAGCGCAGCGCCTCGCGGCGAGCCAGCTCGCCGGCCAGGAAGCCGTCGGCGTCGTGCTGCGCCGCGGCGGCGATCGAGGCCGCGCCGGGGGCGAGCGTCTGCACGAGCACCCGTCCGCCGCGCGGCCCGCGACCAGCACGGCCGGCGAGCTGCGCGACGAGCGCGAACGTCCGCTCCTCGGCGCGGAAGTCCGGGAAGCGCAGCGTGGCGTCGGCGTCGACGACCACGCCGAGCGTGACGTCGGGGAAGTCGTGGCCCTTGGCGACCATCTGCGTGCCGACGAGGATCCCGCGCGGCGCCTGCTCGAAGCGCCGCAGCAGCGCGCCGGGATTCGCGACGTCGGCGTCGAGGCGGAAGACCTCGTGGCCGAGCGCGGCGAGATCATGCTCCAGTCGCTCGGTGCCCACGCCGTGGCGCGCCACGGACATCGAGCCGCAGGCGTGGCAGCGCTCGGGAACCCGTTCGCGGTGACCACAGTGGTGGCAGGCCAGATGACCCGCGGCGCGGTGCAGGACCAGTGCGACGTCGCACTCCGGGCACATCCAGGCGTGGCCGCATGAGCGGCAGTCGACGAAGTTCGACCAGCCGCGGCGGTTGAGCAGGACGATCGCCTTCGGCGCGTCGACGAGCGCGTGGCTGACGTCGGGGTGCAGCGCGCCCGCGCAGTCGCGCATGTCGACGATCTGCACTGGCGGGAGGCGCTGACCGTCGACGCGGGCCGGCAGCCGGATGCGGCGCAACGCGTGCACAGACTCGGGTCGCGGCGTCGCGCTGCCGGCCAGCAGCAGCGCACCGGCCAGCCGTGCCCGCCGCGCAGCGACATGGCGGGCGTCGTAGCGCGGATCGCCCTCGTTCTTGTAGGAGGCGTCGTGCTCTTCGTCGACGACGATCAGGCCGACGCGCTCGATCGGCGCAAACGCGGCGGAGCGCGGGCCGACGCAGATGCGAGCCTCGCCGCGGCGCAAGCGGGTCCACTCGTCGTGGCGCTCGCCGGCGGAGAGCTTGGAGTGCAGGACCGCCACGGTGTCGCCGAAGCGGTCGATGAAGCGCGAGACGATCTGCGGCGTCAGGCCGATCTCCGGAACGAGGACGATGACGCCGCGGTCCTGCTCGAGCGCGATGACGGCGGCACGCAGGTAGATCTCGGTCTTGCCCGAGCCGGTGACGCCGTGCAGGAGCAGCGGCTGGGGCTCCTGCGCTCGCAGCTGCTGTTCGATCTCGGCGAGGGCTCGCGTCTGGTCGGGCGTCAGCGCGGGCGGCTGGGCGCGGCGAGCGCCGACAGAGTGATGCTCGACGTGGCGGCGCATCGGTCGGCGGCGCAGCTCGACGAGCCCGCGCGCCGCCAGACGGCGCAGCGCGGGCAGATCGGCGCCGGCGATCCGTGGGCCGCTTTCGCGCAGTCCTTCGAGGAGCGCCTGCTGGCGTTCGGTAGGCGGGCCCTCCGGTTGGTGATCGGTTGCGGTCGCCCACCAGCGCAGCTTCGCCCGCGAGCCGGGCGGCGGCGACACGAGCGCCAGTGCGCGCGCCGGCGTCGAGCAGTACTCGGCGGCCATCCAGCTTGCGAGCCGCACGAGCTCTGGCGGCAGGTCATGGTCGAGCACCCGCCGCGGCGCGACGAGCCGCTCGTCCGGGAGCTCGGAGGCGTCGGCGAGCGCGACGACGACGCCGACGACGTCACGGTGGCCGAAGGGCACGACGAGCACCGAGCCGACGCCGACGCCGTCCGGGAGCAGGTAGTCAAACGGCCCGCGCAGCGCGCGAGCCGTCGTGATCGGCTCGACCTTCGCGACCGGCGGCACCGGCGAAGGATGGCGCACGGTCCGGCGCGCGCCCGCGCGCGTCTGGTGGCCGGCCGCGAGTGGTGGCGTTCTTGCGCCGGGGCATCCGGCGCGTGCCTACTATCGGCGGTCATGTCAGACCAGCCGGCGCCCGCGAAGTTCGATGGCACAGCCCGCCACGTGGCCCGGATCGTCGAGGCCGCCGAACGGGCTGCCGAGGAGCTGCGCGCGATCGCCGAGGAGCGCGCTGAGGAGCGCATCGCCGAAGCCGAACGCGCGGCGACGATACGCGTGCAGGCCGCCGACGACGAGGCCGAGCTCGTGCGCTCGGAGGCGGCCGCCGATGCCGAGCAGCTCCGTAGCGACGCCGCTGAGCAGGCACAGCTCGAGCGTGAGCGAGCACAGGACCGCGCCCGCGAGCTGATCGTCGAGGCGCGCATGGTCGCGCGCGAGGTATTGCATGAGGGCGAGACGCTGAGCGGCAACCTGCGGGAGCTCTCGGACTCCCTGCGCATCAACGCCGAGCGCCTGCTGCGCGACGTCCGCGACGCCCACCAGGAGCTGACAGCGCGCCTTGACCGCGTCGATCCCGACGGGCCGGAACGCGGGCGCGCGAGCGAGCCGACAGCGCGCGTCGCGGCAGACCGGGCGCCGGAGCTCGAGGTGCCGGAGTTCAAACCACGCCGGCGGTGAAGTTCGTCGCGTCGCAAGACACGTTCTTTCAGCGTGGTCGCGGGGTTACGATCCGCGCCGTCGTCGGGCACGTGATCGAGCCTAGCCCCGCATGGTGCTGCGCTCCCCGGTGGCGGGCGACGTGGGGATCGCTTGTCCGATCGTTATTAGGCTCGCGGACACGTCCCGAGAATCCGCCCATGGCGGTGTCGCGACCCCCCGGTTGCTGGCGGTCGGCGACCTGCTCATATCCGAGAACGGGCGATTCCGGGACGTGTGAACCCAGTCAGACGGGCGCGTCGACATAGGCCGCCCGAGCGATGGCGGTTGTCGCCGTGCGCCCCACGGCGCGATGGACGGGGCTACGCGGCGAAGTCGATCCAATTGGCGAGATCGCGCGCCTCAGCCAACTCGTAGGCGGCTGCCAGCGCCAAGAGGTTCACGCGGAGATTCTTGCGCAACGCCAACAGAGCCCGGAACTGATCGGCCTCATCGACGTCACGACCGTGGGCGACGTTCAGGAAGCGATTGCAGGCATCCCTCATCGCGTCGAGGTGACGAGCCGCGGCGGCGCCGGCGGGCAGCTCGGTAAGCACTTCAGTCAGCCACGCTCGCACCGTCGAAATGCTCGTCTCGACTGCCCCGCGGCGCTTGTAGCAAATCGCGTCTCGCACACGCGATGCTCGACGAGTCGCACAACAAGTCCGCGAACGAGATCGCGTTCGCTGGGCTGCCGGGTCGGGAACTGGACTCCAAGCAGTCCGAGCACTGAGAAGCCTCCACCCTGAAGCGGGCGGTGCCTGCGTCGCCAGTTCGATACCCGGATCATGTCCCGACCGTACCCATTGCGCAGCCCCACCGTCCGTGGCCGACCTCGCTGTCGGCCTCGTCGACGAGCTCGGCCCCCGCTGCTTCGTCCTCGACGCGCGGACGTTCGTGTCGGGCGAGGAACATCCACTACGCGCCCGGCGAGGACATAGAACGTCTGCACAACCTCCGCCACCATGCGATCAGAAAACCGAGTCATCAACATCCCTCAAATAATCAGGTGTTGCGATCACCGCGAGAACCCAAGGATCCTTGACCGGCACCACAGTCCGGAGCCGTCAGCGCGCTCCCTCGCGTGACGACGTCTGGATCGCCCGTTATCGGCCGTCCGGCACTGGCGTGGTTTTTCGGGCGGCCCTCAGCCATTCGGGGATGCCAGGCGGCCGATACCTGGCGTGCTCATCGTGGCGAGTCTTGGCGCTGGACGCCAGCGACCCGCCGTCCACCTGGGCGCCGTTGTCTCCGGCGAGCCGACGGTCGTAGGCCGGCAGCCGCCGGTAGAAGCGCGTGCGCGAGTCGTGCAGTTCGCCTCCGGGATCGGGCGCCACCTCGATTGCTCTGTGGCGCTGGGGGTGCAGACCCGTCTTGTTCAAGACCAGGTGGTCAGGCTTGAACGCGAGGCCACACCCGTGGGCCTTCTCGGCCATCCAAAGAAGCGGGATTTCCGAGAGCTCAGGGTCGCGGTAGCCGCCGCCGACATCGCAGTGCACGCCTGCGAACCAGACCTGCTCTAGCGTCTGCTGCTTCGCGTCGGCCTGCTTCACCCAGAGCGTCGGTTTGAACGGTGCTCGACGCTCGTCGATCGCGAGCGCGTGGAAGGCGTTACGGACATAGCGGCTGAGCCTCATGTCGTGGAACGTCCAGAGCCTGCTCAGCAGCGGAGGGCGAAAGCCATCGATCGGGATGCCCAGCGCGCCGACGGTCTCCCAAACGCCCACGAACTCGATGTAGACCTCGGAGTGCGAGTACGAGCGCCGAAAGAGCTCGGCGGCGATGCCGCTCGGCTCGCTGTCCCTGCGAGGGTCGCGGTACAGGGCATACGCCTGCTTGATGCGGTGTCGGTGCTCAGGCCGCAGGATGCCGCTGTTGCGCACGAGCCCGACGGTGCTGCGAGCGGTGAACGCGCCCCGGCTGAAACCAAAGAAACACAGCTTGTCGCCGGGCTCGTAGTTGTCAACTAGGAAGCGGTAGCACTCCTGGACATTGCGCGACAGGCCGACGCCGAACCCGCCGCCAAGGACGCGCTCCCAGCGGCGCGTTCCCACGCCGGCCTGGTAGTGCACCAGCTGACGATTGCCGCCATCGTCTTCATCTGCCAGCGCCAACGCGATCTTCGCCACGTTCGTCGGCGCGGCGACCCCCCGGTCGATCTGATCGGGTCGATTCCACGTTCCGTCGCAGCAGACAACCAGGCACTTCATCGTTTCATCCTCGGTCGCTCCGATCTAACCTGGGCCGCGTCGCGCGTATCCCATCCGTAGACCTCGTCATCAGCGACGTGCTTGTGGATCCCCCACGACGCGAAGCAACCTGTCAGGTCGCGCTGGAATTTCGCGATGTCACCACCGTGCATGAGCGGCGGCGGCAGCAGCTTGAATGTCCGTGGCTCGGCCATGGTCCCTCCACCTTCATCGTGGTCGTGCTATCGCGTCGTCGCCGGCCTTTGCCGGCGCGGCGCTCATCCCAGCTCGGGCTGTCGCAAAGCCCGCTGCCCGTGCTGCGAGCGAGTGCCTGCTCATCGTCGGCTACACCAGCACGGCCAGCTGTGAGAACGATCACGCTCACTCCCCCGGGGCGGCGCCGACGTGCGATGACGATGCGCACGGCGGCACTGGCCGTACACCGGCGATGGGCACGATCGGCGACAGGGCCCACGCCAGCAAGAGTCCACCGCAACCCCGTCGTCGCGGATGACGCTCGGGTCGTTCCTGCAGCTCGATGTCGACGTTACGAGGCGTCTCCGAGACATCCCTTGGCCACGTCACCCCCTCCTGTTCCGCCAACGGCGCGCGGCCAGGCTCGCCGAAGCGGATCGGCTTGCGGCTGTGCGTTCGGCATGCGCTGCGTCATCATGTGATGAGCTACTCCATGCATGCGAAGGAGGGTGGCGATGAGGACAACTCTGGTACTCGATGACGACCTCATTGCCGAAGCGCAGCGCCTGACCGGCGTGAAGGAGAAGACCGTGCTGGTACGCCAAGGCCTCAGCGCACTGATCGAGCGCGAGAGCGCGCGCCGCCTCGCCCGCCTTGGCGGCACCGAGCCGGGGATGACCGCGATCCCGCGGCGACGCTCTGCGAACCAGTGATCCTGGTCGATACCGCGGTCTGGATCGATCACGTCAGCGACGGCGACGCCCATCTCGCCGAACTGCTCGAGCACGGTCGTCCTCGCGCATCCGTGGGTAACGGGAAAGCTCGGCCTTGGTCAGCTGCGAGGCCGCGCCGAGATCCTGCGACTGCTCAACGGTCTTCCCCAGGCAGCGGTCGCGACGCCAGCCGAGCTGCTGCGACATATCGAGCATCACGAGCTGTTCGGCGCCGGCATCGGCTGTCTCGACGTTCAGCTACTTGCCGCGACGATGCTCACCAACGACGCGACGTTGTGGACCCGCGACCGACGACTCCACACGGCCGTGCATCGTCTCGACTTGGCATACGCCCCTCTGCCAGCGGATTAGGCGCGGCGCAAGCCGTTCGGTTTGCGAGTACAGGTTGGGCAGCTCGCACCCGCGACAGACGTTCGCGGCTGCTGGGCAGGCTGGTCTCGCCACGGGAGGGGTCGGAACCGGCGTCGACGGCCGCAACGCCGCCGTCGAGCTGGCTCAGCGAGCCTCGGGCGGGCCGGCGCTCGACGCAGCAGGCGCCGCCGAGCCGCCGGCAGGCGCGGGGGACGAAGCGCCGACCCGGTCGGCCGGACTGAGCATGCCAAGGGCGCGCTCGAGATTGCCACCTGCCGCCATGGGCGCCTCATTGCTCCCGGCCGGCGCGCCCGGCGCCTGCGTCACCCCCGCGACCGGGGCCCGCGCGCCAGTCGGCAGGCTGCCGGTGCCGACCGTGAAGTCGTGGGAGCCACTCATGTGCTCTACGACGTACTGCCGGCGCAGGACCGGCGCCAGCGTGCCGAGCGCGCTGCTGTTACTCGAGAACCAGTGGTTGAGCTTGGCCTCCAGCGAGAGCTCGGCGGCAATCGTCACGGGCGGGCTCGGCGGATAGTGGTAGGTACGGGGCTGCTGCCTGCTGTTGGTCACCTGATAGACACCGCTGGTGTATGTGCTGCGCAGCTTGAGTCCGCGGCGATCGAGCAGTGCCAACGCATCGGCTGGGTCGGCATGGGCGAGCAGGCGGCGCTTGTCGTCGTTTAGCCATTGCTGCGCCAGCGCCGTCACGATGTTGAGCTCGCCCGGCCCGTTGATCGCATCGAACAACAGCAGCGGCGCCGAGCTGAGCCACTCCTGGTCGCTCGCCTGCGCCGATGCCTGCATCGCGCTCGCCGCCCCCACCGCTGCCGGGCCGCCACCGCTGTGCCCCGACACGTCGATGCGGACCGGCGCGAGCGACCGCAGATTCTTGGTGGGGTCCAATCGGTTGACGTGGGTCACCACCTGCGCGAGCACCTCCGTCACGTAGGCGCGAGGGTCGGCGATGGCGAACTTCTGCCGCAGGGAGCCTCCGGACACCGTGCCTTGCGGAACGATCGCCACGAGGTTGCGCGCGCTGGCGGCGACCTGCTGCGGGATCAAGTCGCCCTCGACATCGCGGACGGTTCCCTTCGCCATTCCAGACTCCGAACGCGATGTGCGTTCGCGTTCGCCGATGTTCTTGCCGTGCAGATGTACCAACACCTCGAGGTTGGGCTCCACGATCGCCTTCGGCACGATCGCGATGGCACGATGCTGGGTTTCCTCCGCAGTTGCCGGATTCGGGTCGTCTTTGGCGAGCCCTTGTGTCAGACCGGTGACTTGGATGCGCCACGTGCCGGTGACGTCGCGGTCGTCAGCGTTCCAGCCCCCGGAACGCGGGGCGGCACGGGCCAGGGGGCGACCGTCTGTCGCTCGCGCCGGTGTGGCGCTGCGTCGCCGGGCGACGCAGCGCGCGAGCGCGCGGGCCGCCGGCGATGCTCCACCGGCGGGGCTCGCCGGGGCAGGGGCGGGCATCGCCGGGGCAGGGGCCGGCACCGCGAGCCGGCGCCAGTAGGTCGACGGGCGGCCCGAGGGCTCGGGACCCCAGGTCCCGGCGCTGTTGCGAACCTCGAGATGGGACGTGTCCATCGGCCCGGCGACAGGGAGCCGCCACGTCGAAGCTTGTGGCCCGTCGCCGACGCGCGTCGTCGACTCGGCGGTGTCGTACTCGACGAACGCGGGACCGGCGCGCACGCTGGTGATGATGCGAATGTGCCCGACCGCGTTGGACGCATTCGGCGCCATCTGGATGATGTCGCCGACCCGCAGGTCGCCTGGGCTCGTGATCGCCGTGCCGCCGCCGCGCCCGATCTGCTGGCTGCTGATGTTGGTCACCGATGTCGTCTGCGGTGAGGTCAGTCCAGCCATGCCGGCGGCGGTGAGCGCGGCATCGGCCGCCATCAGCGCACGGTAGACAAAGCCCGAGCAGTCCACACCGAGGCCGACGCCCTTCATAAACGCGACCATGCTCGCGCTCGTCGGCGGCCAGGTGGCGTTCAGCAGGCCTCGTTCGACAGCATGCTGCATCGCCTCCTGCAACCCGGCGGAGCTTCCCTTGCCGACCCGAACGTCGCCGGGCAGCGCGCTGAACCAGGCGCCGACCCCCGGCGCGCCGAGCCCATGCGGTCCGCCGCCGCCTCCGGCGGCGCCACCGGACGGCCGGTTGATGTAGTACGGCGAGCTAAACGTCACCGGCGCCGGTGGCGGTGGAGGGGCCGTGGGGGCGCCGCCGGCGCTCGGGGCGGCGGGAGGCGCGGCCGGCGTGGCGTGATGCCCGGGAGCGGGCGGCATGGTGGCCGGGATCGTGACCGTCAGGTTCTGATAGCCGCTCAGCACCTGGTTGATTGCGTCGCGGACGATCGTGTCACGGTCGGGCGGCGCGGGTGTCGCGACAGGCGGCGGCGTGGACGCCGGGGATGCAGTGGCCGGGCTCGGGTGGAACTGCTGCTCGACGCCGGCTGCCGGCGGTATTCCAGCGTCGTAGATACCGGCGTCCGGCGCGCCGCCCGGCGGCAGTCCGCCGTCGAGCGGGTCGAGCGTCGTGGTGGCGCCGTCGACGCCACCATCGCCTTCGCGGGCGAGCATGCGCAGCGCGGGCACGGAGGCGCGAAGCGTCGTGCCGCGATGCGTTGTCGACTGCCCAGCTCGCGGCGCGGCGATGCGGGCGAGGCGCGCCATCTCCCGGTTACCGATCGCGGCGGCGACCGCGAGCGTTGGCGCCAGCACGGGCTGTGCGCTCAGGGCGCGGGGCACGGCAGACTGCGGTTGCTCGGAAAGCTGGGTCTCGCGTGGGGCCATTCGCAACGCCCTTGTCGTCTGCCCTCGAATGTCCCAAAGGGTCAAGCGGCACGTCAAGGCTCGAAGGGGCCGCCCATCGGGCAGACGCGCACAGGCACGATCAGATCGGCCCACCTTGCGCCACGGCGCGCCTTGCCCGGGCGCGGATTGACCCGCAGGTCGGTGTTAGCATGGCCAACGATCACCTACTCGGGGCTGTAGCTCAGCTGGGAGAGCGCTGCCATGGCATGGCAGAGGTCAGGGGTTCGAGCCCCCTCAGCTCCACTTCGCAGGGGCCGGTCGTGTGCCCGACACGGGTCTGCCGGCGCCCTACCCCTCCCGCAGCAGCTCCGTCGGCCGCAGCCGGCGCAGCATCGCCGTCGCCACAAGCGCCGACACGAGCGTCGCAGCCGCCGCCAGCCCCGCCAGCACGGCGACGTCCAGCGCCGGGAGCACAAGGCCGGGCGGCAGGATGAAGAGCCCGCGTAGGACGTGCACGAGCAGCGCCGCCATTCCGGTACCGACGAGCAGTCCGGCGGCGACCCCGCACAGCGCGACCACACCCGCCTCGCCGAGCACGAGCGCGCGCAGCTCGCCGCCGAGCATCCCCTGCGCGCGCATCGTCACGTACTCGCGGCGGCGCTCGAGCATCAGGCCGAAGACGAAGATCGCGATCACGGCGGCGCTCATGAGCAACGTGAACAGCGAGTCGAGATCCACGAGGCCTTGGATGTTCAGGGCCGCGAGGCTGGACTGGTCCTTGTCGAGCGCGGTGATCCGCGAGTCGATGTTGATCGGATCCGTCTTGCCCGGCCCGGAACGCAGTTCGGCAGCCGTGCGCGCGAGACCCGCATCGCTCGGGTCGCGGGCACGGGCGAGGAAGTAGTCGACCTTGGAGACACCGGTCGCCGCGACGTAGTACTCCAGGTTCGCGACGAGGTTCGTGCCCTCCGGAAAGCCCGGGAACGCATTGAACAGGCCGACTACCTGAAACGGCTTGAGCGTCTGCTGCTTGGTCCCGCGCGCGAGCAGGACCTTGACGCGGTCGCCCACCTCCACCGAGAGGTCGTCCGCCGTCTCGGCGTTGACGAGCAGCCCGCGGGGATGTGCCTGCAACGCGCGCATCGCGGTGGAGGCCGAGCCGACCTCGACGAACGTGTCGCGCAGCGCCGCCACCCGCTCGAAGCTCGCGGGATCGATCGCCGTCAGGTCCTGGCGGTTCTGGTCGAAGGGACCGACGAGGACCGAGTTCTCGAGCTTGGCGACCACGGGTGTTGCGGCCACGATGCCCGGCACCTCCAACCGGCGAGCGTATGACGGCGGATGCGGCCGCGGGCTCAACACGCTCGGCGTCACGCGCAGATCTGAGCCAACGACGAACGTCGAGTCCGCGGCCTTTGCGCCGTCGTAGGTGGCGCCGAACAGCGCGATCGCCGTCCCGAAGGCGACGACGAGGCCGACGCCGGCGATCCCGGTTGCCAACGAGCGCGAGCGCCGCCGCAGGCTGCGACATAACGTCCCCCAGACGGGCGAGCCGAAGCGCGGGCCGGAGGGAAGCGGCAGCCGCGAGCTGACCGCGATTGCGGCCCGCGCCGCAAGCAGCACGCCGGCGAACCAGGCGACGAGCGGCGCGAGCAGCAGGCGCGGCGGCAACGTCACGGCCTGCCCCTCCGACACCGACGCCGCGGGCGGGTCGAACGTGCGCGCGCGCAGCGCCAGCACGAACGCGACCGCGAGGCCCGCGAACACGAGGGCCTCCATCCGCCACGCGGGCGCCGCTGTCGCCCGCATCTCGCGACGCTCCTGGCTGATCTCTCGGCGCAGCGACCGCCTTCCCGGGATGTACAGCGCCAGCGCCGTCGTGACCATCCCGACCGCGATCGCGATCAGCGCCGACAGCGCGAGGTCAGCGGTCGCGGCTTCGAGCAGCGTGCTCGGCCCGAGGATCGCCAGCGCCGAGACGAACCCGAGCGCGACGCCGAGCAGCGATCCGGCGCCGGCGAGCGCGAGCGTGCGGTAGGCGAGCATCCGGGCCAGGTGGCCGCGATGCGCCCCGCGGATACGCAGGTTCGCCTGGTCGCGCCGCTGCGCGCCGGCGAGGATGCTGCCCGAATAGGCGGCGAGGAAGGCCGCCAGCAGGACGCCGGGCAGGCCGAGGAAGAGGAACATCCGGCGTCCGACGGCGGCGTCGTCGCGCGCGACCTGCAGCGTGTTGGAGATGTTGTCGATCAGCGTGTCCTGGCCCGGCGCGACGCGGCTCACCGAGCGCGCGACGGCCTTTGACTGCGCGAGCGCCCGGCCCGGATCGGTATGCAGTCGCGAGCGGTCGATCAGGACGTCGACCTCGGACACCGGCAGGCTCTTCAGCGAGCTCCCGCGGCGAGCGTTGGCCAGCTGAAAGGCCGGCAATATCTCGCGCCGGAAGATCTCCGGGCTGACGACGATCGAGTCCGGCACGTAGATGAAGTCCTCGAGCTTGCTCGTCTTGCGGCTGTAGAAGAGCGGCTTGGCCCGCGCGAGGTCGGTCACGCCGCTGACCGGCAGCGACAGCGGCTCAGCGCGACCCGGCACGCTGAGCTGCACGGTCGACCCCGGCCCCGCGCCGAGCGTGCGCGCCGACTCGGCGCTGAGCAGCGCCGATCCGAAGCCCCCTGACGCCAGCCGGATCGACGGGTAGCGGCGCTGGTAGCGCGCGTCGAAGGCGAACACGCGCACCGGATCGGCGACCCGCGCGCCGCGCGCCTTCAATGCGCCTTCCGGAAGGTCGGCGAACGACAGCGCGTCGGCCGCGACGACGGCCGGGATTCGCGCGATCCGCTTGCTCAAGTCCTGCGCGCTGAGGTTCGCCGGCGCGTTGGCCTCCACCGGCACGACGTTCTCGCGCGTCGACACGCGGCCCTGCGGGCGCAGCGCCGAGACGTCCCGCAGCGCCCGCCGGGCGCGGACCCGGTAGGTGAAGGTCACCTTCGCACCGGGGCCGAGCGTGCCGATGTTCAGCCCGGAGCCCGCGACGCCCTGGGCCAGCGCGCTCGCACCGCCGACGTCGCGCAGTCGCGCTCCGTCGCGTCGCATCGACCCGTGTACGTAGGCCAGCGCCGCCGCCGGCTCGTCCTGCACGACGACCTCGTTGGCCGGCACCGCGCCCGGGTTGAGGACCGTCAGCGTCACCGTCGCCCGCTGTCCGCGCCGCAACGAGCGACCGCGCACCGACACGCGCTGTGTCAAGCGAAGGTCGCCGCCGAGCGGCGAGGACAGCACGCGCTGCATGTCCAGCGCCAGTGGCGCGATCGCGCGCTGGGTCATCGTGGCGCCCGAGCCGTCGACGAAGAACAGCACCGCGGAGAACAGCCCGACGCCGAGGACGACGCCCGCCAGCGACGCCAGCGTTCGCCGGGGATTACGGACCAGCTCGCGCCAGACGAAGCTACGCATGTTCCAGGCGCCCGTCGCGAAGCCTCACGGTACGCCCCAGCCGCGCCGCCACCGCCGGGTCGTGCGTCACGACGACGAGCGTCGCGCCGCCCGCGGCGCGCTGGGCGGCGAGCAGCAGATCGACGATCGCGTGCGAGTTGTCTTCGTCCAGCGACCCGGTCGGCTCGTCGGCCAGGATCAGCCGTGGCCGGTGGACCAGCGCACGGGCGATCGCGACGCGCTGGCGCTGCCCGCCCGAGCGCTGATCGGGGAGCTTGCCGGCGTGCCCCTCCCGGCCGAGCTCGCCGAGCAGCTCTCGCGCCCGGCCGTAGCCGTTGCGCGAGCCCGTCAGCGCGAGCTGCAACCCGACGTTCTCCAGTGCCGTCAAGAACGGCTGCAGGTTGTCGGCCTGAAAGACGAAGCCGAGCTCGTCACGGCGCAGGCGCGCGCGCTCCTGCTCGGGCAGGCTCGAGATTTGCCGGTCGCCGATGCTCACCCGGCCCGCCGTCGGTACCTCGAGGCCGCCGATCAGGCCGAGCAGCGTCGACTTTCCACAGCCGCTGGAGCCCGTGATCGCGAGGCTGCTGCCGGCCTGCACATCAAGCGTGATCCCGTCGATCGCTCTGACGAGCCCAGCAGGTGTCCTGTAGTGCTTGCTGACCCCGTCGAGCGTGATTGCGGCCGCCGCAGTCACGCGGCCAGCACCTCGCCGTCGTGCAGCCGCAGACGGCGCTGCGCGCGCGTCGCAAGCTCGCCGTTGTGGGTGACGAACAGCACGGTCAGGCCGCGCTCGCGCCAGGCGTCGAAGATGACCTCCATCACGCGGTCGGCATTTGTCGAGTCCAGCTGGCCCGTGACCTCGTCGGCGAGCAGCAGGTCGGGCTCGTTGGCGAGCGCCATCGCTACGGACACGCGCTGCGCCTCGCCGCCGGACATCCGCCGCGGCTCGTGGTCGGCGCGTTCGGCGAGCCCGACCTCGCCGAGCAGCTTGCGCGCGCGGGCCCGCGGGCGCTTGCCGCCGCCGCCGAGCTCGATCGCGAGCTCCACGTTCTCCGCCGCCGTCAGGAAGGGGATCAGGTTGCCGCTCTGCAGCACGACGCCGATCCGGCGCGCGCGCAGCCGTGCCCGTGCAGCGTCGTCGAGGTCGCCCAGGGCGCGGCCGTCGAAGAGGACCGAGCCCGACTCGGGGCGCATCAGGCCCGCGAGCAGCGACATCAGCGTCGTCTTGCCGCTGCCCGAGACGCCGATCAGGCTCGTCGTCTCGCCGCGGGCGAGCTCAAAGCTCGCGCCGCGCAGGACGTGGGCTTCCACGCCTCCCTCGCGATAGGTCTTCGATACCTGCTGCACCCGGACGAGCGCCGGCGCACTCATGACGGGGGTCAGCGCTTGCGTGTTGCGGGCCTGGAGCGACCGTAGACGTCCGACACCGTGCTCCGGGCATGCTTGTCGAGCTTGAGGACCTCGTTGCTGATCTCGGTCAGGCCCCTCGAGCTGAGCGTCCTGAGGTTGATGAGCTCTTCGGTCTCCTGCTCGCCGCCGCCGAGGGGCTGGGTCTTGATGCCGCCAACGCCGGCCGCGAAGTACTTGTTCTCCCCGTCCTCCTCGACGACGAGCGTGTTCTTGAAGCATTTGAACGGCACGCACGTGCGCTGGCCGGCCTTGACGACCTTCGCGATCGTTGGGTCGCTCCCGGGCTGGTCTTCCTGGACGTAGGCCGCGCCACCCGGCTTGGGGTTGCCCAGCATGTAGATCCCGGGCTTGGCGCCCTTGACGCCGGCGAGCCAACCGTCGTTGGCGTTGACGAAGCGCCCACCTTCGTAGGCCTCGGTGTAGGACCCGAGGTACCAGACGATGCCGCGCTTGTCGACGGCGAGGAAGTCAAGCGCCTGCTCGCCGATCTGCCCGCCGTCGAAGTCCTGGTCCAGCACCGCGACCGTGCGCACGCCATTAATCGTCTTGTAGACGTCGGTCACGGTGTAGACGCGCCGGTGCTCCAAGCGCCGATGGCCGCGGTTGACCTTGCCCAGCCGGACCGATTGATAGCCCGGCGTGAGCGGGAACCACTTGTTCTTGGCGGTGGCCGGATTGCCGAAGTTCGAACGGTCGAGCTTGGGCTGGCTGGCCTGCGCTGCGGCAACCTGCCCATCGGTCCCGCACGCCGAGGCGAGCATGCCGAGGGACAGGGCGGCGACGGTCGCGATGGCGACATGGGTTCGTGGGCGCATGACGGCCAGGATGCAGCCCGGAGATGACAGCCTGATGAGAGTCAGAGACGGTAAGGGCGGGACGGCGCTTCAGCGGCGGACGGCGGCGACCATCCGACAGCTTGTTCCTCGGCGATGTGCGCCGGCGGCTGCGACAGGAGTGGGCGCCATGGCAGCCGGAGCGCCGGAGGCCCGAGCTCCCCGTCGTTGTATCGCCAGCTTGCGATCCCTAGGATCGCTGCTCGAGTCCGATGAGCCACCACGCCCCTGTTCATCGGACCCATGAGGTGCGTCTCGCCGACCGACGTGCCGCGTCGCTGGCTCCCGGCACCACGCCGCTCCCGGACGAGCCGGCGTTGCTGCGCGACCCGCGGCTCGCGCAGAGGCGCAGCGAGACGCTGCGCGTGGCCCTCACGCGGCAGGCGCAACAGGCGTACGGCAACCACGCCGTCGGGCGGGTGCTCGCACGCGCGCCCACGGAGCCGGCGACCGCGCCGGCGGTCCTCCACAAGACCGGCGAAGAGGTCGATGCATTGCTGGCCGCCAACGCCTTCTTCAAGAAGTACGTCCAGCAAGCGGTCGCGGGCGGCAGGACGGCCGCCGGCCATCTCCACATGCACCCGCCGGAGGAGTTCATCACGCTGTGCGTCGCCTACTCGAAGGGCAGGGAGAACCCGGACACCCGCCGCGTCTTCACCGACGAGGAGGCCGCGGAGTACGCCAAGCAGACCAATGCCTTCCAAGACGGCAGCGAGATCCATGTCAACCAGCAGCGAGGCGATGCCGGCACATCCATCCACGAGGGGATCCACCTCTACGCCAACGGCACGTGGCTCGCTCGCGTCGGGCGCAACGTCAACGAGGGCGTCACGGAATACTTAGCGTGCAAGCTCTGCGCCGAGCAGGGTGTCCCACGAGGCGAGACTCACTATGTCCAGCAGCACAACTCGGCGAAGAAGCTCGTCGCCGCTGCAGGCGAAGCGACCGTTGCCGACGCGTATTTCAATGGTGCCCTCGGCGTCCTGGAGAGCGCGGTCGACGACCGGGACCCAGCGAACGGGATGGGCACGTTCGCGGCTTGGGTTCATCTCATGCAGGGTAGCCGTTACGCCGAGGCGGACGCGATGCTGTAGCTCGTAGTTTGACACCGCCGCCACTGCGGAGGACCTTGGGGGTCGGCATGCACGAGCGATCATTCCGGAAGGCGGACGAGCCTCGGCGGCGATTTCTCGAGCCCGCCGCCGCCGCAGCCCCAGCGACCGTCGAGTCCCTGCTCTACCTGCAGTCTTCGGCGGGCAACCAGGCGGTCGGCCGCTTTCTCCGCGGGGCGATTGCCGTGCATCGCGAACCCACGCCTACCGTCGAGCCGCCCGCGAGCGGACCGGCGCCGGAGGCGCCGGAGGCGCCCGATTCGCTCGGTGCGCCGCCGCCCCCGCCGACGGTCACGCGGCGGCGGGTCACGCGCATGTTCGCCGGCTGCAGCGAGGCGCAAGCGTGGGCCAAGGACAACCTGGGCCAAAACAACTCAGACGCCAACGTCGCGCCTCAGTCGGGTCTCACCGTCACGATCGGCGAGCGCCACGACCAGGTGACGGCCTCGGCGATGCTTACCTTCGCCCTTGATCCCGAAACGAGCTTGACGCTGGTCACTGAGCCGACGTGGCCCAACATGACCGAGGCCGAAAAGACGGAAGTGCAGGCATACATCGACGCGATGCAGGCTCACGAGGACGGCCACATCGCCGCAGCCGACAAGGTCTATCACGAGCAGAGCAAGGTCATCGAGGGACTAGGCGACTCCGAGCAGGCCGCTCGCGAGGCGCGCAGAGAAGCGGCCACCCAGCACCTCGAGCAGACGGAGGCGAGGGCTGTCAACGCACACAACGACTACGACAAAACCACTGACCACGGGCGCAACCAGGCGGCGATCGGAGGCAAGAACACGGTCCTGAACTGCCCGCCAAGTCCGTGAGGCCGGGCGCCTCGGCGAAGAGCTGCCCCACGATAGCCGACCGGCAGCGCGCGGCTGCTGATAGAGACGGCTGAACGCGGCGGCTGCGCCGTCACGCCCTCGCGCTCAACCCTCCAGACGACGCCGAACGTGCCGTCGCCGGAACCTCGCCCCAGAGCTGCTCGAGGCGGTAGAAGTCGCGCGCCTCCGGCGTGAAGATGTGGACGACGACGTCGAGGTAGTCCATCAGGATCCAGCGCGCCTCGCGCAGGCCCTCGACGCGGCGCGGCAGCACGCCGCAGTCGTCCTTGAGCGTCTGGTAGATGCCGTCGTGAATCGCCTTCGTCTGCCGCGCGGTGTTGCCCGAGCAGACGAGAAAGAAGTCGGTGTAGTTGAGCACGCCGCGCACGTCGAGCTCGACGACGTCGATCGCCTTCTTGTCCGCCGCGAGCGCCGCGATCGTCTCTGCGAGCTCTGCTGGATTCATCGGTACAGCTTTCTCCGAGCGATGTGCTCGGCGACGGGATCAGGTACGAGATAGCGAATGGAGCGCCCCTCCACGATGCGACGCCGGATCTGCGAAGACGAGATGTCCAGGCGCGGCATGTCGAAGAACCGCGGCGATGCGCTTCCGGGGAAGCTCTCCTCCAGGCGCGCCGCGACGTCGCGGCGCTCTGCCCCGTGGCGCTCGGCGACCGCCAGGGTAGCCAGCGCGAGCACAGCTTCGGGCTCGTGCCACGACGGCAGTCCGAGAGCGATGTCGCCCCCCAAGATGAATGTCAGATCGTCCTCCGGCGTACGCGCATGGAGTTCCCTCAGCGTATCGACCGTGTACGACGGTCCGCCGCGGCGGACCTCGATGTCGCAGACGTCGAGCCGCTCGTCGCCCTGAATCGCCAGGCGGCAGAGCCGTAGGCGCTCCTCCGGACCCGGGTCGACATCGCCCGTGTCCTTGTGCGGCGCGAGCGCGACGGGAGTCAGCAGCACGCGGTCGAGGTCCAGCTGCGACGCCGCCTCGGATGCGCAGACGAGATGTGCCAGATGCGGCGGATTGAAGGTCCCGCCCAGGATGCCGACGCGCGCCACGCGCTCCTACGGACGGACGTGACCGTCGCCGACGACCACGTACTTGAACGTACACAGCTCGCGCACGCCGATCGGTCCGCGCGCATGGAGCTTCTGGGTCGAGTTGCCGATCTCGGCGCCCATCCCGAACTCTCCCCCGTCGGTGAAGCGCGTGGAGGCGTTGACGTAGACGCACGCCGCGTCGACGCCGCGCTCGAAGGCGCGCGCCGCGGCGGCGTCGCCGGTGACGATCGCCTCGGAGTGCCCGGAGCCATGGAGGTTGACGTGCTCGATCGCCTCGTCGACCGTGTCCACCACCCGGACCGCCAGGACGAGCGCGAGGAACTCGGTGTCCCAGTCCTCGTCGGTGGCATCGCTGAGCGACGGCGCGAGCTTGCCCGCCAGCGCGCGGGCGCGCCCGTCGACGCGCAGCTCGACGCCGGCCTCGCGCAGAGCGCCCAGCGCGCGCGGGAGGAAGGCCGGCGCAGCGCCGGCGTGGACGAGCAGCGTCTCGGCGGCGTTGCACACCCCCGGGCGCTGGACCTTGGCGTTGACGACGATCGCTTCTGCCGCGTCGAGATCGGCCGACGCGTCGACGAAGACGTGGCAGTTGCCCGATGCGGCATAGATGACCGGCACCGTCGCGACGGCCTTCAGCGCCGCCTTCAAGCCTTCGCCGCCGCGCGGGAAAATGAGGTCGACGATCCCGTCCTGGGTCGCGAGCTCGGCGAGCTCTTCGCGCCCGCCGCCCGCGACGAGTCCGATCGCGCCCTCCGGTACGCCCGCACCGATGGCGGCCTCGGCCGCGACCTGCGCGAGCACGTCGTTGGAGTGTGCCGCCGAGGACGAGCCGCGCAGCACGACCGCGTTGCCGGACTTCAGGCACAGCGAGGCGGCGTCGATCGTGACGTTCGGGCGTGCCTCGTAGACGACGGCGACGACACCGAACGGCACGCGCAGCTTGCGCACATCCAGTCCGTTGGGCAGGCGCCGGCCCTCCACGACCTCGCCCACCGGATCGGGCAGCGCGGCGATCGCGCGGGTTCCGGCGGCGATGCCGGCGATTCTGGCGGGGTCGAGCGCGAGCCGGTCCAGCAGCGCGCTGTCGAGACCCGCCGCACGCCCGGCCTCCATGTCGCGCGCGTTGGCCTCGAGAATCTCGTCGCTGCGGTCGATCAGCGCGTCGGCGATCGCGAGCAGCGCGGCGTTCTTGGTGTCGGTCGGCAGCGCCGCGAGCGAGCGCGCGGCGTCGCGGGCCTGGAGGCAGATGTCCGAGACGCTGCGGGCGACGGTGGCCACGGGGGAAGGGTACGCCGCCGCCAATGGCTTTGCGGTATCGACCGGACAGAGTGCATTGTCGAGGCGCAATGGAGAAACCATGTGCGACCCGCCCCGCTACGCAAGCACGAAGTAATCCCGATGGATCGCCTCCTCCGTCGCCCGGGGCAGCACCTCGCGCACGGCGGCCGACTTCATCCCCTTGACGCGCACGAGCTCCTCGGCGTCGTAGTTGCAGATCCCCTTGCCGATGACGATCGCCCCGTGGGCGACCTGGACCGCGTCGCCGGCGTCGAAGCTTCCGCGGACCTCGGTGATGCCCACCGGCAGCAGCGACGTGCCGCCGTCGCGCAGCGCACGCGCCGCGCCGGCGTCGACGACGATCGTCCCGCGCGACGGCTTGGCGTACTTCAGCCAGAGCTTAAACGAGGAGTAGCGCGTCTCGCCGGCGGTGAAGCGGGTCCCGGCGGGGTCGCCGTCGAGCGCCGCGCTCAGCGCGCCGTCGCGCAGCCCGCTGCAGATCACGGTCTCGATCCCGCCGGCGCTCGCCATCTCCGCGGCGACGACCTTGGAGCGCATCCCGCCGGAGCCCAGCGGCGAGGTCGCGTGGCCGATGTTCAGCGCACCCAGCGTCGCGAAGTCCGTCACCTTCGCGACGAGCTCGGCGTCCGGGTCCGCCTTGGGGCTGGCCGTGAACAACCCCTCGACGTCGGTCAGCAGCACGAGCAGGTCGGCACCGATCAGCATCGCCACCTGCGCGGCGAGGAAGTCGTTGTCTCCGAAGGAGATCTCGTCGGTCGCGGTCGTGTCGTTCTCGTTGATGACCGGCAGCACGCGCCAGTCCAAGAGCTTGCCGAGCGTCTGGCGCGCGTTGAGGTAGTGCGTGCGCGCGCTCATGTCGAAGAACGTCAACAGCACCTGGGCGCTCGTGATCCCGCGCTCGCGCAGCAGCTCGTCGTAGACGCGGTAGAGCTTGCCCTGGCCGACCGCGCTCGCCGCCTGGAGATCCTCGATCGCACGCGGGCGCACGGGCAGGTCCATGACCCGCATGCCGCGCGCGATCGCCCCGCTCGTCACGAGCACGATGTCGTCGCCGCGCGCGTGGCGAACCGCCGCCTCGGCGCAGATGCGCTCCAGAACGCCGGCGCGCAGCTCACCGGAGTCCTCGGCGACGATGCTCGATCCGAGCTTGATGACGTAGCGGGCCATTGGCCCGCAGCTTAGGGCCAGCCGTTCCAGGCGGTCAGCGGTTCAGTCCTCTACGGCGCCGTGAACAGCGACGACACCTTCACGGCCCCGGTCTCCGGATCCAGGTACACGGCGCGGTACTGGCCGCCGGGACCGGGGATCGGAACCGAACCCGAGAAGAAGCCGCGGAAGTTCGTCTTCACCGGCGGGCTGATCGGCGACCATTCCACGTTCGTCTTGGGCCGCCACATGAACAGGACCGTGTCGTCGGAGCCGTTGGGCCGGAAGCGCATCTGGCCCCAGAACCCGATCATGCCCTCGCCCGCGGGATAGAGCACGAGCGGGAACGTGTATCCGTATGCCGCCGGCTTGGCCTGGCCCTTGAGGTTGTACAGCCCGGACTGGTAGGTGAACCAGTAGAAGCGCGAGCCCTTCGCAAAGCGCGTCAGCGGCGCCGCGTCGCGCACGAGGAACTGCGTCATCGCCTTCACGCGCGGGTCCTGGTAGGCGAGGAACTCCGCGAGCTGGTTGAACTGTGCCTGGCGCATGAGCGACACGCCGTTGCGCGGATCGGGCGGATTGCTCTCGTAGCCGAACTCCGTCAGGAGGATCGGCATGTCACGCGGGATCTTGGCGCCCGACTGGTCGGAGACCGTGTCCAGGAGCGGGCCGAGGCCGGCGATGTTCGCGATCGTGATCTCGTCCGGCACCTTCGGCGCCACCGTCGGCGCACCCTTCTTCGTGTACGGATGGTGGGCGTAGCCGCTGGCCTTCAGCGGGCCGCTGACGGCGTAGTAGCCGCAGTCGCGCCGCTCGGCCGCAGGGCCGATGTATTGCTGGCCGTTGGGCGCGACGCACGCGAGCTCGCGCAGGAACGGGACGGGCCGGATGCCGTTGCGCGGCCCGCGCAGCGGCGAGCCGAGCGGGCTGGTCTCGCCGAGGAGGATGACGTCGTCGCCGTGACCGCTGCGCTCGAGACCCTGGCGACCGGCGACGTACAGCCTGCGATAGAGCCCGGGCGACGCGGGAACGGTCTCACCGCCCTTCTTCTCCCACTGCGGAGTCAGCCAGCCGGGCTGGTTGGGCTCGTTCCAAATCGACCAGAGCGCGACGCGCGGCAGGATCCCGCGGATGCCGTTCTCGTCCTTGTAGCCGCCCGAGTAGCGCTTGCCGACGGCCTCGACGAAGGAGCGAAAGCGCGACGGGAAGGGCTTGAACGTCCCGGCGTTGATGCGCTGGCTCGGCGGCGCGACGTGGTGTCCGTAGCGCGGACCCGGGCCGCTGACCGTGAAGTACACGCGCATCCCGAGGCTCGTCGCTTCCTTGACGACGTTGTCGTAGCGATCCCAGTTGCGAGTCGGGTATGTGCGCGGATCCGTCGCCTTGAAGCGTATTCGCTGCTTGCGCGCGCGCTTCTTCAGCGTCTCGGTGGCGAGCTTGTCGATCTCGGCGTCGTTGAGGTCCGCGCCCTGCGCCACGACCCGCCAGAGCACCGTCACGCGAACGGCGTCCGCGCCCAGCGAGCGCATCGTGGTGAGCGTGCGGGCGCGCGTCGTCTCGTTGCGATACAGCAGCTGGTCGTCGTCCATCATGATCGACAGCTGGTCGTCGGCGGCCTGGGCGGCTGGCGCGCAGATCGAGGCAAGCAGCAGGCTGAAGAGAATGGCTCGGCGGAGGTTCATGGCCGCGGAACGGTAGCCAGTCGTGCTTCGCTGCGTCACCGTCCCGCCCGCGCACGTCAAATCCTGTCCATTGGCATGCCGCACGGCCGCCTCCCCCTGTTCAGTTCCCCGTTTGTGGCCCCAACACGACGACGGGGGCCAAGGTTTCGGTACGGAAACCTATCCCGGATGCAGCTCAAACAGGACGCCGGCGATCTCGACATCGTCGCCTGGGTGGAATCCTTCAGATTCCAGAGCGCTGATGACGCCCATCCTCCGCAGCCGTCCCTCGACATGGGCGAGCGCTTCGTCGTTGTCGAGATCGTGGCGCGCCAGCAACCGCGCGATGCCCGCACCGTCCACCCTGAAGGCTCCGTCGCCGGTGCGCTCGACCTTGAAGCCGCGGCCGGCGGCGGGACGAAAGACCCGATGCTCGGTGGCCGGGGCGTCGAGCGCGACGGCGTCCTCGGCGGCCGGCAGCAGCGGGACGCGCCGCAGCAGCTCGGCGGAAAGCCTGTCCAGGCCGTGGCCGCTCGCCGCGGAGGTCACGAGCACCGGCACGTCAGCGCCCAGGCGCTCGCGCCACTGCGCCGCGGCGAGCTCCGCATCCTGCGCCGGCACGAGGTCCGCCTTGGAGAGCGCGAGCAGGCGCGGCAGCGCCGCCAGCCGCGGGTCATGCGCTTCCAGCTCGGCTTCGATCGTCGCGTGGTTGTCGCGCGGGTCCGAGCCGTCGACCGGGGCGAGGTCGAGAACGTGGACGAGCAGGCGCGTGCGCTCGACGTGGGCGAGGAAGTCGTGGCCGAGGCCGGCGCCCTCGCTCGCGCCCTCGATGAGCCCCGGGATGTCGGCCACGACGAGCTGGCGCTCGGCGCCCTCGAGCGTCCCCAGCACGGGCTCGAGCGTCGTGAACGGATAGGGCGCGACCTTCGGCGCTGCGCGCGTCATACGTGCCAGCAGCGAGGACTTGCCGGCGTTCGGCAGTCCGACGAGCCCGACGTCGGCGAGCAGCTTCAAGCGCAGATCGACCCAGCCCTCCTCACCCGGAAGACCTCGCTCGGCCAGACGCGGCGCCTGGCGCGTCGAGGTCGCAAAGCGCTTGTTTCCGCGCCCGCCGGCGCCGCCGCGCGCGATGACGACGCGCTGGCCGGGTACCAGCAGGTCGTGCGCGCTGCCGTCCCAGGAGGAGACCTGCGTCCCCGGCGGCAGCGGGATCTCGAGCTGCGGCCCGTCGGCGCCATGGCGCAGCGACCCCTCTCCGTGCCCCGCGCGCTTGGCCTTGTAGTGCGCCCGGCGCTTGTAGGACTGCAGGTCGCGCAGCGAGTCGTCGCAGACGAGCACGACGTCGCCGCCGTGGCCGCCGTCACCGCCGTCGGGCCCGCCGTGCGGCACGTGCGCCTCACGGCGGAAGCTCATGCAGCCGTCGCCGCCACCTCCGCCCTGAATCCAGATGCGAGCCTTGTCATAGAGCATTCCTGTACCAACTTAGCCTGGATCTGCCGCAGATCGCGGTGGCTCCAGGCGTAGACCAGGCAAGGAGACCAGCCAATGGCCGACCCCGTCTTTCTCATCACCGGAGCTTCGAGCGGCATCGGCGCCGCCACGGCGCGCCACGCGGCGCAGGCCGGCTACCGGCTCGTCCTGGCAGCCCGCTCGACGGACAAGCTGCAAGCGCTCGCCGAGGAGCTCGGTGGCCCCGAGCGCGCGATCGCCGTCACGTGCGACGTCACCGACTTCCCCCAGCAGGAGCAGATGGTGCGCGCCACGCTCGAGACCTTCGGGCAGCTCGACGTCGCCTTCGCCAACGCGGGCTTCGGTGGCCCGCGCGGGTTTCTCGAGGGCGATCCCGAGCAGTGGCGGGCGATGGTGCTGACGAACGTCCTCGGCGCCGCGTACACGATCCGCGCGACGCTCCCGTCGCTCAAGCAGAGCGTCGGCCACCTGCTGCTGACGAGCTCCGTCGCCGGCCGGCGGGCGATCCCCGGCTCGCTCTACAGCGCCACAAAGCACGCTGTGACGGCAATGGCGGAGTCCGCGCGCCAAGACCTCAACGACAGCGGCGTGCGGGTGACGTCGATCGAGCCGGGCATGGTCGACACGCCGTTCTTCGACAACCGGCCCGCGAACGCGCTCGAGCCCGACGACATTGCACGCGCGGTGATGTTCGCCGTCTCACAGCCGCCGCACGTCGATGTCAACGAGATCCTGATCCGGCCGGTGAGCCAGCCGCTGTGACAGCGGTCACCACCCCAGCTTGCGCCATCGCGCGGCGAGGTGGTCTGCGGTCACAGCGTCGGGATCGCTGGTGAGCAGGATCCATTTCAACAGCTCGGTCGCCAGGCTGAACGCGACCTGTGAAGAGCCGGCCTCGTCATAGGCGCCCGCGTTCACGGTGAGACAACCGGCGTGGATCTCGTGCGGGTCGCTCGTGAGCGTCGTCGCCACGCCGCTGGCGAACTCGACGGGCAACCCCAGCAGTAACGGTCGTCCGAGCAAGCCGTTGCAGGGGATCCTCTGTACGCGCTCGCACTGCCCGGAGTGCGCGACGCGCACCCGCAGGGACGACCCGTCGTGCGGCTCGAACGAGCCGCCGACCAGCGCTTGGCGTCCCGTGGACGAGACGTTTCCCCGGATCTCGACCGTCGCACATACTCGCGGCCGTACGACGCAACGGTGAGTCGAGTGCTCGTGCTCGAGCCAGCCGGCGGGCTCGAAGCGATACAGCGCGGTATCAAAGGCCACAGCCGCTCCCGCCGAGCCCGGCGACGTGGCGAGGAGCTTCAGTCCAGCCGTTTCAGAGTAAGTGGCGGACTCACGTTCGATGCGCGCTAGCGTAGCGGCTACGCGCCCACCCCCAGACTGCGTCGGCGCAGCGGTTCAGGAGCGTTCGCCCTCGGTGACCGATTCGCGCGTTCGATTGGTGTCCGGGCGGCGCCTCCGGGATCTCAGCCAGCCGCCCCGAACGGTCGTCGCGATGACCAGGACTGCGGCAACGACGATCATGTCCTCGAGGACATACTGACCTTGCAACGTGGGCGCGTGGTGGGGCCCGCTGAAGAGCCTGTCACCGAGCAGGACGACCGGCGCGAGGATCCCGATCAGTTCGATCGCCAAGAGGTAGATCACGCCGCGCAGCGCCCGCCCGCTGATGAGCCAAAGTCCGATGACGCACTCCAAGACGGCGATGGCGACGATCGCAATCGAACCCGGGACGACGTCGAATGTCAGGATCGATGTCGTGGTCATCACGAGATCCTTCGCCGGGCTGATCCCCGGGAAGAGCTTCAAGAGCCCGAAGAACAGGAACACCCCTCCGAGGCTGACGCGCAGGAACGCGATGCTGTCGTCCACCAGCCAGCGGTGCAGCGCCAACTGGATCGCCTCGACTCGCTGCGCAGAACGCGATCGCGGCCGCTGGTCGCCGGTGTTGGCAGAGCCGTCGCTGATCGGATCCGGCATGACGATCCTTCTGGGGGTGGATGGCCGCGATGGGGTTGCCTGTGGTCAGACGACATGAAGGCGACTGCTGATACACCCGGGCCGATCTCTTGCCGGCGGCTTACGGTTACGTTGGTCCGCAGCTCGTATGCTCAGTCGCCGTTCGGCGTGAGGACGTTCGGAGCCCTCTCGATGCGCTTAGGACCTTCGAGAGCTCACAGCAGCAGCCCGAGCACCAGGAGGACGCCGGCCACGAGGATCGCGATCCCGGCGATGCGCTTGCCCCATCCGATCGACGGCTGGTCTCCCTCGCGGCCGAAGAGGCTCAGCAGCGAGAGCAGGAAGCCGGGCAACGACAGAAGCACGAAGGTATCCGCGAGGAACGTGTTGGAGTGCTCGTCCATCCAACGCAGCAGCAGCGCACCGACCGCGGTGCCGACGAAGAGCATCAGCACGAGCCGCACGAGGCCCTTCGGCAGCGCGCGGTACAACGCCGGCGAGTTGGGGAAGCGCTCCCCGTAGACCGCAAGGATCTGGGGGGCGACAAAGAGGGCGGCGCCCACCCACAGCTGCCAGCTCGCGCCCACGACGATGTACGCAAAGAAGACGAACAGCGCCGTGCGCAGCGCGCTCGCCCCCAGCTGTTGCAGCATTCCGGGTTGGGGCACGTCGCCGGCCTCGGTCATGTCCAGTCGTTTGGGGTACAGATGCGACGCGATCGTCTCGAATGTGAGCCGAAGCACGAGCGCCGCCAGCACACAGAACGCGGCCGTGCTGGCGTGCTCGGCGATCGGCAACTGCCTGCCGGCCAGTCCTGGCAGCGACAAGATGATCTTCTGCACCGCCCAAGCGCCGATCAGTGACGCGATGACGAAATCGGCGGCGCGGTCCCAGGACTCCGCAAGGCTCCTCGTCGGCGGGCGCCGCAACGGCCGGGCGGCGCCGGCCAGCACCGGGACGACGAACCACAGCGACCCGAGGGTGAGCATGAGACGCAGGTCGGCGCTGGACTGCACGCCGCCGAGCGCCAGCACACCGACCGCGAAGGTCAGCACCGCGACGAGGCCAGCGGCGGCGTCGAGCACCCCCAGCACCGCGATCGCGACGGTCAGTGCGGCCGCGGGCGGGAGGGCATCGCCGCCGGTGTCCCGAACCGCCGCAACTCCCAGCGCCAGACCGGCAAGCATCCCCAGCAGCGAAGCCGATCCGAGGATCGCACGCAGATAGGTGCCGTCGGCGGCGATTCGCGCGAGCAGCGGCGATCGCCGCGAAAGGCGCGCCGGGAGCGTTGCGCCCAGGGCGTCGAGCGTCCGCGTCCCCGGCCAGTTCCATGTTCGCGACCGGTCGCCGAGCGCGACCAACCCCAGCCCGGCACCGAGGAACTCGGGGCTGACATCGCTATAGGCGAAATCGGCTTGAGGCTGGTCGTCCCCACCGGAGTGCTTGCGCGCGGTCCGCACGACGCCTCCCCCGCCACGGGCACGGGCGAGACCGCCCGTCGCCGTGCCAAGTTGCAGCAGCGTGAACGCCGCGATGAGGATCGCGACCGTCTTCGCCGGATCAGCGCGTGGGTCGTACGGCGCGAACTCCTGCCGGACGGTGCTCGTGGGACCCGGCTTGCTCGAACCGGTCGTCGGCGAGGCCGGCTTCGGAGCGCCGGCGCCGGGCAACGGGGAGCGTGGGCGTGGCGTGGAAGAGCGACGTGATGGCGACTGCACGCCGGCGCCCGCCGGCGGGCCAGCGGCCGGTGTGCCGGAACCCGGCGTGCCGACGGCCGGGGCTGCCGGCGGTGGCGCCACCGGCGGCGTGGCCGGCGGCGGCGCGAGCGGCGGAGGCGGCGGAGGCGGCGGAGGCGGCGGGGGCTGCGAGCCCCGGGAACCCTCGCCGCTCGTGGCGCCGGGGGCGGCGCCCGCGGGCGCCCCCGACGTGCCGACGACCTCGTACGTCACCGTCTTCGACGCTGCATTGCCGAGCGCGTCCTCGGTCTTCACCTCGAACGAGAACGTGCCGTCCGTCTCGGTGTCGACCCGGCCGCCGGACGTCACCGGACCCTCGCACCTCATGACCGTCGATCGGTCCTCAGGGTCGTGGCAGGCGTAGTTCACCACAACCTCCTCCCCCTGCGCGTAATGCGCCCCGTCGCCGGGCGAGACGACCTCGATCGCAGGCGGCGCCGCATCCCTGGGCCGTGCGACGATCGTCAGCAGGCTGCTCGTCGGAAGCGTCACCGCGATCCCGGTGCTCGCCTCGTAGTTGCTGTCGCCGGAGTAGCGGATCTTGACGCGGTGCCCGAGCAGCGTGAGCACGACGGTGATCTGCGGCGTGATCGACGTCAACGGCTTGAGGCCCGGAATGAGCGGAATCGACAGCAGCTGGCGGTCATCGAGTGACACGATCACGCTGCCCGTCGGCCGCGGGCCCGGCGCGCTGCTCGGCGGCACGATGATGACCGTCAGCTGCACGGGAAAGCCCTTGACCTGCGCAGGCGCCGGCGCGGCCGCGCCGAAGAAGACGAGCAGCGCGCACGCGACGACCGCGAACGCGGCTCGCCCCGTAGAGCGCGCGGAGCGACGCGAGGACCCCGGAGACTCGTCCTCGCGGCCTGACGACCCGCGAAGCATCCTCGTCACGAAGTTCGCTGATCGTCGAGATTCCAAGGTGGTCATGACGAGGCCGGCGGACCGCCGGCGCCCGCCTCAACGACGCGACCGTTGCCCCGCGGTGGCGGACCCGCCGCCCCGACGAGCACCTGCGTCAGCAGTTCGGCGAAGTCCTCCCACCACGGCAGCGCCTCGCAGCGCGGCAGGTACTGGCGCCGGTCGCCCCGCAGCCGGTCGACCTGCGCCTGCACCACTCCGACGGACTCGGTGTCGAGCTCCAGCTCGTCGCGCAGGCGCTCGAGGATCGCGAGCTCGCTGTCCTCCAGCACGCCATCCGAGCTCGCCAGCCAGGCACCGCAGGCGTAGACGAGCCGGCGGTCCGCCAGCGCGAAGCCATCCACGTCGAGATCGAGCGCGTCGCCGGCGGCGGCATCGATCTCAGTCTGGCTTGGCTCGAGGTGCAGCGCGTCCCCGACGACCTTCAGCGCCTGCTCCTCCTGCGAGCTGATCTCGCCGTCGGCCCGCGCGACGGTGCCGGCGACCGTGAAGATCGCCTGGCGCACGGCGGGCGACAGCTCGGCGATGACCGAAGCCACCCGCTGCTGCTCCTCGGCGAGCATCTGGTCGACGAGCGCGGCGCTGCGGCTCGCGTCCGTGAGGATCATCGGATCGAGCAGCCGCTCGGCCGCGGCGGGCGACATGATCCCCAGCGCGATCGCGGCCTCTTTGATCGAGGTCCCGGTGTTGGCGGCGTGGTAGGCGGCGCGTGCGCCGGCGTCGTAGCCGAACACCGTGGCCACGATCGACGACAGCGCGAGCGTGTTGTGCGCCGTCTCGCGGCAGCGATCGGTACGCACCTCCAGGCCGCGCAGGCACTTCTCGGCGAACAGTGGGATCGCTTGGGTCAGCAGCCGGCAGGACTCGAACAGGTTCTTGGCGATCACCCCCGTCCAGGCGTTGAAGTCCAGTTCGGCGCCCTCGACCGCGAACGTGACCACCATGTCGTTGCCGCACACCTGGTAGCCGATCTGGACCATCAGCTCGGGCATGACCGGGTTGATCTTCCCCGGCAGGAACGAGGAGCCAGCCTGCACCGCCGGCAGCGTGATCTCCGCCATCCCGACCCGCGGCCCGCTCGCCAGCAACCGTAGATCCTTCGACATCTTCGCCAGGTTCGTGGCGAGCGCCTTGAACGTCGTCGAGATGTACTGAAAGATGTCGCCGTTTTGAAAGGCGTCGAAGAAGTTGGGGTGCCGGCGCAGCGGTAGCCCCGTGACCTCGCGCAGGCGCGGATAGATGCGCGTGACATAGCCCGCGCCAACGCCCAGCCCGGTGCCCACGACGGTCCCGCCCATCGGCACGTCCAGGCAGGCCTCCGCCGCGGCCGTCAGGCGCTCGACGCCGCGCTGCGCGACCGCCAGGTAGGCGCCGAACTCCTGGGCGAACGTGATCGGTACGGCGTCCTGCATGCAGGTTCGCGACAGCTTCACCGTGTCGCTGTACTGCTCGATCTTCTCGCCGATCACCTCTTCCAGCAGGCGCACGCTGTCCACGAGGGCGAGGATGTCTCGGTGCAGGGCGACGTTCATCGCCGTCGCGAGCGCGTCGCTCGTCGACTGGCCGGTGTTGACGTGGTTGTTGGGGTGGACGAGGTCGTAGCCCTTGCTGCCCGTGAGGATCTCGTTGGCGCGGTTGGCGAGGACCTCGTTGACGTTCATGTTCGGTGAAACGCCGCCGCCGGCACTGAGCATGTCGACCGGAAACTGCGCGCGATCGAACTTGCCGCCGATGATCTCGTCGGCCGCCTGGCAGATGGCGTCGGCAACGGGCCGCCGGATCACCCCGATGTCCGCGTTGGCGAGCGCTGCGGCCTTCTTGACCTCGACGATCGCGGTGATATAGCGCGGAAAGTCGCCGATGAACTGCCCGGAAACGTCGAAGTTCTGTCGCGCGCGCTCGGTCTGCGCGCCGTAGTAGGCGTCCCGCGGAAGGGTCACGGGACCGAGCGAGTCCTCCTCCTGGCGGGTTGCTGCTTCGAGCATGCGTAATGCCCTCCCCTGTTCGTCCGGAAGACCCCCGTGCGTGTCGCGGCCGGCACGTCAACGACCGGCCCCTCGGTCGCCGATCGCTGCCTCTCCGTCACACCATAAACTAGCTTCTCGCCACCGAGGGCGCAAGCGGCCTCGGCGCTTTCCCGGACCCTGTCGGGGTCGCCGGCGGAGAAGCGCGCGACGACGAACCGGCGCGGCAAGTTGCCCCGGCCGGGCCACATCCCGGCCCCGCATTGCAGCGGCGCACGGTCATGCCGCCGCCGCCTCCCAGGCCCCCCGCTCGGCAGCGAACGCCGCCTCGCGCTGCGCCCGGAACGCCGTGATCTTCTCGGCGTTCGCTTCGAGAAAGCGCTCGTGCTCCCCGAGCGAGAAGCCGCCGGGCTCGACCGGCGGCGCCCATTCGCCGGCGACGCTTGCGCGCCGCAGCTCGCCGAGCTCCTCGCTGCTGACCACCTCGAAGCGCAGCTCGTCGAAGTGGCGCAGGCGCCAGGGCGGTTCGTCGGCGGCGTGCCAGATCGGCACGGTGCGTCCGACAAGCTGGTAGCCGCCCGGACCCTCCATCCCATACACGCACAAGAAGGCGCCGCCGATGCCAACCGCGTTGGGCGGAGTCCACGTGCGCGCGGGGTTGTACTTCGTCGTGACGAGACGATGGCGGGGATCGACCGGAACAGCGACCGGCGCGCCCATGTACACGTCGCCGAGTCCCAGCACGAGGTACGAGGCGCCATAGACGATCTCGCGCACCTCGTCCTCTCCGGCCAGGCCGTTGATGCGGCGGATGAACTCGATGTTGTCCGGGCACCACGGCGCGTCGGCGCGCACGGACGCCTCGTAGCGGGCGATCGCGCTCATCGCCTCTGGATCGCGCCACGCCAGCGGCAGGCGGACGACCCTGCCCGGGACGGTCAGCGAGTCGGGCGCCGGGAGCTGCGCTTCCAGAGCGCTGAGGATGCGCAGCAACTCGATCGTCGGCAGTCTGTCGGGGTCGTGCTGGACGTGCAGCGAGCGCACGCCGGGGGTGAGTTCGAGCAGGCCGGCGGGCGCCGCCTGGTCCAGCGCCTCACGCAGTAGGTGCGCGCGAACGCGAGAGCGCAGGTCGAGCACCGGCTCGCCGAACTCGACGAGCAGGCAGCGCTCGCCGGCGCGGCGAAACGTGAGCGGACCCCCCGCGCCGTCGCGGGGCGCATCCAGCACGGGCGTCAGCGCCCCGGATGGCGCCGCGCGCGGCCGCGGCGACGGTTCGGGCGCGGGCCTGCCCGCGATATCGGCCTCGGCTGCTGCGTGCAGCGCGGCCGCCACGCCGGGCTCGATCGCCTCGAGCGTCACCTCGTCGCCGGCGCGCACCTGGCCCAGCCGCCAGAGATCGGCGCGAATGACCTGCGCGACAGCGGCGAACCCGCCCAGGCTCGGACCGTCAGGGCCCACGACGACCGCCATGTCGCCGGCAAGCATGATCGTGCCCACGCCATAGGCGCTGTCGAGGATGTTCGAAGGATGCAAGCCGGCCTCTCCGCCGTCCTCGCGCGCCCATTCGGGCGACGGCCCGGTCAGGCGCACGCCCGTCCGGTCGGAATGCATGTGGACCGTCCACGTCGCGGCCAGCAGCTCGTGCAGCCCAACGTCGGTGAGGAGCTCGGGCGCGCCGTGCGGACCAAGGACGACGCGTAGCTTCCAGCTGTTCGCGATCGCCGGAGCGGCGCGCTCAGGTCCCGCGCCCGGCCCGAGCACGGCGACTGCAGCGCCCACCGCGAGCCGGTCGCCCTTGCGCAGCGGCCCCCCTCCAAGCCGCGCCGGCGCGAACGTCGCGCGCGAACCCATCGTCTCCTCGCGGTCGATGCCGCCGCGGACGAGCACGTACGCACGCAGGCCGGCGCCGCGGATCGACCCGAGCTTCAGCACCGCGCCCGGCGGCACCTCGAGCGCCGTCCATTGCGCGACCGGCACCCCGTCGAGCTGGACGGCCAGCGGCGCCCCCGTCACCGCCACGACGGCGGGCACGGAGAAGCGCAGCCGCAGGCCGGCCAGCGTCACCTCGAGCCCTGCGGCGCCGGCCGCGTTGCCGACCAGCAGGTTCCCGATCCGAAACGAGCGGTCATCCATCGGTCCCGACGGCGGGACGCCGACCTCCCAGTACCCCAGCCGGCCGGGCCAGTCCTGCACCGTCGTCAGCGTGCCCGCCGACAGCAGCTCGATCATCGGGCGGGCCAGACGATGAGCCGCACGGGCGTCGGGTCATAGCCGTTGCATGGGTTGTTGAGCTGCGGGCAGTTGGAGATCAGCACGAGTGTGTCGCTGTCGGCGCGCAGCTCGACGTACTTGCCCGGCGCCGAGATGCCGTCCGCGAACTCCAGCCCCCCGTCGGGCGTCAGCGGCACGTTCATGAAGAAGTTCACGTTCGCCGACAGGTCGCGCTTCTCGAGACCCCGTCCCCATGACATCGCCTGCATGAGAAAGGTGTTGCGGCAGGCGTGCATGTGGCGCGTGTGCTCGCCGTAACGCACGACGTTCGATTCCTGCGAGCAGGCGCCGCCGAGCGTGTCGTGACGCCCACATGTGTCGGCGACGATCGTGACGAGCGGCCGGCCGTCGAGCGCCAGCAGGCGAGAACCCAGGGTGAGGTAGGCGCTGCCCTGCTCGCGCAGCGTGTCGACCGCGCTGTAGCGGTTGGCGTAGTCATGCGCGTCGAAGAACAGCGTGTCGACGGCCTGGTTTCCGTGCAGGTCGACGATCCGCAGCGTCTCGCCGGCGGCGAGCTCTGCGATCCAGCCGTCGCCGGCATCGACGTCCACGCTCAGGCGTGCGGTTGCCGGATCCAGTTCGGATGCGATGCTCATCGGAGGGCTGTCTCGCTCGCCGCGAACCCGCGCTCGTTCTCGGGGCACGCCATCCGAACGCGATCGTCGGCCGCCGCGTCGGTGACCGCCGACAGCACCAAACGCACCGGCCGCGGGCTCCACTCGTCGATCGGATCGAGCGGGTGCGGCACGCTGGACAGGATCAGGAGCGTGTCGAGCTCGAAGCGCAGCGTCACCGACGCGCCGGCGGCCGAATTGCCGGCCTGGAACGACAGCTCGCCCGCCTCGCCGACGGCGACCTTCGAGAAGAAGTTCACGTTTGCGACGAGATCGCGGGCGCCGAGACCGAACTTCGCCAGCTCGACGAGCAGCGCGTGGCGCGCGCTGCGCCGCCACCCGTTGCGGGCTTCCTGGTAGGAGACCGCGCCCCAGCGCGAGGCGATGTGCTCGTCCAGCGCGTGGCCGGTGATCGTGTCGTGCCAGCCGACGCCGTCGTCGGTGATGGAAGCCAGCACGCGCCCCATGTCGGAGTACAGGGCGACCCCCTCCGTCAGCCGGCTGACGTGCTGTGCCTTGAGCGTGTCGGGCATGCAGTAGCGCTCCAGCGGATCGGCTGCGCGGTACAGCAGCGCCGCGACGTTCGCGCCGCCTTCCAGATCGGTCAGCGTCAGCGCGGTGCCGCGCAGGCACACGCGCGACCAGCTCGCGGCCGGCGGCAGGATCGAATCGATGATGGCGCCCATCGGTGATGTAGCTCCTACACGGTCCTGATCCGCGGGTCGGCCGCCGCCTGCGCGACGTCGACACAGAAGTTCACGACGACGTACGCGGTGCCGAGCAGCAGGGTCGTGCCGGTGATCGCGGGGAAGTCCGAGAACGCGATCGACTGGTTGAGGTACAGCCCCAGCCCCGGCCAGGAGAAGATCTGCTCGACGACGACGATCCCCGCGAGCAGCAGCCCGAACTGCAGGCCGCCCATCGTCAGCGCGGGCCCGGCCGCGTTGCGCAGGCCGTGGCGGACGAGGATCGCCCGCTCGCGCAGCCCCTTCGATCGCGCCGTGCGGACGTAGTCCTCGCGCATCACCCGTTCCAGCGAGGTCGCGAGCGTCCGCGCGATCGCCAGCGCCGGCACCAGCGCGAGCGTGAACGCCGGCAACACGAGGTGCCCGAGCGCGCTGAAGAACACGCCCGGATCGCCCGCCACCAGCGAGTCGACCAGCAACAGCTGCGTCGGCCCGTCGGGGAGCACGAGCGTGTCGGTGACGCGCCCCGACGCCGGCAGCAGGTGCAAGCCCGAGTAGAAGACGAGGATCGCGACGAGCGCGACCAGGAATCCCGGCACCGATGCGCCCGCGACGAGCATCAGGCGCAACACGCGCGCGAGTCGCCCGCCGGCGGCCAGCGCGAGCGCCAGCCCCACGCCCAGGAGCGCCGCCAGCACCGAGGCGGCGAGGGCCAGCTCGAGCGTCGCGGGCGCGAACGTGCGCAGGTCGTCGGCGACCGGATTGCGCGTGCGCAGCGAGTCCTGCAGATCGCCGGTCGCGGCGCGGCCGAGGAAGTTCGCGAAGCGCTCCGGCAGCGGCTTGTCGTAGCCGAGCTGGGCTGCCTTCGCCGCCACCGCCTGGGGCGACGCACTCGCGCCGACCATCGCCCGCGCCGGGTCGGACGGGATGACGACCTGCAACAAGAACACGATCACCGTCAGCCCGAGGAGGACCGCGGCGAGCGCCACCAGCCGTCGACCGAGGAGCGCGAGCACTATCCGCTCACCCGCTTCAGCGGCGCATAGGCGACGGTCCACGGATACGCCGGCACGTGCTCGACGCCCGTGAGGTCGTTGTTGAGCACGAAGACGTCCTTGACGTCGCCCAAGAAGAACAGCGAGTTTGAGTCGATCAGCCGCCGCCCGACCTGCTGGTACAGCGCGGTCGCCTTCGCCGGCGGCGCGTCGAGCGCGGCGTCGAGGTCCTTGTCGAGCGCCTTGTCGGAGTAGCCGAGGAAGTTCAGCCCGCCGCTTGAGGAGAAGAGGATCCGTGCCCAGGTGTCGGGGTGTGCGGCGTCGGGAGTGTTCGTCATCAGCAGCAGGTCCGGCGCGGACTTCAGATTCTTGAGGTAGCCGTAGACCTGCGGCAGCTGGACCTCCTTGAGCGTGACCTCGAAGCCGGCGGGCTTCAAGCGCGTCTGCAGCAGCTCGCCGGCCCGGCGCTGGACGCCCGACTCGTCGGAGGTGTAGGCGAACGTGATCTTCTTCGTCTTCGCCTTGGCGGCCGCCGCGCTCGCCTTGGCCGGGTCGGCCGCGTAGGGCAGCTCGGGCTGGTCGGGCAGGATCGCCTCCGGATAGGCGCCGACCGACTTGGTCGCCGTCGTCGAGTAGGCCTGCCTGACGAGCTCGTCGACGTCGAAGGTCGAGCGCAGTCCGGCGCGCACCGCCGGGTCGTCGAACGGCGGCTTGTTTGTGTTGACGTACAGCAGCAGGCGCAGGAACGAGTCCGCGCGCTGCACCTTCAGGTTGCTCGGCAGCGAGGCCAGCTCCGAGGCCGGAAACGAGTGCAGCACTGCGTCGAGATCGCCGTTCTGAAGCTCCAGGCGCTGGGTCCCGATGTCCGGCGTGATCTTGATCAGGACGCGCTTGAAGTTCGCTTTCTGACCCCAGTACTCGTCGTTTCTCGTGAGCGTGTACTGGCGGCCGCGGTCGAACGCGGTCAGCTTGTAGGGGCCGGTGCCGTCGCCGTGGGTGCGCAGCCAGGTCTGGCCGAAGTCGTTGCCCTTGTGCGCGACGATCGCGTCCGGGCCGATGATCTTCGGCCCCCAGCTCGACGCCATGTACGCCTCGAACGGGTTGACCGGCGACTTGAGCCTGACGACGAACGTCAGCCTGTCCGGCGTCGACATGCTCTTGATCGGCTTGAGCATGTAGGCGGGCGCCTGGTCGACGTCCAGCCGCCGCTCGAACGCCCGCTTGACCGCTTGCGCCGTGAGCGGCGCGCCGCTGTGGAAGCGCACGTCCGGGCGCAGCCGGAACGTGTATGTCAAGCGATCGGGTGAGACCGACCAGCTGCGCGCGAGGCTGCCGACGATCTTCGTCGAGTCCGGGGCGTACTTCAGCAGGCCCTCGTACTGGTTGAGGATCACCGCATTGCCCTCGACGTCGTAGAAGACGTCGGGGTCGGGCACCGACATGTCTGCGAGGTACGGGATGCGCAGCGTGTCGCCACCGGTGGCGCCCTTCTTCTGCGTCGAGCCGCAGCCGGCGAGAGCGATGCCCAGCACGGCGAGCGCGGCGGAAAGCCAGCGGGTCATCGGTTCGTCCTTTCGTCGATGCGACGGTTGATCAGGTCGCCGCTGAGGTTCGCTGCCAGCGCGAGCAGGGCGACCGCGACCGCGGGCGCGATCGGCACCCAGGGATGTCCGAAGAGGTAGTCCAGGCCGCGCGCGCTCATCGCGCCGAGCTCGGCAGCCGGCGCGGGTGCGCCGAGGCCGATGAACGACAGCCCGGCGAGCGCGAGGATGAGGTTGCCGACGTCGAGCGACATCGTCACGACGACCGGTGCGATCGCGCCCGGGAGGAGGTGCTTGAGCACGATGCGCGTTCGTCCGACGCCGGCCAGTCGCGCTGCCTCGGCGTGCGGCCGAGCGGCGAGTGCACGGACCTCGCCGCGCACGATGCGCGCGTACCACGGCCACCACACGATGCTCAGCGCCAGCAGCGTGTTCATCAGGCTCGGCCCGAGCGAGGCGATGACGGCGATCGCGAGCACCGGCGCAGGCAGCGACAGGAAGAGGTCGGTCAACCGCATGAGCACGGTGTCGACGAAACCGCCGACCGCGCCGGCGATCGCCCCGACGAGCGAGCCGAACGCGGCGCCGGCGGCGATCACGCCGAGCGCCGACAGCCACGAGGTGCGGATGCCGTAGAGCACCCGCGAGAGGACGTCGCGGCCGATCTCGTCGGTTCCGAGCAAGGCGTGGGTTCCCGGCGCCGCAAACGGACCGGCGTTCGTGACCTCGAGACTGCCGTGGGGAGCCAGCAGCGGCGCGAGGAGGGCGATCGCCGTGAGGATCGCGACGGGCCCGGCGGCCGCGCGCAGGGCGCCGCCCGCGCCCGCAACGCGCACGTCGGTCGACGGCCGCCCGCGCCAGAGCCGCCGTGCGGCATCGCCCCCGAGCGCGGCGGAGGCACCCGGAGGGGCGCCATTGGACACAGCGCTCATCGCAAGGGCACGCCCTCCCCCGTCGCCCTCACCGTTTTCGAGCAACGGCGCGATGTCACGACCGCCCGCCGTTGCTCGCTGGTCCGTGGACGGCAACGTCATCGCAGATCCTCGCTACGCCGCTTCGGAGACGTCGGGAACGGCGGACAGCAACTCGCGCGTGTAGGGGTGCTCGGGCGCCTCGAGGATCTGCGCCGTCGACCCGTGCTCGACCACCTTGCCGCGGTGCATGACCACGATCTCGTCGGCAACCGCGCGCGCGGCGGCGAGGTCGTGAGTGACGAACAGCAGCGCGATCCCGAGCGTGCGACGCAGATGGCAGAGCAGGTTGAGCACCTGCGCGGCGAGCGAGACGTCCAGCGCGGAGACCGGCTCGTCGCAGGCGAGCAGCGCCGGCGGGACCGCGATCGCCCGCGCGATCGCGGCGCGCTGGCGCATGCCGCCCGACAGGCGGCGCGGGATCGACGCGGCGGCGTCGTGCGGCAGCCCGACGGCCGCGAGCGTCGCGTTGACCCGGTCGCCTCGCTCGTCGGCGGGCACGCCGAGCGCGGCCAGGCGCTCGCCGACCTGCTCTCCGATCGTCAGCCACGGCGTGAGCGATGCGCCCGCGTCCTGGAAGACGAGCTGCGGCGGCGCGCCCGGGCCAAGCTCGATCCGGCCGCGGCTGGGTTGCTGGAGTCCGACGACCATCCGAAGCAGCGTCGTCTTGCCCGAGCCCGACTCGCCGACGATCGCCAGCGCACCGCCGGCCGGCACCTGGAGGGTCACGCCGTCAACGGCGCGAAACGGCGCCTCGCGTCTGGCAAACGGATGGCGCCTGGGGCGCGCGAACGCCTTGACGACATCGGTGACGACGAGCGCCGGCTCGGGCGGGACCGCCCGGACGAGCGCGGGGGCGTCGGCCGGCGTCGCGGGACGGAGCATGAGCGGATCGGGCAGGCCGGCGCCCGGCCCGCCGCGGGGCCAGCGACCGAGCACGCCGGGGTGATGGCACTCGTCGGTGCGCTGGCCGAGGCCGTGCGCCGGGACGGGCAGCGCGCACTGCGTGTCCGCCGCCGGGCAGCGCGGCGCGAACGCGCAGCCGGGCGGCGGCTTTCGGGGGTCCGGCGGACGGCCGGCGAGCGTCGGCAGGTCGCCCCGGGCGATCGCGCCGTCCATCCGCGGGCGGCTGGCGAGCAGGCCGACCGTGTAGGGGTGACGCGCGCTTCCCAGTACCGCGGCCGCGGTCCCGGTCTCGACGATCCGTCCGGCGTAGGCGACGGCGATGCGGTCGCAGATGCGGGCGGCGACGCCGAGGTCGTGCGTGACGAACAGCAGCGCCATCCCGCGCTGGCGGACGATCTTCGCAAGCAGGTCCAGGACGAGCGCTTGGACGGTGACGTCGAGCGCTGTCGTCGGCTCGTCGGCGACGACGAGGCGCGGCTCGCGAGCGAGGGCCATGGCGATCATGACGCGCTGGCGCAGTCCGCCGGAGAGCTCGTGCGGGTAGGCGCGGGCCTTCACGTGCGGCTCCGGGATCCCGGTGTCGGCAAGCAGCTCGTTGACGCGCTGCGGCGTGGTTGATGCGCCGGCAGCCTCGGCGACCTGGCGCCCGACGCGCATCGTCGGGTTCAGCGAGGTCATCGGATCCTGGAAGATCGCCCCGAGATCGGTCCCGCGGCGAGCGCGGCGAGCGTCCTCGCTGGCGGCGACCATGTCCTCGCCCGCGAGCCGGACAGAGCCCTGGACGACCGGGTGCGGGTCCGTCGGCAGGAGTCCGAGCGCTGTGAGGCCGAGGACGCTCTTGCCCGAACCCGACTCGCCGACGAGGCCGAGGATCTCGCCGGCAGCGATCTGCAGCGAGGCGCCGCGCAGCGCGTGGACATCGCCGCCGCGTGACTTGAAGGTCACGCGCAGGTCCTGCACGTCCAGGACCGGCGTGGCGGGCGCGACCTGTCCATGCGGTTTCAAGCGAGGTCTCCCCTTTAATGAGAAAGGCCCAGGAGATCGAATCTCCCGGGCTTTTGTCCCTCCGTGTCAACGCGGCTATGTGGGTGCCGGCCGGCCCTCTCGGACCAGACCTGCCTGCATCGGCAGCGGAACCCTAGGGCGAGCGCGACGATAGGCGGTTGCCGCGGTCTGACCTAGTCCATCTGGGCCAAAATCTCGCGGCCAATCTTCGACATCTGGTCCAGGCGGGGAAGTGCGGTCGCGGGTGGCGCGCCCGCGGCCAGGAGCCGCGCGAGCGTCCGGTCGGGATCGGTGAGCGCGTGCTCCCAGAAGATCCGCAGCACGCGTTCGCCGCTGGCTTCCAGCAGCGCCTGTCGCTCGCCGTCGTCGCCGCGGGCAAGCGCCCCGTCGTGCCACTTCGCGCTGTCGACCTCGACGATCAGACGCTGCTCTGGCCAGCGCATATCGGGATACAGCGTGCGGCCGCCGACGACGTGTCGCTGGTTGACGTCGGGGTGCCGGAGGCCGCTGCTCACGATGAGGTCGAGCACGATGTCCTCCGCCTCGCTGCGCGTCGGGGCCGGACCGCCGGCGATGATCGCGGCGAGCTTTGGAGTGCCCCGCCGGCCTTGTGCGCGCGTCAGCACATCGGCGATCTGCCGCACGTTGACGCGCTGCTCCGCCTGAGCCTGACGGACGGCACGGCGCAGGGCGCGCGACGTGAAGCAGTCGGCGAGGTCCAAGAGGGTGCGCGCAGTGGTCGTGATCGGGATTGCGTGGCGGCGGGTGATGTCGCGCGGATCGAGCTGGCGCACTCGGTGTGTGCGGATGCCGTCGTGGCGACGCGTGCTCGCGACCACCGTCACCTCCGGCACCCGAACGGCCTCCTCGGGCAAGATCCCCCACAGTGCGCCCGCGGATGCGTGACTCAGCACGGCGCCGTCTCCACACGCCATGACGGCCGCTCGCAGCCGGGCTCGCAACGTCAGCGCCTCGTGCCCGACGGCGTAGACACCGCGGTGGATGCGATGCAACCGCCCGCTGCGAACGCGTATGTGCACCCACGAACGGTTCAGCCCGATCGACATCAGCTGGCGCAGATCGACGATCCCGTCCTGCTCGGAGGCAAGACGAGCGACGCGCAGATCGGGGGGTGTTCCGGCTTTGTCGTCGTCAGAACGACCAACCCGGAACACCCCCTGTCCCCGTGCGTCCATGCAGACCAGCATCCCGCCTATTGCGTTGCGAATCACCGCGCAAACGCAACGTTTCACCGCAATTCCAGCTACATCTCAGCCGTGTCGGCGGCGGAGGCGCCGCGCCTCCGCGTCGGAGATGCGCCCAGAAGGCCGGTGTGAATCGGCGTTGAAAAACACCAGCCTCCTAGCGACGTCGCATCTCACGCGCGGTGGCATCCAGCACCCGCTGAAGTTCCTGCGCGTGGAAGGCATCACGGCCTTCGGCCAATCTCTCGCGCGCCGTCGCCACGTCGAACCACGTCGGATTGCGACCTGGCTCGCAGGATGTTCCAGCGCGTCGCACCTTGAGCAGGAAGGCAGCGACGAGATCGTCCGCGTGCCCGGCGCGGCGTGAGGGTGCGTGGCGATACTCGGTCAGGAGCGTCCCGGCGACGACCCCGGAGGCACCCGCCTCCTCGTCGGCCTCGCGCGCTGCCGCCTCGGCAAGCGTTTCGCGCTTCTCCACCCCACCCTTCAGAAAGGTCCAGCGTGCGCCGTCGCTGGTGCGCACCAACAGAAACTGCGAGCGCCCATCGCGCCGGCGATAGCAGACCGCCGCAGCGATCTCCGGCTCCGCGACGACCTCCGCCACCGCAGCAACCTCCGCCACCGCAGCAACCTCCGACGCCGCACCAACCTCCGAGCCAGAGGCAAACCCCGACGCCGCACCAACCTCCGACGCCGCACCAACCTCCGAGCCAGAGGCAAACCCCGGCGCGGCAGCGACCTCCGACGCCGTACCAACCTCCGACGCCGCGACGACCTTCGGGCCAGCCACAACCGCCCGCTCAGCCACAACCTGCGGGCCAGCGGCAGACCCGGCCCGCCGCGCGAAGATCCTGCGCAACCGCGAGCTGAACAAACGCCGCAGAATCAGACTCGCTGCGACGGCCGCTTCGCCGGAAATACCGACTCCGGCGCGGGCTCGATCTTCCCGAGTTGCCCCGCCGCCCAGAGCTGCGCGCCAGTCGCCACGCCGGCCATCACGACCGTGAGCGCCACGCCCGCGGGCGGCAGGTTGCGCCGTACGGCAAGCGTCGCCGCCAGGTCAACGCCATCGCACAGAGCCAGCGTGCGCTGCCAGCGCGGACCGACCTGCGGGTTGTCCATCGTGTGCAACCCCATCGCGCCGAGGACCGCGTCGCGGACGCCGAGAGCGCGGGCGAGCGCCGTCGCGCCGGGAGCATCCGCGTCCGCGCCGATCCAGCCGCGGGCAGTTCGCCGGGGTGCGAGCATGAGCGCGGCACCGAGCGCGATGCGCCCGGTGTTGATCACGCGGGCGACGTCGCGCCCCGTCATGCGCCCCTAGGCACCCTCGCCGTCGGGTGCGATCGACACGACGCGCTTGCCGCGCTGCTGGCCGAACACGACGACGCCCGCGGCGCGCGCGTAGAGCGTGTCGTCCTTGCCGATGCCGACGCCGTCGCCCGGCCTGAAGCGCGTGCCGCGCTGACGCACGATGATCTCTCCGCCGGTGACGATCTGGCCCGCGAACGTCTTGACTCCGAGGCGCTGGGCGTTGGAATCGCGGCCGTTGCGGGAGGACCCGAGGCCCTTCTTATGAGCCATGGTTGGCCTCCTTCGCTGCTGTCAGAGACGTGATCTCCAGGCGGGTCAGCTCCTGGCGGTGCCCGGCAGTGCGCTTGTATCCGCGCTTGGGCTTGAACTTGAAGACGCGCAGCTTCTCGCCGCGCTCGTGGCCGACGATCTTCGCCTTCACCGACACGCCCTTCAGCCCGTCGGCGTCGAAGACGGTGTCGTCGGAGCGAAACAGCAGCGGCTGCAGCGAGACGGTGGCCCCCTCCTCTTCGCGCAGGCGCTCGACGAGCAGCGTCTGCCCTTCCTCGACGCGGTATTGCTTGCCGCCGGTCTTGACGATTGCGTAGGCCATTTCAGCTCTCCGAAGATGTTGGTGCCGCAGACTCCGCCGGAGCGCGCGAACGGCGCCGTCCGCCTCTGCGGCCGCGGCGCCGGGTCGTCGATTCTACGTCATCCTCGGCGACCGGCTCGGCGACCGGCTCGGCGGGCGACTCCGAGAGCGGCTCCGCGGGCGGGTCGACGGGCGGCACGGAGGGGGATTCGGCGGCCGGCTGCACAGGCTCGCCGTTGTCCAGCAGCGTGGCCGTCGCCGACGTGCGGCCGGCGTGCTCGATGCGCACCAGGCGCTTGGCGCCGACGAAGCGCCCGCCGCCGTTCACGCTGATGATGTAGCCGTCGATCTTGGCCACCGCGTCGTCGACGTCGTACATGTGCGGCTCGACGATGTGGACGAGCACCTCGTCGCCCTCGCGGAACGGCACGGCGCGCTCCTGCACCTCCTCACGCGAGCCCATCATGATGATGTCGAAGTGGTTCAGCGGCAGGCCCTCAGTGCCGGTGAAATGGAACCTGCGCCCGGTGGTCTCCTCCAACGCGTGCAAGACGCGCTTGGCGTTGCCGGTGAACTGCGCGCTGACGCGCGGGTTCATCTGGACGAGGAACGCCTCGTGCTTCTTCAGGGCCTTCTTGGCGATGACCCGCAAGCGGCGCTCGAACTCGATCGCGATCGTCTCCTCGGACTTGATCACGCCGTCGCCGTCGCACATCGGACAGGGCCTGGAGATGATCTCGCGCACGCCCTCGGTGACGTTCTGGCGCGTCATCTCGACAAGTCCCAGCTTGGAGATCTCGGCCGTGAACGTCTTCGTCCGGTCCTCGTCGAGCGTCTTGCGCAGCGTCTTGAGCACGGCCTCGCGGTTGCGCGCACGGGCCATGTCGATGAAGTCGATGACGATGATCCCGCCGATGTCGCGCAACCGCAGCTGGTTGACGACCTCCTCGGCGGCCTCGAGGTTGGTCGTCGTGATCGTGTCCTCCAGGCGCGCGCCCTTGCCGCGGCCGATGAAGGATCCGGAGTTGACGTCGATGACCGTCAAGGCCTCGGCGTAGTCGATGATGAGGTAGCCGCCGGACGGCAGGTCCACGCGGCGCGTCATGAGCCCGTCGATGACCTTCTCGACGCCGTAGGCCTCGAACAGCGGCTGCTTCTCCTCGTACAGCTCGACGCGATCGACCAGCTCCGGCGCCGTGCGCGTGAAGAACGAGACGAGCCGGTGGTGCTGCTTGGGGTCGTCGACGATCGCGCGCTCGAAGTGCTCGGAGAAGATGTCGCGCACGACGCGCACCGAAAGGTCAGCCTCCTGGAAGACGAGCGCGGGCGCGGTCGTCTCCTCGACGCGCTTGCGAAGCACCTCGTGGAGCTTGAAGAGGTACTGCAGCTCGCGCTCGAAGTCGGCCCGGGTCGCGCCGCTCGCGGCCGTGCGGACGATCGCGCCGCCGCCCTGCAGATCCAGGCCTTTCGTCTCGCGGCGCAGGCGGTCGCGCTCCTTGTCGTCCAGCCTCCGCGAGACGCCGATCCCCTCGCCGGTCGGCGCATAGACCATGTAGCGCCCGGCGACGGTGAGCTCCATGCTCAGCCGCGCGCCCTTGCTCTTCAGCGGATCCTTGACGACCTGCACGACGATTTCCTGGCCGGGCTTGATCAGCTCGGTGATCTTCGAGGCGCCCTCCTTGCCGCCGCGACCGCGGCGCCCGACGTCGACGCCCGGCACGACGATCTCGTCGACGTGCAGGAAGCCGTTCTTCTCCAGGCCGATGTCGACGAACGCCGCCTCCAGGCCGGCGAGCACGTTGTCGACCTTGCCCTTGTAGATGTTGCCGACGATCGAACGCTGTCCGCGGCGCTCGAAGTAGAGCTCTGCGACGCGATAGCCGGCTGCCGGATCAACCTTCTTGGAGCGACTGGGCCGCTTGGCGGCCTCCGGCTTTCCCGTCGCCTCCAGCAGCGCGACGCGAGTTTCCCCGCGGTCGACGCTGACCAGCACTTGCTTCTTCATTACGAAAGAGTCCTTTGTCTAGAACGAGAGGCCACGGCCCTTCGTCGCAGCCGCGACGCGCCCTTGCGCGTAGATCGACTGGAGCAGGCCAATGGCCAAGAGGGTGGTGATCACCGAGCTGCCTCCGTATGAGAGGAGCGGCAGCGGAATACCGGTGATCGGCATGATCCCGACGTTCATGCCGACGTTGACGAAAACCTGGAACAGGAGCATGGCCACGATGCCTCCGGCGATCAGCGCGCCGTAGAGATTCTTGGCCAGGGTGAGAATCCGTAAGCCGCGCCACACGAGCAGCGCGTACAGCGAGAGCACGAGCCCCGCACCGGCAAAGCCCCAGCGCTCCCCGACCGATGCGTACGGGAAGTCGGTGCGCGCCTCGGGCAGGAACTTCAATCTGGTCTGCGACGCCTGGTCGCCGCGGCCGGTCTTCTGGCCGGCACCGATAGCGATCCGCGACTGGTTCTGCTGGTAGCCGGCGTCGCCGGGATCGTCCGATGGATACAGGAACGACGTCAAGCGGTCGGACTGGTATTTCTCGAGCACGGTCACGCCGAGCGCCGGCGCCACCGACAGCACGAGCGTGATGGCGATCCCGCCGAGAGCGATCAGGCCCGCGAAGTGGCGCCAGCTCACGCCGGCGACGAACATCACCGCAAAGAGGATCGCGACGTAGACGAGACCCGAACCGAGGTCCGAGGACATGACGAAGATCGCCGGGATCATCGCCACGAGCACGAGCCGGGCGGTCGTGTCGCGCTCGCCCAAGCGCCGCGAGCGATCGACCGCAAATGCGGCCAGCGCGACGACGAGCAGCACCTTGCCGAGCTCCGAGGCCTGGACCTCGAAGAACGGCAGCTGAATCGCGCGGCGCGATCCGCGCGTGATGCCGCCGAACACGGCCACGAGCAAGATGCTGGCCAGCATGAGTCCATAGACGCCGTACTTCAGCTCGCGCAATCGCGAGTAGTCGATCCGACTCAGGACGATCGCGACCACCATGCCAATCGCGAAGAAGACGCCCTGGCGCATGACGTAGAAGTGCGGATCGCCTGGGACGTCGTTGCTCGTAGATGCATCCAGGGTAACGAGTGACGCGATCATGAGGCCGATCACTGCCAGCGCCAGCAGCGGGTCGAAGGGCAGGCGCAGCCCCGCGGGGAGCCGTGTGGTCGAGCGCTCGCTCATCGCGAGGATCTGCCTTCCGGGTCCATCCTGAGGACGGTCGAGCAATGGCGCACAGTCATCGCGTCTGCGAGCTTCCCTGGACGACGACCTTCTCCTGGTTGTAGTACTGCGCCAGCAGCAGTCGCGTGATCGGCGCGGCGACCTCGGCCCCGAAGCCGCCCTCCTCGACCGTCACCGCGACGACGATCGGGCGCTTCTTGTCGGGCACGTAGGCGACGTACCAGGACTGATCGCGCTTGACGCCGCGCTGGGCGGTGCCGGTCTTTCCATAGACCGGGTAGCGGTCCTGCGGCCAGCCCGCGAAGACGTCGGCCGACGTGCCGCCCGGCGCGCTGGCCGCGAGGTGCAGCCCGTTGGCGACCGCCGCCAGGTTGTTCGGGTCGATCTTGATCCGCCGTGCCGGGTCGCGCTCGATGCGCTGGACGAGCTCGCCGCGATCGCTCTCGATCTCCAGTCCCAGATGCGGCCTGACGACCTTTCCTCCGTTGGCGATCGCGCCGTAGGCGACGGCAAGCTGAAGCGGCGTGGCTTGCAGGTCGCCCTGACCGACGGCGAGGTTGACCGTGTCGCCGAGGTTGTAGGGACGCAGATCGGAGATGCCGCAGCCGGCGGCGCCCGCCGCATAGACGTTGGCCTGCGGCGAGATCTTCTTCTCCTTGCGACACGCCAGCTCGCGCCTGCCGATCTCGGCGCGCCACTGCGGGTCGGGGATCAGCCCCGCGAACTCACCGGGCAGGTCGATGCCCGTCCGGCGAGCGAAGCCGAGCTTGCGCGCCCAGTTCTGGATGACGAGGCCGCCGCGGTAGTACGCGTTGATGCCGAGCTTGTAGAAGTAGATGTCCGAGGACACCTGTAGGGCCCGCGTCAGGTCGACGCTGCCGTACGCCTGCTTCTTGGCGTTGCAGCGCTCAGCCTCGCCGACCTGGATGCAGCCGGCATCGTTGATCGTCGCGCCGGGCGTGATCAGCCCGGCGTGCAGGCCTGCGAGCGCCGTGATCGCCTTGAACGTCGAACCGGTCGGATACGCGCTCGAGATCGCACGATTGAAGATCGGCGCCCCCTGAGCCTCGTCGACGAGCAGCTCGTACTGCTTCTGCGTGATCGCCTTGGTCAGCAACGCCGGGTCGAAGGTCGGGTTGGAGCCCAGCGCGAGCACCTCGCCCGTGCGGGGATCCAGCGCCACGAAGGCGCCCGGGTTGTTGCCGGGGTTCAGCGGTCCGGCGAGCGCTTTCTGACCGACGCGCTCGAGCCCGAGATCCAGCGACAGCCGCAGACGCTGGCCCGCGACCTCCTTGACGTCGCGCAGGCGATCGCTGGGGATCGGCCGCCCGAACGCGTCGACCTGCACGCGCTGAATGCCGTCCCTGCCGCGCAGGTAGCGGTCATAGGTGTATTCCAGGCCACCCTGGCCGACGATCGTGCCGGGCTTGACGCCGCGGAAGCGGGCCCGCCGCAGCTGCTTGGGGCTCACCTCGCCCACGGTGCCGAGGATCTGCGCGGCGAGCTCTCCCTGCGGGTAGTCGCGCAGGTAGGTCTGCTCGACCTGAACTCCCGGAAACTGCTCGGGACGCTCGGAGATGTAGGCCAGCACCGAGTCCGGCACGTCGGTCTTGACGCGAATCGTCGAGTACGGCACCAAGACGAGCGAGCGGACGACGCGGCGGTGGATCGCGTTGGCCGACGTGTTCAGCACGCTCGCGAGCCTCTTGTAGCGCGCGCGCAGCGCGTCGGACGGGATCGGCGGGATCTTGATCGGCCGCACGCGCTTGCGCTTGGAGCGCGCCGCGCGCTCGGACATCCTCTGGCCCCAGTCGAGCGCCAGCTTGCGCTCCGCGTCGGGCAGCTTGGCCGGGTCGAGCTCGACGACGACCGCGACGCGGTTGCGCACGATCTCCTTGCCCCGGCGGTCGACGATCTTGCCCCGCGGCGCCTGGATTCGCAGTTCGCGCACGCGGTTGGAGTTGGCCTCGGCGACGTACTTGTCGCCCGACAGCACTTGCAGGTACCAGAGGCGGAAGAAGATGATCGCGAACAGTCCGAACGCGACCGCCCCGAAGACGGCGACCCGCAGCGCAAGCTGCGGCGTGATCGGCGGCCGGCGCTCCTGGCTGGGCTCCATCATGAGCGCGAGAGCGGCGAGAGGCCGCCGGTCGTGTAGGCCCGTCGCCGTCGCCGGCGCGGGTCATCGGGCAGGCTCGGCTGCAGCCAGCGACGCGCAAGCGCATACACCGGCAGCGCGAGCAGCGTGTTGATGACGAGCGTCGCGAGCGTCTGGCGCACGAGCGCCCAGCTGACCGGCGCGTCGACGCCGAGCAGGAAGTGGACGAGCGCGAAGCCGAGGGCGAAGATCAGCGTCGCAGCGGCGCCGGCCGCGAGCGGCACGAGCGTCCCCTCGGGGTCGCGTGCCTCGCGCAGGCGCCCGGCCGCGTAGCCGACTGCGAGCAGCACGAGCGAGGAGACGCCGAGCGTCTGCAGCGAGACGTCATCCGCGAACAGGCCGACGCCGAAGCCGAAGCAGCCACCCGCCAGCGACCCGCACAGCAGGCCGACGGCCATGACGAGCAGCGGTGTCAGATCGGCGTTCGCGCCGGCGACCGGTACTTGCGAGACCGCCGCCGTCTGGACGATCACGCCGCCGACGCCGAGGCCGACGAGGCGCGCGAGCAGCTGCGGGTTCAGACCGGGCATCACCCGCCGGGTCCCTGGGGCCGGGTGAGGATCTGGACGAAGTCCAGGCTGCGGACGTCCGCGTACGGCTTGACGTGGATCTCCTGGGTGTCGGTCCCCTCGTTGTCGATCCGCGTGACCTTTCCGATCGGCAGCCCCTGTGGATACGGCGACTGCATCTGACCGGCGTTCGTCACCGTGCCGCGCGTGACGACGAGGTCGCCGACGTTCAGCGGCGTGCCGGGCGGCACGAACTTCACGACGAGATCGGTCGGATTGCCGGCGCTCGAGGGCTCGACGATGCCGAACGCCGCGCGTTTGCCGACCCGGACCGAGATCTTCGAGCTCGTGTCCGTCAACAGCGTCACCTGGGCCGCCCCGCCGAAGACATCGGTGATGCGTCCGATCAGGGCGTCCTCGTTGATGACGGGCTGGCCCATGCGCACGCCGTCGTCCGTGCCCTTGTCGACACGGATCGTCGCGTACCACACGGTCGGGGACTGGAAGATCACGCGGCCGGTCTTCGGGGCGTAGTCGTTCAGGCCCAGCGCGCCGTTGAGCTCGACCATCTTTCGCAGCCGCACGTTCTCGACCGTCGCGCCCTCCTCCTGGGCGACCTGGGTGCGCAGTTGGTCGCGCTCCTTGCGCAGATCCTCGACCTGCCCCTTGGCCGCGATCGTGTCGCCAAACCAGCCGAAGAGGTCGCGCACGGGCTTGAGCGCGCGACTCGCGCCCTCCTGGACCGGGTTGAGGACCTCGCTCGTGCCTCGCTGGATGCTGTGCAGGGCTCCGCCGGCTCCTTCGCCGAAATACGCGGTTAGCAGGATCAAGGAGCCGACGACGAGCAGTCCGAGGACTGCCCGGCGCCGACGGACCGTCTTGTCATACACGTGGGCAATGACTCCAAGGTTTGATGCGGCGTGGTCCTCATGGCTCAACCATCTAGTAGCGGCGCCGGCGATTCTTCGAATTCTTGTTGGTGCGGTGGATGACCTCGAACTCCTCCAGCGATCGGCCCGAGCCGACCGCCACGCAGGTCAGCGGCGACTCGGCGAGGTGGCACGGCATCTGAGTCTCTTCGCGCAGGCGCTCGTCGAGGCCCTGCAACAGCGATCCCCCGCCGGCGAGCATGATGCCGCGGTCCATGATGTCGGATGACAGCTCGGGCGGTGTGCGGTCCAGCGTCTCCTTGACGGCGTCGATGATCTGCGCGAGCGGTTCCTCCAGCGCCTGGCGGATCTCCTCGCTCGTGAGCACGACGGTCTTCGGCAGGCCCGACACCATGTCGCGGCCGCGGATCTCCGCTTGGACCTCCTCTTCCATCGGATGCGCGGAGCCGATCTCGAGCTTCACCTCCTCCGCGGTCTGCTGGCCGATCAGCAGTTTGTACTCGCGCTTGGCGTAGTTGATGATCGCCTCGTCGAGCTCGTCGCCGCCGATCCGGATCGACTGGCTGACGACGATGCCGCCGAGCGAGATCACCGCGACCTCGCTGGTCCCGCCGCCGATGTCGACGACCATCGAGCCGGTCGGCTCGCCGACCGGCAGGCCGGCGCCGATCGCCGCCGCCATCGGCTCCTCGATCAGGTAGGCCTGGCGAGCGCCGGCGCTCAGGCATGCCTCCTCGACCGCGCGCTTCTCGACGCCGGTCACGCCGGAGGGCACGCACACGACGACGCGCGGGTGCGCCCAGCGGTTCTGGTGGACCTTCTGGATGAAGTGGCGCAGCATCTCCTCGGTCACGTCGAAGTCGGCGATGACGCCGTCCTTCAGCGGCCGGATCGCGGAGATCGTCCCCGGCGTGCGCCCGAGCATGCGCTTGGCCTCGATGCCGACGGCGTGGACCTCGCCGCTGCGCGAGTCGATCGCGACGACCGACGGCTCGGACAGCACGATGCCGCGCCCGCGTACGTACACGAGTGTGTTCGCTGTGCCCAGGTCAACGGCCATGTCGCGGCCACCGAAGCCGGTGAGGTAACTGAAGAAGCCCATTTCATAAGGCGGCGGGACCCCTGTCTCGGTCCGTGTCGGGGTTGGGCACGGGGCCGACCGCGAGCCGCAGTGTATCGGCGCGCGGCCCGGTGCCCAGCAATCCCTCTAGCTTTCCCTGAGCATGAGTCTCAAGTCGAGGTCGAGCAATTTGGCGACCGGTAGACCAACGACGTTCAGGTAGTCGCCGATTATGCGGATAACCAGCGCGGCGCCTTGGCCCTGAATGGCATAACCGCCTGCACGGCCGGACCATTCGCCGGTCCGGACATAGCGTGCAACGAGCTCGTCATCAAGGTGGCGAAAGGTCACTTTCGTTACCTCATGCACAACCTGAGGGTTTCCGGGACGCAGCAGTGCAAGGCCGCTGACGACCTCGTGGGTACGGCCGGAGAGCCGTTTCAGGGTCGCTTGCGCCTCACGTTCGCCGGCCGGTTTGGCGAAGATCTCGCCGTCGAGAACGACCACCGTGTCAACGCCGAGAATGGTCTCGCCCGGACGCTTGGTCGCCCCCGCCTCGGCCTTGCGCAGGGCGTTTGAGGTGGCCACGTCGATCGCCGGCCCGGCGCTGAGCTCGTCGACGTCGACGTCGACGGTGTCGAACGGGATCCGCAGCTGATTCAGGATCGCGCGGCGCTGCGGCGAACGGCTGGCGAGCACGAGGCGGGGTGCGGCGCCGGCGCCACTCACGGACCGCTACTGGCGCAGCTCACCGAAGTAGATCGCGATCTCGCGCGCGGCGGACTCGAACGAGTCAGAGCCGTGTACGAGGTTGCGCCTGATCTCCAGCGCATAGTCGCCTCGAATCGAACCCGGCGCCGCCTCGATCCCGTTTGTCGCCCCGATCAGCTGGCGCGCCGCCTCGATCGCATTCGGACCCTCGAGGATCATGGCGACCATCGGCCCGGAGGTGATGAAGGCGACCAGGCCGTCGAAGAACGGCTTGCCCTCGTGTTCGGCGTAGTGGCGCTTCGCCGTCTCCTCGTCGAGGGTCATGAGCTTCAGCGCGGCCAGATGCAGGCCCTTTCGCTCGAAGCGGGCGATGATCTCGCCGGTCAGGCGGCGCGCGAACGCGTCCGGCTTGACCAGGATCAGGGTCCGGTCCATCGGCTGTTGTTGTCTCCTCAGGCTCGGGGGTCAATCGACGGCGGTCTGCTTGCGCATGCGACCCGGTCCGGATGCCGCGTCGCCGAGCCCGGCCTCACAGTACGGGCAGAGCTTCCACTCGGGATCGAGCGGCCGTTCGCAGACGCCGCACGGAGCACGGAGCTTGCGCGTGCAGTTCGGGCAGCGTAGGAAGTCCTTCTCGACCTCGTAGTCGCAGTGCGGGCACAGCATGTAGCTGGTGTCGTGCAGCCGCGCCTCGGCAGCCTGCATCTCGAGCTCGCGCTCGCGGATGTCATCCAGGTACTCCGGGGGGCGCACGATCACGTACAGGATCGTGCCCACAAACGGGAACAGCGACGCGACCGTCGCGCAGATGACGAGCATCGGATCCTGGATCCGCCTGAGCGCGTCCATGTACGTCCAGTACACGAGCGCCAGGTAGATGACGACCAGAAACAGGATCAGCATGTTGACCACGAGGTTCAGCCCATCGCTGTTGATCCCGAAGACGGCGAACACGATCGCGGCAGCTTATCCGGGATTGCGGCGTCTACAGTCGGCTTACGCCGGAAAGCAGCCGGGGCCGCTCTCGAACGCTCCCTACAAGAACATCCGCCCCAACGCGTAGCCGATCGCGAAGAACACGAGGATCACCAGCGCGACGATGAACGCGACGGCGCCGATCAGCGCCAGGGCGGAGGGATCCTCGCGCTTCACAACACCGACGCGCGGCCGGCGCCGACCGGGCGAGAGAGGTCGGCGACGAGGTAGATCGAGCCGGTCGCGAGCACGACCCCGTCGGGCCCCGCGATCTCGCGCGCGGCGGCCACGGCGCGGCGCGGATCTGGCTGCACGCGCACCACGGGCGGAGTGCCGCCTTGGGCCGCGAGCGAGGCCAGCGTCGCCGCAGGCAAGGCGCGCGGATTGGCATTGGCGGTGAAGACGGCGCCCGAACAGAGCCCGAGCAGCGTCGCGAGCATCGCCGCGGCGTCCTTGTCGTCGAGCACGGACAGCACCGCCACGAGCGGTCGTCCGCCAAGGAACTCCGGCAGAGACTCGGCCAGCGCGCTCATGCCGTCCGCGTTGTGCGCGCCGTCGAGCACCATCTCGCCCCCGCTCGGGTCGGCGATCACCTGAAAGCGCCCGGGCACGCTGGTGGACCCCGCGGCCGCGCGCACCGGCCTCGCTTCCAGGTTGCCGAGAAACGCCTCTACGGCTGTGCACGCGACGGCGAAGTTGCGGCGCTGAAACGCGCCCCGCGCGAGCAGCTGCACGCCGGCCGCGATCCCCTCGGGCTCGGCCGGCGCGCGCACGATCCGGGCGCCGGTGCGATCGGCGACGAGCTGCGCCTCGGCGTCGGCGTCCAGATGCAGGTCCGGTCCGAGCACGAGCGTCGCGCCGGGGGCGACGACGGCGAGCTTCTCGCGCGCGATGTCGGTCACCGTCGGCCCGAGCCAGCGGGTGTGCTCCAACCCGGCGTTCGTGAGCACCGCGACCTCCGCGTCGATGATGTTCGTCGCATCCCAGCGGCCGCCGAGGCCGGCCTCAACGACGGCGACGTCGACCTGCGCGGCCGCCAGCTCGGAGTAGGCCGCCGCGGTCAAAGCCTCGAACTGCGTCACGCGGTCGTCGCCGTCCAGCGTGTGATCGACGAGCTCGGCTGCCCGCTGCGCACGCGCCAGAGCGACCGCGAGCTGCTGCGGCGACAGATCGGCGCCGCCGATGCGGATCCGCTCCGCGAAGGAGACGAGGTGCGGCGACAGGTATGCCCCCGCGCGCACGCCGTGATGCTCGAGCAGCGCTGCGATCATCCGCACCGTCGAGGACTTGCCGTTGGTGCCGACGACATGGATGGCGCGAAAGGCCTCGTGCGGCGCTTCCAGCGCCGTCATGAGCCGGCGCATCCGGTCCAAGCCGAAGCGCATGCCGAAGAGCTCGAGCGACAGCAGCCAGCGCTCGGCGTCGGCGGCGCTCCAATGCCGCGCGCGCTGGCCGGACAGGCTATCCACCTCCGGATCGTGCGGGCAGCGCCGCGAGCTCCTCCCGCAAGCGCTCGAGCTTGGCGCGCTCACGGTCCACGACGGCCTGCGGCGCCTTGGCGACGAAGCCCTCGTTCGCGAGCTTGCCGCTCGCACGCTCGATCTCGGCGCAGAGCGCTTCGCGCTGCTGGGACATGCGCCGGTCGGCGGCGCCGAGGTCGACGGCGTCGGAGGCCAGCACCGACACGGCGCCCCCGGGGATCGCGACGCTGGCGACAGGCTCGCCGGCGCCGTGAGAGTTCAGCTCGAAGCGGGCCAGCGCCGCCACATGTCCCGCCGTCTGCGCATAGCCGCTTGCCTGCAGCACGCCCGGCACCTTCGTGCCCGGCTTGATGGCGACCGAGTCACGCCACGCGCGCAGCGCCTTGATCGCCTCGATCGCGCGCTCCATCTCCTCCTCGGCGACCGGATCGCGCAACGCCTCGTCGGACGACGGCAGCCGGCTCGTGGCGAGCAGTCCCTCCGTTGCAGTCCAGCCCAGCAGCTCCCACAGCTCCTCGGTGACGAACGGGATGATCGGGTGCGCAGTCGCGATCGTCTCGCGCAGGACGTGCAGCAACGTCGAGCCCAGCGCGGCGCGGTCCTCTGGATCGGCGTCCTCACCCAGCCGCGGCTTGACGAGCTCCAGGTACCAGTCGCACAGCTCGCCGTAGACGAAGTCGTACAAGCCCAGCGCCGCCTTGGCGAAATCGAAGCCGTCGATGCGAGCCTGCGTGTCGGTCTCGATCGCCTGCAGGCGCGACAGGATCCAGCGGTCCTCGACCGTGCGCGGACGCGGCGCCGGCTCGACGTCGTCGCCCACGCGCAGCGCGACGAAGCGCGTCGCGTTGTAGAGCTTGTTCGCCAGCGCCTGGCCCTGCTGGACCTTCTCCTCGGAGAAGCGCACATCCTGCGTCGAGGACATCGCCAGCAGCCCGAAGCGCACCGCGTCGGCGCCGTACGCCGGGAAGTCGCCTCCCTGCGGGAACACCGGCGGGCGCGGCCCGCCCTCGATCAGCGCCAGCGGATCGACGCCGGTGCCCAGCGACTTGCTCATCCGCCGTCCGTCCGGGGCCTGGATGATCGAATGCACGTAGACGTCCGTGAACGGGATGTCGTCCGCGAATCGCAGGCCCATCATCACCATCCGCGCTACCCACAGAAAGAGGATGTCGCGCGCCGTCGAGAGCACGTCGGTCGGGTAGAACGCGCGCAGCTCGGGCGTCCGCTCGGGCCAGCCGAGCGTCGCGAACGGCCACAGCTGCGAGGAGAACCACGTGTCGAGCACGTCGGGATCCTGGATCCACCCCTCGCCCTCGGGCGCCTGAAGTCCGCAGTAGACGTCCTCGTCCCGGTACCAGACGGGAATCTGGTGACCCCACCAAAGCTGGCGCGAGATGCACCACGGCCGGATCTCCGCCAGCCAGTCCAGGTAGCGCTTGCGCTGCGACTCCGGGTGGATGCGCAGCTCGCCGCTGCGGACGACCTCGATCGCCGGCCGCGCCAGCTCGTCCATGCGCATGAACCACTGCAGCGAGATCAGCGGCTCGATGCGCTCGCCTGAGCGCTGGCTGTACGGCACGGCGTGGACGTACTGCTCGCGCCCGCGGATCAGTCCCTGCTGCTCCAGGTCGGCGACGACCCGCTCACGCGCCTCCAGCGCGGTGAGCCCGCAATAGCGCTCACCGGCCGCCTCGGTCATGAGCCCGTCCTCGCCGATGACCCCGATCTCGTCGAGGCCGTGGCGGCGCCCGATCTCGAAGTCGTTCGGATCGTGTCCCGGCGTGATCTTCAGCGCGCCGGTGCCGAAGTCGGTCTTGACGTACTCGTCGGCGATGATCGGCAGCCGCCGCCCGACCAGCGGCAGGATCGCCTCCTGTCCAGGCAGACCGGCGTAGCGCTCGTCGTCGGGATGGACCGCCACCGCGGTGTCGGCGAGCATCGTCTCCGGACGCACGGTCGCGACGACGAGCTCGCCCTCGCCGGAGGCCAGCGGGTAGGCGATCGAGTACAACGTGTCGACGACGCCCTCGCGCTCCTCGACCTCGAGGTCGGAGATCGCCGATCGCAGGCCCGGATCCCAGTTGACCATGTAGTGATCGCGGTAGATCAGGCCGTCGTTGTAGAGGTCGACGAAGACCTTCATGACGGCCTCTTGATAGCCCTCGTCCATCGTGAAGCGCTCGTCTTCGTAGTCCAGCGTCGCGCCCAGCCGCTTGTACTGCTCGATGATCTGGCCGCCGTGCTCCTCGCGCCATTCCCACACGCGCTGGACGAACGCGTCGCGGCCGATCTCGACGCGCGAGCTGCCTTCGGACTCCAGGCGCTTCTCGACCTGGCGCTGCGTCCCGATCCCGGCGTGGTCGGTCCCGAGAATCCACTTCGTACGCTTGCCGCGCATCCGGTTTGAGCGCACGAGCGCGTCCTGGATCGCCCCGCCCAAGGCGTGCCCCATGTGCAGCACGCCGGTGACGTTCGGCGGCGGGACCGCGATCGAGTAGTTCTGCTCAGCACGACCGGCGGCCTCGGGATGCACGAGCCCGGAATCCAGCCAGCGCTGGATGATCCGCGGCTCGACTTCCGAGGGCTCGAAACGTGTGCGATCGTGAAGCTCCCGCATATAGTGACCAGTCTATGGAGCGTCGATGAGCACCGACGTCGCAGCCTTCAAGGAGAACCAGCGCCGGGTGTGGGCGGCCGGCGACTACGCCGTCGCGGCTCGACGCTACGAGGGTGTGGCACGCGATCTCGTCGCCGCATGCGGGCTCGGGCCGGGCAAGCGCGCGCTCGACGTGGGGGCCGGCAACGGCAACGTCGCCCTCGCGATCGCCGCCTCAGGAGCGAGTCCGGAGGCGTGCGACCTGAGCCCGGCGCTCGTCGCCGCCGGCAAGGCCCGCTGCGACGCGGTCGGCGAATGGGAGGTCCCCTGGACTGTCGCCGACGCCGAGGAGCTGCCGTTCTCCGCCGGACGCTACGACGCCGTGCTGTCCGTCTTCGGGCTCGTCTTCGCGCCGCGGCCGCAGGTCGCGATCGCCGAGGCGTTTCGCGTCACACGCTCGGGCGGCACCGTCGCGATCGCGACCTGGACGCCGGCCTCGGCCGCGGCCCGCTTCGACGGCGTGGCGAGCAAGTACTTCCCCGCGCGGAAGGATCCGCCGCCGGCCCCGTACCTATGGGGCGACGAGGAGAT
>JAWVGJ010000137.1:0-25510 GCA_033855115.1 Solirubrobacteraceae bacterium
GGGTTGAGGGAACCCGGCGTCGCGCGGGGCCGGGCCCTGATCCGGCTGGGGCGGTCGCGGCTGACGGTTGCCAGCGGCCGATTGGCGATCGTCCGCGGAAGGCTGGTCGATGACGACGACCGGCCGATCGCGGGCGCGACGATCCAGATCGACGAGCGTGCCTATATTCCCAAGACGGGCCTGATCGGGCCGGCCTGGGCGCAGCTGGGGTACGTCCTAACTGACGCGAGCGGGAAGTTCTCCGCGAAGATCCCGCCTGGAGCGTCGCGAGCGCTACGGTTCTCTTACGCGGCCGCGGGGGTAGCGGACTCGGCGGAGGCCAGGGTCAGCGTTCGCGCGGGCGTGACGCTTCGTGCGTCGCGGCGCGTGGTGCGCAACGGGACATCGGTCACGTTTAGGGGCAGGGTCGCGGGTGCGCTCCCGCGCGCTGGTGTGATCGTGACGTTGCAGGGGTACCAGCGCGGTCGCGGGTGGCGAGCCGTCGACTCGACGCCGAACGTCCGCCGCGCCGGACCTGACGGGCGGTTTCGCATGGCGTACCGGTTCTTGAGGACAGATGACCCCACGCGATTCAGGTTCCGGGTGCTTGTCAACGAGGACTCGGCGTTCGCGTACACGCGCGCGGCGAGCCGGCCCGTCACCGTGACGGTGTTCCCGCCCGGGTGGTCGATCCGGTGACCCGTCTGGTTTGCTTGAACTTCCGACGTTCCGTTCGCTTGCGTTCGGTCGGATCGCTCGCCGGGTGCGGTGGACTCCTGGCCCTCTCCACATGCCTAGCGCCGGCGGCTGGGGCGGAGGTCACCGCGACCGCGCAGGCGCAGATCGCAAATGCCGCCTTCCTTGTCACGGCCGTCCCGCCGGGGCCAGCCGCCGGGGTCTGTCTCGTCGACTCGGGCGTCGATGCGAACCCCGACACGTCGCACGTCGTCGCCCGTCTCGCGGTGGAAGGCGACGTCGGGACCGACGACGATCCGACCAAGCACGGCACGAGCATGGCGATGCTCATGGGTGCTGGGCGCAACGGGTTCGGAATGGTCGGACTATTCCCTGCGGTTCGGGTGGTGAGCGTCCGCGCCACAAGTCCGGGGTCGGCGGCGATCACGACGGCAGGAGTTATCAACGCGATCAATCGCTGCATCCAGACGGCCTCGCTTCGAGGTCTGCGGGTGATAGAGCTCGCACTCACGCTTGGCGGCTCGCTCAACGCGGAGGGAACGGCCCGGCTCGGGGCGGTAATAGCGACCGCGCGTACAAGAGGCATGACCGTTGTCGCTGCGGCAGGCAATAACGCTGGCGGCCCCGTCGTCATCCCGGCCGGGCACCCGGGCGTGCTGTCGGTTGGCGGGTCTGCCGCTGATGGCCAGCGTTGCGCGGGCAGCGCTGCCGGGGCCGCGCTGCAGGCGCCCGGCTGTGGGCTGGACGAGTCCGACCCTGCGAGCGGCAACGCACTCGGCGCGACGGCGGGCACCAGCCAGGCGTCGGCGCTCACCGCGGCCGCGCTGGCAGCGCTGCGCTCCTGGCGGCCGGAGCTGAGCGCCATAGAGGCAGAGCAGGCGCTTATTGACTCCGCGCGGGCCACACCGGGTGGCGGCCTGATGGATGTGGCGGCCGCGTTTCGTCGCCTTGGCTTGGGCGCCGTGGTGGACGCACATCAGCCAGCAGCCGGCGCGCGTCCATCGCTGATGCCGCCATCAGCAGCCATGCACGCGCGCCTTCCGCGTCCGCGGGTGCGGGTGCGCGGAATGCGCGGTGCTCAGGGGGTAATCGTCGACGCTAGTAACCGCCCGCGGGGGGCGGTGACGGTTGTGTCAGCTGGCTCCGTGGACGCGTCGGGGCGGCTGCGGCGGGTCGCAAGCAGAGCCCTCCGTTCGCGCGTCGTCGCGTTGCGCGTCAACCAATGGGACGAGCTGCGTATACATTTTCGGGATCCCACCGATGCTCGTGCGGTGGGGCCCGTCACGATCCTCCTGCATCCACGACAAAGGAGCCCCTTTTGAAATTCAGGGCGCTCACCGGAGCCTGTGCGGTCGCGGCGCTCGGCGCGTGCGCGGCGCTGCCTGCCCCCGCATCAGGGGCGACGTTCGATGTCATCGTCTGTAAGGGTTCGGCGGCCTCTGGTACCGCGTTTGAGACACTGAACGCCGCCTTCAGCACTGCAACGTGCCCGCCGGTCCCTGGTGCGCCGTTCAGTGGTCTGGTTGCGCAGGACCAGCTGGGAGTCGCCGACTACCCCACCGGCACGCGTGGAGGGTTCACGATCACCGCTCAGCCAGGAACAACGATTACACAGGTAGCTGCACGCCGCTACTTTGGTAAGCGCAGCCCGTCGTGGCAGGTCGCCGTTCGAACCGCACAGGGGCAGACCCTTGACACCTGCAACCTCGCTGGGGGGCTCGCACTCTCGTGCTCGCGCGGCGTGGACTTCAACCCGCAGCACGCCGAGAACCTCGTCGTGTACCCGCAATTGAGTACGTCCGGCATCGAGTTCGGCTTTACATGCCAGGCTCCCGCCCCGGAGCCGTGCAATCAAGACAGCGTGGAACATCATGTTTGGATGGTGGTCTATGACGCCACGGTCACGATCGACGATCCCGCCTTACCTGTGTTGGGGCAGCCGTCGGGGGTCCTGTTGGGGCCGGGAGGCCCTGGTGGCTGGCACAAAGGCCCCGAGACCGTCAGCGTGAGGGCGTCTGACGCGAGCGGAATCAAGCGGACCGCTATCACGATCGGTGCCAGCCGCCAGTCGATCGATCAGGTATGTGACTACACACGCCCGCGACCGTGTCCCCCATCGGTTGACGCGACTCACGCGGCGGACCTAAACGTGGTCGCTGATGGCAGACATCAGCTGCGGGTCGGCGCGACGGACGCGGCCGGTCAGGAGAAGCTAAGCGATCCGGTTGAGCTGAAAGTCGACAGCCATGCCCCGCTGCGTCCGAACGGCATGCGTGCCGCCCGCAACAAGGACGGCTCGTGGCGCGTCTCGTGGGTCAACCCACCGCAGGGGGCGGCGGCGCCGATCGTCGCGGCGAGATACGCCGTCTGCCGGCCAGCGCCGAGCGCGGACTGCCCGGTTGAGGGCAGAAGCGTGGGGGTTGACGTCGGGGAGCTGAACGTGAGACGTCCACAGGCCAGCGGGAGGTGGGATGCGCTGGTCTGGTTGGAGGATGAAGCGGCAAACCAGGACCGTCGCAGCGCCGCGCGCGTGCCGCTGACCAGCTCGTCCGGAGCGGCGGCCTCCCGGGTCCCGCGCCTGCGGATCACGGCGATTAGCCGCAAGCGCGCGCGCCTGCGGGTCACGGGCAGGATCGCTAGGGCGGCGAAGGGGACAGTGGCAATTCGGGTCCGCGCACGTCGCGGCGGCCATGTGCTCGCGCGTGGCCAGGCGCGCGTGCGCGCAGGCCGCTGGCGCATCAGCGCGAGGCTTCCGCGCGCGCTGCGAGGTCGGCGGACGGCGTTGGTGACCGTCACCTACCGCGGGGACCGACGGCACGCAAGGCAGACGATCACCCGCCGGGTCGGGCGCCCATAAGTCGAGGCGCTGTTCGTTATACCCCCACCACGGCTGGCTCTGGGACAACGTCCGCAGCGACCGGATGCTCGCGTCCGCATGCGTTCCTCGTACGTCGGCATCGCGCATGCGTGCGCTATTGCGGCCGCCGTCTGTCCGGTGACCGCGGTCGCCCGGTTTACTGACCAGCGCTCGCTCCGCTTGCTGGCGGTGGGGGCGATACCGCGGAGTGCTCGTCAGCGCGCGCAACCGACCTCGCGGGATGAGGACCAACGTGTCCGCTCGCCGCGTCGACGCGCACGGTCGACTGTGGCAGATGCGAGTAACGCACGCCGCTCGGCGCGGGTCGCCTTGCCATGCGCGTCACGAGGTGGGACGAGCTGCGCGTGCGCCACCGGCGCGCGTCCCACGGGTCCGGTCAAAATCGTTGTTCGTCCGGTCCGCAGGAGACGGTGTGAGGCTCAGGAGCGATCTCGCGGGGTGTGCGGGCGGGGCGGTGGCGCGGGCCGGCGTAATCGTTCCGCGCTGCGCCCGGATCGACCCAGGCGCGAGCAGCGTCAGCGACAGGCCGGTCGAGCCGGCCAGCGCGCCCTGGTCGAGTGCGCGCTTCGACGTGACGCAGATCTCGCGGGCCGGCGCCACCAACCGCAAGCGGCGGGTGATGGGGCACGTGTCCGCGATTGGTTCGGCGCACACGATCTGGTATCTGCGGTCGCACGGCGGCGTTGCGTGGCTGTGACGTATGTCGCTCCCGCATCCGGGAGCTCACCATCGAGGCACGCTCTACACGAGGTAGGACGCTCTCCACCAACAGCTCGCCAATGCGATTGCAACGTGCGCCGGGCGCATGGCCAGCAACCCGTCATACCGTCCGACCCGTCCCCTACCGTGCACCCTGTCCGTCCCTCCCAAGCACCTGGGGAGCTGCTATGTCGTTGTGCTTCATCGAACCGCAGGATGCGATCCGTGTGATCGCGGAGTCCGTTGGCCGTGAGGCTCGCAGGCAGCTGCTGGGCGAGATCGTGCGCGCGTGGGTGGATGAGATCCCGGAGAACGAGCTGGCGTCGCACTACGCGAAGGCTGTGCAGGACCTCGACGAGCACGACCTCTCGATGCTGGCAGCGTGGCATGCGTCCCTGGAGGTCGGGCATCCGATTGCCAACCGGGAGTTCCTCGTCAACGTGTTCCCGAGCCTGGGGGAGAACCGGCGCGAAGCGCTGAAGATCGCGGCCGGCTTCCGGGGGGAGGAGGCGTTCGATGCGGGCGTGGCGGAGGAGCAGGCGCTCGAAACCGTCTTGCCGCACCTGTCGCGCAAGCGCTGCACGCAGCTTGCGACGGACTGCGTCGAGCTCTACCTCTGGGATCGGCTGGGCTCGGACAACTGAGCGAGGGTGCAAGCGGGGACACCCATCAGGGCGCGCCGTTACCCAACGCAGCTCGGATCTCCGCAACCGCCTGCTCCAGTTCGCGGTAGACCACGGCGCTCATGCCGACCGCCCGCGCGGCTTCGCAGTTGTGCTCGAAGTCGTCGATGAACAGGCACTCCTGCGCCGGCACCCCCAATCGCGCCACCGTGAGCTCGTAGATCCCGGGATCGGGCTTGCGCATGCCGACGAAGGCGCTGTCCACGACGAGCTCGAAGATGTCGTCGATCGGCACCATCGCGCGCCAGCGCGTCTCCCATTCGCGCACGTTGTTCGTCAGCAGCGCCATGCGGTAGCCCTCCGCGTGCAGCTGCGCCATGAGCTCGATCATCGGCGTGTTGGGCGCGAGGCCCGCCCACATGAGCTCGGTGAAGTCGCCGACCTTCACGTCGCGGCCGATCTCCTCGCGCAGCGCCAGCTCGAGCGTCCGCAGGAACGTCGCCTCGCTGATGCGTCCACACTCGAGTTCGTAGAGCGGGTGCACACCGTCGCGCTGCACGACCGTCGCGAGCGCCCTACCGACCGATGCGAGCTTCACGCCAGAGCGCTCGGCGAAGGCCTGGAAGGAGCCCGCGATCGGCGTCGTGAGCACGCCGCCGAAGTCACTGATGACGGCGCGAATCACCGCGTCTACGGTAGCCGAGGGCGCGGGCGGCCCCCAACGCGCGACTCAGCGCTTGCGCGAGCCGCCGTTCACGCGCCGCAGCACGTCGTAGCGCCCGGTGCCCTCGCGGCCCTCCATGCGCCACAGAAAGAACGCGCTGTCCAAACGCAGGTCGCCGAGCTCGATTGTCGTGCCGCACAGCACCTCGCCCGCGACACGGCGTGCGAAGGGATCCTCCTCGTCGACCCACAGCTCGAGACCTGCTCGACGCTGGCGCAGATCTCCGTCGTAGGTCGTCGACAGGCGCGGGTCGGCGATCGCACGCGGCTCGCCGTCCTCAAACAGAAATCCCGACGAGAGCTCCTCGTCGTGGTGGCGCGCCTTCGCCGGGCGAACCGTCGTCAGCGTCAGGGCGCGGTCGGCGCCCATCCAGGCCGACAGCGTGCGCGCGAGCGCGACGCGCTTCCAATCCGGCGCCCCCCATAGGTGGCCGCGCTGGCCCAGGCAGCGCACCTGCTTGGAGCGGCCTGCGTTGCGCACGGTGCCGGTCACGACGCAGAGCTGCTCGTAGCCCTCGATCCCACCCGCGCTCGCGAGGGGCGCGTCGGCGCCGAGTGCCGCGGGAGCGGAGACGGCCTCGAAGCGCAGCTCGAAGGCGGCGCGGCCGCCCTCGTAGCTCACCGTCCAGGACTCCAAGGGCGTTTCGACGGTCGACCGGACACCCGCCGCGCTGACGTTCTCCCAACCGTCCGCTGCATCGACGGCGACGCCGCTCGCACTGTTGGCGGCGACCGGCTCACTGCCCGCGTAGACGATTGCCAGCCCGCTGGCGCCGCCCTCGCCCACACCGACTCGGGCCAATCCGTACAGCTCGCTCGCTGGATCGCCGAACGAGAACGTCACCGCATCGCGGAAGGCCGGGTCGGACGCCGCGCGCGGCGCCTCGTGCTCGGGCGCGATGGTCACTGCAGCTCGCCGCGGCGCGGGCGCACGTCGGTCGCCGTGCTGTCTACGACGTCCTCGTCGTCAAAGCGGGCGCCGCGGCGGGCGGCGCTTCCGAACGTGAACACGCGGCTCATGCGCGCGTCGACGCCGCTCGTCGCGCTCGCGATCATGCGCTCGGCGTAGCGACGGACGAGGATGCGGCGGATGACCGCGCGCGTCGGTGGCAGCAGGAGCAGCAGGCCGAGGAAGTCGCTGAGGAAGCCGGGCGTGAGCAGCAGCGCGCCGCCGAAGATGACCAGCACGCCGTCGATGACCTCCGCGCCGGGCACGCGGCCTTCGGCCAGCGCGGTGTTGAAGCGCATCCAGGCCGCGCGGCCTTGCCAACGCATAAGCGCCGCGCCAAGCACGGAGTCCAGCAGCAGCAGCGCGATCGTCGGCAGGATGCCGATCGCGCTGCCGATCTGCCACAGCACCCACAGCTCCAGCACCGGGACGACGATGAACAGGAAGACGAGTAGCAGCGCCGGCATGTCCTGATGAAGGCTACGCCCCCGCGATTGCGGGCCTGCAACGTACCCGCGGGTCAGGCCGCGGCGGGGGCGGGGACGACCTTTACGCCGGGCAGCCGGTGCATTCCGACGTACTCGATCAGCACGTGAATGTCCGGCTGCGCACCCTGCAGCAAGAGCTTGCGGCCGGCTTTGCGCAGGCGTCGCGCCACCATCGCCAGGTCGAGCATGAGCGACGGGTCGGCGAAGGCGAGCTCGGACAGGTCGACGACGAGATCCGCGGGCGCGTGCAGCGCCTGCGAGAGCGCCCGGCGGCGAATCGACTGCGTCGTGCGATCCTCGTCGCCGCAGCAGCGAAGCACCGGTGGATGTTCGTCGTAGGAAACGATGGCGTGCTCAAACCTACCTGCCGGGCTCGGGCCGACGCAAGGGTAGAATTGGAGCTATGGCCACACTGAATGAGATAGAAGAGGCGCTGACCAACGTCATCGACCCGGAGCTTGGTTTGGACTTCGTCGAGTTGGGGCTGATCTATGGCATCCAGGAGAACGAGGGCAACGTCCACGTCACGTTCACGCTCACGACTCCGGCGTGCCCGATAGGCCCCCAGATCACCGAGCAGATCGAGGAATTCGTCCTGCCGCTGGAGGGCGTCAACTCCGTCAAAAGCTCGATGATCTTCGAGCCGCCCTGGTCGCCGGAGAAGATGAGCGAGGACGCGAAGTTCGCTCTCGGGTTCTGAGCCGGCCGCGCGCCGCACTGCGCATCGCATCGGCTGACGGCGGGTTCTGGCAGGCGTGATCTCGCGCCGCTGCATGCCGGCCGCCCTGTCGGTCGCGGTCGCGGTTGGGCTCGCGCTCGCCGTGCCCGCATCCGCGCCCGCGGCGCAACCGGCGTCAGAGCGCACGGGCCGCCTGCTCGTGCTGCTCGACAATCCGAGCGTCCGCGCCGCCGTGCTCGCGCTGCCCGGCCTGCGCGCCGACGGCGCCGAGGTGCCGCAGATCGGCCTGCTGACCGTCCGTCCGGTCGGCGGGCAGTTGCTCGCCGCCCTCGTGCCGCTGCTGCGCCGGCTTCCCGGCGTGCGCTCGGTGCAGTTCGAGCGCCGCCACGCGCTGCGCATTCTGCCCAATGACCCGGCGCTGACGGCGCCCGAGGTCTCGGCGGGAACTCCCCCCGGCACCATGCTCCAATGGTGGATTCCGCGTCTGAACGCACCCGCGGCGTGGGACATCACCCGTGGCGCGGGCGCGAGCGTCGCCGTCATCGACACCGGCATCGACGGTGGCCATCCGGAGCTCCAGGGCAAGGTCGAGCAGGCGATCGACCTCGACGACACGCCGAACACCGGCCCGGCGACAGCAGACGAGATAGGCCATGGCACACACGTCGCCTCGATTGCCTGCGCTGCCGGCGACAACGGTCAAGGCCTCGTCGGCGTCGGCTTGGACTGCAAGCTGATCGTCATCAAGAGCGACCTCAGCGACGGCTCACTCGCGCGCTCGGTCGTCAAGGCGGCGGATCTCGACGCCGGCGCCGTCAACATGAGCTTCGGGACCAGCGGACGCGTCCCGCCCGTCCAGGCGGTGGTCGAAGCGGTCGACTACGCCGTCGCCAAGGACACCGTCCTGGTGGCCGCGGCCGCTGATTCTCCTGTCGAGGAGCAGGGCGATCCGGCGAACCTGCTGCAGACGACCGGCACCGGCCCGGACATCAACTCCAGCCGTGGGCTTGTCGTGACCTCAGCGGACTTCAACGGTCAGCGCTCGCCGTTCGCCGGCCGTGGCTCACAGATCTCGATGGCCTCCTTCGGCTCGTTCGTCGCCGGCAGCGGGCCGCCCGGGCTGTTCGGCGCGTTCCCCGGCAACGCGACCGAGCTTGAGAGCGGCGGCAGCCTGCTGTTTCCCAAGCCGGCCTGCAACTGCCGTTCGCAGTTCAACGGCGACCCGCGCTTCGCCTACCTGCAGGGCACGTCGATGGCCGCGCCGATGGTCACCGCGGCCGCCGCGCTGATGCGCAACCTCAACCCCGACCTCACGGCCGCGGACGTCATCCGCGTGCTGAAGCAGACGGCGGCGCGTCCGGCGGGCAGCGGCTGGAGCCCCGACCTCGGGTGGGGGATCCTCGACGTCGGGGCGGCAGTCGGTGCCGCGCGCGCCATCGACCGCCGCTCCCCGGCGTCGCGGCTCTCCGGTCCGGCGCGGGTGCGCACCGCGCGCAGCTTCACGATTCGCTGGTCTGGCGCCGACCAGGCGCCGCCCGGCCTGGAGCCGTCGGGAATCGAGGCCTACGATGTCTACCGCTCGACCAACCGGCGCCCCTACAAGCGCATCGCACGGACGGCCGAGTTGCGGATGAAGGTCAGCGCCCGGGCGGGCTCGCGCTATCGCTTCTACACGCTCGCGGGAGACCGGGCGGGCAACCGCGAGGCGGTCCCACCGCGGCCGGACCTGTCCGTGCGCGTGATCCGCACGCGTGGACAGGCGCTCGCGGCTCGCCGCTGAGCCGAAACTAGGCGCTCGCGGCCGAGGCCCGCGCTTGGCGCGCCGCGAGCGACACGAGCTCGGCGAGCGCCGCCTCGATCGCCTCGCCGAAGGCGTCGAGGTCGGGCATCGCGTCGTAGTCCCCGAGCAGTCCGAAGTTCATCTGACCGTTGTAGGACATGATCGCGATCGCGAGCGCATGGTCCTTGGGCAGGAACGCGATCGGGAAGATCGAGGTCATCTCGCGACCCTGGACGTAGAGCGGGAACTGTGGCCCCGGAACGTTCGTTACGAGCATGTTGAACAGGCGCGTCGAGAAGTTCAGCCGCGAGGCTTGCGCGAGCACGGTCGGCGGCGCGAACTGCTGCATGCTCGTCAGCACCTCCGCCCCGATCGCCTGCTTGGATTCCTTGAGGTCGTCCATCGCCAGGCGCACGGCGTCGAGGCGCTCGATCGGATCCTCGATGTAGACCGGCAGCGGTCCGCGCATGACGGCGAGGCGGTTGCCGGTGCCGTTGCGCTCTTCGCGGGATCGCACGGAGACCGGCACCAGCGCGCGGAGCTCGAGCCCCTGGGTGCGGACGCCGCGCGAGTGCAGCCAGTTGCGCAGCGCGCCCGCGACGACCGCGAGCACGACGTCGTTGACGGTCCCGCCGAGGACGTTCTTGACGGTCTTGAAGTCCATCAGCTCGCAGGCGACTCCGGCGAATCGACGGTGCGGACCGATCTCGAGGTTCAGCGGCGACGGCGGCGCCGGGTTGAGCCCCGCCCAGGCGATCTCGCCGAGGCCCTCGGCGGCGACCTTCGCGTTCTCCCACGTGCGCTCGGGGTTCGCCAACGATCCCAGAGCCTTCGCCGCGACGCCGAGCGACGCCTTGGCCATGCCCGCAACGCCCGCCGACAGCAGGTGCACCGGGCTGGGCTCCGGATCGGGGGTCCACGGCTGCAGACCTTCCGGGGGCGGCGCCGGTTCGGGGCCGAGGTCAAACAGCACGGTCCCGAGATCCACACCGGCGATGCCGTCGACCATCGCGTGGTGGGACTTGGTCAGCAGCGCGAAGCCGCCGCCCGCGAGGCCTTCGACGAGCCACAGCTCCCACAGCGGCTTAGAGCGATCCAGCTGCTGGGAGAAGACGCGCGCGGCGAGGTTCGTCAGCTGCTCGTCGCTCCCGGGTCGGGGCAGCGCGGTGTGGCGAACGTGGTACTCGAGATTGAAGTCGACGTCGTCGGTCCACAGTGGGCGCCCGCTCGCGGCCGGCGGGAACACGAGCCGCTGGCGGTAGCGCGGCACGAGGTGCAGCCGCATCCTGATCGAATCGAGGAAGTCGTCGTAGGCGGGCGGCGGCCCGGCGGCGCGAACGAGCGCCCCGATGTGCATATGCGCGGAGGGCCCCTCCTGGTGCAGGAAGGAGGCGTCGATCGCCGTGAGCCTGTCGAGGTTATGGGGCGCCATCGGATGCAGAGTATTCCTCGCCCCGTACCCTCTGGGCGACATGGCGTGGGACTTCTCCACCGAGCCGGGGTTTCAGGAGCAGCTGGACTGGATGGCCGCGTTCGTGCGCGAGGAGATCTGGCCGCTGGAGACGCTGGACCTCGATCGGGAGCGCTTGGACCGCGCGCTGCGCCCGCTTCAGGAGCAGGTCCGCGAACGGGGGTTGTGGGCGGCACACCTGCCCCCCGAGCTCGGCGGCCAGGGCTTCGGCCAGGTCAAGCTCGGACTCATGCACGAGATCCTCGGCAGCTCGATCTACGCTCCGAGCGCGTTCGGAAACCAGGCCCCGGACTCCGGCAACGGTGAGCTCATCGCGCTGGCCGGGACCGAGGAGCAGAAGGATCGCTGGCTGCGCCCGCTATTGGCCGGCGACCTGCGCTCGTCCTTCTCGATGACCGAACCGGGTGTCGCCGGCGCCGATCCGACGACGCTCCAGACGCGCGCCCGGCTGGATGAGGCAACGGGCGAATGGGTCATCGACGGCCACAAGTGGTTCTCGACCAACGCCTCGGTCGCGGACTTCCTGATCGTGATGGCCGTCACCGACCCGGATGCGCGGCCGCACCAGCGCGCCTCGATGATCATCGTGCCGGCGGACGGTTCGGGCGTGAACATCCTGCGCGACGTGCCCACGATGGAGCACGCCGGCGAGCGCTTCGGCCAGCTCGGCGGCCACGCCGAGATCGTCTACGAGGGCGTACGGGTGCCGGCCGAGAACCTGCTCGGTGCGCGCGGGGCCGGCTTCCTGCTGGCGCAGGAGCGGCTCGTCCCCGGGCGCATCCACCACTGCATGCGCTGGCTCGGCGTCGCGCGGCGCGCGTTCGACATGCTCTGCGAGCGCGCGACCTACCGCGCCGCGCACGGGTCGGTGCTGGCCGAGAAGCAGACCGTGCAGAACTGGATCGCGGACTCGGCGGCCCAGATGCAGGCGGCGCGCCTGATGACGCTGCACGCCGCGTGGAAGATCGACACGCAGGGGCCGGCGGCGGCGCGAACCGACGTGTCGCTGATCAAGTTCTTCGGCGCGCAGGTCCTGCACGACGTCATCGACCGCGCGCTTCAGATCCACGGCTCGCTCGGCTACTCCACCGACATGCCGCTGGAAGCCATGTATCGCTTCGCTCGCGGCGCGCGGCTCTACGACGGCCCCGACGAGGTCCATCGCCAGTCCGTCGCACGCCAGATCCTGCGGGGCTACGACCCGCCGCCCGGCGGCGTCCCGAGCGAGCACGTGCCCACGCGCCGGGCCGCCGCGCGCGAGCGCTTCGCCGAGCTGCTCGAGGTGGTGACGAGCAACGACTGACAGGCTGCGCCGGGTCCGCCCGGCGGTCGCGGTCGCGATCGTCGTGCCCGTGCTCGCCGCGGTCGCGCTGCTGGCGTGGGCGCTGCCGAGCGGCAGCCAGTCGCGTGCGACGACGGCGGCGGCGACGCCCGCGGCGCCAACCGCGCCGGGCGTGCCGAAGGCGATCGTGAACCGTTTCGACGGCCCGCGCGCGTTCGCGCTGTTGCGCGCGCAGGTGCGTGACTACGGCTGGCGCCCGGCCGGCTCGGCAGCGCTGCGCCGCCTCGCGCTGCGTCTGCGGGGGCTGCTGCCCGGCGGGCGCTTCGAACCGCTCGCCGGCAGCCCGGCGCTGCGCAACATCGTCGGCACGATCCCGGGCCGCCGGCCCGCGATCCTCGTCGGCGCGCACTACGACGTCGAGTCGCTGCCGAAGGGCTTCGTCGGCGCCAACGACGGCGCCGCGGGCACTGCCGCCGTCGTCTATCTGGCCAAGGCGCTCGCGCGCGCGCCGCGTCCGTCCAACGCCCGCGCCGTCCGGTTCGTCCTCTTCGATGGCGAGGAGGAGCCCGCAGGCTGCGCGGACTTCCTCAACTGCGGGCTGCGGGGCTCCAAGGACTATGCCCAACGTCACGCCAAGGAGGTGCGCAGCATGGTGCTGCTCGACTACATCGCCGCCAAGGACGATCTGCGCTTCCCGCGCGAGGGTGGCTCCGACCCGGCACTGTGGGAGAAGCTGCGAAGCGCCGCCGGCGCGGTCGGCGTCGGCTCGCTGTTTCCGGCGGGCTTGCGGTTCGGTGAGATCCTCGACGACCACACGCCGTTCACGTCCCGTGGCGTCCCGGCGATCGACATCATCGACTTCGACTACGCGCCGCGCGACACGCTCGCCGACAACCTCACACAGGTCAGCGAGCGCAGCATCGACGCGGTCGGCGAAGCGGTCTACCGCCTGGTCGTTCGGCTTCGCGCGGACGGGTGAGAGCGTTGGCTCAGCGCGTGCGGATCCGCACCGTCCGGCCGATGTTCGACACGAAGTTCCCGTCGGTGATCGCGACGAACACGCGATAGTTGCCACCACGGCGGATGCGCACGCGCTTGGAGTAGCGCGAGAAGTTCGGCGACGCGTTGCGCGTGGTCGTGCCCGCGACCGTGATCCACGCCGCGCCGCGCTGCTTCTGGATCGCGACCGCCGCGCCGGGGCGCGCCGGGCGGATCACACCCGAGAAGCGCACGCGCCGGCCCTTGCGCACCTTTCTCGCGCTGATCTTCGTGCTGACGATGATCGAGACGCCGACGCCGACGACCGGGCTCGAGATCTCCGGCCTGGTCGGGATCTGGACGCGGTACTGCGTGCTGATCGGAACCGACAGCAGCGGGAAGGAGAACCCGCCCTGCGCGTCGGTGATCTGCGGGTTGCCGACCGCGGCGAAGCCCTGCGTATAGGGGAACGGGTTGCCCAGCAGCACGACCTGCTTGCCCGCGTTGCCGGTTCCGGTGAGGGCGCCCGCGAGCACCGTCGGCTTGCCGAGCAGAACGGGGTTGGGCACCGCCGTCAAGCTCAGGCCGAGTGGCAGGGCCGGAGTCTTGAAGGTCCGGTCCGCGCCGCTGACCGGCCCGTTGCGGTTTCGGGCGACGAGGCGGTAGTGGTAGGTGGTGGCGGGCTGGAGTGGGGCGACATCGGCGAAGACGTTGACGGTTGCCGTGCCGCCGCCGGCTGACGCCTGCGGCGTGGACTGTCCGTAGAGCGTCGAGGTGCCGAACTGAAAGAGGTACGTGGTCTCGGCGCCGTTGGGCTTGACCTTGCCCAGCAGCGAGACCGACTGCGGCGCGAGCTTCGCGGTGGCGCCGGTCCTAACCGTCGGCTTGGAGCTCTTGGCAGGTGCGAGCGCCGGCGCGGCGAGCAACAGCGCGACCATCAGTACGACGGACCCTGCGATTCGGCGTGGCACGCGTGTTCCCCCGATCGTTTGCAGGATGCATCGTAAATACGTGCCAGGACGGGAAGCGCCGCTTCGGTCGCCCGCGCGCTCGGCACCTACACTGACGCCATGGCCTTCATCGTCGAGAAGCTCCTGCTCGCAGCACCGCGAGGCTATTGCGCCGGGGTCGATCGCGCGGTCCAGACCGTCGAGCGCGCGCTCGATCTCTACGGCGCGCCGGTCTACGTCCGCAAGGAGATCGTTCACAACAAGCACGTCGTCGAGCAGCTGCGCGACCGCGGCGCGATCTTCGTCGACGAGATCGACGAGGCGGTCCCGGAGGGGGCGACGACCGTCTTCTCGGCGCACGGCGTCTCGCCTGCGGTTCACGCCCAAGCGGCCGAGCGTTCGCTGCAGACGATCGACGCGACGTGCCCGCTCGTGACGAAGGTCCACGTCGAGGCCAAGAAGTTCGCCGCCGAGGGCTACACGATCGTGCTCATCGGCCACGGCGGCCACGAGGAGGTGGAGGGCACGATGGGCGAGGCGCCCGACAGCATCGTGCTCGTCGAGACCGAGGCGGACGTCGACGCGCTCGAGGTCGCCGACCCGCGCCGCGTCGCGTACATCTCGCAGACGACCCTGTCGGTCGACGAGACGCGCGCGCTCATCAACCGCCTGCGCGAGCGGTTCCCCGAGATCGTCGGGCCGCGGACCGACGACATCTGCTACGCGACGACCAACCGCCAGGCGGCCGTCAAGCAGATGGCCGCCGAGTGCGATCTCGTGCTCGTGATCGGCTCCCAGAACTCGTCGAACTCCCAGCGCCTCGTCGAGGTGGCGCGCGACTACGGCGCCGAGTCGCACCTGATCGACAACGACGGCCAGGTCGACGAGCAGTGGCTGCAGGACAAGTGCGTCGTCGGCATCTCCTCCGGCGCGAGCGCGCCCGAGGAGCTCGTCAGCCGCCTCGTCCAGTTCTTCGCCGACCGCGGTGTGACCGACGTCTCGGAGTTCGAGGTCGTTCGCGAGGACGTGCGCTTCATGCTGCCCAAGCGCATCCGCGAGGACCTCGCAGCGCTGACGTAGGGTCCGCGGTCGCCCGCAAGACCGCCGATGCACACGCTTGTCATCTCCGATCTGCATCTCGGCGTCCGCAGCTGCTCCGACGTGCTGACCCGTCCGGACGCGCTGAACGTCCTGCTCGAACGCCTTGACGGAGTCGACCGGCTCGTGCTGCTGGGCGACACGCTGGAGTTGCGCCACGGGCCCTCGCGTGACGCGCTCGCCGCGGCCGAGCCGGTGATGCGCGCGATCGGCGACGCGCTGGGCCCCGCGTCGGAGATCGTGCTCGTGCCCGGCAACCACGACCACGCGATCGCCGCGGGCTGGCTTGACTGGCGCGGAAGCCGGCACGAGCCCGAGCCGCTCGGCCTCGAGGAGCGCGTCGCGCCGGCCCGCGGCTCGTGGATCGCCAAGCGGCTCGCCGGCTGGCTGGGGCCAGCACCCGTCGAGATCGCCTATCCCGGACTGTGGCTACGCGACGACGTCTACGCCATCCACGGCCACTATCTCGACGCGCATGTGGCGATCCCGACGCTCGAGCGGCTCGCCGCCGGGGTCATGGGCCGGATGGTCGCCGCGATACCCGATCCCGCCACGCCCGACGACTACGAGGCGATCCTCGCGCCGCTCTACGCGCTCAGCCAGGCCAGCGCGCAGCGTGGCTCGCCGCTGCGAAGCACGGTCGGCAGCCGCTCGGCGGCCGGCAGCTGGGAGACGCTCGCGGGCGCCGGCCCGAACCGCAAGCTGCGCAGCTACATGCTGTCGCTGCCGTTCCGCGCCGGCGTCATGGTCGCCAACCGGGCGGGGCTTGGCCCCGTGCAGGCCGACATCGGCGTGCAGGAGTTGCGCAAGGCCGCGCTGAGGGCGATCGCCGAGGTCACACAGCGCCTGCGCCTATCGCCGTCGCACCTGGTCTTCGGGCACACGCACCGCACCGGCAAGCTTGCCGCCGACAACGGCTTGGAGTGGTGTACGTCCGGCGGGACGCAGCTGCACAACGCCGGCAGCTGGGTCTTCGACACGCTGTTCATGGGCCGCGGATCGAACGAGTCCAACCCGTACTGGCCGGGCGGGGCGATCGCGCTCGACGACGACGGACCGCCGCGCCTGGAACGGCTGCTCGGGCACCTGCCCGTCAAGACGCTCGGCGTAGATCCCCGATGGGGCTAGCGCCGCCGCAGCCCGACGCTTCCTAGACTCCTCGATCAATGCAACGGCGCCGCCTGCTCGTGCTGCTCGTTTTCGTCGCAGCCGGTCTGGCCGTCGCGCTGCCGGAGGCTGCGCTGGCGCACGGCATCGTCGGACGCGAGGATCTTCCGATCCCGAAGTGGCTGTTCGGCTGGGCCGCCACCGCGGTGCTCGTCGCGTCGTTCGTCGGCCTCGCCGTGCTGTGGCCCAAGCCGCGGCTGGAGGCGGCGCTCGAGCGGCGCCTGGCCTCGGTGCCGAAGCTTCTGGACCCGATCTGCGGCGCGATCGGCATCGCGCTCTTCGTGCTCGTCGTGTACGCGGGATTCGCCGGGACCCAGACGACGACGAGCAACCTCACGCCGACCTTCGTCTTCGTCATCTTCTGGGTCGGGCTGGCGATCCTCAGCCCGCTCTTCGGCGATGTCTTCGCGGCATTCAACCCATGGCGGGCGATCGCCCGCGCCGTCGCCGGGGTGGCGGCGCTCGTCAGCCGTGACGGCCTCCCGGCCCCGCTGCCCTACCCCGAGCGCCTGGGCCGCTGGCCCGCCGCGATCGGGATCCTCGCGTTCGCATGGGTCGAGCTCGTCTACTCCGGCCGCGGCGATCCGAGCAACCTCGCCGTGCTGGCGCTCGCCTATGCGGCTGTCCAGTTCGTCGGGATGAGCCTGTACGGGATCGGGGCGTGGAACCGCTACGGCGATGCCTTCGCCGTCTACTACGGGCTGCTCGCGCGGATATCGCCGCTGCGCTGGGAGCGCGGCGGACTCTATGTCCGGCGCCCGCTCAGCGGGCTGACGACGCTCGACCCCGTGCCGGGAACGGTTGCGCTGCTGTGCGTGCTGATCGGCACGACGTCGTTCGACGGCTTCCAGAACGGACCGGTCTGGGGGGAGCTCTCGCCGCGAATGACGGATGCGATCGCGGGCCTCGGCGTCAGCCAGGCGACGGCGCTCGAGCTCGCGTTCACGATCGGGTTGCTCGCTGCGGTGCTGGTCGTCGCGGGTCTCTACCGCCTCGGCGTGACGGGGATGCAGCGCGAGAGCAGCGACGGCATGACCGCGACCGAGCTCGCGCGGCGCTTCGCACATTCGCTCGTCCCGATCGCGCTGGCGTACGTCGTCGCGCACTACTTCTCGCTGCTGGCCTACGAGGGCCAGCGGATCGTCTATCTGGCATCCGACCCGCTCGGCGAGGGCGCCGACATCTTCGGCAGCGCCGGTGCGATCGTCGACTACACGTGGATCTCGGCGACGGCGATCTGGTACGTGCAGGTCATCGCGCTGGTTTTCGGCCACATCGCCGGACTCATCCTGGCCCACGACCGCGCGCTGGCGATGTTCAGCGATGGCCGCATCGCCACGCGTTCGCAATACTGGATGCTCGCGGTCATGATCGCCTTCACCTCGCTGGGGTTGTGGCTGTTGTCCGCAGCGAACTCATGATCCAGCTTCCGATCGCCCACGCGGGCCACTGGGCCGTCAATCTGCTCTACGTCCTGCCGCTCGTGGTCGCGGTCGGCGCACTGATGACGCAGTCGTGGCGTGACAAGCGCCACGAGAAGGCGGAGGCTCGCGGCGACAAGCCCGCGGACGCTCCGCCCGCGGGCTAGCGCTAGCGCTTCTTCTCTTGCTCGAGCACGGCGATGTCGTGCGCGAGAGCCTCCGGGGTCAGGAGGTCGGTGGCGAAGCCGACCCGCTGGCGTCCGGTGCGGTCGAGCAGCACGGTGGAGGCGGAATGCTCGAGGCGGGCGGTCTGCGGCTGCACGCCGTAGGCGCTCCACAGCCGCTGCAGCTGCGCGCCGTCTCCGAGCACCCAGCGCATGCGGTTGGTCATCTGCTGCTTGAGCGTGAACGCGCGGGCGCGCTGGGCGGTGTCGTTGGGCGGGTCGACGCTGACGGCGATGACCGGCACGTCGTGGCCGAGCTCGTCCAGAGCGGCGCGGATCTGCTGGGTCGTCAGCGGGCAGGTGTCACGGCAGGTCGTGTAGAGGAACGTGACGACCGCGGGCCGCCCGCGCAGGTCCTGCAGCCGCACGAGCTTGCCGTGCTGGTCGCGCAGCCCGAACTGCGCCCGCGGGATGCTCGGCGGCCGGACCGCCCCGGCGAAGCCCTCGACGCTGGTCGTGCGCTCACCGACGGCGAACAGCAGCACGCCGGCGACCGCCGTCACCGCCAGCAGACCGGCGATGAAGAGCGCGAGGCGCACGCGGGCGGGCATGGACCTGACTGTAGCCAGCGGCGAGCGATCGGCGCGCACTTCGGCTGAGCCACACCGCCACGAGCGTCGCGGTCCCGCTGAGCGTCGCCGATCACGAGCACCATGCCGCGACGGTCAAGGCGCTGGCGGGCGTGCGAATCGAGCTCCGCGCGTAGCCGCAGCTACGCGATCAGGGCTCGATCAGCCCGCGCCGGATCGCGTAGCGGACGAGTTCAACGCGGTCGCGCATGCCGAGCTTGCGCATGAGGTTGGCGCGGTGCGACTCGACGGTCTTCTCAGCAAGGTGGAGGATCTCGCCGATCTCGCGGTTGGTGAACGCCTCGGCGATGAGCTTGAGGACTTCGCGCTCGCGCGGTGTGAGCGGCTCGGCGGGGCCGGAGCTCTCGTCGGCCATCCACTCGCGCACGAGCGATGCCTCGGCCGCGTTGGTCATGAACGGCTCACCGCGCGACACCGCGCGGACGGCCTCGACGAGCGCCTGATCGGCCTCGCGCTTGAGGACGTAGCCCGCGGCCCCGGCTTGCAACGCCTCGAAGAGGTAGCGCTCGTCGTCGTGCATCGACAGGACGAGGACCGAGACCTCAGGGGCGTGCGCGCGGATCTCGACGGTCGCCTGAAGACCGGTCATGCGCGGCATCGCGACATCCATGACGCAGATGTCCGGGCGAACACGCAGCGCCATCTGCACCGCTTCGACCCCGTCAGAGGCCTCGGCGATGACCTCCATGTCGGGCTGGCGACCCAGCAGCAGGCGCAATCCACTGCGCATGATCCCGTGGTCGTCGGCGACGAGCAGCCTCATGCGGCTCGCTTCCAGCGCGTGGGCAAGGTCAGCTCGACGACCGCGCCGGCGCCTGGTGTCGAGCGCAGCTCGAGCTTGCCGCCCGCGAGCAGGGCTCGCTCCCGCATGCCGGCCAGGCCGGAGCGACCGTCACGCAGCCGGTTGGGGTGAAAGCCGGCGCCGTCGTCGGAGACCGTGACGCACACCTCGGCGCTGTTGCAGCCCATGACGGCGACCTTCACGCGGGTGGCATGAGCGTGGCGGGCGATGTTCGACAGCGCCTCCTGCACGACGCGATAGACGACGAGCTGCTCGAACTCACCCAACTGCGGCTTGGTTCCGTCTGCGGCGAAGGCGGAGGGGATGTCGAAGCGCTCGCCGAACAGCCGCACCTGCGTGCGCAGCGCGGGCAGCAGGCCGTGATCGTCAAGTGAGGCGGGACGAAGGTCGCGGGCGAGGGCGAGCAGCTCCTGCATCGCCTGCGTCGCGAGACGCTGCGTCTCGGCGAGCTCCTCGGCGAACTCGGGCGGTGCTCCCTCGGCGGTGGCGGCGAGGCGAATCGACACCGCGGCGAGCGCTTGATTGACCTCGTCGTGCAGGTCGCGCGCGACGCGCGCGCGTTCGGCCTCCTGCGCGCGCAGCACCGCTGCGGCGGCGCCGACGCGCTCGGACTCCATCCGCGCCAGCATGTGGTTGAAGGATTCGCGCAGCCGCGCGACGTCGGCGGGCTCGCCCGCCAAGGGCTGCGCACGAACGCCCGGCAACGCGAGGTCGACGCACTCCATCGTGCGAGTCAGCGACTCGAGTGGTGCGAAGCGGCGGCGCATGACGAAGTTGTTGGCGAGGATCGTCGCCAGGATCGCGCACGCGATCACGCCGAACTGGTTCCACTCGGGCGTCGTTCCAAGGTCAAGGCGCGCCGCGACGCTGGCGGCGAAGACGGTGGCGACGATCAGCGCGGTGTTGACGGTCAACACCTGCGAGAGGAGGGCTGGTCTGCGCATGGGGTCTGGACCCCATGTCGGCGTGAGCCGCCGTAACCGATACTTCCCGTGCAGCACCCTCCACGAAGGTTTTTGCCCTCCAAATCCAAGCGACATGGGGCGTCCCGCGCAGCCCGGGACGCCCCCGTTTGGCTTTCGGGGGAGGATAATTTCGGGCGCGTCGGGTCCTCGCTAGGCCCGCTATACTTTTTGAAGCATCGAAGTCCGACCACCTTTGAGGAGATTTACGTGAGCCCCTCCGGCGCGGAGTTCATCCGCCAGATCAAGAGCCAGATCAGTCAGGTCGATCCGGGCGACGTACACGCCGCTCGGTCGGAGGCCGGCGTCAACGGTGCGCTCGCGCTGCTCGACGTGCGCGAGAACGAAGAGGTTGCCCGCGGTCTGATCCCGGGCGCCAAGCACATCTCCCGCGGCTATCTCGAGTCGCGCATCGAGGGGGCGATCCCCGATCGCTCACAGCACGTCGTCGTCTACTGCGCCTCCGGCCAGCGCTCGGCCCTCGCCGCCAAGACGCTCGAGGATCTCGGCTACGAGCACGTCGAGTCGATGACCGGCGGCTTCACGCTGTGGAAGGACCGCGGCTACGACGTCGAGGTCCCGCGCGTGCTCACGCCCGAGCAGCGCGAGCGCTACAGCCGCCACATGCTCGTGCCCGAGATCGGCGCCGAGGGCCAGCAGAAGCTGCTCGACGCCAAGGTCCTGCTGCTCGGTGCCGGCGGCCTGGGGTCGCCGACCGCGCTCTATCTCGCCGCGGCCGGCGTCGGCACGATCGGCATCGTCGACGACGACGTCGTCGACCTCTCGAATCTGCAGCGCCAGGTCATCCACACGACCGGCCGCATCGGCGATCCGAAGGTCGACTCGGCGGAGCACGCGATGAAGGAGCTCAACCCCGACGTCGACGTCGTGAAGTACCAGACGCGCCTGGACGCGTCGAACATCGTCGAGATCATCAAGGACTACGACATCATCGTCGACGGGGCCGACAACTTCCCCACGCGCTACCTGCTCAACGACGCGTCGGTGCGGCTGAAGATCCCGGTCGTCAGCGCTTCGATCCTCGGCTTCGACGGCCAGCTTTCGGTGTTCGCGCCGTACGAGGGCCCGTGCTATCGCTGCCTGTACCCGGTCCCACCGCCGGCCGAGCTGGCGCCGAGTTGCGGCGCCAATGGCGTGCTCGGCGTGCTGCCCGGGACGATGGGCCTGCTGCAGGCCACCGAGGTCGTCAAGCTCATCACGGGCGCCGGCGAGCCGCTGATCGGCCGGCTGCTGCTCTACGAAGCGCTCGGTGCGACGTTCACCGAGTTGAAGGTGCGCCGCGACCCCGACTGCGCCATCTGCTCACGCGAGCCCGACGAGATCGCCGATGAGGAGATGGGCGTGTTCCCCGACTACGAGGCGTTCTGTGCCGCCGCTGGTTGAGCGCGGCCTGCTAGAACCCCTTCCATATGGCCACCGTACGCATTCCACCCGTCCTGCGCCCCTCGACCGGCGGCGCCAAGGAGGTCGACGCCGACGGCGAGAACGTCGGCGAGATCCTGCGCTCGCTCGCGGACCAGCACCCCGACACGCAATCCCAGCTCTTTGCCGACGGCGGCGAGCTCAACCGCTACGTCAACGTCTACCTCAACGACGAGGACGTACGTGTGCTCGACGGCCTCGGCACGCCGGTCGGCGAGGCTGACGTGCTCGTCATCCTCCCGGCGATGGCCGGCGGCTGACGCGCGCCTCGCGACCGAAGCGCGTCGCGTCCGCGTGCCAGCGCGGGGAGGGGAGTGATCCGACAGATGGCCAGAGGCGCGCTGGTGCCTGCCACGATGGCCTGCGCCGTCCACGCTTCCCGCCAGAGAGGTTGCTCCGCGCCATGCTCCGATCCATCCGCTTGATCTGCCCGCCAGCGCTCGTTCTCGTCGTCGCGCTCGCCGCGGCGCCGGCCGGGTCAGCCGCGACGGGTTGCCAGAAGGGCAAGGAGCGCAAGCTCGGTGCGACCTACGTCACGAAGGTGACCGTCAAGGGCGCGGACTGCGCGACCGCGCTGAAGGTCGTCAAGGCGTTCCACTCGTGCCGCAAGAACAGCTCGACCGGCAAGTGCAAGTCGACGGTCAAGGGCTACACGTGCACCGAGAAGCGCCCGGCGGCCGAGACGATCCCGACGCAGTACACCGGCTACGTGACGTGCAAGTCCGGGGCCAAGAGAGTCGTGCAGGAGTACCAGCAGAACACGTAGCCCAGGGCCAGCGCGATGCCGGGCACCCGGCTCGACGGCCTGTCAAGGCCGTCGAGCCTCGGCGCAGTGCTTCAGGCCCCGGTACGGACCGATACGTTGTCGACGGCAATGGTGCCCTGCTGGGCGGCGGTGTCGTTGCCGAGTTGCATCCTCGTGATGCCGCTGGTCCCGAGGTTCGCCGTGCTCGTCGTGTAGACCTGGGCACCGTTGACCTTGACCTGGACGATGCTGGCCGCGCCCGCGATCTTCACGCGGAGCTCGACGTTGCGCCACTGGCCGAGCGGGAGCCCGCCCGTCGTGTTGACGCGGGTCCCGTTCTGGCTCACCCAGAGCTGGCCGCCGGTCGTGGCGTTCTGCCGGTACAGGATCATGACGCGGGCGCCGGATGCGTCAAGCAGGCGCAACTGCGGCACGTTTCCGCCGCTGGCGCCCTCCTGGGTGACGTTGAAGTCGCCGGTCACCGTGAAATCGGTGAGCGGTGTTGCGAACGGTCGGCGCGCGTACGCGAACGAGGTCGCGCTGGTGGTCTCCGCGAGTCGCGCCGCGAACGTGCCCGTCTTTACCGTCGTCGTCTGCGCGGCAACGGTGCCGTTTCCGCCAGTGGTGACTTGCCACGCCCCGAGCGTCCCGGACTCGAAGCCGTCGCTGAACAGCGTGGCCGGCGGCGTGCTGGCGATTGTCCACGTCTGGACTGCGGGTGTCGGATCGGTGTTGAGCGCGGCGTCCTTCGCCTGAACCTTGAAGGTGTGGGCGCCGCTGGTCAGCGCGGTGTAGGACTTCGGCGACGTGCACGTTGCCAAGGCCGCGCCGTCGAGGCTGCACTCGAACGTCGAGCCGGCTACCGAGGAGCTGAATCCGAAGTCGGCGGAGGTCTCGGGGACGGTGCCCGACGGGCCGCTGACGATGGTCGTATCCGGAGCTGTCGTGTCCGCCGGCGTCTCGATTGTCCACGTCTGCGTCGCCGGTGTCGGATCGGTGTTGAGCGCGGCGTCCTTCGCCTGAACCTTGAAGGTGTGGGCGCCGCTGGTGAGCGCGGTGTAGGACTTCGGTGACGTGCACGGTGCGAAGGCCGCGCCGTCAAGACTGCACTCGAACGTCGAGCCGGCTTCCGAGGAGCTGAAGCTGAAGTCCGCCGAGGTGGCCGTGACCGTGCCCGACGGGCCGCTTGCGATCGTCGTGTCCGGCGGCGTCGAATCCGCCAGGGTCAGGAAGTTGTGCACGTAGAAGCGCGTGCTGTCGTCGCCCGCCTCCACCAGCAGGCCGCTCGTGGAGTTGACCGTCTGCTTCGCCGAGGTGACGTTGTTGATCTTCGGGTCCGAGGCGAGTTGGATGAACGGCGCGCCGCGGCCGGCGGCGAAGGTCGGACTGTTGTAGCCGGAGGACTTCGTGTAGACGGTGCCGCCACTGCAGCACGGCCCCGCTCCGAAGAGATGGACGTTCTGGTTCTCGCTGTCGAGCATGAGGATCGCTCGGGTGACGTCGTCGCCGACCGTCCAGACCGTCGAGGCGCTCGCGCTCGTCCCGGTGATGGTGTAGAGGACGATCAGCGGGTCGCTCGGGACCTGCGGGGATTTGTCGTTGAGCGAGGTCTTGACCACGGCGAACACCCGGCCGTTGGAGTCGATCAGCGACTTGATGTTGAGGTGATCGTCGGGCAGCTTCGTTCCGCTGGCCAAGACGATGCGCTGCCAGTCCGAGATCGCGTCACCGGCCCCATCTGGGTGCCGGGCAAAGCTCAGCGTCTCGTCGTTCTGATTTGAATACAAGACGCCGATGTAGCGGTTGCCGCTGGCGCCGTAGGAGACGAGCGTGGAGATGTCATCGGCGGCGAGGTGGTCCGCGTCAGGAACCGGCAGGACATACGGCGTGCCCCACGTCGTTTGGCTCGTCGTGGTGTGCGCGACGTAGACGGTCTTTCCGCCGAGCCCGTTGTCGGCCGTGTAGGTCAGCCACAACTTGCCGGTGCTGTCCTTGTCGATCACCAGGGTCTCGGGCTTCCCGTTGGTAATCGTCTCGGGGGCGCCCAAGGACGACCACGTCGAGCCGTTGAAGCTGAAGCGGTAGACGAGCACCCGCGCGTCCGTCTGCGTGGACCCCTCGAACAGGGAGCTTGCGATGTAGAGGGTGGAGCCGTCCCAGAGGGCATCGGGCGAGGCCGTCCGCCGACTGTCGACGACCACGCCGGTGTCCGACCATTTGCCGGTGGCCTTGTCGAACTTCTGAATCGTCCAGGCCTTGGCGGCTGTGCTCCACATCACGCCCCACCACGTCCCGCCGCTGGTCCACCAAAGCTTGCTTTCTGGCTTCTGCCCCGTCGGGGCAGTCACGGTCGATCCATAGGAGAAGTCGCGAAAGCCGACGTCCGCTGATGCGGGCGTCGCCGCCGTCAGCGAGAGCCCGACGAGAATCACTGCTGTCGCGGCTCCGAGCCGCCCTCGGTCTGTCCGCAATCCGTTCCGTCGTAGCAGGCGCAAGCCAGCCCCCAAAGCCTCGAAGTCCTTATCGAAAGGCCTTCCCTGGCCCCGTCTCCTCACGGTCATCCTGTCCGACTGCTTGAACGCTCGGCAGCGTCATCGGTTGGTCCATGACCCAGATTCTTTCTGGACGCTGCCCCAGCTGGCTGGGAGTCGCCGCCGGTGCGCGAAGAAGTTCACAGCTTGTTCACGAGTTCGTCACTGCGCGTTGAGAAGCTCCAGATCAAGGTAGAGCGCTTCGCCCCCGAGGTGCCTACCGAGAGCCCCGCGCCACGTCTGTCCGCGTGAAGCGCGGGGCCGATGTTCTTGAGATGGACCGTGTGGGAGTCGTGTCCGTGCGCACGGACCGTGGCGAACCCGCGGAGCTCCCCTGGCCGCGGGTTTGCCA
>JAWVGJ010000138.1:0-43141 GCA_033855115.1 Solirubrobacteraceae bacterium
CATCGGGATCGTTACATGACGTTGCCTGAAATGGTGCCACTCCGCGGGCGCGCTGTCACCTCATGCCATGCCAGCCGGCTCGCGTCGGGTCGGTATTCGGTGACTCCACGGCGAACCGCCGTCACCCGCGACGAGCAAGACCGGCGCCCCCTCGCCACTCTCGAGAACGCGCACGCGCAGCGATGGCTCGGCGAGATCGACGAAGCGCGATCAGATGGCGACGCCGTGGCGAGCGAAGGCAGCCTTCTCGGCATGCTGGAAGGCTGCAACGGCGGCGCTGTCCGGCGCCGGCGGGAGTGTGAACGACTCAGTGGACGAGCCCGCTCGGGCCGCCGGGCTAATGGCGCTCCTCCAAGCTCACCGCGTCGCGGAGCTTCTGCACCGCATCGTCGAGCTTCGGGTCCTCGACGGCGCGTGAGGCCATCAGCGCAGCCAGTGCCTCGGCGATCAGGTTGAGCTTCTCCTGCACCGCCTCCTCGCTGCGACGGGCGGCGTTCTCGAGCAGCGCGAGCAGCATCAGCGTGAACACGCTCGTCAGCGTGTGGATCGCGACCTGCCAGGACTTCAGGTCGTGCCAGAGCGGCACGCTGAACAGCCACACCAGGACGATCGCAGCGCAGATGAAGAAGAACGGCGGGCGGCTGACCTTGAGGTAGGCGGTCTCGACGAAACGATCGAACCCCGATCGCGTGTCGCGCGCGCCGCGCGCATCGGCTGCGGGACGGTGATCTTCGTCGATCATGGGGCGGCAGCCTACGCGCCGGGCGGTGCAACCGCTGCCGACAAGGTGGGCGGAGTGAGACAACAGCGCCGTCTAACGTTCCGGTCGCGCAACGCCTATGAGCCTCGACGACCCGGTCACCATCACAAGCGCCAGCGCGATGCTCCGGGCGGCAAGAAGGTGACGGGGCAGGCGCTCGAGGGCGTCCGCGTCCTGGATCTCAGCCGCCTGCTGCCCGGCGGCTTCTGCTCGCTGCTGCTCGCCGACCATGGAGCCGACGTGGTGAAGGTCGAGGACACCGGCGTGGGCGACTACCTGCGCTGGGCGCCGCCGTACCTCGAGGGCGCCCACGACAGCGCGAAGTCGGCGCTCTTCCTCGCACTGAACCGCAACAAGCGCTCGATCCGCGTGGACCTCAAGCTCGAGGCCGGTCGCGAGGTCCTGCTCGCGCTCGTGCGCCACAGCGATGTCGTGCTCGAGTCCTTCCGGCCTGGGGTGCTCGATCGGCTCGGCGTCGGCTACGAGGCGATGCGCGCGGTCAACCCGCAGATCGTCGTCTGCGCGATCAGCGGTTACGGGCAGGACGGGCCGCTGCGCGATCGGGCCGGCCACGACATGAACTATCTCGGCCTCGCCGGTCTGCTCGGCCTCTCCGGCGAGCGCGACGGCCCGCCGGTGCAGGCCGCCGGCCAGATCGCCGATCTCGGCGGCGGGGCGCTGATGGCGGCCTTCGGGATCCTCGCCGCACTGCGCGAGCGCGACCGCAGCGGCGAGGGCCAGCTCGTCGATATCTCGATGACCGATGGCGCGCTCTCGTGGCTGGCGATGGTCGCGGCGCACCATTTCGCAGACGGCGACGTGCCGGCCCGCGGCGGGCTGGATCTCGCCGGCGGCCTGATCTGCTACCGGCCCTACAGATGTGCGGACGGCGGCTGGGTCACGCTCGCTGCGCTGGAGCCGAAGTTCTGGGCGGCGTGGTGTCGAGGCGTCGGGCGCGAGAAACTCCTCGCGGAGCAGTTCTCCGCGTCCGGCGGTGACGCCCATGCCGAGGTCGAGAGGATCTTCGCGTCCCGCACGCGCGCGCAGTGGGAGCAGTTCGCGAGCGAGGTCGAGTGCTGCCTCGAGCCGGTGCTCGAGCTCGACGAGGCGCTGGACTCCGAGCTCGTGCGCGCGCGAGAGATGGTCGTGGGGATCGATCAGCCGGGTGTTGGCGAGCCCGTGCGGCTGCTCGGCGCGCCGGTCAAGCTCTCGCGCACGCCGGCGGACACGAACCGGCTGCCGGGCCCAGCGCTCGGCGAGCACACCGAGGCGCTGCTGCGCGAGGCCGGGTACGCCGACGAGCAGATCGAGACGCTCATGCGATCGGGCGTGGTCGCGGGACCCGTCGCGGGAAGCGCCGGGTCGTTTTTGTCATGAACGACGGCCGTCGGCAGGTCGCGGCACGCCGGCCCGGTACCCGCCTGATCCGGATCGCGGACGCGCCGGGCCATCCCGGTCCAGCACGAAGTACAACTGCTCGGCGCCCCACACGTGCCGGCAGCCGTCAACTCGAAATCCGAGCTTCCCGAGGACGCGCCGTGACCCGAAGTTCGCTTCGCGCGTGATCGCGACGACGCGGTCCAGTCCCAGGTGCCCGAATGCCTCGGCCAGGACCGCGCGCGACGCCTCCGTCGCGTAGCCCTGTCCCCAGTACGGCGCGCCGAACGCGTAGCCCAGCGCGATGTCCGGTCCGCCCGGGGTCAGTGGGAACAGGCCGGCCTCGCCGACGAGATGCCCGCTTTCGCGCTCGATCACCGGCCAGAAGGAGAAGCCACCGACCTCCTGCTGATTCATCGAGCGCTCCAGGGCGGCGCGCGTCCCGGAGATGTCGCGCGCCCCGCCGAGCAGCGCCATCGCGCCCTCGTCGCTGTAGAGCCCGGCGTGCAGCTCATGCAGATCGTCGATCTCGTAGGCGCGCAGCATGAGCCGTTCGGTGATGATGGGCAGGGGCATCTCCACGATGGTGACGGGTCGCGGCTCGGCGTCGCCTTGCGCCGGGTCAGGCGCGCTTCGCTACGGTGCCCGCCCAGCATGAGCGCGACACTGCGACCCGAGCTTGATGTCGCGGCATCCGCGCCGCCGGCCGGGCCGTCCGGCGATCTGATCTGGAAGATCGGGCTCGCGCTGCTGCTCGTCGCGACAGCCGCGCTGATGCTCTACCTCAGCCGCGGACTGACGTTCAACCTCGACGAGTGGACCGTCGTGACCGACCGCCGCGGGACGGGTGCGCCGTCGTTGCTGGAGCCGCACAACGAGCATCTGTCGATCCTCATCCTCGGGCTGCTCGTGGGTCTCCTGAAGATCGGCGGCCTCGATGCCCAGCCGCTGATGATGGTGCCGCTGATCGCACTGCAGGTCACCCTCGGCGTGCTGCTGTTCGTCATCGCCAGGCGCAGGGTCGGGGCGGGCGTCGCGCTCGGCGTCGCCGCGGTCGCGATGCTCTCCGGCCTGGCCTACGAGAACTTCCTCGTTCCCGGTCAGGCGGGCCAGATGGCGTCGATCGTGTCCGGAGTGGCTGCGTTCGCGCTGCTCGACCTACCCCGTTCGCGACGCAACGACCGCCTGCTCGCCGGGCTGATGATCATCTCGATCGCATCATCGGGGATGGGCATACCGGTGCTCGTCGGGATCGCTGTCGAGCTGCTGGCGACAGCAGAAGGCCGCGAGCGCCTATGGGTCGTCGGCGTGCCGTTCGCGCTGTACCTGCTGTGGTATCTCGCCTACGGGATCAACCGTGCGGGCTTCGACGAGCTGGCGCTGAGCCTGCTCTGGGCGTGGACCGCGCTCAGCCACGCTGCGGGCGCAATCATCGGCGAGCGCCAGATCGAGCCCGGCCGCCAGCTGCTCGTCCTCCTGCTCGTCGTCCTCGCGTACCGCACGTGGCGCATCGAGCCGCGCGCTCGCGTCCGGATGCTCGCGCTCGCCACGATCCTCGTCACGTTCTATGGCCTGACCGCTATCTCGCGCCACGACATCGCCCCGCCGTCCTCGTCTCGCTATCTCACGGTAGGGCTCGTCTTCCTACTGCTGATGCTCGTCGAGGCCGCGCGCGGCTGGAGAATCCGCCGCTGGGTGCCGGCCGTCGTGCTGCTGCTCGTCCTGATCTCGTTTTCCAAGGACAGCGCGCTCGCGTTCCGCGAGGGCCGGACCGTGTTCCTCGAGCGCTCCAACCGCGTGCGGGCGTCGCTCGGCGCCGTCGAGCTGCTCGGACGCGAGCGCGTCGATCCGAAGCTCGAGATCGCGCCCCTCGCCGCGCCGTTCCTCGAGGCCGGCGGCTGGTTTGCGGCGCGCGCAGATTTGAGCGGCAACCCAGCCGACAGTCCGCGCGAGCTGCTCACGGCGCCGGCGGATGCGCGCAACTTCGCCGACGACACGCTCGTGCGCGCGGGCGGCCTGGCGCTGGGCCCGCCCGGAGCCGAGCCGGAGACCTGCCGGCCACCATGGACCGGCGACCACGGCACGGTACCCGTGGCTGGCGTGCGCATCGAGGCCGGCACTTCCGAGGCGCTCGCGCTGCGCGCGCGCCGCCTTGGCACGCAGTGGGTGATGGTCGGCGCTCTGCCGCTGCCGCCAAGCCGCGCCGTCGAGCTGCACCCGCTGCACGATGCGTTGTCCAAGCCCTACGAGGTGCAGGCGAAAGGCGCCGCGCGCGTCTGCACGCTCGGCCGTTGAGGCCTTGAAACTCACGGCGGCCGCGACCCCCCGGACGCGGCCGCCGTCACGACAGCGTGCCTACTTCGGCGTGGCGTCGGCCCGCACGACGCTCGGGAGCTTCACGGCGATGATCGACGTCTCCGACAGGCGCCACGGGAATGATCCGGCGGTGCTGCACTCCAGCGTGAACTCCGACGGCGCACCGACGGTGCGGGTCACCTGCATGGTCAGCGTCGCCGGCGTCTGGCGCTGGTTGATCAGGACGTTCTGCAGCGCTTCGTCGCCGTCACCCGCAGCGTCGAGCTTGCAGCGGCCACCCTGCACGGAGTTTGCCTGCACGAGGGCCTCGATTGGATCCTGCGGGTCGGGGAGAACCGTCATGATCGTCTTGGCGGTCACGAGGTACGCGCCCGCCGGGACCTGTAGCGAGGCGACCTTGATGACCACGTTCGGGGGCTGACCCTCGGGGCCTGAAGGCCGCCTCGCCTCGTAGGCAATCGAGTCCCCGGCCGCTCGCGCCACCGCACCGCGGTCGATGCGCTTCAGCAGCCCGGCTGAAAGGCGCGTCTCGGTAACGGTGCTCTTGCGGATGTCCACGTTCTGCACAGAACCGTTCTTGATGTCGCCCGACTGGATGACACCGTTCTTGATCTGGTCGCTGGAGGTGATGATCGTCGCCGCGTACGCGGTACCTGCACAGGCCACCGCAAGCGCGGTGACCGAGATGACGAGCGCCGGACTGGGCCGTCGAAGCTTCATTGGATTCTCCCCTACGTTGATGAGCCTGCCGTAACACCTATCACCAGCGCGCCACGTTGTGTTCCAGCACCCCGCGCTCGCCGCGTTTGCGTCCTACCCCTGCAAGCGATCCGTCAAATCTCCCGACCGGATGACGATAGTCGCTTCGGGCGACGAGCACGAGGTCGTAGCGCTCGCGTAGAGCTTCGCCCTCCAAAGCCAGCTCTCCTCCTACGTCCAGCGCAACGAGACGGGGAGGGGTTGCCTGCCCAGTAGCATCCAGCGGGTTGACTGACCAGTCAATCCGCACATGCGCGCCGCCGCCGTCCAGCTGAACTCCACCGCCGATCTCGACCGCAACCTTGAGCAGGCCGACCGCTTCACGCGAGCGGCGGCTGCCGACGGGGCGCAACTCGTCGTCCTGCCCGAGAAGTGGAGCGCGCTCGGCCGCGGAGACGTGCTGCATGCGGGCGCGCAACCGCTGGACGGGCCGGCGATCACATGGGCGCGATCGGTCGCGCGCGAACTCGCCATCGACCTCGTCGCCGGCTCGATCGCCGAGCGGCTCGAGGGTGCGCAACGGCTGTGCAACACGTCGGTGCACGTCGGCCCGGACGGGGACGTCCATGCGACCTACCGCAAGGTGCATATGTTCGATGTCGTCGTCGAGGGCACCGTCTACCGCGAGTCCGAGCACGAGGATCCGGGCGACGAGGTCGTCCTCAGCGCAACCGCCGGCGGACTCGAGCTCGGCCTGAGCATCTGCTACGACATCCGCTTCCCGGAGCTGTACCGGATCCTCGCCCTGCGCGGCGCACGGATCTTCAGTGTCCCGGCGGCGTTCACCGTGCCGACGACGCGCGACCACTGGGAGATCCTGCTGCGTGCGCGGGCGATCGAGAATCAGGCGTTCGTTGTCGCGGCCAACCAGATCGGCGAGTTCGAGCCCGGCCGAGCCTCCGGCGGGCGTTCGATGATCGTCGATCCCTGGGGTCTCGTGCTCGCGCTGGCCGCCGACCGCCCGGGACACATCGTCGCCGACCTCGATCTCCCAGCCCAGGCGCGCATCCGCAGCGAGCTCCCGGCGCTGGCCAACCGGCGACCCTCGGCCTACAGCTGGCCCGTGGAGGTGCAAGCCTGATGGCGGCGTCGGCCCGCGCCAGCGGCGGCGACAAGCGTCAGATGATCCTCGACGCGGCCGTCGTCGTCTTCGCCCAGCGTGGCTTTCATGCCTGCCGGGTATCGGACATCGCCGACGAGGCGAACGTCGCGTACGGCCTCGTCTACCACTATTTCCGAAGCAAGGACGAAGTGCTCGACACGCTCTTCCTCGATCGCTGGAACATCCTGCTCGACGCCATCTCGCAGATCGACGAGAAGCAGATCCCGGTCCGCGAGAAGCTCCATGCGATCGCGTCGTTCATCGTCGACTCCTACCGCCACGATCCCGACCTGATGAAGGTCATCATCGTCGAGGTCACGCGGGCAGCGAACTCGTTCGCCCGCACGCACCTGGGCAAGATCCGCGAGTTCCACAGGTTGATCGCCGAGATCGTGTCCCAGGCCCAGGCGGAAGGCGTGTTCAAGCGCGAGGTCACGCCGGATTTCGCGGCGCTGGCCTTCGTCGGCGCGATCGAGCAGGTGCTGACGGGCTGGATCTTCGGCTGGCTTCCGCGCGGCGATGCCGAGTACGAGCAGGCGAAGGCGCTCATCGTCGAAACGATCTGCGGGGGCCTCGAGGCGGCTGCGGCCCCGGCTTCCGCCCGAGCCGTCTGAGAAGATAACGCGATGAAGGACAACGAGATGGTCAAGCGGCTCGTCTGGTCGGGCCTGCTCGCGGGCATCGGCGCGCTGGCGTCGATCGCCACGACCCGGGCGGCGGCGATGATCTGGCGACGGATCTACGGGGAAGATCCGCCGGAATGAGATTTGGCAAGCGCCGCAAGGACGGTGATTCCCCGGTCGACGAACCGGTCATCGTCGCGGCGCCTGAACCCTCGCCGGAAGAGATGTCCGGCAGCTGGACGGCGCCGAGCGGAGGATGGCGTGAGGCTGCGGAGAACGTGCCGTCCGCCGACGCGCCCGAGGCGGTCGTGGAGGGGGAGGCCGTGGAAATTCCCGCTGAACCCCATGTCTACGCAGCGGTGCGGCCCGCGGCCGGATTCGAGCCGCCCGTGGCATTCGCCCCGCCCGGACCTCAGCCCGCCGCCGTGCCGTTCCCCGCCGCCGAGCAGCCGGTCGCGGTTGGCGGGCTCGGCACGCAACCCGAGCGCGCGACGCCGCTGGGCGCAACCGCCGAGACGTTCGCGTCGGGTCACGGTCCGGTTCCCGCACCCGCCTGGCCGGAAGGCGTCCAGGAGCTTGCGGCCGAACGCCCCGAGGTTGTCGTGGGCGCCGCCTTCGTCGGCGGCATCCTCGCCGCCCTGATCCTGCGTCGCCTTGGCAACTGAGAGCTCCACTCAGGATCTCGGGCACACGGTCCAGGAGATCGGCGAGCGCGTCTCGTTGCTCGTGCACGAGGAGATCGAGCTGGCCAAGGCTGAGGTCACCGAGAAGATCACGAAGCTCCTGCGCGGCATCGTCATCGGGATCGCGGCCGGAATCTTCGTCATCACCGGATTGCTGTTTGCACTGCACGGCTTGGCTTGGCTTGCCTGGTTCGTCCTGCCGGTGGGCGGCAACGCCTTCTTCTGGGGGTTCTTCGTCGTCGCGGGCCTGCTGTTCGTGCTGGGCGGTGTCGCCGGCTATCTCGCCGCCCGCTTCTTCAAGGAGAGCACGCCGCCGGTGCCCAGAATGGCGATCAAGGAGGCCGGCAAGATCAAGAAGACGCTGCTGATGTTCCGAAGGAAGCGCAAGGGCTGATGGCGACCCGAACGCCTGAGGAGATTCGCGACTCGATCGAGGCCAACCGTCGCGAGCTGGGGACCTCGATTGAGAAGCTGCGCAACGAGGTCGCCGTGCTCACCGACTGGCGCCGCCACCTCGTCGCGCACCAGAAAGAGGCCGTGATCGGAGCGGCCATCGCGGGCTTCGTCATCGGCGGCGGGATCGCGGCGATCGGCGGGCTGTTCCGGCGCAAGAAGTAGCACGAGGCAGCGGCCACACCCGTCGCCGTCCGGCGCCCCACATACGCTCGTGAGCGTGTCGGTATGGGAGGCTTTGACGACCCGCCAGATCGCGCGCATCCTCTTCACGAGCGCCGCGTGTGTAGGCCTGCTGTACCTGCTCGTGCAGATCCGAAGCACGCTGCTGCTGTTGAGCATCGCGATCTTCCTCGCCGTCGCGCTCGGTCCGGCGGTCGACTTCTTCGCCAGGAGGATGCCGCGGGCTGCGTCGATCCTGCTCGTCTACGTGCTGATCGCGATGCTCTACGCGGGTGTGCTGGCGCTCGTCGTCCCACCCGTGATCGACGGCGCGGGCAAGCTCTCGCGCGACATCCCCGGCTACATCGAGAGCCTGCGCAACAACAGCACGATCCGCAACTTCGACAACAAGTACGACATCACGCGCACGCTGCAGAAGGAGGCGGGAAAGTTGCCCTCGCGTCTTGGGGACGCGGCCGGCGCGCTGCAGAGCGTCGCCTCGACGGCGTTCAACGCGGCCTTTCAGCTGCTGACCGTGTTGACGATGACGTTCTTCCTGCTGCTCGACGGCAAGCGGATCGCGAGGTTCCTGATCAACCGCTTCGGCCGAGAACACGTTCCCCGAATCGCCGCCGTCGCCGAGCGGATCTACAAGTCGACCGCAGGGTACGTCGCCGGCGCGCTGATGATCTCCTCGATCAACGGCCTGATCACGTTCATCACGCTCACGATTCTCAACGTGCCGTTCGCGGTGCCGCTCGCGGTGCTCATGTTCTTCTTCGGACTCATTCCGCTCGTAGGCGCGACGATCGGCGGCGTGATCATCCTCGTGGTCACGCTGTTCACGAACTTCCCGACGGCGACGATCGTCTACGCGATCGTGCTGATCCTCTACCAGCAGCTTGAGAACAACGTGCTGCAGCCCTCCGTCTACAAACGGACCGTCAACGTGCCGCCGCTCGCGGTCATCGTCGCGATTCTCGCCGGCTCCTCGATCCTCGGCGTGCTCGGGGCGCTCGTCGCGATCCCGATCGCCGCGGCGCTGCAGATCGTCATCCGCGAGTTCTACGGCCTTCGTGAGCCGCCGCCGGACCCACCACTGTCGGAGACCACGCCGGGCGAGCCGCCGCCGGCGCCAGCGCCCGGACCGGCGTAACCGATGCCTTGGCGTTTAGCAACCGCGCGACCCTCGGCCGTTTGACCGATGCCCACCAGCAGGAGATTGCACTACAAATCCGAGCGATGCGGCCCAGCCCGGCAGGATCGATCCGCTCGCACGTGGCCGAAGCGATTATCGACAGCCACGTCCTGCTCGTTTCACTGCGACCGCTGCCACGCAACGGCTGAGCTCGCAGTACGCCTGCTAGGCTTCACCTGCGGCGCCTAAATGACCGGTACCGCATAACCAGGCGCGTGCCGGAGTCAGCGGCAGCGCGAAGAGTCCGCCCTCAGCAGAGTAGGCCGGAGCAGGCAGGGCCGGCACAACGTTTCGGTCGGCGCTGACGCTCACGCTGAGGAAGGACTGAAGATGTGGCTCTCCGATGTTTCCGGCCCCACCGCTCCGGTGAGGCCGATGCATCGGTTCACCTCCGTCGTCAGTCACGCGTTGCACACCGCGCCGGGAGTCACGTCATGAGCCACAAGCACATCCTGTTAATCGATGACGAGGACGACATACGCGAGGTGGCGGCCCTCAGCCTGAAGGCGATCGGCGGCTGGCGGGTCTCGATCGCCAGCGGTGGCAGCCAGGGGATCGCGATGGCACGCGCAGAGCGACCTGACGCCATCCTGCTGGACGTCATGATGCCCGATGTCGACGGGCCGGCGACCTTCCAGCGACTGCAGGATGACCCGCGGACGCACGACATTCCCGTGATCCTTCTGACAGCGAAGGCTCAGAGCGCTGACCACCGCAGCTTTGCGAGGCTCGGAGTGGCCGGCACCCTCACAAAGCCCTTTGACCCGATCACGCTCGCAGACCAGATAGCAGCCATTCTCGACAGGAGCGATGACACGCCATGAGGAACCGATCCAGTGTCTTCGAGACCAACAAGGATGACGTTCAACGACGGGTCAACAGGCTCGAGGGGGCCATCACCGCGATCCTCGCAGGGAGCCTCGACGAGCAGCTGCGCGCCGGCGCTGAGCACACTGCGCACGAGCTCGTGGGCTCGCTGAGAACGCTCGGCCTTCGCCGTGGCTGCGAGCTGGCGCGCGACCTCGAGCAGAGTCTCGCGCTTTCGCGGGGCTCGGTGGCGGCCGAGGGGACGCAACTGGCGGGCTGCGTCAGAGCGCTCCGCTGCGAGCTGGACGACCAGATGGCGCAGGGTTGCAGTGACGAGGGCGCCGGTGACTCGGTAGTCATCTATCACGACGAGGATCTGCTCGCCGACGACCGGGAGCTTCGCCATGCGAGTCCCGAGACCGGGCTGACGGCGGTGAAGTCCAATCCTGCTACGTCCGGCCTCATCCTGGTTGTCGACGACGACATCGCGGCACGACGCCTGCTGGTCTGGATCCTCGCGGACGCCGGCTATGACGTGCGCGATGTCGGGAGCGCGGGAGAGGCTCGTCACGCGCTTGAACACGAGAGCGTCGCGTTGCTGCTCAGCGATGTGAGCATGCCGGGGGAGACCGGGCTGGATCTGATTCGCTTCGCGCTCTGCGAGCATCCACAAACCGCGACGCTGATGATCAGCGCGCTGGAGGATCCGAGGATCGCGCAGGTGGCGATGGACTTCGGCGCGTATGGGTACCTCAACAAGCCCGTGCGGCGCTCGGCCGTGCTGATCGGCGTGATGAACGCGCTGCGCCGGCGCGACATCGAAGCGCAGGAGCGAGTGGCGCGGGAGACCCTCGAGTGCACCCTGAGGTTCCGGACGGGTGCCCTCGCGCAGGCGCTGAAGCGACTGGAGGGCGCGACCCAGCAAGGTCGTCTGCTCCAGGCGGAGACCATCCTTCGCTGGGCGCAGGCGGCCGAGTACCGCGATCCGGGTATCGCCAGGCACGTCAAGCGCATGAGCCGCTACTGCGCGGTGGTCGGTCACACGTTCGGGCTGCCCGTCGAATCGCTCGAGCCCGCGAGCGTGCTTCACGACGTCGGCAAGATCGCGATTGCAGACAGCATCCTGTTCAAGCCGGCTCCGCTCACAGCCGACGAGCGTTGTGCGATCGAGACGCATGCCGACATCGGCTACGGGCTTCTGCGTGGCTCCTGCAGCAGCTTGCTCGATCTCGCCGCTCTCGTCGCGAGAACCCACCACGAGAAGTTCGACGGCAGTGGATATCCGCGCGGGCTTTCGGGCACGAACATCCCGCTGGAGGGAAGGATCGCCGCGGTCGCCGACGTCTTCGACGCGATGACATCCCACCGTGTCTATAGCCGAGCCTGGTCGGTGGACGCGACCATCGCGTGGATGAGACGCGAGCGCGGAAAGCACTTCGACCCGACGGTGCTCGACGCGCTCCTATCGTCGATGGGCGAGATCCTCGCGATTCGCTCGGCGCTGGGCAGCGAATGAGACGCGAATCGATTACTGCAACGCACTGATCGGCATCGCCCCGATCCCGATCATCCCGGGGCCGGCATGCGCTCCGATGACCGGCCCGACCTCACCCACGAACAGCGGCTCGCAGCTGAAGATCTCGTGGCCGCGCTCGATCAGTCGTTGCGCCTCTGTGAGGGCGTCGCTGTGCTGCACACACCAGGCGTCGGCGCCGTCGGCGTGCAGCGTGCGCATGAATTCGACCATCCGCTCGAATGCTCGCCCGGCGGTGCGCACGCGCTCCACCGGCGTGACCTTCGATTCCATCGACATGATCGGCTTGATCTTCAGCGCGCTCCCGACCCACGCCTGCGCGCCGCCGATCCGGCCGCCCCGGCGCAGGTACTCCAGCGTGTCGACGCTGAACCACATCCGCATCGCCTCACGGGCGCGCAGCGCGTGCGCGGCGATCGCCTGCGGGCTGCTCTCGCCGGCACGGGCGCGCGCTGCGGCCGCGAGCAGCACGAGCCCGAGGGCACCGCAGACCGTACGCGAGTCGACGACCTCGATGCGACCGTCGTGACCGCGCTCGCCGAGCTGGCCGGCGGCCTGTAGCGCGGAGTCATAGGTGCCCGAGATCCCTGCCGAGAGATGGATCGAGACGATGTCCTGGCCGGCGTCGAGCAGCGGCTCGTAGCACTCCAGGAAGTCGCCCACAGACGGCTGCGACGTCATAGGAAGATCCGACGCTGATCGTAGCTGGTCGTAAAAGCCCTGCAAATCGACCATGTCGCTCTCCCGCTGAAGCGTGTCGCCCCACTTGACGTAGAGCGAGACCTGACGCAACCCATTTGCCATCACGACATCCGCGGGCAGGTAGTGCGTGCTGTCCGTAACGATCGTGACCGCCATGTCAGTGCAGGCAGACGCTACACGTGCGGGTCGACGACAAGCTTGCGTGCCTCGCCCGCGGCCGGCCGCACGAGCGCGCCGGCGAGTTCGTCGAGGCCGATCGTCTCGCCCTCCAGCGCGCGCCAGTCCACGGCACCGGTGGCGAGCAGCTCGAGCGCCCGGTCGACCTCGGCCGGCGAATGGTGAAACGCGCCGCGGATGTCGAGCTCGGCGTAGTGCAGCGGCGCTGCGGGGAGCGTCACCTCGCTGCCGGAGGGGCAACCGCCGACCAGCACGACGGTCGCGCCCGGCCGCGCCGCGGCGATCGCCGAACGCCACGCCGCCGGTCGTCCGACGGCTTCCAGCACGAGCTCGTGGCGGCCGAGCTGCGCCACCGCGCGGGCCCCGAAAGCCTGTGCCTGCGCCTGACGCTCGGGGTGGCGGTCGGCGAGCGTCACCTCGCAGCCCTGGAGCACGAGCAGCCGCGCGAGCATGAGCCCCATCGTCCCGCCGCCGAGGACCGCGGCGTCCATCCCCGGCCGCGCGCCTGACCGCGCGACGGCGTGTACGGCGGCCGCGAGCGGCTCGGCCATCGCTGCTCCTGCCGCCACCAGTTCGTCTGGGACGCTGTGCAGGGCCGCCGCCGGTGCCGCGATCCTCTCGGCGAACCCGCCGATCACCCACGTCATCGTCTCGCAGAGCTGGCCGCGCCCCGCGGTGCACGGCGCGCAGGAGCCGCACGCGACCGAGTCGCCGACGAGCACCCGTTCGCCGGTGTCGTCGCGCACGCCGACGGTCTCGTGGCCGAACCGCGCCGGGTACGGACCGAGGATCACATGGCCGTGGCGCAGCGCCTTCAGGTCGGTCGCGCAGGCGGTCGCCGCCTCGATCGTCACGAGCACCTCGCCCTCGGGCTCGGCGACCTCCTCGACGCGCAGATCACCGGGACCGTGCAGCATCGCGGCTCTCACGGCAGGACGACCGCCTTTATCGCCTCGCCGCGACGTTGCAGGTTCAGCGCCTCGCCGGTCTCGTCGAGCCCCACCTGATGGGTGACGAGCGCGCGCGGATCCACCCGTCCGCTCGCGAGGAGGTCGTACGCGGCGCGCATGTCGGCCGGTCCCGCCGACCAGCTCGAGCACACGGTGAGCTCGCGCAGGAACAGCGCTTCGCTGTCGACGCCGACGGGCGTTCCCGGTCCGGTCGTGGCGTAGAGGCACAGCGTCCCGCCGGGCGCCAGCGCCGCCGCCGCGTCTTCGATCGCCTCGCGGTTCGCGGTCGTGACCAGCGCGACGTCGACCGGCTCGTCGGCGTGGTGCGCGGCGCCCCACGCCTCGGCCAGCCGGCGGCGGTCGTCGCGCGGCTCGCGGACCCAGACGGCGTCGACCGCGCGCGCGTGCGCGGCCGCGATCGCGAGCAGCCCGTTGGAGCCGGCGCCGACGACGAGCAGCGCGTCGCCCGGCCTGCATCCGGCGCGGTCCAGCGCTCGCAGTACGCAGCCCAGCGGCTCGACGAACGTGCCGCCGATCGGATCCAGATCACCGAGCGGGAGCAGCTCCGGCACGAGCGCCGCCTCGATCCGCACCTGCTCGGCAAAGCCGCCCGGGTCCAGCGCGGTGCTGCGAAACTGCTCGCACAGCGTCTCGTGGCCGCGGCGACAGCGCCGGCATTCGCCGCACGGGGCGTGGTGGTGGATCACGACGCGGTCGCCGACGCCGACGCGGGTGACGCCTTCCCCCACCGCCAGCACTTCGCCGACGACCTCGTGGCCGAGCACGCCGGGCAGCTTGCGCGAGACATAGATCTCGCTGACGTCCGAGCCGCAGACGCCGCAGGCGAGCACGCGGCAGACGATCTCGCCGGGACCTGCGACGCGGTCGGGCACGTCCTCGACGACGACCTCGCGCGAGGTGATCGAACGAGCCGCTCTCACGGCGTGGCGTCGCCGGACGGCGAGCGGGCCAGCAGCGCGGCGATCGACTCGCGCGTCGGCGGCGATGCGATCCCGCGCTCGGTCACGAGCGCCGTGACGAGCTCCGCCGGCGTGACGTCGAAGGCGGGGTTGCGACACGGTGTGTCGGTCTGCGTGAGCAGCGCGCCGCCGGCGTGGCGAACCTCGTCGGGCGCGCGCTCCTCGATGACGATCTCGTCGCCGCCGGCGATCGAGACGTCGATCGTCGAGGTCGGCCCGGCGACCACGAACGGGATCCCGGCCGCGCGCGCCGCCAGCGCGTGGCCGTAGGTGCCGACCTTGTTGGCGACGTCGCCATTGGCCGCGACCCGATCGCAGCCGACGATGACGGCGTCGACCTCGCCGCGGCGCATGAGGCCGGCGGCGGCTCCGTCGACGAGCAGCTCATGCGGGATGCCGGCGCGGCGCAGCTCCCAAACCGTCAGGCGCGCGCCCTGCAAGAGCGGCCGCGTCTCGCATGCCAGCACCGTGATGTCCGTGCGCTGGGCGAGCTCGAAGGCGATCGCGAGCGCCGAGCCGGTGCCGCCGCAGGCGAGCGCGCCGGCATTGCAGTGGGTCAGGATTCGCGTCGCGCCATCCAGCAGGTCGGCGCCCTGGAGGGCGATCGCGGCGCTGGCAGCGTCCTCGCTTGCTTGGATGCGCTCGGCCGCTTCGCGCGCCGCCAGCGCGCGCTCGGGACGCGGCGCGCCGAGCGCGGCGGCCCGAACGCGATCGACCGCCCATGCGAGGTTGACCGCGGTCGGGCGCGAGGCGCGCAGCAGATCGGCGGCGTCGGCGATCGCCAGGTCGTCGCCGTCGGCGCGCGCGACCGCCAGCGCCAGCCCGTACGCCGCGGCGATGCCGATGTTCGGCGCGCCGCGCACCGCGAGCCGCCCGATCGCCGCGGCGGTGTCCGCCGCGCCCGTGAGCTCGAGCCATCTCTCCTGCGCGGGAAGCAGCGTCTGATCGATGATCTGCAGGCGACGACCGTCCCAGCGGATCGCTGTGCCCGGCGTCGACGTTGGGGAAGCGGCCACCCCGCGATGCTACTGTCGCCGTGTGCGCCGCCTGCTTCTCGCCGTGCTCGCGGCCACGCTCGTGGTGCCGGGCTCGGCCTACGGGGCCGATCCGGTCATGCCCCTCGCAGACGTCCAGCCGGGCATGCGCTGCACCAGCCTGTCGGTCGTGCGGGGGACGGAGATCGCGAGCTTCGACGTCGAGGTGCTCGATGTCATCGACCGCGAACGCGGCCCGGAGGCGGCGCGGATCCTCGTGCGCGTCTCGGGCCCCGTCATCGATGCGACCGGCCTCGGCCCGGGCTTCTCGGGATCGCCGGTCTTCTGCGCGGGCGCGGACGGCGTCCGGCGAAACATCGGCGCGCTGTCCGAGACGATCGGCGAGTACGGCGGCAAGACCGCGATCGCGACGCCGATCGAGGCGATCCTCGCTCAACCGCTGCAGCCGCCCGGAGCTGCCCCCCGCACGAGCAGGGTCGTCGGTGCCCGCAGCCTCGCCGGCCCGCTCACGATCGCCGGGCTGCGGCCATCGATCGCGGCGATGTTCACGCGCGCCGCCCGCAAGGCCGGCCGTGCGCTCATCACCTCCTCGGCGGCACCTCGGGCCGCCTTTCCGCCGCAGCCGCTCGTGCCGGGCGCGGCGGTCTCGGTCGGCCTCAGCTCGGGTGACGTCTACATCGGTGCGCTCGGGACGGTCGCCTATGCGGACGACGATTCCAACGTCTGGCTCTTCGGCCATGGCATCGACGACGTCGGCCGCCGCTCGTTGTTCCTGCAGGACGCCTACATCAGCACGGTCGTGAACAACCCGGTGGCGATCCCGGACGTCTCGACCTACAAGCTCGGCTCGCCCGGAACCGACCTCGGGATCGTCAACGCGGACGGCCCGAAGGCGATCGCCGGGCGCCTCGGGGCGTTGCCGCCCAACTACGCGCTGAAGATCAGCGCCCACGACCTCGATACCGGTCGCGAGCGGTCGAGCTTCACCCGCATCGCCGACGAGTCCGACGTCGGCCGGCCGGCCGGCATCTCACCGCTGGGCGTCGTGGCGACAGCCGCTGTCGCCGAGGTCGCAGCTGAGGTGCTCGGCGGCGCCCCCGCCCGCCAGAGCGGCGACATGTGCGTCGCCGTCACGCTGCGCGAGCTGCGCTCGCCGATGCGCTTCTGCAACACCTACGCGATCGACGGGACGGTCACCAACGCGCTCGCGGGTCCGGCCGCCCAGGACATGGCCGCGGCGGTCGCCGTGCTGGAGAGCTACCGCTTCGGGACGCTGCACCCGACCGGGATCGAGGTCGGCCTGCGCGTGCGCCGCGGCCTGCGCCAGGCATTCATCGTCGGCGGCAAGGGCCCAGACCGTGCGCGGCGCGGCACGCGGATCGCAATCCGCCTGAAGCTGCGGCGCACCGGCACCGGCGCCCGCAGCTTCCGCACGATCCACGTTCGCCTGCCCTCCGACTTGGAGCCCGGCCCGCACACGATCCGTCTCGCGGGCACCGTGGCGGATATCGGCAGCAACCCCGACGAGCAGGCCGACGTCAGCGTCCTCTTCGAGGAGTCGCCGGGCGCCGACCAGGACCCCGGCGCCGAGTCGCTCGACGCCGTGCGATCCGATTTCGAGGAGCTCGGCCGCTACGACGGCATCATCGCCTCGATCGGCGACCGTCCCGAGGTCAACGTCTACCGCGATCCGAAGCTGCGGATCACGGGCGAGGCGCGGACGCGAGTGACGATCACGCGCTGAGCGCGCAATCGTCGCGCGTAGCCCGCTAGCCGAGCCGGTTCTCGATGCCCAACGGCGCGGCCGGGACCGGCCCGGCGCTCTCCGGCGCCGCCGCGGGTGCCTCGACGCCGAGCGTGTCCGCGAGCTCGCCGGACTCGTACATCTCCGTGACGATGTCGCAGCCGCCGACGAGCTCGCCGTTGTGGAAGAGCTGCGGGATCGTCGGCCACTTGGAGATCGCCGAGAGCTCCTGGCGGATGCGTGGATCGGGCAGGATGTCGACCGCTGTGAAGGGAGTCTCGAGCGCCTGGAGCATCGCGACGGTCCGAGCAGAGAAGCCGCACGCCGGATGATCCGGGGTGCCCTTCATGAAAAGGATGATGTCGTTCTCGGCGATCGCCTGCGAGATGGCGTCGCGGATTGCGGTGTCGCTCATGAGACCTCCGTCTTCAGGGCAAGGGCATGGATCGCGCCGCCGAGCTCGCCGTCGAACACATCCATGACGAGCCGGTGCTGCTGCACCCGCGACAGGCCATCGAAGGCACTGGCGCGAACGGTCGCGCTGAAATGCACCTCGTCGGCGGTCTGCACCTCGGCCGAGGCGCCGGGAATGGCGGCCTCGATCCGCGTCTTGACCTGGTCTGCGCTGGGCATCTGTGGACAGCCTAGCGATCACCGAACTCGAACTCCCGGCCCACCTGCACAGGGCGCTACACTTCGTGAAGTATTGCCCATTGCGCTGGAAACAACGGCGGGAGTTCTGCACATGATCACGATCACCGAGAAGGGCGCCGAGAAGGTCCACGAGTTCCTCAAGGGCCAGGGAGCCGACGTCTCGGCGGCCGGCTTGCGCGTGGGCGTGAAGGGTGGAGGCTGCTCGGGCTTCCAGTACAACCTGGCGTTCGACGAGAAGCGCGACGGCGACGAGGTCTTCGAGCACTCGGGCCTGAAGGTCTACGTCGATCAGCCGAGCCGGCCCTACGTGCGCGGCTCGGTCATCGACTACGTCGAGTCCCTCCAGGGCGCCGGCTTCCAGGTCAACAACCCCAACGTCGTCGCGGCCTGCGGCTGCGGCTCGTCGTTCCGGGTTGCCGACGAAGAGGAGTCCTGCGCGGTCTAACGATCCCGCGGCGACCGTTTCGTTCAAGACGCGCCGGTTCCGATCGACGAGGATCGGGACCATGACTGACGAGCTGACCACGATTCCGAATATCGGACCGGCCGTGGCGCGGTATCTGCGCCGCGTCGAGATCGGCGCGATCGCCGACCTGCGCGGTCGCGATCCGCACGAGCTGTTCGATCGCCTCTGCGCGATCGACGCCCGGCGCTACGACGCATGCCTGCTCGACACGTTCGTCGCGGCGGTCGCGTTCGCCAACGGCGAGCCCGCGCGGCCGTGGTGGGAGTACAGCCGCGAGCGCAAGGCGCGCCAGCGCGCCAGCGCTGCCGAGCCGAACAGCTCTGTCGTAGCGCCCGGCTGAACGGCACCGCCCGCCCGCGCCTACGGCTGTCCGGCAGTCGCTCCCGGAACGCCCGTGTTCGTCGAGTACTTCGGCTGGATCTTCATCTCGGGCCGGAACGAGTGGACGGCCTGTGCCACGGCGACCGCGGATTCCGCGAAGCCGGTGGCGATGAGCTTGAGCTTGCCGCCGAAGGTCGTGATGTCGCCACAGGCCCAAACGCCGGGCAGGTTCGTCTTCATCAACGAATCCACGACCAAGGCGCCCTTGGAGATCTCCAGGCCCCAGTCCTTCAACGGGCCCAGCGCCGTCTTGAAGCCAAGCTGCAGCAGGATCGCGTCGACCTCGATCTCGACCTCGTGCGTCTCGTCGTCGGAGTGAAACAGGCGCACGCGCTCGATCGCGCCGTTGCCGATGACCTCGCGCACCTGGAAGGGCACGTGCAGCTCGACGTTGCCGGCGTCTGCCGCCGACATGACCTGGTTGACCGTCAGCTCGTGTGCGCGAAAGCCTTCGCGGCGGTGGCACAGCGCGACGGACTCCGCCGTGTGCATGAGGTTGATGACCCAGTCGCAGGCCGAGTCGCCGCCGCCGATGATCAGCACCTTCTTGCCGGCGAACTCGGACTTCGAGCCGACGAGGTAGTGCGCGCCGCGGCCCTCCCAGGGCGTCATGTCAAAGCCCGGCAGCTTCTTGGGCTCAAACGCGCCATGGCCGCCGGCGATGATGACCGCCCGCGAGCGCAGCTGCGGATGATCTGGGTTGTTCGTGTGCAGGACGACGATGTCGTCGCCGTCCTCGCCCTCCTCCCACGCCACCGTTTCGACCGTGGTCTCGAGGTGGACGGGCACGTCGAACTGCTCGAGCGTCTGGCGGCGCAGCGCCTCGACGAGATCCTTCGCCAGGATCTTCGGATGGCCCGGGACGTCAAAGATCCACTTCTCCGGATAGAGCGCCGTGAGCTGCCCGCCGATCTGCGGCAGCGAGTCGACGATCCGCGAAGACGCCTCGCGCATGCCGGCCCAGAACGCGGTCGAGAGCCCGACCGGGCCGGCCCCGATGACCGTGATGTCGCGAATCTCGCCGGGCTGCTCATGCATGCTCATGCTCAGGCCACCTCCGCGGCGATCGGGTCTCCGTCCAGCGCGGCCAGCGCGCGCTCGATGGAGGTGCTGATGCAGGTGAAGGTCGGTGTGTCGCGCAGCGTGTAGCTCGACGATTCGGTCGTGCGCAGGCGCTGCACGAGATCGAGGAACGAGCCGGCGTCGTCGGTCTCGAAGGCGACGACGAACTCCTGGTCGTCGAGCCCGAACGAGTACGACGTGTTGAGGTCGATGCTCGGGTACTCACGGCCGAGCTTGATGTGCTCCTGCATGATCCGCCAGCGCTCGTCGGCGTCGAGCGCGTACCACGCGCGGGTCTTCACGAACGGATAGACGAAGAGGTACTTGGCATGGGCGGGGCGAACCTCCAGGCGTGACTCGTCGGAGTACTCCGACGGCTTGGTCATCGCCAGGAACGAATACGGGATCGTTGCCCACTTCATCACCCCGCTCTGCGACAGCACGACGTGGAACTCGTGGATGCGATCGAGGTTCTCGGCCTGGGTCAGCACCATGAGGTCCGTGTCTCCGCGTGTCCCGACCGTCGAGAAGGCGCGCAGCAGACGCCCTTCGGCGAAGTCGTGGCACGCCGCGGCGAACTCGCGCTTGCCGCGAGCCCGCTCCCCATCGCCCAAGCGTCGCCAGGCGGGATCCAGCTTCAGGAAGGTGTACTTGACGAAATGACGTGTCGGCACGTTCAGACAGGATAGAGCGGCGATGCGCGCTCCAGCCCTCCTCGCCGCTTGCGCGCTCCTGCTCGGGATCGCGGCGGTGCCCGCCGGCGCTCAGACCCGCGAGCCGCGGGCGGTGCTCGCGTTCCTGCCCGAGGGCGGCCAGAACAATCCCAAGCCGATCCTCGACCGCCTGGAGGCGCGCTCGCAACTCGCGCTCGGTCTGATGAGCGCCACACAGGGTCGCTACACGCCCCAGCAGGAGGTGCTCGACATCTCGGCCGGCTCGCGGACCTCGGCCGCGGTCTACGACCCGCGCGATCCACCGCTGTTGCAGCTCGTCGTCGGTGGCGACGGCACCGGCTTCATCTTCGGCTGGAGCAAGGTGCTCAAGCGCGCGAAGACCGCGCTCGCCGAGATCAAACCGGGAGTGCTCGCCAACCAGGTCCCGGGCGGCGCGGCCTACGTGGGGGTCGCCGGGCGCAGCCATCTGGAGGCCGTGGTCGCGGCCGACCAGGAGGGCAACGTCGCCGACGTATCGCTCGGATCGGCGGCCAGCCTCGCCGACCGCGTGCGGGCGCTGCTCGCCCGCCACCGTTTCGTCGTCGCCGGCCTGCCAACCGCCGACAAGGGCGACACCGCGCTGGACCAGCTGTTGCGCGATCGCGTCGACGGCGACCTGCTGCTCGTCCTGCAGACGCCACCGCGGGCGCGCGTGCCACAACTGCTGCCCGCAGGCGCACTCGGGGTGCGCGGCGGCAACGGCGCGCTGACGTCCGAATCGACCCATCTACCTGGAATCTTCGCCGCGATCGACGTCCCGGCCACGATCCTCGAGCAGCTCGGGCTGAAGCTTGCGCCGGAGGTTCGCGGGCAGCCGATCCGAGCCGTGGGGTCGCGCGACGCGACCGCGCTGAAGACGCTGGAGGAGCGTCTGCGCGTCGTCAGCGGGCGCCGCACGCCGACGCTCGTCACGCTCCTGTTCGTGTGGCTGGCGCTCGTGCTCGCGCTCGGGGTCGCGCGCGACCGGCCCGGGATCCGGTCTGGACTGCGCATCGGAGGGCTTGCGATGTTGTGGGTGCTGCCGCTGCTGCTGCTCACCGGGTGGCTGGCGCCGGGTCGGCTCGTCGAGGTCGCGATCGTCGTCGTCGGCGCCTTCGGCCTGGGCGCGCTCACCGACCGCTTCGTGCCCTGGCCGCGCGGCCCGCTCGTGCCCGCGGCGGTCACGCTCGTCGCCTACTGCGCCGATCTCGTCGCCGGCTCTCCGCTCATCATCCGCTCGCTGCTGGGCGTCAACCCGCGGTCGGGATCGCGCTTCTACGGCCTCGGCAACGAGCTTGAGTCGACGCTGACCGTCGTGCTGCTGCTTGCGCTCGGGACGCTGCTGTGGGGCCGCGGGCGCTCGCGCGGCGGGGCCGCCGTCTTCGCGCTGGCCGGGCTGGTCTTCGGGATCTTCGTCGGCGCGGGGCAGCTCGGCGCGGACGTCGGTGGCGTCATCACGGCCGGCTCCGGGATCGCCGTCGCGACGATCCTCATGCTCCCGGGCAAGCCGTCGCGGCGCACGATCGTGCTCGCGGCGCTCGCCCCGGTCGTCGCGCTGGCCGCGCTGGCCGTCCTCGATCTGCTGTCCGGTGGCAACGGGCATTTCACGCGATCGATCCTCAAGGCCGACAGCCTGCGATCGCTGCTCGACGTCATCGAACGCCGCTACACGCTCGCGTTCAACGTGTTCACGATCGGCGCGATGCCCATGATCACGGTCGTCATGGCGCTCTCGGTGGCCTACGCGGTGCGCTATCGCGGGCGCATCTACGCGCCGCTGCGCGACTCCGCTCCGTGGCGGGCTGCGCTCATCGGCGGTTTGACGGCCTCGATCGTGGGCGCGCTGACGAATGACTCGGGGCCATTGCTGTTCGTCTTCGGCGTCTTCGTGCTCGCCTGTGCAACGGCGTACATCCGCGGTGATCCGATGCTCGATGCGGAGGGTAAGATCCCGTGATGCGCATCGCGCTGGTGTCCCCGTACTCATGGACGTATCCAGGGGGAGTGACGAGGCATATCGAGGGGCTGGCGGCGCAGTACCTGGCCGCAGGGCACGATGTGCGCGTCCTCGCTCCGGTCGATCCCGACGATCGTCTCGCCTTTCGCCTGCACGGCGGGGCGAAACCGTCGGAGCGAGAGCTGCCGGATTGGCTCGTGCCGCTCGGTCGCACGCTGGGCTTTCGCTCCAACGGCGCGGTCTCCAACGTCGCGTATCACCCTCTGGCCGTGAACGTCATGCGCCGCGAGCTGCGGACCGGCGGCTTCGATGTCGTCCACATCCACGAGCCCGTGGCGCCGGTCGCGGGCTGGGACACGCTGTGCTCCGTCGACGCGCCGCTCGTCGGGACCTTCCACTGCTACTCGGAGAACGCCATCTCCAACAACGTCGCGAATGCGATGGGGGCTCGACGGCGGCTGAACCGGCTGCACGTCCGGATCGCGGTGTCCGAGGCGGCGGCGTGGACCGGGCGGCGCTTCTTTGGCGGGACCTACCGGATCATCCCCAACGGCGTCGAGGTGCCGGAGACGCTGCCGCGATCGCGGACTGCGGGCGAGTTGCTGCAGATCGCGTTCGTCGGCCAAGCGGTGGAGCGCAAGGGCCTGCCGGTGCTCTTGCGGGCCTTCGAGGCGCTGCGCGAGCACCTGCCCGTGCAGCTGCACGTGATCGGCGTGACGGCCGAAGAGCTCGCGCCGCTGATGCTCGATACGCGCGGCGTCATCGCGCTCGGTCGTTGCAGCGACGAGGAGAAGCGCCGCGCGCTCGAGCGCGCGGACGTGCTGTGCGCGCCGTCGCTGGGAGGCGAGAGCTTCGGGATGGTGCTGACGGAGGCGTTCGCGGCGGGCACACCGGTGGTCGCATCGGACATCGCCGGTTACCGCGACGTCGTCGAGGACGGCGTCAACGGTGTGCTCGTTGCGCGTGGCGACGCGACGGCGCTGGCGGAGCAGCTGCGCGATCTCGCACTCGAGCCGGCACGCCGGGCGGCCCTGGCCGTCGCCGCGGCGGGATCGGCGCGGCGCTACGCGTGGCCCCGTGTCGCTGACGAGGTCCTGGAGGCCTACGACGACGCGATCGCACTACACGCGGCGGCTGCCGATGCCAGCCCCAACGCGTCCCCACGTGCGCGGGCTGCAACGCGATTGGGATTCACGCCCGCCGACGGCACGCGCGTGCGCGCGCGGCGGCTGCCGACGCTGGAGCCGGCGCTGCCCACGACGGACGCCGCGCGGCCGGGCGTGCGCCTGGCGCGGCGCGCCGCGGTCGGCGTTGCCGGCCTGCTCGCCGCGACGCTTGCCGTTGTCGCGCTGGGGCGGATCGGCGTGGACCGCATCGGCAACTCGTTGCTGACGGCGACGCCGACCTGGGTCGTGCTCGGACTCGGGCTGATGTGCTTGTCGATGGTTTTGCGCGGGGTTGCCTGGCACGCGATCCTGCGCGCGGCGCTGCCACACGGGTGCGTGCGCCTGCGCGATGCGCTCCAGGGCACGTTCATCGGCGTGCTGATGTCCGCGACGCTGCCGGCCCGCCTCGGCGAGCCATCGCGGGCGTTCGTCGTCGCGCGGAGGATCGGCCGGCCGCGCGAGCACCTTCCGACCGTGCTCGGGACGATCGTCTCCCAGACGCTGCTCAACATCCTGGCGCTCGTCGTGCTCGGTCTCGTGATGTTCCTGACCGTCGACGTGTTCACCAGGCACACGGCCCTCTTTGTGGTCTCGATCGTCCCCCTGGCGCTCGTTTCGACGGTGCTCGTTGCGCCGATGCTGTTGCGCGCCGGCACGTCCTCGCAATTCTCACGCGTGGCGGCCGCGCTGTCGTCGGTGCGTGGCTCGCTCGTGCAGGTTCGCGACGGGCTGCTGGTCTTCCGCAGGCCGCGCCTGGGCGGCACGGCAGCGTTTGCCCAGCTGTCGGCGTGGGGCGTCCAGTGGTTGTCGTGCTACGTGCTGCTCGTCGCCCTCGGCCTCGACGAACGCGCGGGCATCGGTGCGGCGGCAGCGGTGCTCTTCGCGGTCAACGTCACCGCCGTGCTGCCGGCGACGCCGTCGAACGTCGGCGTGTTCCAGGCCGCCTGTGTCGCGGTTCTGAGCGCCTATGGGGTGGGCGCGGCCGACGCCCTGGCGTACGGGATCATCCTGCAGGCCGTCGAGATCGCGACCGCGATCGTTATGGGAGCTCCGGCGCTCGTGAAGGAGGGGCTGTCGTGGCGGGAGGTGCGTCTGCGGGCGATGCATGCCTCGCCGGTGGAGCTCGGGCCGGCGCAGGGCTTTGGGCCAGAGGTGGCGCCGAGGCAGAGCTGATCGGGCTCGGGCTAGTGGTCCGTCCTAACTAGCGGTCGTGGCCCTTGTAACGGGCCGTGGCGACGCCCTTGCCGGGTGCCGTCAGCTCGATAAACCGACCGAAGCGGCGCTCGCGTAGACCGCGTAGTCGGGTCGAACGCGGTCTGCCGTGAGATGGTGCTCGCCGGCCAGGACCACCTTGCTGACACCAGCCTCTTTTGCGAAGTCTGTGACGAGCTGCTCAAACGGTCCGCGCAGCAGTTCCTCCGGCTCGCCGCCGCCAGTAGCGAAGCGGCGCGCAACCTCACCGCCGAAGAGGCTGATCGCGTGGGTCGTCGCGCTCACCCCCAGCTCCGCTCGCACACGCCCGACGACGCGCGGTGCGCCAAGCGATTCTGCTAGGAGGGATCGGCCCAAGAGGATCGGCGAACGCCGCGAACCTGAGTCGCACGCGTGATCCGTCATCGCGTCCGCACCCACGACCAGAATGCACAAGGCCCGCTGGGAGTGAAACCAGCGAGCCTCATGCAAGCATCCGGGTCGTGAGTCAGGTGACGTTGGCATCGGCATCGTGTCGCACCTTCCGAACGGAACAGGAAGGTCGGGCGGTAAGCGATGGTTCGAAATTCGTGGCGACGGCTGAGCGGCGTTCCGCTCCAAAGGCCGATTGTCGTGTTGGCGCTGGCTGCGGGGGTCGTCTTCTTGGCTGTGCGGCTGATCGAACGTGCCCCGTTCTTTGTCGCGTTCACGCAGGCTGGCGTCGTCGCGTTCGTTCTAATGGCTGTGCTCGCCACAGCGCGCGCGCTGTGGCGAGGCGATGATCTTGAGGAGGCCGAAGCTGGCGGCGTGCGAATGCGGTTTAGCGCCGCTCACAAGGCTGTGGACGCGCTCGCGCGACGCGTCGATGCCCGCGCCCGCGCTACAGACGAGCGACTGTTGGACCTTGAACGCGAGGTCTTCAAGGACGACGGTACGGGGTAGAAAACAAGTACGATGCGTTGCCGCCAAGAACGGGCGGTAAGAGAAGGGAGCAATCGATGGGCGAGCGAAGCGGCGACACCAACGGCAGTTCGCCGCAGAAACGACGCGAAGAAGCCATCCGCGAAGACAGAGAGCTCAAGCGCGAGGTCGACGAGGCGCTTCGCGAGTGGGATCGGCTTGAAGGGAGATCTCCCGCGCCGGTCGCGAAGCGTGCTCGGTCCCGGCACGCCTAAGCAGCAAGGGTTGCAGTTCGCGCTCGTGCCAGCGCGCATCCGAGCTTGGCGAGGATGGTGAGGTCGGCGTGCAGTCGCACGCGGTCCACCCCACGCACCCGCAGCGGGAGCAGCGACCATTCGTGCTTCAGCGCCCGAACTCGCGCTCGATCGCTCCGCGGTTCTTGTAGCGCTTCGCGGATCGCGCCGTGTGGCGCGGGATGAGCGGGTTCGGCCGGTCGGCCTTGACCCACGTCGACTTTGGGGTGCATTCCCGGGTGGGGCAGCGCCATTTCGTGGCCTGACGCTTGTAGTCCGTCCCCGCGAACGTCGATTCGCCGTGCTCGCAGCACGGCGCCTTGTGATCGCCCCTTGTGATCGCCCCTGACGGCTGGGGTCTTCGCAGCGGGGTGATCGGGCACACGCCGCGGTCCATGCAGCCGTCGTGGATCGGGCCGTTGTCATAACCCTTGCCCATGCGCGTTGCGGACGCTGAAGCCGCGTGCTTTCACCGCGTCGACGAGTCCCAGTGCGAACGTCGTCTCAGCGGCGCTCGCCGTCTGCCCGGACCACGCCACCGGGCAGGCCCGTCGCGACGCACACGGCGGCGTGCATACAGCGACTTGGCGAGCGCCATGCCGACCATCACGCGAATCGGGTACCCCGGCCGACCGTCCAGCGCGTCGCCTCAAGCGCCACGACGAGCGTGGCGATCTCCGGGGAGTCGAGCAGTCCTGCGACCTGCAGAGCCGCCGAAACGGCCGGTATCGTGGATCCGTCCACGTAGCTCAATCCTTCGTGTGGGTGAACGTCCGCTCGAGCGTGGCGAGCAGGATGTTTGGACCGGCCATTGCGTCCGGGTCTTCGTCGGTCCGCGCCCGAACTGATCCTTGTAGATGCGCACCATCTCGGTGGAGATCGCGCTCAAGATGCCTTGGTCATTCGTGCCGCGACAGCCCTATCTCAGCTCAGCGCACGGACCGGTCAGCGCGACGCCAGCGATCGATCCGAGGATGATTCGCGGCCTGCTACGTCGAACTCCAACCCCGATGGACGACGCCTACGTCTACCTCCTGCGCTGTCGCGACGGCTCGCTGTATTGCGGCTGGACGTCGGACATCGAGCGACGCCTGGCGGCCCATCGCTCCGGACGGGCCAGTCGCTACACCGCCAGCCGGCTGCCGGTCGAGCTCGCGTTCGCCCAGCGGATGGCAGATAGCAGGGCGGCGCGCCGAGAGGAGGTCCGCATCAAGCGGTTGACGCGGGCCGAGAAGCTCGCGCTCGTCGCTGCCGCCTCGCCGGGTTGAGTCGGAGCCCCTTTGTGTTGCCGCGTCCGGCGCGGCGGCCGGTGTATGGTCCGGCGCGCACACGGCCGGAATCAGCACGGGTCAGTCCCGCCAACGCTCGCGAGGAAACGGTACGTATGAAGCGGCTCATGTCGACCGCTGCGTCGCGCGCGTGGCTCCCCGTCGCGTTCATCGGCTTCGCGGTGATCGCCCTCGTGCTCGCGTTGCAACTCATCCCGCGGCTCGGTGCCGGGCAGACGCTCCTCGACGAGGCCTCGCCGGCGTTCGCCGACGCGCGCGTGGACGGCACGCGCGCGGGGGTGAACTTCATCTCCACGTACGTCGACCTCGCCGATCCGCTGATGTCGACGCGCGGCGGCGCGAGCAAGGAGGTCGGCGAGCTGATCGCGCTCATCAAGCGGCGCGGCCGGCTCACGACCGCGGAGGCACGGCGCGCGCTCAAACGCCGGGCGCCGCACGTCGAGGCGCTGTTACGCGCGCTGCCGCTGTCGGGCGCGTCCGCCGACGTTCCGCGCCTGACGCAGTTCCTGGCCGCGACGCTCGTCTCGACGCCGGACGAGGTGCAGACGACGCTCGTGCAGCGTTTTCCCCAGCTCGCCCAGTCGCTCGCCTCGCTGCGCAACACGACCAGCGGCTGGTACCAAGTGCCCGGCGTCGACGGCCGCCTCACGCGCTTTGACGGCACACCGGTCGCGACGACGCCGCAACTGCGCGACTACCTCCGCAACGACGTCGTCCCGCTGCTCGTCAGGGACCGGCGCACGTTCCAGGATCTCGCGGGCTCGGGCGGAATCGGCTACATCCCGTATCTGCTCATCGTCCTGGGCCTCGTCGTGTTGGCCTACGGGATCTTCCAAGCGCGGACGGCGGCGACGGCCGTCCCCGGCAGGCGCGCGTGGGGCGTCGTCGTCGCCCTCGGCGTCCTGATCCTGACGATCGTCGGCGCGTTCGGATACTTCCCGCGGCTGAACGGGGCGAACGACCTGATCGAGGACTTCAAGCCGGCCTTCGCGCAGCAGCGCGTCGACGGTGCGGTGGCAGGGGCGGACTTCGTCCATGAGACCGTGCTGTTCGGCGACCCGATCGCCACGACGAGCGGCCGCGCCGCCGCGCAATTTCGCGGGCTCGTCAGCTACGTCGCCGAAGGCTCACCGCTGACGGAGTCGCAGGTGCGCCGCGCGGTGCGGCGCGCGGCGCCGCGGCTTGCCGGTCTGATCGAGGCGATCCCGCTGTCGAAGCTTGCGAATGAGGTTCCGCCGCTGATGACGTACCTGTCCAAGAAGCTGAGGCTCCCCGGCGACAGGCTCACCGCTGCATTGGAGCGCAGCGTGCCCGGCCTCGCCCAGTCGATCCAGGCCGTGGGGCCGGTGGGGATGGGCTGGAACGCGATCCCCGGCACGGCGACGCTCACGCGCTTTGACGGGCTGACCCCGGTGCGGACGATGCCGGCATTCGATGGCTATGTACGCCAGGATCTCTTCAGGGTCGTCGCGGACCAGCGCACCAACTTCGACAGGCTCGCAAATTCGTGGCCGCCGGTGAACGTGTTCCCGCCGCTGCTGGCGATCGTCGGAGCGCTGCTGGCGCTCTACGGCTTGGCGATGATGCGCCTCGCGAGGAAGCGCTCCTGATCGGATCGAGTCCGAAGCGCGGCGCGCGGGGTCACGACGAGCCACCCGCGTCTCTCGCCGGATGAAGCGCGCAGAGAGCCCGATCGCGGATCACCGGCACATCATCGGTGCGCGCGTCCGCTGCGTGTTGCGGTGAACCAAGAGTTCACCGACGGACGCAGTCGTTCAGCAAACCCACTGTCCGAGATGTAAGGTTGCAATAACCAATCATGGATGGAGGGTTTGCGTCATGAGCACGAATCCGGTGTCGCGCGTTCGTCGATCGCTCACCGATCTGCAAGACGAGTATGAGAGTGGCAACAAAAAGGCGCTCGAGGACCTGATGCGGGCCTGGAAGGGCATCAAGGAGCTTCCGCCGAGCGACGAGCGATCCTTCTTCGTGCTCGGCGGCTATCACGGCGAGCCGTTCCGTGGCGCGGGGTGGGGCAATAGCACCTTCTGGGGCGGGTATTGCCACCACGGCAACGTCCTCTTCCCGGTCTGGCACCGGATCTATGTGTACGAGCTCGAACAAGCGCTGCGGAGCATCCCCGCGTGCGAGGAGGTGACCCTGCCGTTCTGGGACGAATGCAGTGAGGACTCGCTGGCGAACGGCATCCCGTGGGCGCTCACCGCCGAGACGTTCGAGCTCGATGGAAACACCATCCCCAATCCGCTGCGCTCCTACGTCTTTCCGATCAACGTCGTGGACCACATCAGCGGCGACAATCCCAATTACAGCAAGGGCCGTAGATATGAGACGGTGCGCTACCCCTATGCAGGTCTGGTTGGGACCGCGGCCGACCGGACGGCGACCGCCAAGCACAACGCGCAATGGACTTACCCGGAGGCCGTCGAGCTGCTCAACAAGAACATCGTCGCCTGGCTGACCCAGACCGTCGTCATCAATGGCCTCCCGGTCAGCACCGGCGTCCACAAGGCCTTCGTCGCCTGCCTCGACGCGCCGAGTTACACCGTGTTCTCCAACACGACCTCGTCTGCGGCCTGGAGCGACAACGCGCCGCAGGCGGTGCCACTCGAGAGCCCGCACAACAGGATCCACCTCGCCGTCGGCGGTTTTGATGCTGCCGGCACGGACTTTTCCCCGATCCCCGGCGCCAACGGCGACATGGGTGAGAACGACACCGCGGGACTGGACCCGATTTTCTTCTTCCACCACTGCTTCATCGATCGGGTTTTCTGGCTCTGGCAGCAGCGGCATGGCGCGACCGACGATCTGCCGATCGTCGATCAATACCCCGGCCGCTTTCAACATCGAAACCCAGCTCGGATACACCTACGGGCCCGGTTCGCTCGAGGAGAGCGGCGACGCCGCCAGGCTGGAGTCTGCCTCGGCTCCCGTAAACGAGCCCAAGGTCCACGTCACCGGCATCAACCGCGGACAGATCCGCGGCTCGTTCCTGATCGAGGCATTTGCCGAGGTCGACGGTGAGCGCAAGCTGATCGGGTCGGAGGCGGTGCTGAGCCGGTGGCACGTCGAAGGGTGCGCCAACTGCCAGACACATCTCCTGGCGGGAGCGAGCTTCCCTCTGCACGGCCTCGATGCCGAACGGCTCGGCGAGGATGCGCTCGAGGTCGAGGTCCGCACTCACGAGGGATTGCTCGGTGGCCGGCCGCATCGCCTGCAGGCGCTTTCGCCCGACGAGCCGCTGCATTTCCGCGTCGAGTGCGGTAGTAGCGAGCTGGGTTCGCAGATCAGCCTGGCTCAGCGGCCGCAGGGGTGCTCGTGTTGTCGAGCGTGATCGTGGTGAGCGCGTGCTCCGCTGACGGGACGCTCTAGCATGGAGGTTGTGCAGGCGCTCGGTCGCCGTGTCAACTCCGTGAAGGATGGCACGGCATGACAGACGACAAAGAGGCGGATAACGCGATGACGCAGGGAGGCGTTGAGTTGAGTGCTCATAACGGAGAGAAGGGTGCGGCACGCTCGTCTCCGGATCCGTCCGCAGCGAAGCGACCGCAGCGCGATCCAACCAACGCGCTGGTGGCATGCGAGCGGATCCTGATCCTGGGGGGAACCGGGTCGGGGAAGACGACGCTCGCGCGAGAGCTCGCCGCTGCTCTGCACGTGCCTCACGTAGAGCTCGACTCGTTGTATTTCGGCCCCGAGTTCAGCACAGCGCCGCTGCCCTTGCTGCGCGAGCGGACGAGCGTTGCGATCGCTGGCGATCGTTGGGTCACCGACGGCAACAAGCGAGTGGTGCGCGACCTTGTCTGGCCCCGGGCAGACACGATCGTCTGGCTCGACTACCCCTTGGGGGTGCGCTTATGGAGGCTCGCGAAACGGGCGCGCCGGCGCAGCTCTGTGCTCAAGGCACAGGCGGCAGAGACCGGCACAACGACCGGGCTTCCCAGGCAGTTGCTCGCGGCGGCGAGAGGGGTGCTCACAGCGCTCCGATCACACGCGGGGCAGCGTCGCGAATACCCGCGGATGTTTGCCGAGCCGGCCAACCAGCACCTTGCGGTGGTGCGCCTGCGGTCACCGCGTGCTACTCGCCAGTGGCTGGTTCGCGCCACTGCGGGGGGCATCACTGCGTCGTAAGCCGGGTAGCGAGATCGTCGCCGGCGCTGCGGAGCCGACCGAGCCGACCTCGGCGGGGGCGCTGGGGAGGGTGATGTTGATCCCCGGCGGTCGCTTCGGTGCCGAGCAGTCTGTGCGGCCCGCGTCGATATGACCCTCCAAAACCGCGTCTCTCCGTTCGGCGTGTTCGAAGCCGACCCGGCCCGAGGCACGATGATGGGGAACCGCGGCTGTCTCGTGAGCGCAAACGGCGACCTCGTCCGGCGCTGGCAGGTCGAGCGCTGGATCACCTGCCTGCTCGAGTTCAAGGCGCGTCGGCGCCATCCGCTGATGCAGCCCGGGCGCTACACCGAGCTCTTCTTCCTCGACGAGGCGACCGCTTGCGCGGCGGGCCACCGGCCGTGCCACGAGTGCCGGCGCGGTGACGCGGAGGAGTTCCTTGCGGCCTGGCGTGCGCTGCATCCGCGCGACACGCGGTTTACGCAGATCGACGCGCGATTGCACCGAGAACGCACCCGGGGCGCGCACCGTCGGACTGCATGTGCCGAGCTACCCTACGGGGCGATGGTCAGCCTCCACGGGCGCGCGTGGCTCGTCCTCGATGGCGGCCTGCGCGCGTGGACGCACGGCGGCTACGCGGACCATCACGCGTGGCCGGCCGAACACGTCACCGTGCTCACGCCGCCCTCGACGCTCGCCGCGATGCGCGCCGGCTGGCGCCCGGCCGTGCACCCAAGCGCGCGACCCTAACGCTCATCCGCCCGCTGTGAGGGTCGTGTGCATGTCGCTGATCAGTGCCCCGAGCGCGCCTGCGCTGCGGGTAGTCGTCGTAGGGCGGCCCGAACGGCTGGCGAGGCGTGGTTGAGCTGCCAGCGGATCTCGTCAGCGACGGCGGTCGGATCATCGGGCGCGGCCCCTGAGCTGACCCGTCTGCATCCGAGTCTAATCTTGGACCGCTTCCAGTGGATTGCCGACTTGGCGCACGTGCTCGAGCGCGTTCATGTCCTCGTCGTCGAGGGTGACCGCGGCGGCGCCGAGGTTCTCCTCGAGGTGCGTGACGGAGGATGTGCCGGGGATCAGCAGGATGTGCGGGTCGCGGTGTAGTAGCCAGGCGAGCGCGACCTGTGAGGCGGACACGCCGTGCTTGGCAGCGACCTCGATGACCTGCGGGTCCGCTGCGATCGCGGCCGGGCCGCCCGTGAACGCCGACCCGAGCGGAAAGAACGGGACGAACGCGATGCCGCGTTCGGCGCACAGCTCGAGCACGTCCTGCGCGTCGCGGTGCATGATGCTGAACGCGTTCTGAACGCACGCGAGGTCGGCGAGCTCGAGCGCCTGCTCGACGGATGCCCGCTCGGCGCTGCTGATCCCGATCGCCTCGATCTTGCCCTCGCGGCGCAGGTCCTCCATCGTGCCGAGCTGCTCGGCGAGCGGGACGAGCGGACCCGCGCCGCCGGGGACGGAGTCCATCAGGCGCAGGTTGACGGCGGCGAGTGACTCGACGCCGAGCGTCGCGAGGTTCTCCTCGACGCCCGAGCGCAGCTCTTCCGGGAGCTGGGCGGGCAGCCACGCGCCGGCGTCGTCGCGCTTGCCTCCGACTTTCGAAACGATCCGCAGGCCCGGCGGGTACGGCGCGAGCGTCTCGCGGATCAGCTCGTTGACGACGTCGGGGCCGTAGTACTGCGAAGTGTCGATGTGGTCGACGCCAAGCTCGATGGCGCGGCGCAGCACCGCGCGAGCGGCATTGGGGTCGCGCGGCGGGCCGAAGACGCCGGGGCCGGCGAGCTGCATTGCGCCGAAGCCGATGCGGTTCACAGTGTGGGCGCCGAGGGTTGCGGTCTGGTTCGTGGTCATCCATCGAGTCTGCGGTACGCCGGACCGCAGGACAAGCGGGGTATCAGCAGACTGTCGGAGCCACCGCCGCGATGCATAGCTCGTCCGCGCGGCAGCGCTTCAGTGGACCACTAGACAAAGCGCTTGACGAACGCGAGCGCCGTGTCAGCGACCTCGCGCCAGCCGCTGTCGATCGTCAGCGAGTGTCCGCGATTGGGGATCTTCTTGATCTCGGTCACGCTCGGGTTCTGCCGCTGCTTCTTGAAGGACGCGTTCGCAATCGCCCACGGGACCGTGTGGTCCCTCTCGCCCTCGATGATCAGTAGCGGCCCGCGGTCGCGGTTCTTGGTGTCCGCCTTCGCCTGGGTCCACGGGTTCAGGTTGGCCGTCGCCATCTCAAGCACCGCAACGCCGGGCGCCGCCACGTGGTAGCTCTCGTAGAGCTGAATGGCTTCGTCCTCGCTGAGAGCGTTCGCCCACCCGTACTTGAACTGGTCGAAGGTGAGAGTGACGGCGCGGCCCCAATTAAGCGGGTTCCCGAGCACCGGCAGCACCGATTTGAGGGCTGTGACAGGCAGCGGCAACACGCCGCGAAACGGGCCGGGATCGATCGCAACCGTCGCCGCCGACAAGCCGCGTCCAGCGAGGATCTCAGCCAGCAACCCTCCGGTCGAGTGCCCCATCACCGCGGGCTTCTTGGTCAACGTTCCGATCAGCTTGGCGGTGTGATCGGCGACCTGTCGCAGCGTCTTGTTGGCAAAGACCTCGGGGTTCGCCCTGGCCTGCTCGACTGTCTCGGGGTCGTCCGGCCATACCGGCGTTACCGGCGCGTATCCGGCCTCCTGGAAGAGGGCCGCCCAGCGGTCCCAACTACTCGCCAGCACCCAGAGTCCGTGGATAAAAATGACCGGTGTCTTCCCGCTCGCGTTCGCCCGCTTAACCTGCAGCGTTTCGTGCTCGGTGATCGATGCCAATCTATGTTCCTTCCCGGGCAGGAACACGCCGGTGGGGTCGCCGCGTGACTGCGAGTCGAGGTCTCGGGCAGTATGACGGCGTGTTCTCGGGGCAATCCGAAGTACCTCCGTCGTCGATACTTCTGCGCCGATCAGCAGCGCATCGCCACGCGGCCATTGTTGCGCGGTTGACCTGGTTCGGACCTGCCACCTATTCTCGGGTGAGCAGAGTTCGCATCAACTGAGGAGGAGGAGGGCACCATGGCAGCCGTTCCGCCCTACGGCGTCGCGATCCACCAGGCCCGCGCGAGCGGTGACATCGACGAGATGCGCAAGATCGCCGCCGAGGCCGAGGAGCACATCGCCGAGCACGGCGATGTCGTACGGGCGCTCGAGGAGCTCAAGGCGGAGATCGCCAAGATGGAGGACAGTCAGGAGTAGCTCGGCGGTGACGCCCGCCGAGCCGTGAGGGCTCGCGAGCTGACGATCATGGATGGCGAGGCGTATCTGCCGGTCATCGGGCTCGAAGCGGACGGGACGGTCAAGGGCTGCCCACGTCGCTGTGCAGGGCCTGATCGATCTACGATCCAGCGCTGGACCGCGAGGCGCTGGATTCCAGCGCCTCGATGAGGGATCCGGCGTCGAACGCGCCCTCGTGGAGGGTGCCGTTGACGAAGAACGCAGGGGTCCCCGCGATCCCGGCGCGCCGGGCGCTCTCCTCGTCGCGGCCGACGCGCTGTGCGTGGATGTGGTTTGCCAGCTCGTCTCGCACGGCCTGGGCGTCGAGTCCGATCGCCTCCGCATGGGTTGCGAGGTCGTCCAGGCTGAGCCTGCCGCGCGACGCGTAGAGCTGGTCGTGCATCGGCCAGAACGCGCCCTGGGCGGCGGCTGCCTCGGCTGCCTCGGCCGCGTTCTGCGCGGCGGGATGGATCTCGCTCAGGGGCATGTGGCGAAACGCGAAGCGCAGGCGCCCGTCGAGTCGCTCGCGCGCGCGGCGGACCATGGACTGCGCGGCGACGCAGTACGGGCACTGAAAGTCGCCGTACATGACGAGCTCGAGCGGCGCGTCCTCGGGGCCGAGCACATGGTCCTCGGGACCGAGCGGCGGTGTGAGGCGGGTGGCGGTCACGCTTGCAACCTACCGGTCGCGGGGGGCGGTCCAGACCCGGCGTGGCGTCCGCCTAGACTCCCCGGCCGTGAGCGACATCGAGCTCCTCATCGCGGTTCTCTTCGCCGCGGCGGTGCTCGTTCGCCTTGCTGATCTGATCTCGATCCCCTACCCGATCGTGCTTGTCATCGGAGGCGTCGCGATCGGCTTCGTGCCAGGGCTGCGTGGCATCCGGCTCGCTCCGGAGGTGATCTTCCTCCTCTTCCTGCCGCCGCTGCTGCACTCGTTGGGGTTCCGCGCATCGCCCCAGGAGCTACGCGCCGCGGCGGCGCAGCTCGTCTCGCTGACGTTCGTGCTCGTGCTCGTCACGATGGGGGTTGTCGCCGTCGTGGCGCACACGGTGATGGACGGCCTGAGCTGGCCAGCCGCCTTCGTGCTCGGTGCGATCCTCGCGCCGACCGATCCGGTGTCCGCCGCGGCGACGTTCAGCCGTCTGGGGGTGCCCGAGCGCGTTGCGCTCGCGGTCGAGGCGGAGTCGATGCTCAACGACGCGGCCGCGCTCGTCGCCTACCGCGTCGCGGTGGCGGCGGCGACCGCGGGTACGTTCGCGATCGGGCACGCCGTCGTGGACTTCGTCGTGTCGGTGACCGGGGGCGTTGTCGTGGGACTGGTCGTCGGTTGGATCGGAGTGCGCACGCACCGCCGGCTGTTCGACGTGCCGCTGGCCATCTTCCTGACGGTGCTGTTCGCCTACGGCGCATACATCGGCGCCGAGAAGCTGGGCGTCTCAGGCGTGCTGGCGACCGTGACGGCCGGTGTCTGGTTCGGCTGGCACGCGCACGAGATGTTCGATGCCGACACGCGCCTGAGCGCGATCGCGTTCTGGCAAGCGCTCGTGTTCGCGCTGCAGACGACGCTGTTCGTGCTGCTCGGGCTGCAGTTCGAGAGCGTGTACGAGAGCGTTCGCGGGAATGGCGGTCTGGACACGCTGCTCGTCGACGTGGCGGCGGTCAGCGCGGTCGTGATCGCCGTGCGACTGGCATGGGTCGGGGTTGCGCCGGTGCTGGCGCGGATCGTGCCGCGCGCGAGCCGCGCGGACATCGGCGAGAACTGGCGCGAGCGCTTCGTCGTGGGCTGGAGCGGGATGCGCGGCGCGATCTCGCTGGCGGCCGCGCTCGGCCTCCGCGAGGAGCTACCTCAGCGCGACCTGCTCATCTTCATCACGGTCGGGGTGATCGCAGTGACGCTCGTGGGACAGGGCCTGACGTTGCCGCTGATCCTGCGCTGGCTGGGCCTGAGTGGCGTCCGCGAGTGGAGCCCGGACGAGGCGATCGCGCGGCTCGAAGCCGCGCAGGCGGCGCTGGATCGGTTGGACGAGCTGGAGCGCGAGGGTCGGATCAGCGGGGAGCGCCTGCGCCGTATGCGCGAGCTGTACCGCTCCCGCTTTCGCCGCTGCATGGCCATCATCGGGGGTGACGGCGACGAGGCGCGGCAGGCCGCGCGCCAGCCGGTCGAGCGCTACAGCGACCTGCGTCGCGAGCTCATCGGCGTGGAGCGATCGACGCTGCTGGGACTGCGCAACGACGGGCGGCTGAAGGGGGATGTCATGCGCGAGATCCAGCGCGATCTGGATCTCGAGGAGGCGCGATTGCCGGCGTAGCGGTCGGTGTGGAGCGCGCCGGCAGCGCCGCGGGTAGCTCGAGCCAGACATCGGCGCCGCCGTCCGCCCGGTTCGCCGCCCCCGTGCGGCCCCCGTGCAGCTCCGCGATCGTGCGCACGATCGCCAGGCCCAGACCGGCGCCGTCCTCCGTTCGCCCGGCCTCGACTCGAGTGAAGCGCTCCCACGCCCGGGGGAGGAACCCGACCGGAAAGCCTGGACCGTCGTCGAGCACGTGCAACTCGACCGAGCCGTCCCGCCGCTGTGCCAGAAGCAGTACCTCGCGGTCGGCATAGCGCAACGCGTTGGCCAGCAAGTTGTCGAGCGCCTGCCCGACGCGCACGCGGTCGGCGAGAATTGTGCCGCCGTCGCCGCCGTCGAGGACCACGCGCCGATCGCCCGCGCGGTCCGCGGCGGCCTGCAGCAGCTCGACGGCAGGTACCGCGTGGGCATCCAGCGCAAGCCGCCGCTCGTCGGCGCGCGCGAGCAGCAACAGGTCGTCGGCCAGATGGCTGAGGCGATCGGTCTCCTCGATCGCGGAGCCGACCGCCCGCTGCAACGCGGCGCCGGTCGGGCGTTCGCGGCCAAGCAATTCGAGCTCCGTGCGCAGCATCGCAAGCGGGCTGCGAAGCTCGTGGCTCGCGTCGGCGACAAAGGTCCGCTCGCGCGCGACCGCGGCGTCGACGCGCTCCAGCATCTCGTTCAGCGTGCGGCCGAGACGGCCGAGCTCGTCGTCGCCGCCGGCGCCCGGCAGACGCTGGCCGAGGTCGTCCGCCGAGATCTCGGCTGCGCGACGGCGCATAGCCTCGACTGGCGCAAGCGCCGCGCCGGTCAGCAGGTAGCCCGCCAGCGAGGCGAGCAAGAGTGCGGCCGGCCCGCCGATCAGCAGGACGCCGGCGAGGTTGTCAAGCGCCCGTGCCCGGTCCTCAAGCGACTGGCCCACGATGACGATCAGCCGCTGGTCCTGGGCTCGCACCGCTTCGCCGATGAGCCGCACACGGTCGTCTCCCAGCCGGATCTCGCGTATGACCCGCTGGCCAGTTCGTGCTTGGGCAAGCGCGCTGCGCCCCAGCAGCGGCCGTGCGGGCAGCCCAGGCGTACGGTCAGTGACCTGGCCGGCCGCGTTCACGAGCTGCGCCAGGGCTGGGACATGCGGCGCGGAATCCTCCCTGCTCGACTCGGACAGCGCCGTGTCTGACTGCTGCGCGAGCGTGGCGATATCGGTGGCGCGCGAGCGCAGGCCGCGATCGATCGACGCGTCGAGATTGGAGGCGAGCCGCCCATGGACGAACAGCCCGGTCGCGACGAGCACGACGGCGATGACTACCGCGAACGCAAGCGTCAGCCGCCAGCGGACCGGCAGCAGGCTCACGCTGCGCCCTCGCGCAGCCGGTAGCCGCGCCCGCGGACGGTCTCGATGCTGCGCCGGCCGATTCGCTCGCGCAGCATGCGCACGTGCTGGTCGACGACGTTCGAGCGGTTCTCGTAGGCGCCGTCCCAGGCGGACTCGAGCAACTCAAAGCGCGACAGCACGACGCCCGGTTGGCGCATGAACGTGTCCAGCAGCGCAAAGCACTTCGCCGGCAGGTCGATCGCGACGCCGCGGCGCCAGACGCGATGCCTCGCCGGGTCGAGCCTCAGGTCGCCGACCTCGAGCACGGTCGGGCGCTCGCGGGGTTGGCGACGGATCAGCGCGCGCAACCGCGCCGCGAGCTCCTCGACCTCGAAGGGCTTGACGAGGTAGTCGTCGGCGCCTCCGTCCAGGCCGGCCACGCGATCTTCCAGGGCACCGCGCGCGGTGAGCATGAGCACCGGCGTCCAGACCTCGTCGGCCCGCAGGCGCCGGCAGGTCTCGAAGCCGTCGATGCCCGGCAGCATGACGTCGAGCACGACCGCGTCGTAGCTCGTGGACCCGGCCATCCAGAGGGCGTCCTCGCCGCGCGTCGCGACATCGGCGGCGAAGCCCTCAGATCGCAGCGCCCGCCGCAGCAGGCTCGCCATCTTGACCTTGTCCTCGACGATCAGCAGGCGCATGACATGACGATGGCAGGCGGTCGGTGAACGGTTCCTGAATGCGCGTACGGGCGCCCCTGAGAGCGGGGCGCCCGCGAGCGCAGCAGGGACGTGTGCTGTTATTGCTGACCGCTGGCCTGATGGTCGGCGTTGGGGTTGGCCGGCTCGTCGGCATGCCCGCCGGGGCCATCGCTGTCGGCGGCGGACTCGGTTCCAGGTGCCTCGGGGCCATCGGCCTTTTCGGTGCCCGGTGCCTCGGCGCCGTCGGCCTTCTCGGTGCCTGGTGCCTCGCTGCCGTCGGCCTTCTCGGTATCGGCCTTGTCGCCGGCCGCGTCCGGCGCCGACTGGTCGCCGCTCTGCACCTTGTCGGTGTCGGCGGCGCCGGACGGATCCGAAGCGGAGGCGCCGGCGGCAGGCGCCTTCGCAGCCGGGGGCGCGGACTGCGCGCCAGCGTAGACAGCGCCGCCCGCCGCGAGGGCTGCGAGGCCGGCGATTGCCGCGAGCAGCTTCTTGAACCGGGTGATCATGTGGACGTGTCCTTTCGACGGAGAGATTCTGACCGGCGCCAGGTTCACAGGCGAAGATGTAGCGACCGTGTAGCCGGCGCCGGCTCACCGACAGTGATCAGACCGTCCGCGTCGTCGCGACCCGCCACCGATCGATTGCCGGACGCGAGGACCCGCGTTGACCGCCGTGCGCGCGGCCGTCACACGCGTGCGTCGATCGCCAGCGCCGGCTCGTCCTCCGGTGGACCCTCGCGCGGGTCGTGGTCGCGGCGGCGCGTGGCGTCGCGGTCGGAGCCCGCGATGATGTCGTCGGGGGCCTTGTCCTTGGGCAGGAACCCGGACTTCATCCCGAAGTAGACCGCCTGCGGGTGGTGGGCCACGATCGCCAGCGTCGATTGCTCGGGCTCGACCGCGAAGCCGCCGGTGAGCGACAGCCCGATCGAGGGTGCATCCAGCAGCCGGTAGACCTTCTCGTGCTCGGATTGCTCCGGACACGCGGGATAGCCCCACGAGTAGCGCCGGCCCTCGGCGGATCCGATCCCCAGGTCGGCGCGCACGCGCGAGTGCAGCCACTCGGCCGTCCCCTCGGCGGACTGCACGCCCAGGCCGTGGGTGAACAGCTGCTCGGCGTACTCGCCTTCGGCCTCCAGCGCTGTGATGACCTGCGTGACCTGCGGTCCGACCGTCACCGCCTGCAACGCGACGACGTCCAGCTCGCCGCTCTCCTTCGGGCGGAAGAAGTCGGCCAGGCAGATCCGATGGTGGCCGGGCTGGCGCGGAAAGCGCAGGCGCTCGAGCACGGTCGAGCGATCGTCCGGGTTGAGCACGACGACGTCGTTGCCCTCGCTGTAGCAGGGGAAGTAGCCCAACAGCGCGCGCGGACGCAGGTAGTCCTGCTCATGCCACATCCGCTCTAAACGCGGCTGGAAGTCGTCGTTGACCAGGTGCCGCCACGCATCGCCCTTCACGCCGCGCCCGCCCCAATGCAGCTTAAACAGCACGTGCGTGTCGAGATGCGGAAACACGTCGTCCAGCGGCACGTCGATCTCGCGCGCGCCCCAGAACGGCGGCTCCGGGATCGGCAGGTCGATGCGTGCGGCCGACCGGACCGACGTGTCGTCGGTCACCAGCGGCGGCGGGTCCTTGCCGTGCTTGCGGAAGTGCTCAGCCGCCGAGCGCGTCTTGGCGACGAGCTCCGCGCGGGCCTCCTCGTCGATCAGCTGGTCCATCTTGTGCAGCCCTTCGAACGCGTCCTTGCAGTAGAAGACCCCGGGCTCGTAGATCTCGTCGGACTTGCGCCCCTTCGGGTACAGCGCGCGCAGGCCGAAGTCGCGGTTGATCGCGGCGCCGCCGATGAGGACCGGGTAGTCCAGGCCGCGCTCGTACAGCTCCTCGATGCACAGCGGCATCTGCTTGGACGTCGAGACGAGCAGCGCGCTCAGCCCGATCGCCGTCGCGTTGCGCTCTTGCGCGGCTTCGAGGATCGCGGAGATCGGCACCTGCTTGCCGAGGTCGACGACCGTGTAGCCGTTGTTCGTCAGGATCGTGTTGACGAGCGACTTGCCGATGTCGTGGACGTCGCCGAAGACCGTCGCGATGACGACCGTCCCCTTTGTGTAGCCCTCGACCTTGTCGAGGTACTCCTCGAGCTTGGCAACCGCGCGCTTCATGACCGTCGCGGACTGCAGCACGAACGGCAGGATCAGCTCGCCGGAGCCGAACAGGTCGCCGACCTCTTTCATCGCCGGGAGCAGGACCTCGTTGAGCGTCGGTACCGCGCCGATCTTCTCGACCGAGCGGTCGATCCAGTCCTCGACGCCCTCTTTCTTGCGGCGCAGGATGTGGTAGTGCAGCGCCTCCTCGGGCTCCATGCCCTCGGTCGGATTGGCCTTCTCGTCCTTGGCCTCGGCCGTGCTGGACTCGAAGTGCTCGATAAAGCGCTCGAGCGCGTCCTCGCGACGGTTGAAGACGAGGTCGTCGGCGAGCGCGCGCTCCTGATCGTTGATCTCGCCGTAGGGCGTGATGTGGTTGGGATTGACCATCGCGAGGTCCAGGCCCGCCTGGACGCAGTGATGCAGGAAGGCCGAGTTGAGGACGGCGCGGGCGCGGGGGGCGACGCCAAACGAGACGTTGGAGACCCCGAGCGACGTCTTCACGTAGGGGATATGCTGCTTGATCGCGCGGATCCCCTCGATCGTCTCGACCGCCGACGGGCGCCACTCCTCGTCGCCGGTCGTCAACGTGAACGTGAGGCAGTCGAAGATGAGCGCTTCGGGGTCCAGGCCATGCTCGTCGCAGCACAGCTCCTTCAGGCGCTGGGCGATCTCCAGCTTGCGCTGCGCCGTCTTTGCCATGCCGACCTCGTCGATCGTCAGCGCGATGAGGCAGGCGCCGTGTGCCAGCGCGATCGGCACGACGCGGTCGAGCTTGTCGCGGCCCGCCTCGAGGTTGATCGAGTTGACGATCGCGCGACCCGGAATCTGCTCCAGCGCCGCCTCGATGACCTCCGGCTCGGTCGAGTCGACCTGGATCGGAGCCAGCTGAGACAGCGAGACGCGCTCGGCGACGCGACGCATCTGCTCGGCCTCGTCGTCGCGCTCGACCAGCGCGACGCACAGGTCGAGCACATGCGCGCCGCCATCGACCTGGTCCTCGGCGATCTGGTTGAGGCCGTCGTAGTCGTCGGCCAGCAGCAGCTGCTTGGCCTTGCGCGAGCCCTGCGAGTTCACGCGCTCGCCGACCATCGTCGGGCGCGGTTCCTGCACGAGCGGCGTCGCGGTGATCATCGAGCTGACGTGCGCCTGGCGCGGGGCCGGTCGCGGCTTGGCGCGGCGTCCCTTGACGGCGTCGGCCAGCATGCGGATGTGGTCGGGCGTGGTGCCGCAGCAGCCGCCGACGATGCTCACCCCGTAGCGCTCGACGAACTCGACGAGCGTCTTGGAGAACGGCTCCGCCTGTTCGGGAAAGATCGTCTCGCCGTCGTGGCCCTGAATCGGGATGCCGGCGTTGGGCATGCAGGCGACCGGGACGGGCGAAAACTCGCCGAGGAAGCGGATCGCATCGCGCATGTCCTCCGGGCCGGTCGAGCAGTTCAGGCCGATCGCGGCGACGTCGAGCGCCTCGAGCGTCGCAAGGACCGCTGAGATGTCGGTCCCCAGCAGCATCTTGCCGCCGTTGGGCAGCAGCGAGACGTCCGTCTGGATCGGGACCTCGCGGCCAGCGCGCTTCATCGCCTCGCGCGCACCGAAGATGGCGGCCTTGACCTCGAGGATGTCCTGCGCCGTCTCGATCAGGATGACGTCCACGCCGCCTTCGATGAGACCGAAGCACTGCTCGGCGAAGGACTCGCGCAGCGTGCCGAAGGAGATGTTGCCGAGCGTGGGATCGTCGGAGGCCGGCAGGAAGCCGGTCGGTCCAACCGAACCGGCGACGAAGATGTGCTCGCCGGCCGCGCGGCGCGCGATTTCGGCCGCCTTCTGGTTGATCTCGATCGTGGCCTCGCCCAGTCCCCATTCGTCGAGCTTCAGGCGGCTGGCCTGGAAGGTGTCGGTCTCCACGACCTGCGCGCCG
>JAWVGJ010000139.1:0-92046 GCA_033855115.1 Solirubrobacteraceae bacterium
GCCTCGCGCGCCGGCACCGATTGGCTGCGGGTTCGGCCTGACGTGGTGCGGCGAGATGACGCGCGCCGTGGGCTGCGCGAGCCGACCGTTCTTGCCGCCCAGCGTGCAGGCCCTCGCCGGCTCACGGTGCCGTCGTCTCGTTGACGCAGTCCCGTAGCCCAATCTCATGCGCGAGCTCGTTGGAGCGCCGCAGCAGCCGCCGGTTGCGAGCCTCGAGAGCACCAGTCTCGTCGTCGTCGGTGCCACTCTGCAGCCGGGCGAGCGCGGTGCGAATCAGCCCGATCTGCTCCTCGCCCAGGCGCAATGATTCGCGGTGCAAGGCGGCGAACCGCGCCGGCGGGTGCGCCTTCCGGAACTCTTCCTGGATCGATTTCGCCGCCTCGGCAGACCGCCGTAGGTATACGGCGGGGACCGCACTCGTACGCTCGGCGTACTTGGCGGCCTGCCTGGCTTCCAGGCAGACACGCTTGACGACGACCAGATAGTCGGCCTCGGAGAGCGCGCGAGCTTCTCCGGTCGACGCGCCGCCACATGAGCTCACGACGAGCGCTGCAATCAGCGCGGCAAGACAGGTGCGGCGTAGCGCGTGAAGCGAGCTCCACGGTCGCATGGCTACTCCTCCAGGATGGGCGGGCGGACGACTGGGCAGCTGTCGTCGCCGAACCGCACTTCACCCCCTCGAGATCCCGATCGCTCGGAGCCCGCACATTTCGGCGCAGCTCCGCGGCGTGCCGCGTCCTCACATCGGCCGAGCTGTCGGGCGGCGGGTTCGTTCCCGTCGGCAGGGTGTCATCCGGCCGTTGGCGACGACAGCGCTCCAGATGGCCGTGCACGAACCCATATCTCGCGACGAGCAGAATCGGCTCGCCGCGCTGTGGGAGCAACCACCCGACGACGATCACGCAGTCAACACGACCGACGACGCCATCGCGGCGCTGTTCTCGGCTCCCGGCATCGACGAGCCACCCACCGCCTCGCGCCCGCGCACAGGCGCCACCCGCCGGTCAGATGCGCGCCGCCGCTCCGCAGGTGGCGATCGAGGGCACTCGCGGCCACGACGTGCTCAGCGTCGGGCCGCCGCGCGTTGGGTGGCGGTTGGAGTGGTGCTTCTGGTTGGGCTGGTCCTGAGCGGGGTCGCGCTGGACGGCATGACGGGATCAACGGATACCCGAGCGCCCAACTCGCCAACGGCAGCTCGTCGCGCAGCAGCGCCCGACGCACCGGCTCTGACGACGCCCGCCACGCTTGAGCCTCGCCGGGCTCGGACTGTCGGACTTCGCGCACAGCGTGCCCACAAGCGCCGAGCACGCTCAGCCCGGCCGGCGCGCGCGCGGTCTCGCATTGCACAGCGCCCTCGGACTGCCCCGACGCGGACACGACGTCCCGCCCGCTCGGTGCGGCGACGCAGCGACCCCCCAGCCACGCCTTCGACGGCGCGGCCACCGAAAGCCCCGATACCCACGGCCCCGAGCAGCTCGTCGGCCTGCGACGAGTTTCCCCCGTGCTGATGGCCCTGCGCATCGACGCCAGCGGAGGGCTCGTACGACTGGCCTCCGCGCCGTACGACGAGACCATCGTCGACTCGATCAAAACGCTGCCGAAGCGGCACTACCGCCGCGACTCCCAGGACTGGAGCGTGCCGGCTCGCCGCGAGCATCTACGAAGCGTATGCGGCGTGATCGCCGAACTCGAGGAACGCGGGATCGACGTGGACATCACCGAGCCCGCCGCCGCGCGCTTGTCGCGGCTGGATGTCGGACGCGGCGTGCTGCGCGGCGACGCCATCGAGATCGCGGGCCCCTACAGCGAGCGCCGGCTGCCGGCGCTACGCGCGCTGCCCGAACGCCGGTTTGACGCTGAGCGCAAGATCTGGACTGTTCCGCTGACCCGCGCGGGAGCGCTGGGTATCCTCGCGCTGGCCGACGGTACCGACCACCTGGTCATCACGCTGCGGGCTCGACGGGCGTTGCAACGATCCGCGACAGCCCGCCCACCGGCCGAGCGTGCGGCGCGCGCCGACGCCACATCGCCGGGCCGCACGCGCCGGCGATCACCGGTGGCGCACTGGCGGCACTACACCGCCGGCGCCGTCTTCGACAACCCGGCTCGTCCGCGCGTCAACGTGCCCGGCATCGGCTGGTGCGTCCGGGTCCGAGTAGATCCACACCGCCGGCGCGCAACGGCCCGCCCTCGCCGCCGGATGAGCGGGCGGCGCTCCCCATCTGGCGACCGGCCAGGCGGAGCGGAATGAGCACGCTGGACGAGTTGCTCACCGCTGACGAAGTCGCTGAGCTGTTGAACATCCCGCGGTCGACCGTAAGCGAGTACGCGCGCCGCGGTGTGCTCCCGAGCATCAAACTCGGCAGGCACCGGAGGTTCGTCCGCTCCGACGTCGCCGCCGCCATCGAACGCTTGCGGCTCGGGCGCGCCCCCCGGCGATCTGACGCCTCGGCACGCCCACGGTAGCGCCGGGCGCGTTCGGTCTCAGACGGCCACACGAGCGGGTCTGGCCAGCGCCGCGTTCAGACCACGAACGCCCCCGGAGCGAGGATCGGTGCGCTGCCCGCGCTGCCCGCGCGGCGCGCGGGAGCGCTCCTCCCAGGAGGACCGGGGACGTCAGCAGTGGGTCGACTGCCTGTTTCGTTTGACGACCGCGCAGATAAGCCACCACGAAGTCGATGACGTGCGGGGCCGGCGCGACATGGCCGTTCCGAAGACGAGCACGCCGCCGTCCTCGTCACGGTCCCGCCCGATCGGCTCCAGGGCTGGGGCCAGCCGCGCACGAGCGCTCTTCTCGCGCAGGTTGCACCACACGCCCGAGGCGGCACCCACCCCTCCCAGATGCCTGGCAAGATCGCTAGCCAGGTCGGCATGGCGGGGTGCTAGTCGTCGTCGCGATCATCGTCGTCGTTGTCGCGATCATCGTTGTCGTCGCGATCGTCCTTGCGCGCCTGGCGCTCCCGCTCGCGCTTCCAGAGGAAGGGCGTCGCGCTCATGGCGACGATGAACGCGGCAAACCCGACCGCAGCGGCCGCATCAACGCTCGGGAAGGCGAACACGAGGACGCCCATCGCGACTAGAGCCGCCAGGTAAAGCCAAACGTAGAGACGGGGGGCCGCTTCCCGAAGTAGTCGTCGGAGCGGGGTCAGCACGAGCCAGAAGAACCCGATCACGAGCCCGAGCAAGACGACGCCCTCGCCGAAGTTCGTCGACTCCTCCTCGTACAGGGCGAACAGCGCCGTCCATTCGGCCGTGAGCAGGAGGACGAGGATGCCCAGCGCCTCGACCCGGTCGCTCCGCTCTGGATGCTCGCGCCGATCGAACACCCGTTGCTCGACGAACAGGCCGACGATCGCGATGGGCAACACCTGGGCGGCAGTCGTGAAGAACTCGGCCTTGTCCAGCATGGGCCGGAACCTAGAGCGAGGAGCGGACGTCCCACGCTCGCCTCAAAGCCCGCTGCGAACCTGCCGATCATTCACCTGATCGGACCCTGGGGACGGTTGCCGCTCGATGTTCAGCCTCCACGCGCGCGGAACCCCCGGACGGCACATGGCGAGGATGGACGCTCCCGGCGGCAGGACCGCAGCGGGCCTATCAGGTCACGCCATACATCCCCGACCGGCGACGAGCGACACAACAAAGGAAGTCAAACCACACCGGCCGGCAGCCTCAAAGAGAGTCAGCGCGCCGCCCAGTCGGGACCATCTCCCACGATCTCGGCCTCTCGGCGCTCGTCGCGGCGGCTGCGGGCGCGCCAACGGCCGAGCGAAGCGTTGGGTACAACCTCGCGTCCTTGCCGGCCGCGCATTCCGCGCTCAGACCGAGGGGGTCTCCCCCCAGCCCGGCATCGCCCGGCACTCGTCGAGCGCCGCCCGTGCGGCGGCCCAGCGAGGAGAGCGGCGCAAATGTCGGCAACCGTCAGGCGACACTTGCTCATTGCGCTCGATGCCCTCGTGCGGCGTCAGGACCGCCGCGAGCCCATCGCGCCGCCGCTTGAGAGAGCCTTCGCTCCGGCTCGCGCGAAGGCATCGAAACCAGACTTGCCATCACCCGATGCGGCAGCCCGAAGCGCGATCACGGCCACGCCGCCGGCGATCAGCAGACCAGCTGCCAGGCGCCTCTCCCAGAGGCGCTCGAACATCCCCTGGTTCTCTCGGTGCCTCAGGTCCGCGGCTTCGTGGATCTTGCGTAGGTCATCCAGGACCCGTGCTTGCTGCTCGGGCGCAAGGTCCCCGCGGTCAAGTTCGCGTCCCAGAACCTCGATGATCTTGAGTTCGACCTGGAAGACCTTCTCCTGGCTCTGCGCGTTAGCCGCGATCACGGCCGCGAATGACGCCTCGGCATCCTTCAGGATGGCCCTCGCTAGCTCGACGAACACCGGAACCTGAGCGAGGACCTGCTTCGCGAGTTCGCGATCCATGTCGGGCAGCGCCCGCATAAACCGCATAAGGCCGTCCTTCGTGACGTTGTTGAACGTCTCGACGCCCAGCCCGGTCTTCACATCAGTCTCGGTCACCCAAGGCATTACCTCGTTCTCGGCGGATCGGCGGAGATCCTTTAGAAACTGACGTGCTCGATCAAACGGCGATCGTTCATCCGAGCGGTTGAGCTGGACCCAAGATCACGTCGCACAAACGATCGTCTGTGAGACACGGCGCGGCCGTTCCGCGGGCGACCAAGGCGTCCACCGAAGCGGGTCAACTCCGCATAGCGTCAGGACCGCAGGTCGGCGAAGTCAAACAGCCGGACAAGAGCAGCTTCTTGACGTAATGGTCGTCAACCGGTTGAGGATCCTCAGCCGTGGCGGTGAGGCCACCTCGCTGGCCTGATCGATGGCGATGAGAGGGCACGCGCGAAAGTTCCCCCTCTCGACGGTTCCGGCACTCTCCCTGGTGCGCCGGCCGTACGGCGGATGCGCTACCGGGCGGCCTCGCCGTCGGCCTGCTGCACCGCCCGGTCAAGCGCGGCGGCCGCGGACGACGTCTTGGCCAGGCGGGCCGAGAGGCGGTCGGCGGCGTCGTGCTGGGGCACGTGGTGGACGTAGATCATCGTCGTGGCGATGTCGGCGTGGCCCATGTAGGCCTTGACGTCTGACAGCGCGAACTCCTGCACGGCGAGCGTGCCGAATGTGTGGCGCAGATCGTGGAAACGCAGGTGCGAAAGGCCGGCGGCCTTCAACGCACCGTAGTAGCGCCGGCGTAGCGCGGAGTCATCCAGGAAGCCGCCGGTGGGATTGGGGAAGACGAGCTCGTCGGCGCCGGTCGACACCTCGCGTCGCGAGAGTGCGTCCAGCGCGCGGGCGACCTGATCGGCCATCGGCACGGCGCGGGCGCGGCCTGACTTCGGGACGTCCTCGCTGGTGAGGCTGTAGGAGCGGCGCACGTGCACGATGCGCCGCTCGAAGTCGACATCGCGCCAGCGCAGCGCGCGCAGCTCACCGAGTCGCAGCCCGGCGTAGGCGGCGGCGAGGATCAGCGCGGCGTCCTGCGCGTCGGAGGCCGCGCGCGTGTCGAGCTCCTCGTCGGTGAGCCTACGCTTGGAGGGTGCGTGGTGGGCGCCCTCGCGGAAGGTACGCGCGAGCAACTCGACCTCCTCGGCGGAGAGCACGCGAAACTCGGTCGCCCTGCGGATGGGCTGGCGCTCAACGCCGGCGGCGACGTTGACCGCGAGGCCGTAGTGGCGCTGTGCGCGCTTGAGGATGCCGTTGACGACGACGAGGTACTTGTTGATCGTGCGCGCCGTGAGGCGCCGCTCGTCGACGTGATGAGCGCGGAAGGCGTCGATCATCTCGCTGGTCAGCTCGGTCAACGGCAGTTGGCCGAAGGTCGGCAGCAGTACCTGGTCGACGGCCTGGCGGTAGTCGCGCAGCGTGTTCGGGCGCCGCTTGCGATCGAACTCGAGGTAGCGCAGCCATTCCGCGGCGGCATCGGCGAACGTGACACGGCGGCTGTCTGCGCGGCGAGCGCCGGGCCCGACCATGCGTGCCTCGGCGAGCAGATCGTCGAGCATCCGCTGCGCCTCACTCTTGGTCAGGTAGCCCGCGCGCGGGCGCCCCTTGCCCGTCCACACCCGCCCGAGCACCTTCTTGTGCTCCACACCGGCGGCGTCACGCCACTTCACGCGCCAGCGATCACCGGACTCGCGCTTGACGCGGGTCAGGTGGCCCGAGACGGGCATCGGCCGTAGGTCGGTCAGCGGAACCGGCGGGGGCGGCGCGGGGCTCATGTTGGAAGGCTACACGAAAAGGGTCCCGAAATGGTCCCGAACTCGACCGATTCAACCTCACGCTACGCGATGTAATTCCCCGTGTTTACTGGGTTTCTCGTCGTGCCTCACGATATAGCCGTCCAATCATAATCCGCGTGTCGGGGGTTCGAGTCCCTCCTCCGGCATGTAGAAGTGCCCGCAGGATGCAGGTTTCTCTCGCTGGCTGTCGGCCCAACAACATAAATTTCTCTACGGGATTTCTCTGCAGGGCGGCTTTCATGCCGACGTCGACGTTTTCGAGCTCGAAAGGCCACGAGACGGATGGAACCGTCTGGCAGCACCACAGATTGCGCCGCGAGCGCAAGAAGAGCGCCTAACCGACTGAGGGTGTCAGTGCCTTGTGCGGCCTGTCGGAGCGTGGTCCTTTCTCGCCCCTTCGCAGACTCAGCACGCGGCGTGCGGCATCCCCTAGCTGACCGGCCCCGCCAGCTCACGCACCCGTCGCGGGACGGCACGACGACGGGACCGGCGTCGATCCGGTAGGCCCGCCAGTCGCGCGGGTCTCGATGGCCGACCGGGCGGGCAAATGGCCCGTGCGGGACCGGGTGGGGCGCACGGGGTGAGGCCGGCCGACAGCTCGCTCTCGCTCGAGTCGCAACGGCGACCGAGTGCGTACAAGCTCGCCACAGGTGCCTCGCGGGCGCGGGCGAGGAGTGCGAGGGGACCCGGCGATCTTTGCCGGCGTCTCATCTTCCTGCGCGCAGGGACAGCCCACCGCACCGGCTCAGCTGCCGGCGGCGCCCACGACGCCGGCAGCCGACGCGCCGGCGCCGATCTTCGCCAGCGCGTCCACGACGAACCTCGCGACCAACAGCACCCCCGGATCGAGTCGACGGTGACCGTCACCGGCGCTTGCCCCGGCCCCTGCCCTCGAGTCTCGCGAGGCCGCGACCGCCGTCGAGGAGGACATAGCGGTCGCGCCATGAAGCTCTCGGGTTGCAGCGTCAGCTCACGACCGGACCACCGAAGCGCGCCTCCCCGTCCGAACGTCTTCGCGCGGAACGCACCGACGATGTCGCCCGCCGCGTCGGTGGAATCGACGACTGCGGGCACGAGGCCGCGGCGGACGAGCTCCCAGCTGTGGCTCCCCGCGCTCGCGGTCGCCCTGCGCGAGCCCCATCCGCCGAGGCGTAGCCGGCCAACGGGCCAGGTCGTAGCGCGTGCCGTCGCCCGACGCGCGGGTGAGGTGCAACTCCATCACGATCATCAGGGGTCCCTGCACCATCCGGCCCGACCGCCGGGCCGCCCTGCGGCGTCGAGGTCGGCGATCAGCCGCCGGCGGACGCAGTCTGCACGTCGCCGGCCGGACGAGCACGCAGCGCTATGCGGGCGCGCTGTGCGCTGGCCGATGTCATAACGGTGGTGATGTCCGCTGCGGGACATGCGCTTGCGGTGCTCGCTGCTGGCGGCGGGTGGCGTTGTTGTGCGTCCAGTGTTCGGCGATCTCGGATGCCTTGACCTGGCGGTAGGAGATGTTGCGCTCGATCGGCTCGACAAGGAGCATCCCGGCGCTGCCGGCGGCGGTCACCTTGGCGTGAAAGAAGCGCCCGCCCTTGTTGCAGTGGACGATGTCGCCTGGCTCGATCGCTCCTGTGCGCATGATCAGATGATCGCGTCGGGACCGGACGGAAATGGGGCGCTGGGTATGCACGCTGGCGTCGCCGATCCGATTAAGGTCGACTGGCCATGCCAGGCAGGTCAGCGTTCGCGGTTGGGAGCGGAAGTCCGAACGTGCGGGTGTCCGCGACTGAGAGCACCGAGGTGATCGCGCGCGACGGGATGAGGAGCAGCCTCTTCGCAGCGACCGCTCTGCGCGACTGTTGAGAACTGCGACCCCTCCTCGACGATTCGCGCCCGGCCGGCACGCTTGACGTGATGCGAACATGCGTTCCCATGGGCGATGCGGGATCAGCGTACAGTCGGTTTCAGCATGCGCTCGCGACCGGCAACCTCCACCTGATCAGAGCCGCCGCCTCCGAGCTTCCCCGGGTCGACCTCGGCGACGCGCTGGCCGTCTGCATGGGGCACTTCCGATTGATCGATGTGCCCTGATTCCCTGCGAGGTGGTGCGGCCGATCGGGATCTGGACTGAGGTTACGTGCGCTCTGCCACAGTCCCGCGCGCAAAGGCCCGGTACGGTCAGCTGACAACGCAGATGCGATGGTCGGGGATGAACGTCAGGATCGTGAGCTCAACCTCAAACACTCTGTTTTCGCGCTGCAACCGGTCCCCGTCATGACCGCCCGCGTCGCAAAGCGGATCATCGAGCTCGACGCCGACCTGCTGCTCGTCCAAGATGCCGAGGACCAGACGGCGCTCGAGGACTTCCACGGTGACAGCTGCTCAGCGGGCTGGCATTGATGGCGAGCGATCAGCTCATTGCTCACGAAAGCGAGCTCGCCAAGCTGGAGGAGCAGCGCGTGCAGAATTTGGACGGGCAGGCAACGGCGATCGTCTCGGTCGTGTTGGCCATCGCAGCGTTCTCGGCCTCCGCCGTTGATACCAAGACGATCGAGAACGAACCGCTGCCGGTCGGTCTCGTCGGTCTCTTCGTGTTTCTGGCCGTGGGGTTTGCTGTTGCGGCGCGGGGACCGCGCGCGACCAGGACGCGGTTTTGGACCGTGGTCGATCAGGACTACGCACGGCTCGAGAGGCGCCTTGCCAAGGCTGAGCAGCACATCGCCGGCAATCCGTCGGACGAAGCAATCGCCGTACTGGAGAGCTGGCGGGCTCGGCGAGCGGTGTCGAGCCACATAGCCGAAGGAAAGGCGCTCTGGGTGAGCTACTCGCTCCTCTGTCTGCTTGTTGCGTTTATTGCTGCCGGGGCGGCGTCACTCATCATCGTCGGCTGATCGTTTGGCGGTTTGCCAGCTACGATCCCGCAGGAGCGCCGCTTCAGCCGCCGCTTCGCTGGACGCGGCGAGCTGATCGACCACGTCCTCCTGAGCCACGGGCTCGTCCATCACGTCGAGTAGGTCGACACCGGCCCTGTCGATCCGCCGTCAATCATCGAAGATCCGACCGATCACCGCAGCGAGCTCGGCTCAGACCGCCCCTCGTCCGGCACGCCTTGATCCGTGCGGCTCGGCGGTCGGCTCAGTGATATCGCATTGGTGACGTCCTACCCCGTGCTTCGTACCCCACATGTCGTACTACGGCCAGACACAGTCCATGCCGTGCTCGCAGCGCCAGCGCCAGTCGCTACCCCTGAAGCAGCCCCGGCACGACCCGCTCGACCTCCAGCGACCGAAACGGGCTGCGGGAGCTCGTCGGTCCACCTGCCGACAGCGGCCGCGCGAGCCCCTCGAGGAACCGCTCCAGTGGCTGAGGCTCACCGAGGTAGAAGCCTTGCCCGTGGCTCACGCCGAGCTCGTCCAGCAGCTCGACGGTCGCGCGGTCGCCGACGTGCTCGGCGACCGTCTGCTTACCCAGGCCGCAGGCGATGTCGACGACGGCTTGGATGATGAGTTGGTCGGTGCTCGTCGAACAGCAATCGCGCACGAACTCGCCGTCGATCTTGAGGATGTCGAAGCGGACGTGCTTGAGGTAGTAGAACGAGCCGAAGCCGGCGCCGAAATCATCGAGCGCGAAGCTGCAGCCGAGCCTCGCCAGCTCGTCGCTGAACTCGCGCGCCTTGGCGATGTTCGCGATCGCGGCCGTCTCGGTGATTTCGAAGATCACGCGCGCGGGATCCAGCCCCGTGTCGCGCAGCTCGCGCTCGATGATCCGGAGCACCTCGGGGTCGCCCATCGAGGCTCCCGAGAGGTTGATCTCCACGCGCGGACCACCGAGCCCGGAGTCATGCTCGGCGACGGCACGGATCGCAGTTGCGACGGTCATCGCGTCGATCTGCTGGATCATCCCCAGCCGCTCCGCCGTTGACAGGAACGCGCTCGGCGGGATCAGGTCACCGTCGTCGTCTCGCATGCGCAGCAGGACCTCGAACTGCGTTGCCTCGCCCGTGTGCAGGTCGAAGATCGGCTGCGCCACGAGCGCGAAGCGCTGCTCGTCGATCGCGACGCGGATGCGCTCGCTCCAGGTGATCCGCCCCGGCATGTGCGCCTGGGCGTGCTCGCCGCCGATGTGCCGGGCGACCTGGTTGCGGCCCGCCTCCTTGGCGTCGTACATCGCCAGGTCGGCGTTGACGAGCACGTCCGCCCCGCTCAGCTCCTCGGCGGCATTGAACATCGCCACGCCGACGCTTGCCGTGATCATCCGTCCGTCGGTCCCAGGCACGGCGATGCGCTCGGCCCGCAGCGCCGTCAGCAGGTCGCGGGCGACGCGCTCGGCCGTGTGCGTGTCGGCCCGCGGCAGCAGTGCGGCGAACTCGTCGCCGCCAAGTCGCGCGAGGATGTCGGTCTCGCGCAGGCGACCCGCCAGAACGTGGGCGGTGCGGGTGATGACCTGGTCGCCCGCCTGGTGTCCGAGCGTGTCGTTGACGTACTTGAAGTGGTCGAGGTCGAGCAGCAGCAGCGCGCCATCGCTGCCGTAGCGGCGGACGAGATCGGCGTGCGCGTCCAGCTGGGCGGCGAAGCTCGAGCGGTTGTGCAGACCCGTCAGCGGATCGTGGCTGGCGAGGTAGTGGAGGTTCTCCTCGTAGTGCCGGCGATGCGTGACGTCCTGGACCTGGAGCAGGAAGCGGCGCCCTGTGTCCTCGACGCCGTTGTGAATCGTCGTGGCCTGGAGCGCCACCCAGATCGGCGCTCCCGACACATGCGCGAAGCGCGTCTCGGCCTTGTACTGCCTGCGCTCGCCGGAGAGCAGCGCGGCGATCGCCAGCTTGTCCCGGCCCGTATCGCCGGGGTGTGTGAGCGCATCGAATCGCTGGCCACCGAGCTGCTGGCGCGTACGGCCCGTGAGTTCGCAGAGCGCCTGGTTGACGCGCACGAAACGACCGTCGCCGTCGGTCAGCGCCATGCCGATCGGCGAGCCGTCGAACGCCCCGCGGAAGAGCTGCTCGGCGGTGGCGAGCTCGGTCAGCGCGCGCCTGCGTTCGGTCGTGTCGCGGATCGAGCTCGAGACGAACAAGCCCTGGACGGTCTCCAGCGGCCCGAGGCTGATCTCGACCGGAAACTCGTCGCCGTCCTTGCGCCGCCCGTACAGCTGAGGGCCATTGCCCATCGGTCGAGCGCTTGGGTCGCGCATGTAGGCCTTCAGCAGCCGGCGGTGCTCGTCGCGCAGGCGCTTGGGGATCAGCTCGCCGACGGTCTGGCCGACGAGCTCGCTGCGCCGGTAGCCGAACATCAGCTCGGCCTGCGCATTGACGAGGGCGATGTGGCCGTGGCTGTTGACGATCACGATCGCGTCGGGCGCGGACTCCAGCAGCGCTTCGAACTTGCGCTCGGAATCCCACAGCACACGATCGCCGCGCATCAGCCGGCGGATCGCCCGGTAGTAGGAGACGCGCAGCTGGTACAGGACCCAGCGCAGCATCTCGCCGGCGGTGACCACGGGCTACTCGCGTCCTCTATGCGGTCGCTGCGGAGCGGTGCCGGGCTGCCGCCAGGCGGGCTCTCGCTCGATCCGCGGGCTGTTGGGAATCACGCCGTGCAGCAGGTGCTCGAGGCTGGGGTTTGTCGCGGACGTCAGCGCGACGGACTCGCCCTCACATCCCAGGCCCGTCGTCATCCACAGGACATGTATGCCCGGGGGTGGGCCGCCAACCGTGTCCGGGGCGGCCTCGACCATAACGCTCGCCATCACTCTCCTTCCCCGCAGGCGACCGGCTGGACGTTCGTATCGAGCCTGAGTCGCCGAGATCACGTCTCGTTCGCTATAGATGCGCACGGATCGGTCGATCCGTCGATAGGACAGTTGCGGAGGCGGATCGGCGCGCCCTGTGGACGATCAGGCCATCCGCCCATCAACACCATAGGGTCGACATCCGTGCCTGCGGCCAAAGCCAGAGATTCGAGACCGAAGCCCCCGCCGGCCGGAGCCCACGCGACGGTTGCCGGGAAGGCGGGCACCGCCGCCCTGACGCTGGGCGCCCTCGGCGTCGTCTTCGGCGACATCGGTACCAGCCCCCTCTACGCCCTGCAGACCGTCTTCACGGCGCACGACCACGCGGTCAAGCCCGACGAAGCCGGGGTCTACGGCGTCATCTCGCTGGTCTTCTGGGCGATCACGATCATCGTCTCGGTCAAATACGTGACGTTCATCATGCGTGCCGACAACGAAGGCGAGGGCGGGATCATGGCGCTCATCGCACGCGTTCTGGACCTGCCGTTGAAGGGCCGCTCGGCAAAGGCGACGCTCGTCGCGCTGGGCATCTTCGGGGCGGCGCTGTTCTACGGCGACGGGATGATCACGCCGGCGATCTCGGTGCTCTCGGCGGTCGAAGGCGTGGAGGTCGCGGCGCCGAGCCTCGAGTCGCTGGTGCTGCCGATCACGCTCGCCGTGCTGAGCGTGCTGTTTGCGATCCAGCGGTTCGGGACGGAGGCCGTCGGGCGCCTGTTCGGCCCCGTCATGGCGCTGTGGTTCACGATCCTCGCGCTCTCCGGCCTCGCGAAGGTGGTCGATAGTCCGGCGATCCTGAGAGCGCTGTCGCCCACGTACGGGATCGAGTTCTTCGTCGACCACGGCGCGATCGCCTTTCTGGCTCTCGGTTCCGTCGTGCTCGCGGTCACCGGGGCCGAGGCGCTGTACGCCGACATGGGCCATTTCGGCCGGCCGGCGATCCGCCGCGCATGGTTCTTCTTCGTCTTTCCAGCACTCACCCTCAACTACATGGGTCAGGGCTCGCTGATCCTCGCTTCGCCGGCGGCGATCGAGAACCCGTTCTTCCTGCTGATGCCGCACTGGGCGCGGGTGCCGATGGTCCTGCTCGCGACGCTCGCGACCGTGATCGCCTCGCAGGCCGTGATCTCCGGGGCGTTCTCCGTCACCCGCCAGGCGGTGCAGTTGGGCTTCCTGCCGCGGCTGAGGATCCGGCACACCTCAGAGGCGGCAGGCCAGATCTACGTTCCGGCGGTCAACGGACTGCTCTACGTCGCCGTGCTGGCGCTCGTGTTGGGGTTCGGATCCTCCGCGGGTCTCGCTTCCGCCTACGGAATCGCCGTCACCGGAACGCTGGCGATCGACACGATCCTCTTCTTCGTCGTCGTGCGGATGCTGTGGCGCAAGCCGCTGTGGCTCGTTCTGTCGGGCGCCGCCGCGTTCCTCGTCGTCGACCTGGCGTTCTTTACGGCGAACCTGCCGAAGGTCTTCGACGGTGGTTGGTTCCCGTTGCTGCTGGCGCTCGTCGTGTTCACGCTGCTCACCACCTGGCAGCGCGGGCGGGAGCTGGTCACGGGCAGGCGCGAGCAGGCCGAGGGGCTCCTGCACGACTTCGTCGAGGAGATTCGGAGCATGGACCCGCCCGTGTTTCGCGCCAAGGGCACCGCCATCTGCCTGACTGCTGGCAAGGAGACGACGCCGCTGGCGCTGCGCGCGAACGTCGATCACAACCACGTCGTCCACGAGAGCGTGGTGATCGTGACCGTCAACACCAGGAGGGTTCCCCACGTCGCGCGGTCCGAGCGCGTCGTCGTCGACGCGCTCGGCTACGAGGACGACGGGATCCTGCACGTCACGGTCGACTACGGCTTCCAGGACGACCATTACCTCCCGCAGGCATTGCGGCAGGCCGCCGCCCTGGGACTCGAGGTCGATGTCGACATCGACAACGCGACCTACTTCGTCTCGAAGATCACGCTCGTCCGCGGCCCCGACTCGAGCATGCGTCCGTGGCGCAAGAAGCTGTTCCTTGCGCTGTCGCGCACGTCGGCGAGCCCGGTCGAGTTGTTCGGCCTGCCCGAGCAGCGCATCGTGACGATGGGCTCCTACATCGAGCTGTAGGGGCCGATCAGCTGCCGTCCGCCGCCGACTCCTCACCCACCGACGCATGCGCCGCATACGGCACGAGCGCCTCGACGACCGCGCTCGCCAGCCGCGGTCCGTCAGACGGGCGCACCGGCGTTGCGGTGATGCGCATGACGACCTCCTCGGCGTCGATCTCTTCCAGATGCACGCGCGGTCCGTCGCGCAGGGGCGTCGTGATCGCGTCGCGCAGCACGCGCTCCACCTCCTCCGGCGTCACGCCCGCGCGCAGGCGCGCGCGCAGGTCGATCCCGGGCGGCTCGCGCAGCGGCACGACCGCGACGTTCAGCACGACCGAGTTGGGCACCAGGATCTCGTCCTCGCCGCGCGCCATCGTCGTGTAGAGCAGGCCGAGCGACGTCACCTGGCCCTCGATCGTCCCTGCCAGCGGGCCGCCCTGCATCCGAACCCGCTCGCCGACCCGGAACGGCTGGGCGCTGGCGAGCACGCTTCCCGCGATGACGTGGCCGAGCGTCTGCTGCGCGGCGAGACCCACGACGACGGCCGTCACGGCCCCGCCGAGCGCCAGCTCACGCGGGCCCAATCCGGCGACGCGCAGCGCGATCACGACGACGACGATCATCGTCGACAGCCGGATCAGGAAGCCGACCGTCCCGGCGGTCGCCGGCTCGAGGTGCTTGAACAGCCATGGGCGCAGGGCCCGTCCGGCGCTGCGCGCGAGCTTCCAACCCAGGATTAGGAGTGCGATCGCGGTCGCCAGCCGCACTCCGGCGTCCCAATCGCGCGGAAACACGCGGTCGCGGTAGCGGAAGACGGATAGCACGCCGGCAAGCAGCGGTAGCAGCACCACGAGCTCGATCCGCGCGCGCTTGACGGCGCGGCGGCTGATCTGCAGGGCGGCCGCGCTGACGTCGAACCAGGGACGCTCGCGCCAGTCTCCGTGGCGCTTGCCGCGGAAGCGACGCTTAGGGGGTGGACGGACTTTGGGCACCAGAACCGCGGTCGGGCGGGTCCGATTTGCCGCTCGACGTACCGGAGCCGGAGGAATCGGAGGAGCCGGAGGATCCAGGGGCGCCGGGTGGCCCGTAGCCGCGGCGGCCCGAGCGAGTGGCACGGCCCTCGGCGGTGGCAGCACGCATCGCGGCGCGGTAGCGGCCCGGACCCCAGCCGCGGGATGCGAGGATCAGCTCGAGCTCTCGGCGCGAGATGTGCCCACGCTCGGCGAGCGCGCGGGCGATCTCTTCGATCTCGCGATCGCGCTCGCGCTCGGAGACCTCGGAGAAGCGCGTCGCGCTACCGGCCGTTCCCTGCATTCCCGGCGAGTGATAGGTGCTGCCGTGACCCGGACCCGGACGGAAGCGGCGCATCCCCGACTGCTCACGCGCCCTGCGCTCGGCGAGGCGCTCACGCAGTTTCTCCTCGAGATCGGGCGCAGCCGTCGCCGCGGCAACGAGATCCTCGTCGCCCGGCTGCTCCGCGGTCAGCGGCGTGGCGATGTCCTCAAGCGACTGCCGCTCGGCCCGCACGCCGTAGCGCAGCTCCGCGAGCCCGCCCAGCGCCATCGCCGCGGCACCGATGAGAAAGCCGGTCGCGACCTGCTCCGGGTTGCCGCTGTGGATGAATTGGCCGAAGAGCAGCGGACCGGAGATCCCGCCGACGGCGGTGCCGACCGCGTAGAACAGTGCGATCGCCAAGGCCCGCGTCTCCATCGGGAAGATCTCGCTCACCGTCAGATACGCGCTGCTTGCGCCCGCGGACGCGAGGAAGAACGTCGCCATGATCAGGGCCATGAACGAGGTCCTGGTAAGGACGTCATCGCGTAGCAGCAGCCCGAGCGCTACGACGAACGCCGCTGAGCCGAGATACGTTCCGGCGATCATCTGCTTGCGCCCGACGGTGTCGAACAGCCGGCCGAGCAGCAGCGGCCCGAGGAAGTTCGACAGCGCGAACAGCACGATGAAGTACGGCACCTGGCTCGAGCTGACCTCGAAGAACTTGTTGAGGATCGTCCCCAGGTCGAACGTGACGGCGTTGTAGAGGAATGCCTGCCCGATGAAGAGCGCCAGCCCGAGCTTCGCGCGGTTGGGGTAGCGCTTGATCGTGACGGCCGCGATCTCGCGAAATGGGATCGCTTCGCGCTGGCGCACGACGATCTCGCCCTTCGGTGGCGGCAGCGGTTGGGCGGTTTCCCGCTCGGCCTCCTCCTCGATCTGGCGGACGATGCGCTCGGCCTCCTCCTCCTGGCCGTGGATGAACAGCCAGCGCGGGCTCTCGGGCACGCTGCGGCGCACGAGCAGGATCGCCAGGCCGAGCAGCGCGCCGGCGCCGAAGGCGATTCGCCAGCCGACGTCTGCCGGGAACAGCGAGGTGTCCAGCAGCGCGATCGAGACGACGGCGCCGATCGCCGCGCCGACCCAGAAGCTGCCGTTGATCGCGAGATCGACCTGGCCGCGGTTGCGCGCGGGGATCAGCTCGTCGATCGCGGAGTTGATCGCCGAGTACTCGCCACCGATGCCCATCCCCGTCAGGAAGCGGCAGATGAAGAAGTACCACGGCGCGAAGGCGAAGGCGGTAGCGACGGTGGCGAAGATGTAGAGCGCCATCGTCAGCATGAAGAGCTTCTTGCGGCCATAGCGGTCGGTGAGCTGGCCGAAGAAGAGGGCGCCGAGGCACGCGCCCGCGACGTACAGCGCCGCGGCGACTCCCACATCGGCGCTGGTCATGTGGATGCCGCTGCCGGCCTCGGTCAGGCGCGGCGCGATCGCGCCGACGATCGTCACCTCGAGCCCGTCGAGGATCCAGACCGTCCCGAGGCCGATGACGACGCGCCAGTGGAACTTCATCCACGGCAGCCGGTCCAGTCGCGCCGGGATGTGGGTCCGGATCGTCCTCAAACGTCGAGCCGTTGGTGCTGCGGCTGGGCTGGCCATCGTTTCAGTGGCTTACCGTTTGGGGCGATGGGGCCGTTGAGCTGTCATGTACTCGGTCATCGCTATCGCTTCAGCAGCGAGGGGACGACCATGCGCTGGGAGTGCGAACGCGGCTGTGGCAGTGGTGGATCCAAGCGTTACCCGACCGCCGAAGAGGCCAATCGCTACGCCCTCGCCTTCGACCGCGAGGACCGGCGCGACCTCGGCCGGCGCACACCGGTCGGAGCGCTCCCATTGCGCCTGGTGCGGGCGCTGCGCAGGCGCCGCGATGCAGGATCTGACGGCTCACCGGGAAATCTGAGTAGGCCGTCCAAACGGGCGAACAAGTCCCCCGCGCGCCGAGCACCTCGTGGGGGCCGCCGCGGTTGAAGAGCCTTCGCCGGGGACTACCTCACGCAGCGATACGGCCCTGGTGCGGAGGCGGTCCCATGCAGGCATTGACGATTGCCGCAGCGTCCGTCACCGGCGCGCTCGGCAAACCGGAGCAGCACGACCTGCTGCTCGTGCGCGAGTTGCAGACGATGTCGTTCGTCTTCCATATCCCGCTCGTCTGCTTCGGGATCGCGTTCCCGGCGCTGGTGCTCTTCGTCGAGGGGCTGTGGATCCGCACCGGCGACGCGCTCTACAAGGCGATGGCCAAGCGCTGGTCGAAGGTCATGCTGATCCTGTTCGCGATCGGCGTCGTGAGCGGAACGATCCTCTCGTTCGAGATGGGCCTGTTGTGGCCGAACTTCATGGCTACCTTCGGCGATGTCTTCGGGCTGGCGTTCGGCATCGAGGGCTTTTCGTTCTTCGCCGAGGCGATCTTCATCGCGATGTACGTCTACGGCTGGGAGCGCTTCAGCCCGCGCAGGCACCTGCTGCTGGGCGTGCCGATCGTCATCGCCGGGGTCACCGGGTCGCTGATGGTGATCTCGGTCAACGGCTGGATGAACCACCCGGCGGGCTTCGACGTCGTCGGCGGCCGCGTGGCGAACGTCGATCCGCTGGCGGCGCTCTTCAACAGCCACCTCTGGCACGAGTTGATTCACATGTACGTCGCGGGCTACGTCGTCGTCGGCTGCGTCGTCGGCGCCGTCTACGCGCGCTCATGGCTGCGTGGCAACCGCGATCGCTACGTGCGGACGGGGCTGATCGTCGCGGTCACGGTGGCCGCACTGGCGGCGCCCGTGCAGTTCGTCGTCGGCGATTGGGCCGGACGGACGGTCGCGGACGACCAGCCGATCAAGCTCGCGGCCTTCGAAGGGGTCGCCGATACGACACGCGGCGCATCGCTGCACCTCGGCGGCGTCTACGAGAAGGGCGCGGTGCGCGGCGGCATCAAGCTGCCCAAGGCGCTGTCGCTGCTGGCGCAGCACGATCCCGATGCGCTCGTACCAGGGCTCAGGAGCGTTCGGGCGGCCGACCGCCCGCCGGTCAACGTCGTGCGATTCTCCTTCCAGGCGATGGTCGCGATCGGGACGCTGCTGGCGCTGCTGGGGATCGCCTACGTCGTCACGTGGTGGCGCCACAGGCGGCTGCCGCGCTCGCGCTGGTTCTATCGCTTGCTCGTCGCGTCCGGACCGCTGTCCGTGGTCGCGCTGCTGGCGGGCTGGACGACGACCGAGGTCGGTCGCCAACCGTGGATCGTCTACGGGTTCATGCGAACGTCGGAGGGCGTCACCGCGGCAAGCGGCATCGGGATCGCGTTCGTCGTGTTGCTGGCGGTGTACCTCGCGCTGTCGGTGGCGATCGTCTGGCTGCTGCGGCGCCTCGCGCAGCGGGCACCGCAGGCAGAGGTGCGCGAGGAGCTGAGGTTGCGGCCGGCATGAGCCTCGCGGACGTGAGCCTCGTGCTGATCGCCGCCGGGATGACGGCTTACATCGTGCTCGCCGGGGCGGACTTCGGCGGTGGGTTCTGGGATCTGACCGCTGGCGGGGCGCAGCGCGGCAGGCCCGCTCGCGAGCTCGTGCAGCGTTCGATGGGGCCCGTTTGGGAGACCAACCACGTATGGCTGATCTTCATCCTGGTGCTGACGTGGACGGCGTTTCCGGTGGCCTTCGGCTCGGCGATGTCGACGCTGTACGTCGCCGGGTTCCTGGCCGTCGCGGGGATCGTCATGCGCGGCACGGGGTTTGCGCTGCGCGGGCAGGCGGCGTCGCTGCCGGAGGCGCGGCTGCTGGGGGCGGCCTTCGCGCTGTCGTCCGTGCTGGCGCCGTTCTGCCTCGGCGCGGCAGCCGGCGCGATCGGGTCGGGGCGAGTGCCGGTCGGCAACGCCGCCGGCGATCCGTGGGGATCGTGGCTGAACCCAACGGGAGTGCTCGTCGGGATCCTGGCCGTGCTCGCGGGCGCGTATCTGGCGGCGGTGTACCTGGCGGCAGACGCCGAGCGTGCCGGGCTGGACGAGCTGCGGCGAGCGTTTCGCACGCGGGCGCTCGGGGCCGGCCTCGTGGCAGGCGCCGTTGCGATCGCCGGCCTGTTCGTGCTGCGCGGAGACGCGCCAGCGCTGTTCGAGGGGCTGACGTCGGGCGCCGGCCTCGTGTGCATCGTGCTGTCGGCCATCGCCGGGGTGACGACGTTGTCGCTCGTCTGGCGCGGGCGGTTTGCCGCGGCGCGCTACGTGGCCGCCGCGGCGGTGGCGAGCGTGACGGCAGGCTGGGCGCTGGCGCAGTACCCGCAGCTGCTGCCGGGTCTCACGGTCTCGCAGGCGGCTGCGCCGCACTCGACGCTCGTCGCGCTGCTGATCAGTGCCGCCCTGGGCGTGCTGACGATCGCGCCGGCGCAGTTGGCGCTCTACCGGATGGCGATCTCCGGCGAGCTGTCCAAGCCGATGGAGTCCTCTTGAGCAGGCGCGCGTTGAGCTGGCTGTTTGTGACGAGCCTCGCGGCGGGGCTCGTGCTCATGCTCGGCTTCGACCATCCGCTGACGCGCGTCCTCGGTGTCGCGAGCCTGTTCGCGTTCGTCGTCGCCGGTTTGTTCTTGATCGCCGACGAGGACTTCCTCGCCGGGGACCGCTAACGCGGACGCCGCGGCTGAGTCAGGCCGCGCGGCGCTCCTGTTCGCGTTCGGCGTAGTAGACCTCGAAGCTGGCGTGGAGCTCGCGCTTGGCCGCTTCCGCACGGGCTGATCGAAAGAGGGAGTGCGCATCGTCGCTCTCGGGTTCCTGCCGGCGAACGGTGCCGCCGCCGCACTTCGGGCAGCACCCCTGATCGGTCTGGTAGGGCGACCAGTTCACGACGCATTCTGAGCAGTAGTAGGACATGTCTAAATTCCTTGAAGACCCGGGGATCGGGGCGCTCATCGGCAGGAACCGGCGAACCTTGAAGGGCGCGCGCCCCGTGGCCGACGTTTGAAGGGGATATCGGGTGATCTACAGGCTGAGGCATGGACCTCGACCGGTTTGTGAACCTCGTCACGCAAGCGGCCGGGATCGATCGCGGGGACGCCGAACGGGCGGTGCAGGCGACGCTCGCGACGCTTGCGCAGCGAATCTCAGCCGGCGAGGCGCGAGATCTGGCCGCGCAGCTCCCGCCAGAGCTGGCCGCCTGGCTCAATGCGCCGGAGTTCTCACAGCGATTCGACGTCGACGAGTTCCTCCGGCGGGTCGCCGAGCGGTCGCAGGTCGACGACGAGACCGCGCTGCGCCAGGCGCGAGCCGTCTTCGCCGCGCTCGGGCAGGCGGTCGTGGCGCGCGAGCTCGACGATGTCGCGTCGGAGCTGCCGCGCGACTACGACCTGCTCCTGCCGCGGGGACCGCACGCCGAGGTGATGCCGGCCGACGTCTTCGTCGCGCGCGTGGTGGAGAGAGCCGGCCTCGACGAGGCGGGCGCGCGGCGAGCGGTCGACGCCGTGCTTGAGACGCTGGCCGAGCGGATTGCGGGAGGCGAGGTCGACGACCTCCTCGCCCGCCTTGCCCCGGCGTTGCACGAGCCGCTCAAACGCGGCCGCGGGCACAGCGGCGGCATCGCACGGTCGATGACGCTCGCGCGCTTCCTGGCGCTGATCGCCGAGCGCGAGGGCGTGCTTCCCAGCCTGGCCCTTGCGCACGCCCGCGCGGTCTTCGCGACGCTGCGCCAGGCAATCGACGACGACGAGTTCTTCGACGTGACCGTGCAGCTGCCGCAGGACTACGTCAACGCGCTGGTCCCCGCGCGGGCGTAGGCCTGGGCTAGCGCTTCTTCCTCTCGGGCGGCATCCGAGCGACGACGACCGGGCACAGGGCGCGCCGGAGGACCTCGCGAGAGGTGCTGCCGAGAATGACGTCGCCGAGCCGGCCGTGACCTTCGATGCCCACGACGATCGCCTGCGAGTCGTTCTCGAGCGCCACCCGGATGATCGTCTCGGCGATCGTGATCTCGACCTCCTCGGCGACCACCAGCCCGTCGACCTCGAAGCCGGCCTCGCGCGCGTGCGCCGCGCCCTGCTCGGCCATCCGCTGCGCGCTCTCGTAGAGCTGGCGGTCGATCTCCAGGGCCGTGCGGATGTCGAGCTGCGCGGGCGGCAGTCCGAGCGTCGCCGTCGGCAGCTCCATGAGGTCGAACGCCAAACCGGGCTTCCAGACCGTGACGACGAGCGCCGTGTGTCCGGCGAGCAACGCGCCGGCCTCCCAGAGCGCGTATTGCGATGCCGGCGTGCCGTCGTAGGCGATCAGGATCGGCCCCGTTCGCAGCGGCGGCCTGACGAGGGACTCGACGCTGACAACAGCTCGATCGGAGCCTTCCATGCTCAGGCATGTAGATCGCGGCCGAAGCCGGTCAAGCCGTAAAGCGCTCGCGCACGCGTTGTCCCGCGTTGGATAAATCCTCTCCGTGACGCGTCCGTGTGTACGCTCGCGTTCGCCGCAGGCTCACCATCACGGAGCTGCAGAATGGTAGGTGAGAGCAGCGCGCACGATGCCCGTGCCAGGGCCGTCGTGCCAGCGGCGACGGTGGCGCTCGCGGTCATCGCGGCGCTGCTGACACCAGGTCGTCCTCTTGGCGCCGACGAACACTCGGCATCGCTGCACGACCCGGTTCCTGAGGACGGCGCCGCGATCACTGGCGATCGTGAGCCACCCGCCGGGAGTAGTCATCCCCAGTAGGGGATGAACGTCACGAAGATGCGCTCGGGGCAGCCACGACAGTGCGCCACGATGCATGCTCGCCACACCACCTCTTGGTGATGGTGATCGCGACGGCGCTGTTCGCCGCGGCGCGGGCTGCGCAGCGCCGGGGCTACATCGGCGGCGATGTGACGACGCTTGGGCTGATTCTCGGCGTCGCGGCGTTCGCGCTGCTCATCCCGGGGGGCAGGCTCAAGGGCGCTGGCCGACGTCTACGGCGTGCGCGTCGTCGCCAACGGCGTCGCGATCGCCGACGCGCTGACCCCGGCCGTCTTGAGCAGTCGAGGCCCAGTCGCGCCGCGCGGTGCCCGCACGGACTGGACGGGCTGGACAGGCCAGGTGAGCGTCAGCGCGAGCGCCCTGGTCTCGGTCCTACGCACGTATTCTCGCCCGAGAGGAAGCAGACGTCCGTGCTGACCGAGCAGATCGCCAAGTCGCTGGCGTCCGCGAGCGGTTCGTCGCCTGGCACCGATGCGTCAGCTGCGCAGGTGCCCGACGAAAGCGACACCGAGATCGTCGGAGCCGTCGGTGCGCCGCCGGTGCACATAGGCGTCGCGTGCAAGCTCATCGGCACGGTTGGCGAAGAGTTCGCGAAGGAACTCCGGGTAGCCGGTCGCCAGCCCGGCGGAATCGTCGCTGCCCGCGAGCAGCGTCGGCGTCACGGCGAACCCAAACAGGCCGCATGCGGGCAGCAGCCCGATGGCGCGATCGAGCACCGCCGGGGGCGCGTGGCCGGCCCCGAGGGCAGAGAGGGCAAGCACCGCGGTCGGCTCGAACGCTACGAGCGCCGCGAGCTCGCGTTCGGGCAGCGCGGCGAGGTCGCACACGACGTAACCGTCGTAGACGCCCAGCCGGTCGCGGCGGGCGGCCTCGCGTGCCTGAGGTTCGAGATCCAAGCCGAAGACTCGGCCGACGCCGATCTCGCGCAGCCTCTCCCCGCCGATACCGTTTCCCGCACCCAAGTCAAGCACGCGCTCCGCGGACGGTGGCCGGTCAAGTTGCTTTAGAACCCGAGCGTACAAATCGACGACCCGCTGCGCCGAGCACATCCCGAGTTCCTCGCCGAAGACGCGGTCATAGAGTCCCGGCACCGCGTACAGCGCCGCATAATCGTGAAAGGCGACGCGCTCGCGGGCGTCCACCGGGCCGAACTCGACCCAGTCCTCGCCACCCGGTGAGAAGGCAATCTCCCCGAGGTCGGTCGGCGGGCGGACGATGCTCACGGTCCGCTGCTACCCCCGAATCGGTGTTTGACACGGTGGATACCGGGTCAGGGCTGGCGCGATGACCGTGGTGTCATCGCACGCGAGCAGGTTGACGCCTCGCAGGGCGCCGCAGCGCAGCACAGCCAGGTCGCACTGCCGGTCGAGGACCGGCATCGATCGTCGTTCTGCCATTAGCGCCTGGGCATCGAGCCTGACGTCGGGCCGGCTGTTGTGACCGGCGGGTGCAGCACAAATGTCTCGGTGGCGACGTCGGCGACAGTGTCGATGCCGCTGATGAACGCGCGGATCTTGCGGCCGGTGATTCGTTCGATGGAGTCACAGAAATCGCTGCATTCAGTACGCATCCTGCACTCCGCAGGTCAGCTTCATGGACTCCACCGCCAGCTCGAGAACGATCACGACCGTTCTTCGGGCCGCGTCCGATGCGCTGCTCGCACATTGGGCACGTCGCGTGGCTCGCCGCCCGCGCGTCGTGCGGCGCGCTTATTGCTTCTCCGACCCGTCCGCGGGGGAGGAGCAGCCGCTATCGAAGGGGAAGTCGATCTTGCTGTCGCCGTCGTTGTCACGGCCGTCTGCACACGCCGGCTCGTGCTCTGAGCGATCCTCGGGTGAGGAGCAGCCGGGATCGTTTGGGTAGTCGATCTTGCCGTCGCTGTCGTTGTCACGTCGGTCAGAACACGCCGCCTTCTCCGAATCGTCGGCGCGGGAGAGGCAGCCGCGATCGTTTGGATAGTCGGTCCTGCCGTCGGCGTCATTGTCGCGGCCGTCAGCGCACGCCGCCTCCTTCTCTGTCCGATCATCGGGTGAGGAGCAGCCGGGATCGTTTGGGTAGTCGGTCTTCCCGTCGTCATCGTTGTCAACGCCATCCGAGCACGCGACAGCCTGGAGAGCGTGCACGGCCACGTACGAAGCGCCAACGGGACCGCTGCGCAGGATGCTGGAGTACAGCTCGGGCAATGCGAGCAGCGCGGCGAGGGCGACTACGGCCGCGAAGGCTGACGCGGTCGCCCAGAGCGGTCCCTGTAAGACGGGAGCGGCGGAGGGGACTCCCCGAGCGTCAGGTGCGTTGCTCGACGCCGGGCTAGCAGACGCGTCCGCATCTGAGGATCGCTGAGTCCAGGTCACCGCAAGACGATGCGTGGAGGAACTTCGATCCGGTGCGTATCCCGGTGGACGGGGAGTCTCGCGGACGGTGTAGATGAGACGTAGGGCGCGTACCAGCACACATGCAGCGACCATGAGCACGGCGACCGCGATCACGACGTTGGCGATGCCGCTACTCCGTCCTCTGGCGACAGTCGCCAGCGCCGCCCCGATACCCAGCGTCCCGCACAGCAGGACTGCAACGGAAACTGCGCGATCGCGCCAACGCGTGCAGTGAAGAAGCCCGAGCGCAACCGCGGCGGCCGAGAATGTGGCGATCGCGGTCGCGAGACCGAGATAGAAGGAAACCTCGGCTGGGCTTCGGCTGCTCACGCGTGCAAGCGAGGGAAGTCGACGCTCAAAGCTGTCGCCGTGGGGTTGTGGCGGGGCCAGTGGGGATCATGCTGGGCTGGCGGCGGCTGTGAGCCCCAGCAGCCGGTGCAATGGGGTGGCGGTAGAGGGCGCCAGCGTCACGGTCATACAACCGCGTCGTGCGCGGTTCGGCGTGGCGAGCGACGTCCTGGCCGTCGCGCAGCGCGGCGCCGTCGTTTAGCGCAAGCGTGATGAACGTCGCGCGCAGCCTGTGCGGCGTCAGGCGCGTCTGGACCTGCGCGCGATGACACAGGGTCCGGAGCAGCGCTGCGATCTCCTGGCGCACGTACGGGTGGCCACTGCGCTTGAGCAGCAGCAGCCCCCTGTCGCGTGCACTCGCGGCGTGCAGGAGCGTTTGCCGGACCTCGTGGGAGACGGTGAAAGTCGAGGTCTCGTTGGCGGCGCGGCCCTTGCCGGCGACGCGCAGCACGGGCTGTCCGTGATTGCAGTTCAGCTGCTCGAGCTGCAGTTCGCAGACTTCGCTGACTCGCAGGCCGTAGAGGCCGAGCAGCAGCACGAGCGCCAGCGCGTTTAGGGAGTGCGCACGCGCCGCTGTGACGAAGCGCTCGAACTCCACCCTGGACAGCGCGGCGGCGCCCTGGGTGTGTTTGGCGTCCACGCATACGCGCTTGCCCGTGCCCACGCGGGTGGCGCTCGATGAGCGCGAGGTCCAGGGCGTTGGTGTAAAAGCCGCAGATGGAGGCGGGGCGGCGCTTGAGCGTCTTGGGCGCGAACGGCCGGCCGTCTGGCGTGGGTTGCGCGAGCTGTTCACGAGGTGATAGCGCCTGACGGCCCCCACGTTGATCGGACGTTGCGCGCGCCACACGAAGAACGCGGCGAGACCAGCGGCGTATGCCTCACGGGTGTTGGGGTGCGACAGCTCCATCAGCCAGGCGGCGGCGACGTCGCCAGGACGCCGCGGCTCGCCCGATGTGCCGGCGTCCGCCAGGCGCAGCAGATCCTCGCTGACCACGCGCACAGCGGCACGCCGGCGCGCGAGCAGCGCGCGCGCCGCGGGCGGCTCGTCGAGCCCGATGAGCTCGCCGCCGACCGTGTTTTCATGCGCGGCCGCGGCTGCTGCTCTGATCCCATCCCGCAGGCGGGTTTCGGCGCCTCCTCGCATGCTCCTGCGCGTAGTCGGTAAGGCCACCCCCCTCACGCATACGACAGAGCATTCTGCGCGGGCTCTGCGCAGATCGAGGAGCCATGTTCGCTCTCGTTGCGCCTGCGTTTCCGGCCACGTCCGTGCTCGGTGGCGGCCGCTGCTAAGTCGACGCCCGCCCGCAGAATGCTCTGCGATATGCGTCCGGGGGAGGCCACCTATGGACTAGATGCCAAGGCGCTCGTTGGATGGTGCCTTGTCGGGCTTCGGGGCGGGTCGACGCCGCTGTCGCGTCTCCCCACCGCGCCCCCAGCGCGATCACATCCCGACTCGACCATCCCCGCCGCGGCACCAAATCCGATGCCCTGCTTGACATAGGAGCAACCTGGGGACACGAACCCAGGCGCGGGGCCAACATGTGGCGGAGAGCGTCATCGTTTGTCGCTCGCCCACCCTCGCTACCACCCCGGCCCACGACTTCGTCGCCCAGGCGCCCTGCCGGGGATGCCACGACCATCTCGCCGCGCACCCCGGGCAACACTCAAAAGCCAGTTGATTGTGTGCGCCGGTTCACACCCGGAGCCGCAACACGCGGGTATGGTGGTGTCTTTCCAGGCTTCACTACCGCGCATTTCTCGTCAATTGGCAAGCCGACCCAACCACAAAGGACTCTCATGCCGACCGTCGCAAACTACGTTGTCATCGAGGATGACGGTATCACCCGCTTCACTGTCTCGAATCTGGCTGTGATCTACAAGACGTCCGTTTGAGCACGTGAATAGATACGTTCCTCCGGGTACACCGCTTCCGCTCTATAGCGTGTTCACCATCTCATTCTTCGCATTTGCAGCCACGACGCTATGTCTCGTCGGCTCGGCGATCTTCATCTGGCTGACCGCGCCGCCTTCGCCCACGGTTGTTGTGGTTCACGAGGATGAGGAGCTGGATGACGACGACGAGCCGGGCGAGCCGCTCCTCCCTGCTGAACCGCAGCCGTCAAGCGGCGGCGGGCTACCCAGCGACGAGTTTCTCATCGACTGGGACGAGTTCGACGCTGCCCGCGCTGCTTACGAGGACGTCGTTGCAGCCTTGAAGTTATCTCGCGGATGATTTGTTGCGCCCACGCATGCAATCCTGCGTGGTTGATCAGACCCCGAATCAGAGAACGCATCAACCGACGCACGGGGTTGCAGCTACCAGCGTCCAGCCCGCCGGCTTGACGACATCCGCGCCCTAGACGCGCAACGGGCTGTGCGCGCCGCAGCGCTCGCACTGAAGGCACTCGCAGCAGTCCGACGAGAATGGATCCTCGCGCTCACCGCACACCGCGCACCGTTGGAGCTCACAGCAGCGCGTCGCGCTCGATCGCCTCCAGGCGCTGCCAACGTGTTCAAGGCGACGGGCGTTGCCGTTGCGACGCTGGACGCAGGTCGCGGCGGCGCACGAGACGCTGGCCGTCTTTCCAGAGGATGCGCGGGGCCGTTGCCGAGCAGGTGCTCACGGCGGGTGAGCCGAAGACCTCGACGTTACGACGTGCGGCGCGACGTGGTCGACGTCGGCGGCGAGCCGTGGCCACATCGCCTCGGCGACGCGGAGCCGACCAGCGCGACGTAGAGGCAGGGCGCGTCAACGACGAGCATCCGGCCGCGCGCCGCGGTGCTTGTCGAGCTCCGCGAGCACCTGCTCGCGGTTCGCCCACGAGGAGCGCCGGCGCATCCATTCCTCAACGCTCGGCCGCGGCGCGAGCCGCGTCGCCTCGACGCGCAGCAGCTCCGGCACGCTGACACCGGCCTCCGCCGCGCGGCGCTGCAGCCGGCATAGACGTCGTCGAGGTCGCGGATCTGGACCGTTCGAGGCATGGGGCCAGATCAACATGCGGCTCTGGATGTGGCCATGCAAGAGCCCGAGCTCGCCGGCCGATGCCGCGCGTGTGTTAGCCAGCGCACAGTGGCCGCGGCGGTCATCCGCTACCGTCGTTTGGGGAGGGGCACTGCGAGTCCCGAAAGGCCGAACCCCATGCGCCCCGACTACGGCCCAATCGAGGAGCTTGCCGCGTCCTCGTCCGAGCAGCCGATCGACTTCGAGTACGCCGAGGTCGTCACGCTGGAGAGCTTTCCGCCGCAACTCGTGCTCGTCGTATCCGGCACGAAGCCGTTCCTCAACATGGAGGTAACGCTGCGGCCAGTCGACTTCATCCAGCAGCCGGAGTTCTGGACCATCGAGGTCATCGGGCGACTGCCCGGCGGCATCGGCCTGCCTGCGCTGGCGCCCTACACGGCGACGCTGCGCCTGGAAGGGAGCATCGGCACGAAGGGCGTCGAGGTCGTCGGTGCGACGCGACGCCAGCAGATCGAGGTCGAGCCCCTGCCAACTGGAGAGGCCGTCACGATCATCTTCAGCCGCGATGACCGCCCCGTGGATGGCGAGCTGCGCGAACTGACGATCGCCTCGGGCGACGGCGCCGAGTTCACCGCGACCCTGCGCACCGCGCACTTCGACCGCATCGCCGGTCGCGAGGTCAAGAAGACCGAGGAGCTCGCATCCGGCCTGACCGGCACGATCGCCGACGACGAGGTGCGCCTCTCGCGCGACGACCGCCCGGCAGACGGCGTCCTGAAGGAGCTCGTCGTCATCCGCAACGCCGAGGGTACATTCGACGCGACGCTGCGCACGGCGTCCTTCGACCAGATCGGTGGGACCCCGACCGACGAGACCGTCGAGATCGGCAGCGGCCTGACGCGCAGCTGACCGCACTCAGCTCAGCACCGCGACGGCGTGACTGCGCGGCCGCACAGGTCACGGCCGCGCGCGAGTCTCGTGCGCGGCTGCTGGCTTATAACAGCGGTCGTGTGAAAGTGAGGCTGGTGGTGCCGCTGGCTTGAGGTAGGCCGGTGGTGAGGCAGGTGACCAGGGCTAGTGGGTCGCGCAGGTTGGCGATCAAAACTTGATCACCAGTGAAGCGCCCGGAGGTGACGGTCGCGGACAGGCCGGCGGTGCCGCCAACGCTGCCGACGCTCAGCAGGCCGGACACGGTGGCGTGGGTCTGGCTTGTGTCAGACCACGCGATGTCCAGAGTGCCGGTCACGTTTTGTGCTGAGGTGCAGGTCAGGTTGCCGGTGAGCGTGTAGCTGAAAGTGCCGGTGGTTGCTCCGCCGCCGGGGAACACGCATGTGGTAATCGTGCCGGTGCCGGTGGAGGTTGTCGCAGGTCCTGGGTTGGGTGGAAGCGGCTGGCTGGCCGGTGGGTCGAAGTTGAGGGTGATGCTGGCGACGCAAGTGCCGTCGAGGACGGGCGTGTTGGCGGGCGCCGTGCCAGCTGCTAACGACATGGCCACACTGACGAGAACTGTCAGCAGGGCGACGGGGCGTGTGGCGACCGCGAAGGCGACGATGGCCCCGGTCATGTTGGCGGCGTGCGGGCGCAAGCGCGCCCGACAGATGGGTCCGTGCATGATGAGTCCTTTCAGGGGATCTGGTGCGGGGGACGTCGATGTGGCTTCTCGTGCGAGCAGGTGATCGCTGCCTGAGCACTTGCTCACCCGACAGGACGACGAAGTTGCTTGGCTTCGGTGATCTTGGCGTCACTGGGACCTTGCGCCTCCGGCTCAATCAGGCCCAAGGTCCGCGAGCGCTGATTGCGCGGCCGCAGGCATACGCGAGAAGCCGAGAAGGAGGAGCTAAGCGTGCACGGCCCGATTCTTCACCGACCCGAGCGTCTTCGTGTCATAGACTCCGACTGTCAAGGAATACAGCCCGAAGCCCTTGTCCACGCCTGTGCTCCTTTCCGGAAAAGACATCAGTGTTCTGGCATGGTAACCAGCCACGCTGGGAATCATGACGATCGGCCATTCAGAGGATCGGGCCGACCATACCGCACACCGCGATGTCAGAGTGGGCCTACGTCGACGCCAGGTCTACCGTCTGTTGTGGGTTATTCCGGCCTCTGCGCAGTGTTGGCATGGCCATGCCCCAAGCCTGGCGTGCGATTGGCAGTGGGCGATGCGTGACGTTCACCACTGATCGAGATCAGACAGACGTCGCGTGTTCGCACCAACCTCGACGAATAGCCGTTGCGTGCGGCAATCGAGTTCGGACCCGAGTCGAGTCGCCCACGAGCCCCGTTGACGCATTCCCGCCCAGTCTCCCAAGCCACCCCCGCCGCGTTGAAAGCCTTGGCCTACGAGCTTGTGTTGCGCGCCGACGAGCTGGCCGCGCGACCGCACGCGCATGCCGTGCGCGAGCATGCGCTGCCCGCGGGCCGGGTCGATCCGGGGGCGCTCGTCGACGCGTTCGGGGCGCGGGACATGTCGCGCGGAGCGAACAACAGCCAGGTACGTCGTGCTCGAGGATCTGAGCGGGTCCGCCGGCGGCGGCACATCCCGAGGCGGCGGGGCGAGCAGCGGAGGAGCGTCCGGTGGCGGCTCGACCGGCAGCAGCGGCTCGAGCGGCGGCGGCACCTCGAGCTCCGGCGGCGGTAGCTCCTCGACCACCCCGCCCGACCCACCGCCCCACCGGCAGCATCCGGCGACGGTGGCAGCGAGTCGATCGAGGAGTAGCAGCGGCGCCGCAGGCGTGACTAGTCAACAAAAGTACACAAAGTAAGTAGAAGCAAGAGTGTTTGCTGAAGGGAGCGCGATCCTCTACGCTCCTGGCGCTAATTACTTCGTCTGCCAAGGAAGGCACTGGGGGACTTAACCATGGCAACTCACGCTGTGCTGATGTCGCATGCGTCGGGGGCTTCGGGATTCATCGCTCGGATGGTCGCGGGCGACTTGGTCGGTCATCGAAGGCCACGACGCGACAGGTGCACGAACGATTCGGCGAGCGTCTCCTTCTCTGAGCCGGCGACGCCGGATGCGCGTTGATGAACGAGATCGCGCTCACTGAGGTCTACACCAACGCGCGGCCTGGTCTGGCCGGGGTGGACACGAGCCACACGCTCGGGCACCTCGCGGACCTCGACGGCACGTGGGTGGGGACTGGCTTCAGCCTCATCGCGCTTCCCTTGTTTCACCACGAAGGCACGCCTACGTTCCGGCTGAAGCTCAACACGACGGTCGAGATCCTCGAGTTCACCCCGATTGGCGCCGCGGTACCGAATCGGGGCTTCACGCAGAAGGACATCCACATCCATGGGCTGCGCTACCTGCAGCTGATCGCCGACGGCGTGACCCACGAGCCGCTGCACATCGAGCCCGGACTCTGGCTCAACGTGCCTGCATCGAAGGCATCTCACGAAAAGGCCGAGATCGCGCGCCAGAGCACGATTCCCCACGGCAACTCGGTGCTCGCGACCGGCATCAGCGGCAAGCATCCGGGCAGTCCGAAGATCGAGCCGATGCCGTCCATGCCGATCAGTCACGCGAGGCACCCGATCGGCAACAAGGACTACCTCAAGGCCTACCTCGATGCCAGGGACGACAAGAACGAGACGGTGCGGCCCGCGGCGTACAAGCCGGCATACGTAGAGGATCCAAGCCAGGCTCTCAGGGACTCGCTCGAGGCGCAGGAGGCCAGGGGGCAGACGGTCGTCGAGACGGTGGCGCTCACCGTGTCGACCAGCACGGGTGGTGGCATCAGCAACATCCCCTCCGATGTCGACGCGATATCGCTCGACGCGGTCTTCTGGATCGAGCGCGTGCAGGGCAGGGTGTTGCTGAACGACGACGAGGTCAGCCTGGATTTCCTGCAACTGCAATACGTGCAGAACGTCATGCTCGATTTCGACAGCATCCTCTGGCCACACATCTCCGTGGCCACGCTGACGAAGCAGTGAGCAGTCCCGCACCGCAAACGCAGGAGGACCCGCGGGGCGCCGGCAGCGGCGCTTCGCGCCACGACCGACCAGCTAGTGCAATCTTGAGGATGAACGAGGAGAGTGTTGGCAGATGGCAAGCCTTGGCAATGCGTGGCACATACCGACGTCTGCCCAGCCGTACCGGTGTGGGGGCATGCGCGATCCGGTCGGAGCGGTAATACCCGGAGCCGCGATCGACATCTTCGTAGGCAACGAGTTCCAGGGAGACAGAGGCGCCCACATCGACGAGGCGCACAGCGCGGTCCAGTTCAGGTACCGGCGCAAGGACGTCTGGACCAAATGGCACGCTCAGCCGGTGCGGTTCGCAAGCCGCGGACAGTCCAACGGCGAGTGCGACACCACGGGCAGGTGCGTGAGCCCGACCAAGTCGCACCTCGAATGTGCGATGGGGGACCTCGGCTCGCCCGCGACGCAGAACAGCGAGTATTTCGTCGCGACGTTCCCCGCCAACATGTTCCACGCGGGCGATGTCGTGGAGTACTGCATCCGTGTGAGGTATCAGGGCGCCAAGCACGACAAGACCTGGGTGAGGGCAGGCGGGGACGCGTCGCTCACGACTGCCAAGGAGAGCGACGCGCACCAGCATCCGTTCACCTTCACGGTCGAGCCGAACGCGAAGTACGGCTTGTGGAGCGAGGTCTTCGAGCTGCGCAACACCGCGGTCCACGCCCATGTGCTTCCCGACGGCCGTGTGCTGATGTGGGGGAGGCGGGACCGGCCCGCCCAGACGATCAATACGCACGAGTGCACGCCGTACGTCTGGGATCCCAACAAGTGCGGCACCGCGGACGAGTACAAGACCACGCCGCAGCCCACGCTCGCCAACGGCAAGACGACCGTGAACCTGTTCTGCGCGGGTCACACGTTCCTGCCCGATGGCCGGCTGCTGGTCGTGGGAGGCCACCTGTTCGACGGCGAGGGCCTCCAGCAGGCCACGATCTACGACGTCAAGAAGAACACCTGGACTGCGCAGCCCCTCATGAACGACGGACGCTGGTACCCGACGGCGACGAGCCTGCCTGACGGCGACGTGCTCGTGCTGTCCGGCTCCGTGTCGTCGGGAGACGCGATCAACGAGGTCCCCCAGGTGTGGCGCGACGGCACATGGCTCGACCTCCACGGCCCCGGGTGGCCGACGCTGGCACACATCCAGGCGTTCGACCTCTACCCACGGATCCACGTGCTGTCGACCGGCATGCTGTGCATGACGGGCAGCCTCGAGGGGACCTGGATGCTGGACATCTCGAAGGACCACGGCACCTGGACTCGGATCGCCGGCAAGGGCCGGATCAACGGTCGCCGCGACTACTGCCCATCCGTCATGTACGACCGCGACAAGATCATCTACATCGGTGGCGGCAACGCACCCGCAAGCGAAGGACATGTGCCGACCGCCAACGCCGAGATCATCGATCTCGGCAAGGACGATCCTGACTGGGTGGCCACCGACCCGATGAGCTTCCCCCGCCGTCACCACAACGCGACGATCCTGCCCGACGGCACGGTGCTCGTCACGGGCGGGACGCGCGGCGGCGGCGGCCCGGGCGATGGATTCAACGATCTGACGCGCGGCGCGACCGTCCACATCCCCGAGTTGTGGGACCCGAAGACCGGGAAGTGGACACAGCTCGCCGCCGAGCAGGTGGACCGCTGCTACCACGCGACGGCCGTGCTCCTCCCGGATGCGACCGTGCTCAGCGCAGGCAGCGGCGAGTACGCGCCGTGGCTGGGCTCCGGCGAGGAGAACTTTACCGAGGACAACCACCGCAACGGCCAGATCTTCTCCCCGCCCTACCTGTTCAAGGGCGAGCGGCCGGTGATCTCAGAGGCGCCGGACCTCGTGACCTACGGCGGGACGTACACCGTGAAGACCGAGCAGGCGCACGACATCGACAAGGTCAGCTTGGTCAGGCTCTCGTCCGTCACGCATGCGTTCAACATGAACCAGCTCATCAACTTCCCCGCCTTCGTCCCCGCCGGCGGCGAGCTGCTGGTCACCGCGCCCGACTCACGCAACGCGACGCCTCCCGGGCACTACATGTTGTTCATCCTCACCAAGGCGGGCGTCCCGTCGGTCGCGAAGATCCTCAGGGTGGGGCCGGCCTACGCCGCGCGCGACATCGACACGGCCGGGACCGACGCCGACATGCTGAGCGCCAGCCCGGCCGCAGACGATGAGATGTTCATGACGGGCGTGGAGCGGAGCGCCGCCGTCCTCGAGGCCGCCGAGGGAACCCGGGTGCTGGTCGGCCTCACCGGGAGGTGCCCCTACGGCATCGGCGCCTGCTGGGGCGGCGCCGAGGAGGCCCTGCACGGGCTCGAGGGCGTGGGGTACGTCGATCCGATCCCGAACGTCGGCAGCTCGACGGCCACCGTCTACCTGAAGGACGACCGGCTGCCGGCGCTGACGGCATGGGACGTCCAGTTCCCGCGTATTGCCAACGGCAGCTATGACCTGCGCGGAGTGGAGGTCAGCCTCGAAGGCGAGATCGAGGCACGGGACGGCGAGCTCTTCCTCTCGACGGGAAAGTACTCGGTGCAGCTCGCGGTGCTCGCTCCGGAGGAGAAGATCCATTGGGACGCGCTCTCCGCGGCACCGCAGCCACTGAAGGCGCACGAGGCCTCCGCATACGACGACCTTGCGGCGGATGCCCTGCTCGCGAACGGCGGGCGGGCGAGCGTTACCGGCCCGCTCGAGCAGCTCGCCGAACGCTACGTGCTGCACGTGCGGCGATTCACGGTGGCGACGCCGGCCGCCGCCGGCTGAGTCGGCGGGGCTACGCGGGGCCGTACGAGCTCGCGGCGTGGCGTCGCCGCCGTCGCTGCGCCGGCGCTGTCAGCTGCGGCCGTGGCTCGGCTGCCGCGGCGATCTCGGCGTCTTTGAGCTTGGGCCTTGAGGGCAGCCCGCCAGGCTGGATCACCGAGCTTTGACGTAAGGCTCGAGCCGGGGCGTGGTCAGCACGATTGAAGCGGTTGTAGAACAGCAGCTGTTCAACACCAGAAGGCTCCTGTCACCGCGGTCAGGTCTGCTCGGGCACTTCAAGCGCGGCGAGTTGCTCGAGCAGCCATTCGCGCACCACGGCGTTGATTCGTAGGCCGAGGTCGACCGTCGCGCGAAACGGCTGGGTTCCGGGGAGGGTGTCAAGTCGATCGGCGATGTGCCCGAGCCGGTCGATCTCGGCTGCCCCGAATGCCAGCTCGTGTTCGAGCACGAAGCGTCTGTCGGCCGGTTCGAGAAGCGAAAGCAGAAACCAGCGCACCGCCGTCTCGCTGCGTTGGGAGCGGTTGGGCTCTGTGTCGGTCATCCAGCGTCTCAGTTCGTCGCGCCCGCTGTCGGTGACGCCCCACGTGCGGCTGCGACGCGGTCCTTCACCCAGGACTTCGACCATCCCTGCCTCGTGGAGCCGGGCGAGCTCGGGGTAGATCTGGCTGTGGCTCGCGTGCCACGCGTTGGCGAGCGAACCGTCGAATCTCTGGGCGAGGTCATAGCCGGTCGTCGGCTCGACGACCAGCAGCCCAAGCACGGCGTGTCGGAGGGACATCGCAGATCATGATACGTCATGATTGACATATCGAACTCGACATGTCAATCTCGATATATGGACGTTCTGAGCTCCTTCTCTCCGCGTCGCCAGCGCCTACTGCTCGCGGCGGTCATGTCCGGCCTCTTGCTGGCGATGCTCGACCAGACGGTCGTTGGAACCGCGCTGCCGCGGATCGTCGAAGAACTCGGCGGCTCGTCGCTATACATCTGGGTGGTCACGGCTTACCTCGTGCCGGCGACCGTGTCGCTGCCCGTCTACGCCCGGCTCTCAGATCGCTTCGGGCGCCGGGCGTTGCTGATGATCGGCATGACCCTGTTTCTCGCCGGCTCGGCACTCGCCGCGTTCGCGCAGGACATGGAGCAACTCATCGCGTGGCGCGCCCTGCAAGGCCTCGGCGCCGGCGCCCTGGAAGGGCTGTCATTCATCCTCGTCGCCGATCTCTTCGCCGGGCGACGCAGCGCCGCGCTACAAGGCGCGCTGGCCGGACTCATGGGCATCAGCTTCATCGGCGGACCGCTGATCGGCGGCTTCCTGACCGATCACGTCGGCTGGCGCTCGGTCTTCGCCGTCAACCTCCCGATCGGCATCGCCGCGCTCGTGATCGTCGCACGTGTGCTGCCCGCATCGATCGGTCGCCGCGAGCAGGCGGGCACACCACTGGATCTCGTCGGAATCACACTGCTGACCCTGGCCGTCGGCCTGCTGCTCGTCGGACTGACCGAGCGCTCGCACGCCGACGCCGCTGGGAACCTTCCCGGCTGGCTTGAGCTGCATACCGGCGGGCTGATCTCGGCCGCAATCCTCATCGCGCTCGCGTTCCTCGCAGCCGAACGACGCGCCGCCTCTCCCGTGATCCCACTCGGGTTGCTGACCGACCGCCGTACCGGCGCGATCCTGCTCTCCGCTGCGACAGGCGCATTCGGACTATTCGCGGTCGCGCTGCTGCTCCCACGCTATTTCCAGACGGTGCAAGACGTCAGCGCCACGCACTCCGGGCTGCTGATCTACCCGCTGCTGCTCGGGCTCATCATCTCCGTCAACGTCACCGGCCACATCATCGTCCGGCGCTCGGAGTTCCGCGCCCCGCTACTGGCCGGCTCAGCCGTCGCCGCCGTCGGCGCTCTCGGCTTCGCCACGTTCGACGCCTCGACGCCCGACTGGCAAAGCCTGATCTTCATGGGCCTGATCGGTGTCGGCGTGGGCCCCACCCTCTCCGGCCTCCAGATCGCCATCCAGCGCACCGTGGCCCCCGCCGGCATCGGCGCAGCGATGGGCACGCTCATGCTGCTGCGCCAGGTCGGCGCCTCGATCGCTCTGGCCGCTGCCGCAACGCTCTACGCCAGCGGGCTGCAGGACGGGGCCGATCACGCCCAGCCAGCGCTCGCCACCGGGCACGCGGTCTTTCTCGTCACGCTGGCCGGCGCGTCGATCGTCGCCGTCGCGCTGCTCACGCTCCCTCGCGACGCACACCGCCTCACAACCCAGCCCCAGGCATGAGACCGCGTCAACGAGCCACGTCGCATCGACCGGCGCATGAGGTTGGAGGACGCAATGCGTTGGGCTGCGAGCTGATGCGTGCTGTAGCGCGGGCCGCGATCAGCGAGTCGGGCGCAAGCGCGTGAGCCACACGTAGGCTGCGAGCTTCGCGCCTTCCACGGCGCCTTGGTTGTCGGCGGTGCGGAAGTGGATTCCGCCCCAGACGCGGGCGTTGATGACTTCGGTGAGGGCGTCGGAGAACCTCGCGTAGCGCCTGGTCGTGTTGGTGTCCGGGCTATACCCGGTGAAGGCAATCCTGTCGGTGTGGAAGAACAGCGCGAGGATCGTGGTGATCGTCGCGGACACCATCGCGTGGCCCGAGGGATGCTCTGGGACGGGCGGTGTGGGCAGCAGCGGCGTCCAATCCGGATCGGCCGCGGTCGCCGGGTTGCCGTCGGCGCCGGCCTCGGGAATGGCGGTGACGGGTCGCCAAGAGCTCCAGTGATACTTTGCCTTGAAGTTCGCGATGAACGAATCGTGCTGGCTGATGTACAGCAGCGCCAGCATTCGCGCGGTGTCGGAGACGCTGAGATGCCGCGCAAGCGCGATCTGGTCGAAGATCGACCACCAGGGGTTACGCAGGCCGGCCCAGAAGATCGCGGCTTCCGTCTGGTCGCTGGTCCTCGTCGTACTCGACGCCGCGCCGACCGACTTGACCTCGTTGAAGTCGGTCGCGTACTTTGCGCTCGTCAGTGTGTTGGGTCTCGGGGAGCGAAACAGATCCGGGTCCGGGATGGCGAATGTCCGCATAAAGCCGATCTGGGCGCTGACGCCGACCAAGAAAGGCGGCGTCGGGCGCCACTGGCCTGGCTGCGTGCCGACGATCCACGTCTGGCTTGCGTCCACGCCGTCGTTCTCGCGCGCCTCGAGCATCGCGTCGGCGGCTTGGCTGCCTACGGCGACTCCGCCGGCCTTGTCGGGGTTGCTTGGGATGGCGGCCAGAGCCTCGTCGTACTGCTGATCCAACGACGACCGCTGCGCGGGAAGGAGGCCCACCAGCACATCGTGTGCCGCCGTCGCGACGGCGGCGTCCTTGGAATCGGAGCGCTGCGCCGCAGGCGCAACGAGGTACGGCCGGTACGGCGTCCCGTCGATCGCGTTGACCGCGTCGTAGGCGGCGCCGCTCACCATCGCAAGGCTCCGCGTCTGGATCCACGGCAGCTCCTGTGCGACGTCCACGATCGCGTGCTGCGCGATCGCGTGCCAGTCGGTCACCGAATTGGCCGCTGCCACCGGCGCCGCGGCGAGGGTCGCGACCGCGAAGGCGACGATGGCGCCGGCCATCTTGGCGGCGTGCAGACACAGCCTGTTCATCGTGCTCTCCTTCAACGGCGGGGGCGGGGCGAATTGGGGGGCGCGAATGCGTCAACGTGCTCGCACCGACTCGACTCTGCTCCAAGCGGCTGGCACACGTACTGGCCGTTGGTCCAGGTTCGTGCCGCGCACGAGCCGCGTCGCGAAGGTGTGGCGCAGGAGTGATGTCGTCGTCCTCGAGGCCGACGACCGTGACGATCGCGGTGATGGTGTCGTGCGCGCCGTTGACGGCTGGGCCGGCCGCCACGCTGGTTGAGACACGGGGCCGGACTGTCGCGCCAGGCCAATCGGGTGTTCGTCTATCAGCCGGTGTGGCCGGCGCGTAGCCGGCCGCGGGCAAGCTCGTCCACTACTCTGGCGTGCGTTGGTTGACTTGTTCGGGGGGAGGTCGGCTGTCTATGCCCGCGCACGCGAGCGGTTTGCTGCTGGAACACGAAGCGCTTCCCGTCGAGTTCTGGCCCGAGCACACCGCGCAGGCCTATCGCATGCTGTACGCGGGCCTGGGCTACCACGGCGGGCCCCGTGACGTGACCGGCATGGTGCTCGTGCCGGACGCGCCCGTCCCGGCCGACGGGCTGCCGATCGTCGGGTATGCGCACGGCACGACCGGGCTCGGCGACAATGCGGCACCCTCGCGGGTGGGGTTCACCCGGCTCGAGCGCGAGCACGTCGCCCGCTGGCTGGCGGCGGGCTACGTCGTGGCGGCGACCGACTATGAGGGGTTGTCGACGCCCGGCCCGCACCCGTACCTGAACGGGGAGGCGGTCGCCGACGACGTCGTCGACGCGGTGCGGGCCGCCCGGCAGCTCGGCGTGCCGACGACCGGAGGCTGGGTGGTCGCCGGGTTCTCGCAGGGTGGCCACGCCGCGTTGTTCGTCGGCCTGATGGCCACCCGATACGCACCGGAGCTCGACTTCCGCGGCACGGTGTCGCTCGCGCCGCCTGTGCACCTGCCGCTGCTGATCGGGGCGATGACCGCAGACGGCTCGGGGCCGGTCTCGATCCTGACGTCCTACCTGCTCGCCGGACTACCGATCTCGCATCCGGACTTCGATCCGCGCGGGCTGCTGACCGACGCGGGCAACCGGTTGGTCGATCTTGCCACGACCGCGCCGCTGGTGGAGGTGCTGCGGGCCGGCCGCGGGCTGACCAACGACCACGTCGGCACGACGAACCTCCACGATCGCGAGGGCGTGCCAGCGCTGCTCGACAGCTGCCGAGTGCCCGTGGCCAGGTTCGATCGGCCGGTGCTCCTGACCGCTGGCGGCGCCGACGAGGTCGTGCGACTAGAGATCGTCGAGCGGTTCGCCGACGACCTCCGTGCCGCGGGCACCGACGTCGAGTTCGTGTGCCACGAGGGCGCGAGCCACGGCGCCGTGTTGACGGCCGACGTGGATGCAATGACAAGCTGGGCCGCAGGACTGCTCGCCGCGCCTGCGCCGACGTCGAGCCCGACACCCGCGGGTGCCCGCGACTCCCGGTTCAGCCTGCTCGATCCGACCGGCGACGGCTACGTGACCCGCGACGACTACGAGGCGTTCGCGCTACGGCTGGTGCAGGCCTTCGGGCAGCCGCCCGGTTCGCCCGCCGCCCTGGCCGTGCGGGAGGGTTACCGTCGGCTGTGGCTTGCGCTGGCCGACCGGGCCGACACCGATGGCGACGGCCGGATAACCGAGGCCGAGTTCCTCGCGTGGATCGGCGCTGTCAGCGACGACGACGGCTTCGACGACGACATCGCCCCGTTGGCCCGGGCGGTCGTCGCACTCGCCGACGACGACATTGACGGCGTGCTGACCGAGCGTGAGCTCGGATGCCTCCTCGCCGCATGCGGACTGTCCCCCGACCAGTCACAGCGGGTGTTCGCCGAGCTCGACTTGGACGCCAGCGCCAGCATCGACACCGCCGAGATCGTGGCGGCGATCCGCGCGTTCTGCTTGAACCCGGCAGCCGATCAGCCCGGCGCCTGGCTCTTCGGCTCGATCTGACCAGAGAGCTCGGCCCGAACGTGGACGTCGCCGGTGACGCGTCGGTCGGCAGCGGTTCTCAATGGTCGACGCGTGGCGGAGCTCGGGCGTGTCGCCGTGTCGGCCGGGGTCAGCGCGGGGCGAGCGGGAGGCTGTCGGCGTGGATGGCGAAGCCGTCGCCGCCGGCGCGCTTGGCGGCGTACATGGCGGCGTCGGCGTCGGCGAGTGCGCGCTCAGACGCGGCGGCGTGCAGCGCAGCGATTCCGATGCTGGCTGTCGTCCAGGCGGGGAGGGCGCCGTCGTGGGACGGGATGCGGCAGGCGCGGATCTGCTCGAGCACGCGCCGGGCCAGCGCGGTCGCCGCGGCCGTATCGGTTTCCGGTAGCAAGACGGCGAACTCGTCGCCGCCGATGCGCGCCGAGACGTCGCTGGCGCGCAATTCACAGCGCATGATGTCCGCGACTGCGCACAACAGCTTGTCGCCGCAGCGATGGCCGTGCTCGTCGTTGACGGGCTTCATGCGGTCAAGGTCGAGGATCAGCAACGTCGCGTCGCGGTCGTAGCGGCGCACGACATCGGCCGCGCGCACGAGCTCGGCGCTGAAGTGATGGCGGTTGAACAGATCGGTCAGGCTGTCGTGGTGTGCCAGGCGCTCCAGCTGGGCCTGCAATGCGCGGCGATCGGCGTCGGCTGCGCTGAGGCGCGCCGCCACGCGCCAGATCAGCGCGACGAAGCAGCCGATCGTGGCCGCCGTCAGCCACCAGGTCCCGACCCGCTCGGTGAACACGCCCGCGTCGCCGGCGAGCAGACGCATCCAGCCCAGCGTCAGCGGCACGAGGATCGCCAGCGGCCCGAGACGGCGCATCATGACGCCGCCTGGGTCGTCGGTCGTGGCAAGCCGCAGGAGGTGCCCGTGCGGGCGCGCGAGGACGATCGCCGCGTTCAGCGCTAAAAAGCACAGCGCGGTATTGAGCGCCATCTTGGCCGCCGACGCCGGCCCATAGAACGCCGGAATTCCATACGTGTAGCCGATGATGCTCATGCACGCGACGAGCGCCGCCGGCAAGACAAGCACCTCCGCGGGCCGCCAGCCGCGACGGGGCGCGCAGTCGAACATCAGCAGCGCAGCAGCGACGAGGATGAAGCTGATCGCCGTCGTCGGGGCGAAGCGACCCGGATAGGCGATACCTGCGGCGCGGCCGACGTGGTCGACGAAGAGCAGCTCGTCGATCCCCAGCCCCCAGCCGAAGACGTACTCGGCCAGGACGACCGTGCCAAGCAGCAACGAGACGAGCGCCAGACCGCGATGCACTCTCCGGCGCGCGCGGCCAGCCGCCGGCGCCAGCGCCGCCAGCAGCGAAAGGCTCGCACACAGCAGACCGACGGCCGTCAACGGCTTCATCCCGACCGTGCCCGGAACCAGGTTGCGCAGCTCCGAATGACCGAGCACCCACCCACCGACGAGCACCACGACACTCGTCACAACGACGGCGCCGCAGGCCGCACGAGCGCCCCACAGCATGCGTCGAACCGCTGAAAGCGCGACCGTCATACCTCGCCTTATCGGCAATCCCGCACGCTTGCGCAAGTACTTGCGCCACAGGTCGCGACCCGGCCCCGTGACCGGCGAGACATCGGCGGCGACCCCCACCACGCGTAAGCCGGACACGGGTGCCGTGGCCCATCAGCACCTCAGGGCCAACAGACCCGCGGGTGTGGTGATGGAGGGCTGACATCGTGCGTGGCATACGGATCTCGCGTGTTGAGCTGGCGCGTCTCACGGCGCCGACAACGCCGCTCACGCGCGGTCGCTCGCGGTCGCCGGCACGCTGGGGCCGACCCTCGATCTCTCGCCGCCCGGGTCGCAGACGTCGCCGCCGCGAGCCGTCGTCGCGGCCAACGGCGAGGCGATCTTCACGTGGACGCTTCGTCGCTTCGCGAACGGTAACTACAGCGTTCGAGCTCAGGCGCGGGTGCTGTCGGCGGCGGGCCACGGGCACGATCCTGCAGCGCACCGCCGGCGTAGCAGACGGTTCTTTCACCCAAGTATTCACACTTGAGTCCCTCCAGACGCTGCCGCTTAACCACACCACGAAGAAGCTCCTGGCGATGAAGCGCCCTTACGGCGCCAGGACCGACCGCGAGACGAGCTCCCACAAGTCGTACTGACACGCCCGCGGACGAGCGACCAGCGGGTCGCGGGCGTCGCCCGCGGCCCGCAGCCCGCGACCCGCAGCCTCAGATGACCTCGAGCGGTTGCGGACCGGTCGGCGGCGGGAAGGCGCGGTCGAGTTCCACGAGATCGTCGCTGGTCAAGCGCAGGTCGAGCGCCCGGCGGTTCTCGATGATGTGATCGGGCGTGCCCGCCTCCGGGATCGCGCATACCTTCTCCTCGCGCAGCACCCACGCGAGCGCGATCTGAGCCGCGGTCGCGCCGTGGCGCTCCGCAATCTCGGTCAGGACTGGATCACCGGCCAGCCGTCCCTGCTCGATCGGAGAGTAGGCCATGATCAGCAGGCCCATCGACTGGGCCCAAGGCAGGAGGTCCCATTCGATTCCGCGGCGGTTGAGGTTGTAGAGCACCTGGTCGGTTTCGACCTGCGCGCCACCCGGGACGCGCAGCAGCTCGGTCATGTCGGCGATGTCGAAGTTGCTCACGCCCCAATGACGGATCCATCCCGCGGCCATCAGCGCCTCAAAGCCGGCAACCGTCTCTTCCAGCGCGGCCGTTCCGCGCCAGTGCAGCAGGTACAGATCGAGGTGGTCCGTGCCCAGGCGGCGCAGGCTGGCCTCGCAGGCGGCGATCGTGCCGCGCGTCGTGGCGTGCTGGGGCAGGACCTTGCTAACGAGGAACACGTCCTCGCGCCGGTCCGCGATCGCACGGCCGACGAGCCGCTCGCTGGCGCCGTCGCCGTACATCTCCGCGGTGTCCACGAGCGTCATCCCGAGGTCAAGACCGAGGCGCAGCGCCGCGATCTCCTGCTGCGGGCGGTGGCGCCCGCTGCCGAGACGCCACGTGCCCATCCCGAGCACCGGAATGCCCTCGCCCGAGGGAAGCTCCGTCATTCGCATGGCCAGGGTTGCCACGGCGTCCCGTGGTAGGCCGACTGATCTGTGTGGCAAGATCCGCGCGCCGAGAGGCTGACAGGCTCAGGCGCCAGGCCGCACCCGCCGCAGCGCCGGTACGCGCCGCCGGCCGGAGCCCACGGCCCACCCGGGCCGGCCGGCCCCGTCCGGGCGTCCCCAGATCCGAGCGTGGGTCTCCACCGCCGCCACGACCGCGAGCGTGCCGAACACGAGCGTCCAGGTCGCCAGCACGGGCAGCACCGTTCCCAGCGGTGCCAGCGCCAGGACGACCACCGCGGCGGCAACGCGCTGGCGCGGCGCCGTCCGCGTCAGGCGCAACTCGAACGCGACATGGCCCAGCAGGTACAGCGCTGGACCCGCCACCAGCGCGACAAGCTCTTCGCCGTGCAACGGCTCCAGCGGATGAGCGATCACGAGCTCGTCGCCGACCGCCGTCACGAGCATCCCGGCGACGATCGGGATGTGCAGGTAGGCGAACGCGTCGCGAGCCAGCTTTCCGCGCTCCGCACCTGCGTTGGCCAGCCGGTCCGCCGCGCGGTCGGCGACCTCGTCGAAGTACAGCCAGTACATGACGGTCGTCCCGAGGAACGCAACCACGAGCGCCGCCGAGCGCGCCGGCGTCAGGGCAAGGTGCGATGCCGCCGCCCCGGTGACCACGATCGACTCGCCGAGCACGATCATCACGAACAGCTCGAAACGCTCGACGAAGTGACCGTGCTCGAGCTCCCATTCCGTCGCCGCGGTGCGCCCCAGCCCGGGAGCCCAGAATCCGGCCAGCGGACCGCCGTAGTCGAGCACCAGCGCGGCGATCCAGATCGCGGTCCGGGCGCCGTCATCGGGCACGACAGCGCCCGCGATCCAGATCAGCCCCACCCACAGCGAACCGATCCACATCCGCACCCACGAAGCGTGCATCGGCTCGCTGTCGTCCGTCGCAAGGACCACGAACGTGTTGCGCACCCACTGCAGCGCGACGTACCCCCCGGCGAACAGTGCCGCCCGCTCGCCGAACGCGTCCGGGATGGCGATCGCCATCAGGAACGTCGCCAGCATGCAGACGATCAGCACGAACCGCACCGACAGGTGCGTCGGGTCAAACCAGTTCGTCATCCACGTCGTGTAGATCCACGCCCACCACACCACGAGCAGCAGGAAGAGCACGCGCATCGCGCCCGCGACCGAGATGTCAGACACCAGCAGCGCCGACAGCTGCGTGATCGCAAAGACGAAGACGAGGTCGAAGAACAGCTCGACCCTCGTCGCGCGCTGCTCGCCCTCCCGGAAGCGCAGCACGGAGTTCCTCCTACTCAGACAGCGCGGCGGGCGACATCGCTGCGAGCGATAGGCCGGCTCGCTGCGGCGGGCAAGATCCCCGCGACGCTGGCGGCTGTCAGCCGCCGTACAGCTCGCGAGCGACTCGGCGGGCCGGGCCGAGGACCCGCGTCAGCTCCTGCGAAGGCTCAGCGCTCCAGGCGAGCACGGTGCTCCCAGGCCGTCGGTGCGGTCGCCATCGCTCGACACCACGCGAGTATTTCGGTCGGCCCGTGTGCCTCACCATCCGCTGACTGGGGGATCTTTGGCCTTGGCGCGCCGGCCGTAGTGGCCTATCTGCGAACGCGACCCCGTCATCAACAGGAGGCACGGCGATGGCCCAGCCTTGGACTCAACGTTTCTCTCACGCCGATGCCGCGCCGAGCATCATGGTCGCGTGGTTCAACGACCTGCGGCTGTCCGACAGCGATGTCAAGAAGGCGCGCACATGGCTCGTCATCACCGGGATCCTCGGGATCCTCGCCGGCGTGGCGGCGATCATCGTGCCACCGGTGGCTACGCTCACGATCACGCTGTTCATCGGTTGGATCCTCGTGTTCTCGGGCGTCGTCATGGCCGTTCATTCCTGGACGCTGCGAGCGGCGGGGCGGACCTGGGAGCGTGCGTTGCAGGCGTTGCTGGCCCTCGTCATCGGCGTCTACATGGTCCTGTTCCCCGGCAGCGGCGCGCTTTCGCTCACGCTGCTGCTCGTGATCTGGTTCGCCGGCAGCGGCGTGTTGCAGCTCATCGCCGCACGCCGGCTGCGCGGCCTGCCCGGGGCCGGCTGGCTGGTCTTCGGCGGCGTGCTCGGGATCGTCCTCGCCGCGCTCATCGCGATGGACCTGCCGAGCTCCGCGGAATGGGCGATCGGTTTGCTCGTGGGAATCAACCTGGTGTTCTGGGGCGTTCGCGCGCTCGTGGCCGCGAGCCTGCTCAAGCGCGTCGTCGCCGACTGACGCACAGCGGGCATGCTCGTAAGGCTCTCGCGGGAACTGACGCCCCGCGGCACGAAGGCATAGCCTCCTCACGATGAACATCAAGCGCGTCGCGCAGGGTGCCAGCACCACGCTCGGCGTTGTCGGCGCCGCGGTCGTGGCGCGCCGCGCTTGGCGCTCGCCGCCGGTCTATCTGGCACGCATGAGCGGGACCTCGATCAGCGCACCTGACGCCGTCGGCTGGGTGACGGACTTCCTCAACGCTGCGTACTACGCCCGCCGGCCCGAACTGCGCGACGTCGAGGACCTGCGGATCGCGTTCTCCATCCTGACCACGCGCTGGCACCGCCTCGGCCACCGCCGCCTGCACGCACCGGACGTCCTGGCATTCCATCGCGCCTTCGTCCGCGCACGGCTGAGCGACCACGCGGCCGCGCCGCGCGGCACGCTGGATCGCGACGACCTCTTCGAAGGCGCGGCCCACCTCCTCGGTCCCTGGTTCAAGGACGCCTACCTCGACGACGAGCGACGCGCCTACGGGATCGCGTTCGAAACGCTCGGCGAGCGCGACGAGTACCGGCCCGAGTTTCGCCTCAAGCACGCCAAGCTCGGCGAACCGACGCCGCCCCAGAACCCGCGCAACGAGCAGGTCTGGCACACCTACAACCCCGTCGCGATCGACTCCGCGCAGCGCACGATCGAAGCCCTCAAGCGGCCCGAGACATGGCCGGACTACGCATCCGATCTCGGCCGCTTCACCCCGGTCCGCGCCGGAGGGCTACTCAATCAGACCTTCGAGATCGAGGTGATCAGCGCGCTGACGCCGCGCACGCCGGCGATCCTGCGCGGATACGTAAGCGTCACGCGGATGCTCGCGCGCGACGACGACGAAGCGGCACTCACGCACTACGCCAACCGCCTGAGCGAGCTCATGGTCCGCTTCGGCCGCGATCAGCCGCCGGCGTTCCCGCCCGGCTGCACGCCGAAGCTCGCGCTCTGCCTGGACACGCACGAGGGTCACTTCATGGGGCGTGGGCGCAACCGGCTGCTCATCTACGAGCTCGACGGCCAGGACTACCTGCGCGCCGCGGGCACGTGGGACGACATGCCGGTCACGCTCGAGCAGGCCTACCGCTCGGCGGGCCGCAAGGCGCAGGAGGCGTTCTGGGGCGACGAGCGACCGGAGTCGAGCATGCTGGAGCAGATCGCGCTGCGCACGCGCGTGAGCACGAGCACGGCATGAGCGAGCGCTACGACGCGGTCGTGATCGGCTCGGGCCCCAACGGCCTGACGGCGGCCGTGACGCTCGCCGAGGGCGGGCGCTCCGTGCTCGTGGTCGAGGCCGCTGCGGCGCTCGGCGGCGCGACCGCGACCGCCGAGTTGACGCTGCCCGGTTTCCATCACGATGTCTTCAGCGCGGTCCATCCGGCCGCGGTCGCCTCGCCGGTCTTCGGGAACCTCCCGCTGGAGCGCCACGGGCTGCGCTGGATCCATCCCGACGTGGCAATGGCGCACCCACTGCCCGGCGGGCGCGCGGCGGTGCTCTCCCGAGACCTCGACCGCACCGTGCGCAGCCTGGACGGACTGCACTCCGGCGACGGCGGGCGCTGGCGAGAGCTCGTCGCGCCATACCTGCGCCATTTCGAGGCCGTGCGAGCAACGATGCTCGCCGGCTTTCCGCCTGTCGCCGGCCCCGCGCGGCTCCTTCCGGCCCTCAAGCTCGGAGGCTCGCTGGAGTTCGTGCGGCTGCTGCTCATGTCCGCCGAGTCGCTCGCCGGCGAGGTGCTGCACGGCGACGGCGCCGCCTGGCTGTTCGGATCGTCGCTGCACGGCGACGCGCCGCTCGACAGCGCGGGCAGCGCGATCTCCGGGATGTACCTGAACCTGCTCGGCCATGCCGTCGGCTGGCCGAGCCCCGAGGGCGGCGCCGGGCGCCTCCCGGCCGCGCTCGCGGGCCACCTGCGCGAGCTCGGCGGCGAGACGCGCACCAGCGCGCCCGCCGAGCGCGTCCTCACGCGGCGCCGGCACGTCGTCGCCGTGGAGCTCGCGAGCGGCGACACGATCCAGACGCGCACGGTCGTCGCGACGACGACGCCGCACGGGCTCGTCCGTCTCGCCGGCGACGCGCTCGGTGACGCCTACACACGCCGCGCGCTGCGATTTCGCTACGGCCCGCAGACGATCAAGCTCGACTGGGCGCTGGATGGGCCGATCCCGTGGGAGAGCGAGGACGCACGCGCTGCCGGGACGATCCACGTCGGCGGCACGCCGGACGACATCCGCGGCGCCCTGCGGGTCGTGTCGCGCGGCAAGCTGCCGACGCACCCGTTCCTGCTCGCCGGCCAGCAGTCGCTGGCCGATCCGACGCGCGCGCCCGCGGGCAAGCACACGGCGTGGGCCTACTCGCACACCCCCGCGGGCGTGGACTGGAACGCCGAACGCGAGCGATTCGCCGACACGATGGAGCGCCAGATCGAGCGGTTCGCCCCCGGCTTCCGTGACCTGATCCTCGCCCGGCACGTGCTCGCGCCCGCCGACCTGGAAGCCCGCAACGCCAACCTCGTCGGCGGCGACGTCGGCCACGGCAGTTACGCGATGGATCAGCTCATCTTCCGCCCGGTGCCGGCGCTGAACCCCTACAGCACGCCGGTGCGGGGGCTGTTCATCGGCAGCGCGTCGGTCTTTCCCGGCGGCGCCGTCCACGGCGTGCCCGGGCATGCCGCGGCGCGGGCGGCGCTACGCGAGGCGCGGATCCCGCGAATGCCGCAGCTGCGCCTGCGGCGCACGTCGGCGTGACGCGGCGGCGAGGTCGCCGAGGATCTCGCGCAGTTGCCGACGGTAGAAGAAGTGGCCCTCGTCTGGATCGAGCTCGATCTGGACGTGCGGCAGCGCGGCGGCGAGCTGGATCGCCTCGTCGACTGGGACGAGCGTGTCGCGCATGCCGTGCCAGAGCTGGACCAGCCCCGGCACACCGGCGGGATCGAAGCCCCAAGGCGCCGCGCAGAGCAGGTAGTCGTCGATCATGCCGCCGACGCCGCGGCGCGCCGCAGCGAGGAAGCGCGCCGCCGCGAGCTCGCGCGCCTCGGACTGTGCGGGCAGATAGCCGTCGGCAGACGCGGCTGCCGTGCGCATGACGCGCGCGACAACGCGCGGGTGACGACCGACGAGCCCCAGTAGCGCATCGCCGGCGTGGGTGCAGGTTCGCGGGCGGCGGCGCAGCACCCGCAACGGGAGGCTCACCGCCAGCTGAAGGTTCCGCGGTCCGCCGCCGGCGCCGGCCATGCAGCTCACAACCGCGGTGGCTGCGACGCGCTCGGATAGCTCGTGGGCGCACGCGAGCGCGTACGGGCCACCCGTCGAGACGCCGACGACGGCGAATCGCTCGCGGCCGAGGGCATCGACGAGCTGCGTGACGTCGTCCGCGAAGCGAAGCATCGTGCGGCCTGGAAGCGGGTCAGAGCCCCCGAACCCGGGCCGGCTGACCATGACGTAGCGAACATCGAGCTCGGCGACGACGGCGTCGAGCTCGGGGCAGACGGTCTGCGGCGAGCCGATCGCCCCATGCAGGTAGAGCACGAGCATGCCGTCGGGCGGGCCGGCGCAGCGATACGTGAGCCGCCTGCCGTCACGCAGCGACACAGCGAACGAGTCGGTCGGGGCGTTCATGCGGATCGCCTACTCTCGGGGAGGCTACGTCCTGCGACCGAGCAGGTGAAGTGCCGTTCACGAGATGGCGACGAGAACGCGCTCCAGCGCAGCGACGAACGCCTCGGGCTGCTCGACCATCGAGATATGTCCCGCCCCGTCGATGACCTCGCAGGCGGCATCCGGCCGAATCTCCAGCATGGTGTGCGCCCCGCCGGGCGGGATGACGCGATCGCCCTGGCCCCACAGCGCACCGACCGGTATCGGCAGATCGCGGAGCGCCACGCGCAGGTCGGCGCTCGCGACCGCGACCAGCGCGGGTCCGATCCGCCGCGCGCCCTCGGAGGCGCCGACGAGCTCGCGCACGACGCCCGGCGCGAGCGCCGCGCCGTCGACGACGCCACCGGCCATCAGCGCCCGCCGGCCCCAGCCCCAGCCGGCGAGTGGCGAGGCCCGCCTGCGCACGGGGATGTACAGCTCGGCCGCGAGGCCCAGCGCGGCCGCGAGAACGAGCGGGATCGGCCGCAGTCCCGCGGGCGAAACGAGCACGAGGTTCCCAACGGCGCCCGGGTGCCGTGCCGCCAGCGTGAGCGCCACCGCCGCACCCATCGAGTGGCCGACGAGGTCAAACGGCTCCAACACGCCGGCGGCGCGTAGATCGCAGCGCATGCGGTCGGCGACAGCGTCGAGGTCGAAGCCGTGCCCGGCGGGCCGCGCGGCCCCGAATCCGGGCACGTCAACCGTCACGACCTGTCGCGTCCGCGCCAGCCGCGGCGCGGCGTGTCGCCAGATCGAGCGCGTCGTCGCGAGGCCGTGGACGAGCACGAGCGGGTCGCCGCGGCCCGTGATGTCGCCGGCGAAGCTCAAAGCAGCATCGAATGATGGCCGCTGTCGCGCGCTCAGGACGGCACCCGTGTAACTGGTGATGCGCGCGTGTACAGGCCCCCGCGTACAGAGCGCCCGCTCCGGCCGGGCGACGGGTGTCGGAGCCCCCGGCGCTCAGCCGGCCAGCGGCTGCGGCCGAGCGGGCGCGCGCTTGGCCCAGCCGCGCTCGATCGCCCGGACGAAACGCTTCGGCGGACGCTTGTACAGGCGCCGGCCGCGCTTCAACGCCTTGTCGCGAAGCCTGTTGCTGCGTCGATCGATGACGGCTATGAGCGCCTGCTTGGAGGTCTCGTTCTCAAAGCACTGCGGATGGGTCTCGACATAGTCGCGCAGCATGCTCAGGTCGTGACCGTCCCCGAGCAGGTCGGCGAGCTTGTGCGCGCGCCGGGAGACGCGCTTCAAGCGCTTGGGCTGCGCGGCGCGCACGATCTGCGTGGCGTGCCAGAGGTCCTTCACACGTTTGCGCCACTCGTGCAGGTTCTCCGCACTGGGATCCTTGCGCGCCGCGCGCATCCGCTTGCGCCCGCGCCGGTAGATCCGTCGCAAACCCGGGGACAGCGCGTCGAAGTCGTCGTTGTCGAAGGTCCAGGCGGGGGTGCGGGTCAACCCCCGCTCGAGTTCGTCGACAACCGCGGCTGTCCCGGCCTCGTCGTGTTGGGCGGCCGCCTCCGCGTGCTTGCGCTCGTCCTCGAGCCGAGCCCGCAAGACGGCAGTCACGCGCGCTGGAAGCTCGTCTGCGAAGCGCTCGCTCAGGGAGTCGATCGTCTCGAGCAGGACTTGTGCGTCACGCCCTGCGGACAGCCGCCGGCCAGCCATGCGGAAGGCCGCGTTCTCACGTTCGTAGGTCTCCTCGCCGATCCCGTCGCGTGCCAGCCGCACGCAGGCGCGCAGGCGCTTGAGCCGCTTGCGCGTCTCGTGCACGGCTTCGCCGAACCGGCGCTGGGACGCCCCGGAGAGCTTCTCGTGGGCGTTGTGGAGCTGGCCGCGGGCGATGCGGCGGATGCCGTCAGGCAGGTGTTCGTCCACGCGCAGCCGGTACTTCCGATCTGGCTCGTCACTCGTGGCGGCTGCGGCGAGAATGGCCGTCTTGAGTGGATTTTCCATTTCTCTGGTGTGTCCCGAAGCGGCGTGTTCCTAACTCCGAGAGCGCGTTCCACCGGCTTCAGTGGTGATCGTGGTGCTCGTGGCCGCGGACGGTGCGCCAGGAGTCCCAGGTGATGCGCAGGATCACGACCGTGATCGCCAGGCCGATGAGCGGATCAGCGATCGGCAGCCCGATCGCGACGACGGCGGCGGAGGCGATGACGGCCAGCGAGACGTAGGCGTCCGCGCGGGCGTGGGCGCCGTCGGCGACCAGCGCGGGACTGTCCAGTCGCCGTCCGGCGCGAGTGCGGATCAGAGCGGCGATCCAGTTGCCGACGAAGCCGATGGCGCCCGCGGCCGCGAGTGCGCCGAGATGGGTGACCTCGGCAGGTTCGACGAGGCGGTACACCGCTTGGTAGCCGGCCACGCACGCGCTGACGAAGATCGCGAGTACGACCGCCAGCCCGGCCCAACGCTCGGCGCGAGCGCTGCGTAGCGCGAACGCGATCCCCAGCGGGATCGCCGTGGCGGCATCGCCGGCGTTGTGGATCAGGTCGGCGAGCAGCGCCACGCTGTTTGACAGCGCGAAGACCACGGCCTGGGCGGCAGCCGTGACGCCAAGCACGAGCAGCGCCAGCGCGACGGCGCGTACCCCGGCGCGCGACCGCTTGATCGACTCGTCTACAAGCCCGTGGGAGTGCCCGTGGCCGTGATCGTGAGCAGGAGCGTGCGCGTGGGTGGGACTGGCCATGAAGGACGCAGGATCGGTCAGGCGACCGCGGTGTCGGTGCGACGGTGGCGCCCGGGCAGGCCGAGGCGGACGTGCTCGACGTGGGACACGACCTGTTCGAGCAGCTCGCCGACGTGGTCGTCGTACAGCTCGTAGACGATCTGGCGGCCGTCGCGCTGCCCGACGACGAGACCGAGGTGGCGCAGCACACGCAGCTGGTGCGAGACCGCGGAGCCCTCCATGTCGACGCTCTGGGCGAGCTGGCTCACCGACGCCGGTCCGGCGTGCAGTCGCGCGAGGATCCGCAGTCGGCTGGGCGCCGAGAGCGCCTGGACGCTCTCTGCGGCGGTCTGCGCGAAACCGACGTCGTCGAGAAGCCGCTCGATATCCCCGTGTTCGCCACCGCGAGCCATGCGCGTCGCAGGATAGCTGAACAGATGCTCAACTATGCAGCCTTCTGATCGCGCCGGCGAAGGTCCTGTTCATCTGGACCGATGCCAAGCTTCTGCGCTTCGAACCTCGCCGCTGGCCGATCGGCGTTCGGCGGCACCGCCGCGCTACAGCGCCTCGCGCAGCTTGCTCAGCGAAGCCTCTTCGATCTGGCGCACGCGCTCGGCGCTCACTCCGAGATCCGCACCGAGCTCGCGCAGCGTGCATTCCCGGCCGTTCAGACCGAATCGCGAGCAGATGATCGTCCGCTCGCGCTCGTTGAGGATCGTGAGCATCCCAGGCAGCAGTTCGACCTCGAGCTGACGCGGGATGCGGTCGAAGGCCTCGGTCGCACGCGGATCGTCAAGCAGTTCGCCGAGCGTGATACCCGCCTCCTGGTCGCCACCGACGGGCTCCTCGAGCGCGCGCGGATTGCGCTCCGCGGCCATCAGGCTCTCGACCTGCTGGCGCGGTACGCCGATCGCCTCCGCCAGCGCGGAGGAGTTGGGCTCGCGACCGTAGCGCTGAAGATGCTCGCGCTGCGCGTCCTTGATGCGCGCGAGTTTGCGCAGCGCGCGGTCTGACAGCACGATCGGCCGCCCGAGCTCGGACACGAGTTGCTGCATCGCCTGGCGCACCCACCACGAGGCGTACATCCAAAACGGCGTGCCCATGTCGGGATCGAAGCGTCCCAGCGCGCGCAGCAACCCGACGACGCCCTCTTGCATGAGCTCGCTGCGATTGACCTGCGCGCGGTGGCGATAGATACGCGCGACGCTGCCGATCAGCGGCACGAACGCCTCGACGAGCTCCTCTCGCTCGGCCGGGCCACCCTGCTTGGCTGCCAGCACGAGCTCACGCTCTGCCGCTGCAGCGAGTCGATCGCGTCCACCCTCATGCGTGTTGCTGCGGCGGCGCGGCCTCCTGCGCTGGATATGACCGGCGTTCGCGATGTCCGATCGCGACGATGGCGTATTGATTGCAACGACGGCCATGGAACGTCTCCCTCTAAGTTGCCTTCATCTGGGCCGCCCGTGACATGGTCCTGCGCGCCCCGCGGCGCCCTGTCCGGTGCGGTCGGCCCCCCCGCGGGGCCGCCTGCTGTGATCGAAAGGTTGGCGAAGCCGCTCGGCGCTGTCTTCGGAGCATCACATCAATACCGGCCGAAATTCGGCGCAAATGCACAAGGATCGATGTCTTGGCTACCGCGCTCGCCGGGCGCAGTGAAGATGGTGTGTTTTCCCCTTGTCAGACGTCCGGCGCGGACTACCGTTCGCTCCGGAATGCCGGTGTTCGAGATTGCGGGTGCGGTGAGACCTGGCGAGCACGCGTGCAGCCGGCTGGCTCACGCGGAGGATCGCGAGCGGCTGGCGATCGGCTATGTGCAACAAGCCCTCGCCCGTGGCCACAAGGTGCTCTACCTCGCTGATCGCGAGGATCTCGCGGCCTTCACCGGCCGGCTTGCGGAGCTGAACAAGGAGATGGCATCGGCGCTGGAGTCCGGCCAGCTCTGCGTGCGCCAGGCCGTCGACGTATACGCCCCCGACGGGATCTTCGACTGGCAGCGGATGCTCGACACGGTGACCAGCGAGCACACGTCCGCGCTCGCCGAGGGCTACGCGGCGCTCAGCATGACCGGCGAGATGAGTGCGCTCAGCCGCATACCCGGCGGTGAAGACGTCACGACCTACGAGCAAGCGCTCACCAACGACGCAGAGAACGACACGCTCATGTTCCTGTGCCAGTACGACCACGGGCGCCTGGCAACCGGAGCCCTTCGCGAGATCGCCGACGTGCACGACGTCGATATCCCGCCCGAGTTGGCGGCGATCGGCCGTGACGGCTATCTCGCGGCGGCGCGCGTCGGCCACGGCACGACGGCCACGTTGCGGCTCTGCGGTGAGTTGGACTTCGGCTGCGCCGACACGCTCGCGGGCGTCCTGGGCGCGCATTACCACGGCAGGCTGCGCCTCGACCTGGAGGATCTGGACTTCATCGACGTCGCCGGGATGCGCGCCTTGCGTGGCCGCACGGCTCAGCCGCTGACGATCGTCGGCGCCTCGGCGTGCGTGCAGCGGCTGATCGAGCTGCTCGCCTGGGACACGGATCCCGAGATCGAGATTCTGGCCGCCGCTGCGTGATCACGGCCTGAGCGCCCGCCACAACCGCTTTGGCGCTCTCACACGAGCGCCTGCGTTCAGCGGTAGCCGGTTGGGTCTGGTGGGCGACCGGGGTCCTGGACGTCGACCATGTAGCGCCAGCAGTCGGGCTGAGAGCCGTCGACGTCGGTGAAGTCGTACTCGCGCGCGAGGCCGCCGGAGGAAAACGAACCGCCGTTGTGACGGTGGACCTGCGGGTCGGCGGCAAGTGCGGCGACGGCGCGGCCCACGAAGCGCGGGCTCTCGGAGATCGCCGTGAAGTGCGGGTTGCCCACGACCGCGTCACGCCAGGTGGCTTCGGTGACCTGATAGTTGTCGAGCATCATCTCGGAGCGCATCCAGCCCGGCGTCAGCGCCACGGCGGTGCAGCCGTGTGGCGCAAGCTCCGTGGCCTGCGCGAACGCAAGCCGGATGACCGCGGTCTTGGCCAAGTCATAGAACGTCGAGAGCCGATAGTGCTCCCCGTTGTACTCCTGCGTGCCGTCGGTCATCTCCACGACCAGGCCACCCGGCCGGCGGATCAGCAACGCCAGCGCGAAGTGGCTGGTGATCAGGTGCGTGTCGATTGCCAGGCGCAGCATCCGAAGACCGCGGTCGAGGTCGTGATCCCACAGCGGCGTGTTCCACTCGGCCAGCAGCTCGCCACCCCAGATGTCGTTGACGAGCACATCCAGGCGCCCCCGCTCGGTCTCGATGCGCTGGACAAGCGCCTCGACCTGCGCCGGCCGCAGGTGGTCGACCTCGACCGCGATGCCCTCGCCGCCGGCGCCATCGACGAGCTCCGCGGTCTCCTCGATCGTCTCCGGCCGGTCGTACTCCGATCGCCGCTCCCTGGTCGTACGACCGGTGCCGTAAACCGTCGCGCCCGCCTCGCCCAACGCGACTGCCGTGCCACGCCCCGCGCCGCGGGTCGCGCCAGCTACGAGCGCCACCTTCCCGGTCAGCGGACCCGACACCGCGCGCATCCTACGCCCCACCCGCGACGTCAGGGCAGTCGGGCAAGTTCGCTCAATCGAGCAGTTCGACCTGACACCGTCGTCCCGGCGCGCTCGCGAGCCGCGCATCGGCGGTGACCAACACGACATCGAGTAGCTCAGCGAGGGCGATGTAGGCAGCGTCGTACACGGTGACGTTTTCTCTGAGCTCCCAGCAGCGAGTCAGCAGCGGCCGGTGTGGAGCTCGGCGCACGGTCAGTTCGACGAGATCGGTGAGGGCGAGTCTGGCTCTTCGCGCGTCGAGATGCCCGGCCAGTAACTGGCGACGGATCACCGAGGTCGTCTCGAGGTCGATCAGCTCGGGAGCTACGAGCGATTGCCCGCGTAGTCGCGCGCGCGCAGCGTCGCCGTCCGGCCCATCGTCTGCAAGCGCTGGCGCGAGGACACTGGCGTCAACGACGAGCACGGTCCTCTCGCAGCGCCTCAGCCGCCGCGGAGAATGGAACCGAGCCGCCTGACCGCCCTCCAGCACGATCCAGGATCTCCTCGACGGTCGGGGCGCTCGCCTCCTCGATGAGCCTGCTACGCAGATATGCCTGCAGTGACTGGCGGGCCGCCGCGGCCCGCTGACGCAGCACGGCGTGCGTCTCCTCAGGGACATCCTTGATCTGAATGCTGGGCACTGGCGCCATAATGGCGTGCGACACGCCATTATGCAAGTTTTTGAGTCCGCTGCTGGGTCTGAGTCCAGGTCACCAGCACGGGCCCGCGGCGCGCACGCGGATCCGCAGCGCCGGATGGACGAGGTACGTCAGCGGCGCCTCGTCGACCTCCACGACCGCGACGGTGTCCGGATGCGCGCCGGCGTCGATCGCCCTGGCGATCGCCGCCGTCCGCACCTCTTCGAGCACGGTCCGGCGCGTATCGGGACGGTTGAGACAGATGCGCGCGAACTGGCCGCTGACGGAGCCGACCGCCGCTCCGATTGCCTGCGCGAACTCGCCGTCGCGGGGCCGGATCACCTCGCTGACGCCATCCATCCGGTCGGGGACGAGCCATTGGCCTCGCCCGACGACGACGAGCGGCCCCGCGGGCTGCGCGGCCTTTGCGTCCTCGACAGCGCCCGCCAGCGTCGCGTCGCCGGTCGGGACGCGGTGCACGTCGGGCAGACGCAGGCTCGTTCTCACGCCTGCGATCTCGGTCGGTCCGGTTCGCTCGCGCGGGATTCCGTTGACAAGGGCGCCAACGTAGCTCGTGGTCGCGCCGACCGCCACCACGACGGCGTCGCCGACACCGCTGAGATGCGCCGCGCCGCGGATAGTGGTGCCCGGTCCGCTGGCGACCATCAGCGCCGGGAAGCGCAGGGCGTGCTCGACGACCATGAGCGTGCCATCGTTCTGCGCGAAGAAGAGCTCGGCGTCGATCCCCACCTCGGCGAGCGTGGCGCGCACCGCCACCGCAAGGCGCTCGGCGGCGCCACCGAGCGCGGCGTTGAGAACGGTCGCGTTCTCGCGTTCGAGCAGACCGATACTGCCGATCTCGTGGCTGAGCGACACGTGAACCCAGTTGCCGAGCTTGCGCCGCACAAGGTCGGCCGCCGCGAGCTCGTGCTCGGGCGAGACCGGCGCGAACACGCCGCTGATCGCGATCGCCTGAGCCTCGTCGCCGACCCCGTCCAGGAAGCGCGCGATCGCGTCCTCGTCGAGTGCGACCATCGCGCGGCCGTCGTATTCGGACCCTCCGGCGACGACGATCTCGCCCGCGGAAACCGCGTCGCGCAACGCCGAGGGCCACGTCGCAAGCGGCGGGACAGACAGCGTCAGCGGACCGCCGACGCGCACGACGGCAACCTTGCGCACACCTTGCACCGCCGCGACGCCCTCGAGCGCCTGACCGCTACCCAACATGACCCAGCGCACCGCGCCGGGGACGACTGCGTCGTCGGCGACGATGGCGCGGATCGCGGCCGCGATGGCGCCGCGCACGTCGCCGGCCGCCTGGACGCTCGCGGTCGCGAGCAGGCGATCGCGGTCGTCGATCGCGACAGCATCCGTGCCCGTAGTCCCACTCGCGATGCCGATACGCAGGTCAGACATGCGCCTCCATGCCGCCGTCGACAGGTGCGTAATCGACCGCGTAGCCGAACGCCCGCGGCCCGACCAGCGCGAGCCCCGGGCCGCTGTGCCAGATGGCCGGCGCCGGTGCCGCGACGACGGCAACGCCCTGCCCGTAGCGCAGCTCCTCGGCGGCGATCGGCGTGCCGCTCTCGGTCGCGAGCACGCAGATGAGATCCGGTACCGCGGCGCGCAGCGCCCCGTCCTCGAAAGCGAGCAGGTACTCGTTCTGCATCTCCAGGCGAAGCTGTCGCATTCCGGCCGGTCCGCTGCCAGCTCGGACGGTCACCGAGCCGGTCAGCGTCTCGTCGCCGGCACGACGCTCGAGGTCGACGACGCGGCCCTCGATGAGCAGCGTCGCCGCGAGCACGCTGCCGAGCGCGTCGAGCACGCCGCCGAGCCCCTTGGCGCGCAGCGCCGCGCCGAGCCGCAGCGCGAGCGAGACGCTGCCCTCGACGACCGCGTGACGCGCCCGCCCGGCGCGCATCCCGCAGATTGCCGCCGCGCACACGCCGCCGAGGCTCGCCGCCGCCTCGCGCGCCAGCCGTCCGGCCCAGACGTCGTCGGCGGTCCGCAGGACGATCGTGTTGCCGCGGCCGTCGGTCAGCGCGACCGGCGACACGCTGACCCCCGCGACGTGCATCGCCTGCTGCTGAAGCTCTGAGAACGCACGCCCCATTCCATCCGCATCGAGCAGCGGCAGCCCGCAGCGCGCCGCCCACGAGACCGGCAACAGGCCGTTGGCGCCGCCGATCTGAAAGCACATGAGCGCCGCCACCTGGCCGCCGTGCAGGTCCTCGAAGACTTCGCGCAGCACGGTCCCCTCGTCTCCGCTCCAGATCCGCTCGGTGGCGATCGTCGGGGCGCCGATCATGCCGCAGGGCATGAGCCACGCGGCCTCGTCGAGATCGTCGAGTTTGACGACGGTCACGACACCGTGCCGCTTGATGGCCTCGGCCGCCATCACGACGCCGAGGCCGGGATCTCCCCCACCGCCGGCGCCGAGCACCGAGCAGCCGCGCGCGAGCGCGGGCAGGTTCGACGCGTCGAGGTGCAGCATGTCCTTCACCCGCCTGAATTTGGGCATCTAGCATAAGCGCGTGGCATCGCTGCGTCAGCTCGTCGGCTCCCCGGCCCTGCACCCGCTGCTCGCGTACCTGTCGCGCCCGCGCTCGGACCCGGACGTCGAGCACGTCGCGCTGATCGAGGACCTGGCAGACCTCGAGCGCGTCGAGCCGCACGCGATCGTGCTGCTCACGCACGTCGCCTCAACGGCTGCCAGCAGCTACCGCTTCGACATGGCTGTGCGCGTCGCCGGGAGCCGAGACGTGGCTGCGATCGTCCTGTCGGCCGGCCACGCGGAGAGCATCACGCCGACGTCGTCGGCGATCGCCCACCGGGCGGGGATCGCGATTCTGGCGACCGGCGCCGACGCGGACCTCGCACGGCTCGCCGTGGCGATTGGGCGAGAGCTCGCCGGGGCCGCCGACGTCGCGCTGCTGCGCGCGTACACCGCGCTGCGTGCGATCGACGCACACCCCGACGGCGGAGCGCCCGAGAGTCTGGTCGCCCGTGCCGGCGCCGCGTTCGGCGTCTCCCTGCGGATGGTCACGACGGAGCCGCAAATCGGCCCGCGCGCAGCCGTCGTCGTCGACGACCACGTCGAAGGGTGGGTCACCGGCGCCGCTCAGCAGGGTGACCTCGCGATGGGCCTGGACATCGTGCTGCACGCGGCCGCCGTCGGGGGCGCGCGCGCGATCGCGAGCGCCCGCCGCGCCGCGGAACTGCCGATCCGGTCGCGCGACGAAGTGCTCTCCGAGTTGCTGTCCGCGCCCCCCCAGGGACGCACCGGGCTCGTCCAGCGCGCGCGGACGCTCGGCTTTCCGATCGACGGCTGGCACGTCGCGGTGCGCTTGGAGTTCGAGGACCTTGCCGATCCGATCGCGGGCCAGGAGATGGCGGTGTACGAAGCACGCGTGCGATTCGTGCGGACGGTCCTGCAGGCAATGCAGGCGGGCGGCGACATCTGGCACAGTGCGCGCGCCGGTCAGGCGCTCGTGCTGCTGCGCGCCTACGACGACGATCCGGGAGTCGCCGCGGCGTCCAGGGTCGCCAAGGCGATCGACCCGGCGCTCGCCGAGGCACGAACTCGGATGCCCGCAACGCTCATTCGCTGCGGCGTCGGCAGCGCGCACGACGGCCCCGCCGGGTTGCTGGCGGCGGTCACCGAGGCCAAGGCCGCGGTGACGATCGCGCGCGCGTCCGGGCGCGTGAACACCCCGGTGCCGTTTGACAGCGTCGGGCTGCGGCGCACGCTCGTGGAGTGGTACGCCTCCGATACCGCGCAGGAGGCGGTGACGACGGTGCTCGCTCCGCTCACGAAGCTGAGCAGTGCCCGCAGCGAGCGGCTGATCCAGACGCTGCACGTGTACCTCGATCAGCAGGGCTCGCTGACCAAGACGGCCGAGCGCCTGAACATGCACCGCAACGCCGTGAGCTACCGCGTCAAGCAGATCTTCGAGCTGCTCGACATCGATCCGGAGAACCCGGACGACCTGCTGCTGCTGCAGCTCGCCTGCCGAGCGCGCGAGCTGGCGTAGCCCCGGCCGAGCTACGCCGCGTGCGTCGCCGGCTGGGCTTCCGCGGCGTTGTGCTCGTCGATGACCGCGCTCGTCTTGGCCGCCAGCCGCAACTCGGCCTCCGTCAGCCCGGAGTGGTGCAGGTTGACGATCCTCAGGCGCACGCGATTGAACTCCGAGATGCACATGTCCGGCCGGCGCAGGTAGTCGACCGCGAGCTGGGCCACGCGCTCCACCAAGCGCAGCGCCTCGTCGAACTCGCGCGTCGAGAGATCGCGGATGAGCGTCTTGCCGACGCGCCGCCAGCCGGGATACTGGGCGAGCGCCTGGTCGACTTCCCGTGCGCTGAGGGGCACAACGCGTGGAGTAGGTCTGGCGGGGCGCCGTGCAAGACCGTTGCAGTCTCCCAGCCCCACGGGCTCCCTTTGGTCGATCAGCCGGTGGCGCAGGGCACTCGCGACCGCGGACGCCTTGTCGCTCGCGGCGAGCTTGGGATAGATGTTCGTGAAGTGCATCTTGATCGTCCCGGGACTCACAGCGAGGTGTTTGCGATCTCGGGCGAGCTGAGGCCGTAGGAGGCAAGTTGCAGCACCTCGGCTTCGCGAGGTGTAACCGACGGCGATCTGGGCCCAGATCGCGGCGTGGTCTGACGCCTGCTCGATGTTCGATGTGACGGTGTCGAATACCGGCCAGCAGTGACTGCCGCTGAAGACGCCCTTGCGGAAGATGCCGCCGGCGCGTCGGGCAAGGCGCCCGCCGACGCGCCGCTCAGGCCGACCGCCAAGACACTGCGGCGGCTGCTGTTCGGCGTTCCCGCGCGCCTGAACAGCAGCGCACGCCAAACATCCTGCGTCTCCCCGCCGGCTACCGCCACGCCAGCCTCCTCAGCGACACCTACCACGCCGCGCTGAGCCTGCCCGAAACCTGACCGTCGCCCCGGCAACACGCACGGCGACGACCGAGCACCACGGCCGGTCTCGGCGACCCCGCATACAACCCCAACAGCGCAACGCGACCCCCAGATCGCCCCGCACCCACCAAACGCCCTCACACGACCCCGAAAAGCGCGCCGCACCCCAGGATCGCCCCGGTCGCAGTCACAACCGAGCACTACTCACCGATCTAGGTCAGAGCTGCGGACGGGAGCGCCGCGACGACGCCGGAAAGGTTTCAGTCAGATCAGAGGTCGTGCACACGCGCGCGGAAGCCAAGCTGAGCAGAGGCTCGATGATAATTCTTGTGTGCGGGTCCCCGTCGGGTTGACGTCGAGGCTAGAAGACGGGAGCCTGTAGCTGAACGCTTGTGGAGCTGATGAGGACGATTCGTCACGGTCGGCCGGACCCACGCGGTCAGATATCGGGCTTTAGCGACTAGTAACGATCCGAGGGGACGAGAACATGGCATTACCAGGATTCGAGGCAGAGTCTTCGCTTTACAGGTCCGCCGGCCACTATAGGGGTGCACGCGCGATCGTACAGACCGGCGGGAGCACCTTGCATCCTGCACAGTCGGGGAATTGCTTCGCAAAATGCGTAGGGCGGTGTCACAAGTCCTGTGGCTCCGACAAGCTATGCCTTGCAGATTGCATTGAGCCATGGTGCTACTGGGGATGTAACCTCAATGTGCCGTGATGCTGTGATGCTGCCTGACACAAAAGCCGCCCAGTGCGGCGATGGCCACAGACGCTCTGGATGCGACACCCGCGAGCTGCACGTCCGGTTGGACTTGGCACGATCCGGATTCCTTCGGCCAGTCCGCTGGCCAACAAGATCCGGATCGTGGAGGGCGTTGCGCCGAACGCTTAGCGACCCAGCAAGCTCGGGGAGCCCTTCATGGTCCCCGATCGCGAGGTACGTCCGGAGGCGTCGGCCTCCGCCCCCGCGTGTGAATGCACAGTCTCACGGAGTCCTGCTAGTCGCCAACGCGCGGAAATACGGCTAGTTGACGATCAGCGCGTCAGGGACGAGCCGCTGCCAGGCTCCTGCAACAAGTATTCACTGGGCACGACGGATCGTCTGGGTGCCGGCGGGGTCGCCTCGCAAAGCACCTCGGAGATCATGCTCCCGCGGCGCACGTCACCGCGCTCGGGGATGCGCTGCAGGGGCTCAAGCGCGAGCCTCGCCGGCGGTAGCCGGGTGAGCAGCTCCATCGTCAGCTTCGTTTGGGAGCCCACCGTCGGTCAGCCCCAGCCGTCGTCAAACGCGCCGGTGTCGAAGGTGTCGGCGATAGCGGTGGTGGCGCGTGCGTCGGTGATGTCGACGTAGCGGGCTGAGGTGCGGATGTGGGCGTGGCCGGCGAGGCGGCTGACGATCTCGAGGTTTGAGCGTGCGGCGACGGCGGTGCAGAAGGTGTGGCGCAGGGCGTGGGCGCTGCGGCGATCGACCGGGACGCCGGCCGCGGTGAGGTAGCGCGCGGCGACGGCGCGCCGACGGCGGCGGCGCTGAGGGCCCGCCGCCGGCGTGCGGTGCGCGCGGATGGGGCAGCGTGATGAAGACGGTCGCGGCGGCGCTGTGCCGGGCGGCGCGGGCGGCGCCGGTGCGGTGCCGTTCTCCTAGCGCTCGCAGCACGCTGGCCGCCAGCGGGACGGTGCGTGAGCGTCCGCGCTTTGAGTGTTCGATGCGGACCGCCCAGCTCGTCTCCTCAGCCGGCACGGCGGCGACGGCGCTGCGCGTGTCAGCGTCGGGCCAGCGGTGCACCTGGACGAGGTGCTCCCAGCGCAGCGCAGCGCGGCGGCTTCGGCGCGGCGCAGGCCGGCGTGCGCGAGTAGCTCGAGGATCGCGAGGTCGCGTGTGCCGCGCGTGGTAGCGCGGTCGGGCATCGCGAGCACGCGGCGCAGCTCGTTGGCTGTGAGCGCGCGTGGGAGTGGCGGGTCGCCGCGGCTGGCCTTGACGAGCTGGATGCGCGCGTCGACGCGGGCGAGCTCGTCGTCGAGGGCCAGCCAGCGCGCGAAGCCGCGCAGCGCGGAGAGCTGCTTGGCGATCGTCGCGGTCTGCGCGCGCGGGCGCCGCGTCGCGGGGTCGGGGGCCTGCAGGTGGCGCTTGTAGTCCAAGACGGTGCTGAGTGCGAGCGCGTCGGTCGTCGCTGGCAGCCCGAGCTCGCTCTGCACGTACAGCGCGAAGGACCGCAGCGTCGAGCGGTACGTGCGCGCGGTGTGCGGCGCGAGCTGGTTGGCGTGCTCGAGCTGCGTGTCGGTGACGCGCTCGTCGCGTGCCCTCATCGCGCGGCGTCGAGGTCAAGCCTGGTCTGCGCCGCCGGGCGACGATCCTGGCGGCGGATGCTGACCGCGTGCGACCAGTGATCGGCGATCTCCGCCGCGGTGATCTGGCGGTAGCTGATGTTGCGCTGAATCGGCGCGACGAGCAGCGTGCCCGCCGGGCCGACGCCGGTCACCGTGGCGTGAAACAGGCGGCCCTTCTTATTGGCGAGCACGATGTCGCCGGGCTTGATCGACGTGATCCGCATGCCGCGCCATCGTCTCGCTCGGACCGGACGGATCACCCGTGAGAATCGCCTTATCTGTAGGCACGGCGATCGTCAAGGCCCGGTCGGCCGGCAGGCATCTGCTGGTCATGCGCTTGAGCAGGTTGTGGTCATGCGTGCGAGCGGCGGCGGGCACCTGCTTGGTCGGGGTGGTGGGTGGTGTGGGCGCGCGGGTGCCCAGCCTTACCTTGGTGCTCGAGCGCCGGGCAGGGCGCGGCGACGAGATCGTTGATGGGGATGATCCCGCGGTGAGCGGTGCGGCCGCTCAATCTTTCAGGGTCGCTCATTGCCGTGTCGTCGATGCCAACGGGAATTCTGGAGGAGCCGGCCGCGGTCGATCACTGATGTACGGGCAACGCGCGCGCTCGGACGTCAGCTGGCCGAGGCGGCGATCGCGTCGTCGCCGAACTCGCGCAGGGTGTGGTGTGCGCGGCGCAGCAACTTGCGCGCGATCGTCAACGCGGCGCGGGTTGCGCCCAGGCGCTCGTTGAGCGCCACGTAGTACTCGTGGTCTGGTGAGCTTGGCCGCGCCGCGCACTGCGCCACTTCAAAGGCCGCCCAGCGCAGCACCGGCGAGCCTTGGCGGGAGAGCTGCCCGGCGCGCCGGCGGGTGTCGGACTCATGCACGGTGATGTCCAAGCCCGCGCAGCGCACCGCCTGCCTGGAGAACCAGAAGCGCCGCGCGTCGCCCAGATCAGCGAGCATCACGGTCGCCACGAGCGGCCCAATGCCGTAGTGGCCGATCAATGCTTTGCAACCCGCCTGGCGGCGCGCGTAGCGCTCAAGCTCAAGATCGAGGTCGTGCAAAACGCTGTTGACGTGCCCGATGACACCCAGCGCCACGGTGATCTGCTGTCGGGCGATCGCGGGCAGGTCCAGGCCGGCGAGCTGCTGAAGGGCATCCCTGGCGACCAAGCGCGCAAGGCGTCGGGGCTGCACCGCCACGCCGTGGTCAAACAGCACGGCGTGGATGCGCTGCAGCCACTCGGTGCACTGATCCACAAGCATCTTTCGCAGCCGCACCTTGGCGCGCAAATCAAGGATCTGCGCAGGCCCGATCCAGCACTCCGGCAGGCGCTGGTGCATCAACAGCTCACAAAGCAGCCGGGCGTCGAGCTGTCGGTCTTCGCGCGCCGCTTGCGATCATGACGCAACGCGTCTCGGCCGGCTCAGCCAACCGCACATCGATGCCGACGCGGACGCAGTCCTCGGCGATCAAGCGCCAGCCCGTCATCGCCTCGACGGCGACCGTCGTCTGCTTGGCCGCAAGCGCCGCCAAGAACGCCCGGACCGTCCCACGGTTCGCTGAGCGGATCCGGCCGGCCCCCCACCTCCCCAGTTCTGTGTCCAGCGCGACGAAGGTGATCAGAGCGCGATGCACATCCAACCCGACGAAGATCGCCCCCGGGCATTCGCGTCGCTCGGTTACGCGTTCGCGGCCGCCGGCGCGCTCGGTCCACAACCATCCAGAGCCCGGCCTCGAGGTCCGATCTAGGTCGCAGGCGGCGCGGGGCGTCGTGGCGTGGCTACGCTCGACGGCTGTGGCTGGCGTGCACAGACGGGAGTATGCGGGCTGGGGAGAGCCGGAGTCCGGCCCGCCGGTCGTGTTCGTCAGCTACAGCCGCAAGGATGCCGAGTGGCTGCGGCGCGTCGTGACGATGCTCAAGCCGCTTGTCCGCGTACGCCGTTGTGAGCTGTGGTTTGACACGTTGATCGAAACGGGTGAGCAATGGCGACCCGAGATCGAGGCCGCGATCGCGCGCGCGGACATCGCGCTGCTGCTCGTCAGCCCGGACTTCTTGGCGTCGGACTTCATCATGGACGAGGAGCTGCCGGCGCTGATCAGGCGGGGCGTGTTACTCGCAGCGATGCTGTTGCGTGCCAGTCACCATGACGCGATCGAGGAGCTCGCGGATGTGCAGTGGGCGCATGACCCGAAGGTCGACGGACCGGTCGCGACCGCAGCCGATGTCGACGGCGCGATCGTGCGCGCCACCAACGGTCTGATCGCGCTCCTGGACCGGCACGCCGACCCCACCGAGCATGAGCATGCCGCTGTCGCGATCGCCCAACAGCTGCGAGCACAGCCGGCGGTGCCAGCGTTGGTCGCGACCAGCGGCGTCGGGGTGATGGACGGGGTCCCCGAGCCCCCGCTGGGGTTCGTGGCGCGCGAGGAGCTTGATGAACTACGCGGCGCATTGCTGGGGGCCGGTGACGGCGCGATCGCGATCACGGGCGGCGAGGCGTTGGGGTTGCATGGGCAGGGCGGGATTGGCAAGACCGTGCTAGCAGCCACGCTCGCCCGTGACCCGGTCGTGCACCGCCATTGCCCGGACGGCGTGTTCTGGATCACCGTCGGCGAGCGCCCCGATCTGGTCAGTACGCAGATCGAGCTGCTCCACCGCCTCGGCGCACCGGCCGGCGAACACCGCACGACGCTTGACGGCGTGCGGGCGCTGCGCGACGCGCTCGCGGACCGACGCTGCCTGTTGGTCGTCGACGATGTGTGGAGCGCGGCGGCCGCGCAGGCGTTCGATGTGACCGGCCCGCAGGGGCGCGTGTTGTACACCACGCGCGACCCCGCTGCGTTGCGTGATGTGCGCGCGCAGGTGCGCCGCATCGAGGTCCTGTCGCTGGCTGCGGCCCGACAGCTGCTGGCGGGCTTGACCGCGACAGCGATCCACGATCTGCCAGACGACGTCGACCGAGTCCTTGCGGCGACCGGGCGGGTGACGCTCGCGCTCGCGCTGGTTGGGGCGGCGGTCGGCCGCGGGGGCCGTGTTTGGGGGGAGGTCGCCGACGAGCTCGGGCGGGCAGCCGGCACGTTTCTTGAGCATCCTTACGCCAACGTGTTCAAGGCGATGGGCATCGCCGTCGCGACGCTCGACGCGCAGGTCGCGGCGGCGCACGAAACGCTGGCCGTCTTTCCCGAGGATGCGCGGGTGCCCGTCGCGGCGATCGCGCGACTGTGGGCGCACCTGTATGAGCTGACCCCGGCACAGACGCGCGAGCGCCTGGAGCTGCTGGCGCGGCGGGAGCTGCTGAGCATGGACGGCGACACGATCACGTTGCATGACCTGCAGCGCGACTTCTTGCTGCTGCGCGTCCAGAGCCTGCGGTTGTTGCATCACGAACTTCTGGAGGCCTACCGTGGCCTGCTTCCGTCAGCCCGGTCGCCGTGGCGAGAGCTGCCCCGCGATGAGCCGTACATGTGGGAGCACCTGGTTGAGCACCTCCTCGGAGCCGGCGAGATCGCGGCGGCGACCACAGTCGCGCGGGATCTGGGCTGGGTCGCGATCCGCGCCTTCAACAGCGGGCCGCATGCGGCAGAGGCCGACGTGCGCCGCGCCGCCGCGCTCGCACCGCACGATCACGCGATCGCATGGGTCCTCAGCCACCTCACCCAGTGGGGGCATGTGCTGGCCGCCCATGATCGTCTGTGTGATCTCGCCGCGACGCTGTGGACGCGCACGGCGACAGCGCCTCCCGCGGTGGACAGCGACGCGCTGCGCGAGCTGCTGCCGGTCGGCGCGCTGACCGCAGGCTGGGGCCTGCCCGACGCCGACACCGCGTTGCTACGCGTCCTCGAGGGCCACACACACTTGGTGCACGCGGTCGCGTTTAGCCCCGACGGTCGCCTGCTGGCCAGCGCCGGCGACGACGGGTCGGTGCGGCTGTGGGACATCGCGACCGGCGCGCAAACCCGCGTCCTGGAGGGCCACAGCGGCGCGGTGCACGCGGTCGCGTTCACGAATGGACGCCAACTGGCCAGCGCCGGCAAAGACCGGTCGTTGCGGCTGTGGGACGTCGCGACGGGCGCGCAGACCCGCATCCTCGAGGGCCACACGAGTACGGTGTACGCGGTCGCCTTCAGCCCCGACGGGCGCCTGCTGGCCAGCGCCGGCAACGACGGGTCGCTGTGCGTGTCGGACGTCGCGACCGGCGCGCAGACCCGCATCCTCGAGGGCCACACGAGTGCGGTGCACGCGGTCGCCTTCAGCCCCGACGGGCGCCTGCTGGCCAGCGCCGGCGAGGATTCCTCGGTGCGGCTCTCGGACATCGAGACCGGCGCGCAGACCCGCGTCACCGAGGGCCATAGCGGCGCGGTGCGCGCGGTCGCCTTCAGCCCCGACGGGCGCCTGCTGGCCAGCGCCGGCGAGGATTCCTCGGTGCGGCTCTCGGACATCGCGACGGGCGCGCAGACCCGCATCCTCGAGGACCACAGATACTGGCTGAACGCGCTTGCCTTCAGCCCCAACGGGCGCCTGCTGGCCAGCGCCAGCTGCGACGGATCGGTACGGCTGTGGGACGTCGCGGCGCGCGTACAGACCGGCGTCCTGAAGGGCCATGCCTTCTGGGTGACCGCGGTCGCGTTTACCCCCGATGGACGCCTGCTGGCCAGCGCCGGCGACGACGGGTCGGTGCGGCTGTGGGACGTCGCGGTGGGCGCGCAAACCCGTGCCCTGGAGGGCCACAGATACTGGGTGACCGCAGTCGCGTTCAGCCCCGACGGGCTTTTGCTGGGCAGCGGCGGCATGGACGACAGGTCGGTGCGACTGTGGGACACCGCCGCCCGTGAGCAGACCCACGTCCTCGAGGGCCACACCGGCGGAGTGACCGCGGTCGCGTTCAGCCCCGACGGACGCCTACTGGCGAGCGCCAGCGCGGACGGGTCGGTGCGGCTGTGGGACATCGCCGCCGGTGAGCAGACCTACGCGCTCGAGCACCACACCGGTGCGGTAAACGCGGTCGCGTTCAACCCGGACACACGCTTGCTGGCCAGCGCCGGCGAAGATGGGTCGGTGCGGTTGTGGGACATCGCGGCGGACACCCAGACCAGCGTCCTGGAGGGTCACAGCCGCGCGGTGAACGCCGTCGCGTTCAGCCCCGACGGGCGCCTACTGGCCAGCACCAGCGACGACGGGTCAGTGCGCCTGTGGAACGTCGCGGCCGGTGAGCAGACCCGCGTGCTCGAGGGACACACAAGTGGGGTGTACGCGGTCGCGTTCACCCCCGACGGCCGCCTGCTGGCCAGCGCCGACATCGAAGGATCGGTGCGACTGTGGGACATGGCGCCAGGTGCGGGGCTGCTCGTCTGCGTGCGCTTCGGCATGCCCGTCAACGCGCTGGCGGTCCATGGCCGCGCAATCGCGATCGGCCTCGGCCGCGCGGTCGCCTACCTGATGATCGTCGAGCGCCCTGAAAACGCGAGGTGAGGTTCACGGCGCCCCGCCATCGATACGACGCCTTCTGACCGCGGCGGCGTTTGCGGCATATCCGGGGTCCCCCTCACGCATACGACAGAGCATTCTGCGCGGGCTCTGCGCAGATCGAGGAGCCATGTTCGCTCTCGTTGCGCCTGCGTTTCCGGCCACGTCCGTGCTCGGTGGCGGCCGCTGCCAAGTCGACGCCCGCCCGCAGAATGCTCTGCGATATGCGTCAGGGGGTCCGGGGTTATGCAGCAAATCCGGCATCTGCCATGTCGAGGTCTCGTGAGAACCGCGTGCTCTGAGCCTGCTTGTCGGCGTACATCGCTATGTCGGCGTCGTGCAAAGCCTCGTTGACCTCGCGAGCCCCGTCGATCAACGCCACGCCGACCGTGGCACCGACGTTGCGTGGACCGGCGGGCAGATCGAAGGGCACGTCGAAGGCTCGCCGTAGGTTGTGGGCGACCTGCTTGCACGCGTCGACGGTCTGATGTCCGCAGAGCAGCCCCGCGAATTCATCGCCGCCGAGTCGCGCAACGCTGTCGGCCGGGCGTACGTCGCGTAGTCGCTCGGCGGCCTGCACGAGGATCTGGTCGCCGGCTTGGTGGCCGAGCTCGTCGTTGACGGGTCTTGAACGCGTTGAGGTCGACGAGCATCACGGCGCAGGGCTGCTCGTCGCGGCGCACGTTTGGCGACGGCGGCCGCCAATTCGCCGAACAACAGCCGGTGGGCCAGTCCGGTGAGGGCATCGTACGTGGCGTGGTCGCGTTGCACCAGGCGGCCGCTGCGCTGGCTTGAAACGCCGCCTAGCCCGATCAAAGCATGACAGCCGTCCGAGGACGCGCAGCACGACCTCGAAGCGCCCAGAGTCCACGACCTATTCGGGGCGCCCGGTTTGCTTCATATCGGGGTTATGCAAATGTGCGGCGGCGAGCCCAGCTCTAGCTGATGGTCGCCGACGACCCGGCAGGTCGTGTTCTTCGCGATGAAGTCAGGCTTCGTGTCGTGTTGTTGCCCGGTCGATTGCTTGGGCTTCGCCGGCGCGGGGCCCGGCCTGCTCAGGGTGGTAGGCCGATGAGCGGCGCAGGCCCCGCGTTCCGGCGGTCGCCTGCAGCCCGTGTGACGCCGGTCTGCGGCGAGGTAACGGGCGGGCGTGTGGCAGACCGGGGCCGGGGAGATCCGCCGGTCCGCCTGCGAGAAAGAGGGGATGTCTCGCGATGAGATACACCTACTTGATTGTGTTCGTGTCGCGCTTGGATACGCCGGGCGTGCGACCGATCCGAAGGCAAGCGAGCGCCGACTCGGCGATTGGGTTTGCGAGCGGCCACCGCGCCGCGTGGCGCTGGCGCTGGCGCTTGGTGTTGGCCAGCCGCGCGAGCACGTCGCCGTGGCAGGCCTGTGGGGCACACCAGCAGCCCGGTGTCCTGCCCGTCAGCTCTGGGAGCGCGGCGAGCAGCTCAGGCTGGGTGTCAAGCCAGCGTTCGTAGCGCTCGATGACCTCCTGGCGGGTGCCGTCGCGGCCGATCACGAACGGTTGCCCCATTTGGAGGGGCGCCCGATGTAGACGTCGTGTTCGGCGCGCTTGTAGTGCATGACCAGCGGCCATGAGAACTGTCTCATTCGCTGGTGGCTGATGCGCGCGGTCAGCCCGGTCAGGCGACAATGCACGCGCCACCGTCACGCCCCCCGGTTGGGCGGCGCTGGTCGGCATGGGCCGATGAAGGTGGCGCGGCGGATGGCGCTTGACCGGGCATGCTGACGCGCCAGCCAGCCAGCGAAGGCAGACGATCAATTGGCCCACCTAGATGGATGTGATCTGCCAGCACGGCGGGTGCGCTGCATCCAATGCGCCGAGGTGCGGTCATCGACGTGTCGCCGCGGGCGCCTGCCGCGGGTCGTTGAGCGCTACAACGCGCTGCTACACGTCCGCGGCCGGTCACCAGCCGGCCGCGGGCGAGCGCGCCGAGCTTCGCTCCATCGGTCTGATCAGCGGCGACGTTTGGCCTCGTTGACGTCGAGCTGACCTGGAGCGGTCGCGCCGGCGTCGTTGTTGACGACGCCTGGCTCAATGGACCGGCTCGCCCGGGATGCCTCACCGAGCGGGGTCGTGGCTCTTGTAACGGCCGTCGCTCTGTGCTGCTCGAAGCTCGGCCGCCACCACGGCGGCCAGCAGCCGCCGCTCGCGCTCGAGCGCATCGAGCACGCGATCCAGCTCGCTGCTGATGACGCCCACGCTGCTCGCCGAGCCGCGAAGGGCCGCGATGTCAGCATCCAGTGCGGCGAGCTCTGCCTGGATCGCCTGCACCTCCTCCTTGGACTTGTGGACGAGCTCTGGTCTTAGCCTCAATCCACCGCATTTTGCGGGGTTGTCGTCCGGTGTGTGGCGTAGTTTGACCTCCTGAGCAGGGAGAAAGCGGCTGATTTGGGCAGCTGCGGCCCTCGCCCAGGAGGTCACCCGCATGGTGCATGATCGGCTGGACGCTGTGAAGGTGCAGTTTGATGACGAGCGGGCGGTGTCGAACGCCGGGGTGCTGTTGGTCGCGACGCTGGCCGGGCGCCTCGGGTTGCAGGCGTTGGTTGGTGAGTGCGTGCGTCTGGGTACGCACGGCGCGCGGTTTCGGCCGGGGCGCAAGGTGATGAGCTTGGTGTTCGCGATGCTGTTGGGCGCCCAGTCGATCGATGGTTGTGATGTGCTGCGCTCGGGCAGGACGGGTCGGCTGCTGGGCGTGCGGGTGATGGCCCCGTCGACGCTGGGGACGTTTTTGCGGGCGTTTTCGTTCGGGCACGTGCGCCAGCTTGACCGGGTGCTCGGCCTCGCGCTTTGCAGGGCGTGGCGCGCGGGCGGCGGACCTGGTGGCGACCGGCTCGTGATCGACGTCGACAGCTTCGTCGGTGAGGTCTACGGCCGTTTGAAGCAGGGCGCCAGCCGTGGCTACACGCATGTGTTGGGCTATCACCCGCTGCTGGGGACCCGCGCCGATACGGGCGAGGTGCTGCACATCCGCTTTCGGACGGGCAAGGCGAACACGCAGCGCGGCGTCATCCGCTTCGTCGACGAGCTGATCGCCAGGGTCCGCGCCGCCGGCGCGACCGGCCCGATCGTGCTGCGCGCCGACACCGGCTTTCAAAACAAGCAGTTGCGCGTCCGGCTGGACGCCAAGGGCGTCGCGTACTCGATCGGCGCGCGGGTGACCACGCGCGTCGCGGCCGCGATCGCACAGATCGCCAACGAGCACTGGCAGACCTTGACGAATTACCCCGCCACCGGGCACGCGCAGATCGCCGAAACGACGTTGGATGGTGAGCGGCTGATCGTTCGGCGCGTGCGCCCGCTCGGGTGCGACGCACAAGGCCAACTGTTCACCACCTACCAGCACCACGCGCTGATCAGCAACCGCACCGACGCGCTGGGCCTGGTCGAGGCCGAGCACCGTCAGCACGCCGTCGTCGAGCTCGCGATCCGCGACGTCAAAGACCAAGCGCTCGCGCACTTCCCCTCCGGCGACTTCGCCGCCAACGCCGCCTGGACAGTGATCGCCTGCCTCACCCACAACCTGCTGCGCTGGACCGAACTGCTCGGCCTCCCGGCCAGCACACCCAGACGCGCGCGCACGCACCGCCGCCGGCTGCTCGCGCTCCCCGGGCGCCTAACCCGCCACGCCCGCACCAGCACGCTGCACCTGCCCGCCCGCTGGCCCTGGCAGACCGACTACACCACCGCCCTGCAACGCATCCGCGCGCTGCCCGCGCTCACCTGACCCGGTCCCCCCGCGGCCCGCCCCGATGACCAGCGTCAGACCCCGCCGGCAACCCGGCCCGACCCCTCCCACAAAATTGCGACACACCACAAACCAGGCGCGCCTTGAACGGGCTCACAGACCCCGCCGCACTCACCCCACCCGCCAGCCGCCGATCACCCCACCGACCGATCCTCAACCGGCCACAAATCGACCGCGATCCCGAGAAACGGTGGATCCAGGCTAAGCAGCGCGTCCTGGCGATGTTCCTTGGTGGTCAGCAGCCGCGCGTAGTGCCAGGTCAGCTGCAGACGGGCGGCCGCGGCGACCTGCTGTTCGGCTTCGACGCTCATGGCCAGCAAGATCTCAAGCTGGCCGGATATCGCCTTGGGAACCCCCTTTTCTGAAGGTGACCGCGTTCATGACACCCCGTAACGACAGTCGATGGCGCGCTGATGCCAACTGAGAACCGGCATGAAATCACCCCAGCAACCGTTTCGATCGCAAACCGACGCCGCCGAGAGTCTGAGACGTCCGCTGGGCGAACGAGCGGCTCAAGCCAGCCGCTCAGGCTTCGTTACGCCGCAGCGTGCGCGGGATCGCGGCGGTGATCTTCGCCAGCGGCTCGTTCGGCGCGGCGCGTTCGACCGTCGAGTGCAGCTCGTGCGGCCACGACGTCGCGTGAATCAGGATCGCCTCACCAATCACCGAGTGGGGATAGCGTCTGTTGGCGCCGCAGCGGCGTCGCGCGAACGCAGCCGCTGCGCGTTCGCCCGGGCTCGCTTGGCGCTATGTCGAGCCTTCCGGCCCGCCTGACGCTCAGCGTCTCGTGCCTCATCGCGACCGGCTAGGCCATGCAACTCGGCGCGCTGTTCGGCTTGCGCCCGCGGAGCGCTCCAGGCGTTCCGTCGTCCTTTGGGATGCCGCGGCGGCCATGCCGTAGGAACGCGCGGGCATGGCGATCGCCAGCACCGCTTGGACGCTGCCGTCCTCGCCGCGCACCGGCACCGCGTCGACCGAGTACGCATGGCCATAGCTCGTGAATTCAAAGCGGACTCGCTCGCCGGCCAGGGCAGACGGATAATGCTGGACGCACAGGCTTCTGATCGGTGGCGCTGTTGGCGCTGAACGTCATGGAGTGCAACGACCACAACGACGACGAGCGCCAGCGCTGGTCCGGAGGGCGCGCCGCGCGGGCGAGTCCGGGGGGTTCTCACGAGGTCATCGAGCGTCGCCGGACGGCGCGCGCACCCCTGCGCGCGCGTCCGACGTGTGGAACTTGGGGGGACGACGTCAGGCGGTCACGGCGGGCTCGCCCTGCGATGCGCCGTTGCCTTGCGGCGAGTCGGCGCCCTGCGGTGTGCTGATCTGCACGCGGTGCGCGCGCGCGTCCTCCGGCTTTCGCACGACGACCTTCAGGATCCCCTCGTCGAGCGATGCGTCGATGCCGTCGGGATCGATCGGTCCGGGCAGCGTGACCCGATACTCGAAGCGGCCCACCCGGCGCGTGCGCTTGCGGATGATCCCCTTGCGCTCGCGCTCGACGATCTCGCCCGTGACCTGGATCTCATTCTCGTGAACATCGATGTTCACGTCCTCGGCCTTCGCACCGGGAAGCTCGGCCTCGATGATCCAGGAGTCCTCGGTCTCCTCGATGTCGACGGCCGGCACCCAGATGCCGCCGCTTCCGAACGGGTTGCCGCCGAGCGCGCTCTGCAGGAGCTGGAAGGTCTGCTCCTGGATCTGCTCGAGCTCGCGCAGCGGCTCGTCGCCCGGGGCTTGGCGGGCGCGGTGGACGTCACGGCGTAGGACTGGCACGGCCATGGGTACTCCTCTCAGTTGACTGCAGGTTCCAGATCGCCGCCGGGGGGAGTGCGCTTCCGCGGCTCGCAGGCCGGCTCCCATCGGGTTCTCGCAGTGCGGGCATTGGTTTCCGATCGCCCAAACGAGCTGATCCTCGACGGCTGCGTGGCAGGTCGTGCAGCGAAAGAAGCGAACGGTGTGAACCCTGGACATGCGGCGGTGAGACTGGCATCCGACGGGTTCTCAGGTAGGTCGCAACCCCCGCGGGGCAAGCCGCGCCGCCCACCTCAGCCGCGCGACCGGCCGCGGCCGAGGTCTACTCTGCTCACGGATGGCCAGACGTTCGACAGGGGCCGCGGGCTCGGCTACGGAGCTGCTCAAGGCGGCGCGCGGCGGCGACGAGGAGGCATATCGCCGTCTCGTGGAGCCCCACCACCGCGAGCTTCACGCCCACGCCTACCGGATGCTCGGCTCGGTCCACGACGCCGAGGACGCCCTCCAAGACGCGCTACTGCGCGCCTGGCGCGGGCTACCGCGCTTCGACGGGCGCAGCTCGCTGCGGGCGTGGCTGTACAAGATCGCTACGAACACCTGCCTGGACGTGATCGCCCGACGCCCGAAACGCTGGCTGCCGATCGACCACGTTGCGCCCGCCGAACCCGACGAGATGCCGGGCCGGCCGCTCGTCGAGTCGGTGTGGGTCGAGCCCTACCCGGACGTGATGCTCGGTCTCGAGGACGGATACGCGGCGCCGGAGGCGCGTTACGAGCAGCGCGAGAGCGTCGAGCTGGCGTTCATCGCCGCGCTCCAGCATCTGCCGGCCACGCAGCGTGCCGTGCTCATCCTGCGCGAGGTGCTCGGGTTCTCTGCCCGAGAGGTGGCCGACACGCTCGAGACGACGGTGGCCTCGGTCAACAGCGCGCTGCAGCGCGCCCGCAAGACCGTCGACGAGCGCCTGCCGGACCAAAGCCAGCAGGAGACGCTGCGCGCGCTCGGCGACGAGCGCCTGCGCGAGCTCGTGGAGAGCTACATGGACGCGATGCAGCGCGGCGACGTCGAGGCGGTCGTTGCGATGCTGGCGCAGGACGCGGCCTGGTCGATGCCGCCGCTCGCGACGTGGTATCGCGGGCACGACGCGCTCCGGGTCTTTCTGTCGCGCGGGCCGCTGTCGGGCGCGTGGCGCTGGCGCCACCTTCCCGCTCGAGCCAGCGGGCAGGCCGCGGTCGGCTGCTACACCTGGCGCGAGGACGAGACGTGCTTCCGCCCGTTCGCGCTCGACGTGCTGACCGTTGCAGGCGACCGCGTCGAGCAGGTCACGGCCTTCATCGCGAGATCCGCCGAAGCGCGCGATCCGAGCGAGTTCGAGCGCTACCCGGACCAGGCGGTCGACGCGTCGAAGGTCGCAGCCGTCTTCGAGCGCTTCGGACTGCCGGGGAGGCTGGACTGAGGGATCGCGGGTCGTCGCGGCCGCCAAGAGACGTGTGAGCTTCTCCTCCAAGCGCAACTGGCCGGGCGAGCGCGGTGAGCCCGAGGCCGCTTGTGCAACAGGGATCGGCGGCCTATCGAGGCGTGGGCATCGCTCGTCATGAAGGAGGCCGTCGGATGACGGATGAAGTTCGCCGTGGCCGCCCGCTGCGGATCGCCATGCTCGCGCCGCCCTGGATCCCGGTGCCGCCGCCGGCATACGGCGGAGTCGAGGCGGTCGTCGCGCCGCTCTGCGACGCCCTTGTCGAGCGCCACCACCATGTGGAGCTGTTCTGTGCGCCCGGGTCGAGCTCCAGCGCGACGGTGCGGCCGCAGCTCGCCGCCGCGCACCCCGGCCGCATCGGGGCCTCGTTGTTCGAGTCCGACCACGTCGCTCGTGCGTTCGCTGCGATCGATGCCGCCATGATCGGGGCGGCACCGTTCGACGTCGTACATGACCATTGCGGCTTCACGTCCCTGGCGATGGCGGATCGCCTCGACACGCCCGTCGTCCACACCGTCCACGGGCCGTTCGACGACGATGCGCGAGCGTTCTACGCGCACCACGCCAGGAAGGGGACGATCGTGTGCATCAGCCGCGCGCAAGCCAGAACAGCGCCTCCCGGTGTTCGGATCGGTGCCGTGATCCCCAATCCGATCGACGTGAACGTGTGGCCGTCCGCAGCGATCAAGGGCGACTACCTGCTGTGGATCGGGCGCATGAGCCCGATCAAGGGCCCGCAGATCGCGATCTCCGTCGCGCGCCGGGCGGGGCGGCCGCTCGTGCTCGCCGGTCCCGTGCAGCCGGGCTTCGAGGAGTTCTTCGCTGCCAGGATCGCGCCGCACGTCGACGGCGAGGCCGTGCGCTACGTCGGCGAGGTCGGCGGCGCCCGCAAGCGCGAGCTCTTCGCGGATGCGCACGCGCTGCTGATGCCGATCCGCTGGCCCGAGCCGTTCGGCATGGTCATGGTCGAGGCGCTGGCCTGCGGCACCCCGGTGCTTGCGTTCGCGGAGGGGGCGGCACCGGAGATCGTCACCCACGGCGCGACCGGATTCCTCGTCGGAGACGAGCACGAGATGGCCGCCATGGTGCAAGCCGCCGGCGAGATCGACTCTGACCGCTGCCGCGCCAGCGCCGCCGCGCGCTGGAGCCCGGCGCGAGTGGCCAGCGACTACGAGGTCGTCTACCGTGCGGCGATGAACTCAGCGGCGCACCGGATCATCGCCCCCGCGGCGTAAGCTGCGCGGGCGCGGTGAGCGATCTCGTCAACCTCACCTACTCGACGGTCATCAAGGGACCGCACGCGTTCTGCCTGACCGAACGCGACGGGCGCCTGCCACTGGCGGGTGATCATCCGCTCGGGCTGTACCGCGACGATTGCCGCCACCTGCGCGCGCACGAGCTGCTCGTCTGCGGGCGCCGGCTGCGGCTACTGGTGGCAGACGACGGGGTCGGCACGGTCGCCGTCCACGAGCTGACCAATCCCGACCTCGCACTGCGCGACGGCAGCACGCTGGCGATGCAGACCCTGCGCGTACGCATCGAACGCGGCATCGACGCCGGCGGGATGACGGAGACGATCACGCTGCACTCCTACGCGGCCGACCACGTCGAGCTCGATGTCGAAATCGTGCTCGACGCCGACTTCCGGCCGATGCTCGAGATCCGTGACCTCGTCGAACGCCAGGAGCGCGAGGTTTTTCGCAGCGCCGAGGGCGACACGTTGGCGTTCGTGGCCGTCGGACTGGATGGCGTCCCGCGCACGACGCGCGTCAGCTGCGAGGGCGCGGTGGCGCACACGCCTGGACGGCTGCTCGCCACGGTGGCGCTCGGCCCCGGCGAGCAGCGCGTCCTCGAGCTCCGCTACGCGCTGTTCGAGGACGGAGCCGGCGTGGACGGGCGCCCGCGCGCTGCGAACTCAGATCGCATCGAAGCGATGGCACAGGCTGCCGCTGACGCCGACGAGTGGCTTGCGCAGCGGCTGCGCCTGGAGGTCGACGAGGAGCTCGTCGATCGCGTCCTGCGCCGCTCGCTGCTGGATCTGCGCGTGCTGTGCTCCGAGCTCGACGGCCACCGCTACTACGCCGCCGGTATCCCGTGGTACGCGACGCTGTTCGGCCGCGACGCCGTCATCACCGCGTTGCAGGCGCTCCCCTTCGATCCGGACATGGCCGAGTCGACGCTGCGCCTGCTGGCCGGCCGGCTGGGATCGCGCTACGACGACGAGCACGACGAGGAGCCGGGCAAGGTCCTGCACGAGCTGCGCCCGGGCGAGCTCGCCCGGCTCGGGCTCACGCCGCTGACGAGCTACTACGGGACGGTTGACGCGACCCCGCTGTTTCTCTGCCTGCTGTGCGAGCACGCGGACTGGATCGGCTCGCTGCGCGTGTTCCGTGACCTGCGCCCGCAGGTCGAGCAGGCGCTGCGCTGGATGGACGAGTACGGCGACCTTGATGGCGACGGCCTGCTGGAGTACCGCTGCCGCTCCTCACGCGGGCTGGTCAACCAGGGCTGGAAGGACTCCTGGGACGGCGTGCCCGACGAGCACGGCGTGCCGCTGCGCGCGCCGATCGCGCTGGTCGAGGTGCAGGGGTACGCGATGCGAGCCAAGCGGCGGCTCGCGCGGCTATTTGAGCTCGACGGCGATGTCGCGCGCGCGGAGGATCTGCGCCGTGGCGCCGCCCGGATCGCCGGCCTGATCGAGCAGTTCTGGCTCGAGGAGCAGGGCTTCTATGCGATCGCCCTCGATGCCGACAAGCGCCCGAGCCGGGCGCTGGCCTCCAATCAGGGCCACCTGCTGTGGGCGCTGGCGGTGCCGACCGAGCGCGCAGCGGCGATCCGCGACGCGCTGATGGGAGCCGGCTCGTACTCCGGCTGGGGCGTGCGCACGCTGAGCTCGTCGGTGCGCTCGTTCAACCCGATCGGCTACCACAGCGGCACGATCTGGCCACACGACAACGCGCTGCTCGCGATGGGCCTGCGCAAGTACGGCTTCAACAACGCGTTTCTGTGCATCTTCGACAACCTGATCGATGCTGCGACCCACTTCCCCGCATACCGGCTTCCGGAGCTGTTCGCCGGCTACAACAGACGCCCCTACGAAGCTCCCGTCCCGTATCCCGTCGCGTGCCGGCCGCAGGCGTGGTCGGCGGGCGCGTTGCCATCGACGCTGACGGCCGGACTCGGGCTGGTGCCCGACGGGCTGGCGCGCAAGTTGCGCATCCGCCGGCCCTCCCTGCCGCGCGACGTGAGCCGGCTGGCGCTGCGCGGGCTGCGCGTCGCCGATGCGCGCGTGGACCTGCTGTTTCAGCGCGTCAGCCGCGACGCGGTCGCGCTGACAGACGTGCAGATCGACGGCCAGCTCGACGTCGTGCTCGAGATCCCACCAGGATGCGATCCCGAGCAGGCGCCGTCGCTGGCAGCGATCCGGGCGATGACGGCGCAGGCCGGAAGGGCGTGAACCGAAAACCCGCACGGGCCGGTGTGGTTGATCAGGTCACCCGGTTGGGAGTGGCAGGGGTCGGCGAGGCGGGCTTGACGGTCGACGGCGCGGCTACGCGCACACGCGAGGGAAGCGGGAAGCCGAGCAGCAGCCGCGCGGCGTCGTCGGCGTAGTCCTCCTCGACAGCGATGTCGAAGTACTCGGGCCGAGTCATCGTCACGGAGTCGAAGTGGCGCCGCGACTTCGTCAGCCAGTACATCAGCAGCCCCATGGCGAGGCCGACGAGCATGCCGAACCACAGGCCGTCGATGATCAGCCATCCCCTCGCGATCGCCGGGTCATACCACGCGAAGATTGCGAACAGCCATCCGATGAGCAGGCCCGTCACCGCGCCCGTCAGCGCCCCGCGCATTGCGCCATCGAGCGCCGTCAGCTTGCCCGTGACCTGCTCGACGACCTCGAGCTCGCGCCCGACGATCGCCACGCGCTCGATCGGGAACGTGTTCTCTGCCAGATAGTCGACGGCCTTCTCTGCGTCGCGATAGCCGCTGTAGGAGGCGACGACCCGCCGGGCGGGCTGGGGAGCGTCGTCGTTCGGGGTGATCCTGCTCCTGTTCATGATTCACCTCTGTCCGTTTTGCGTGAAGGCGAATGTTCGTGTCCTCGCTGGATAGGCCGCCGCGCCAGCGCGACAAGCACGCGCGCGGCTGAGAATCACCCAGGTGACCCCGCGCCCACCGCCTCCGGGTCCTCCGCGCCCGAGGCGGAGCCGGCCGCGTCCTCGTCCGGCCCGGCGCCGTTGCTCGGCGGCGACAGTTCGGGGTTGCGCCACGTTACGACGAGCTGCTCTCCGTCCGCGTTCAGCCCGATCGTCGCACCGTCGAGGATCTGTCCCGACAGCAGCGCTCGCCCGATCTGGGTCTCCACGACCCGCTGGATGTAGCGCCGCAACGGTCGGGCGCCGTAGACGGGGTCATAGCCCTGGCGGGCGATCAGCCGTCGCGCCGGCTCGCTCAGCTCCAGCACGATCTGGCGATCGGCCAGACGCCGGCGCAGGTCCTCCATCGACAGCTCGACGATCTGCTCGATCTCCTCCAGCGTCAGCGGCTTAAACAGGATCGTCTCGTCGACCCGGTTGAGGAACTCGGGGCGGAAGTGCCCTCGCAGCTCGGCCATGACGCGCTCGCGAACGTCCTCCATGATCTCGCCGCTGTCGTCGATCCCGTCGAGCAGGTACAACGAACCGATGTTCGAGGTCATGATCACGACCGTGTTACGGAAATTCACCGTGCGTCCGTGCGCATCGGTCAGCCGACCGTCGTCGAGGATCTGCAACAGCGCGTTGAAGACGTCCGGATGCGCCTTCTCGATCTCGTCGAACAGGACGACCGAGTAGGGCTTGCGGCGCACGGCCTCGGTCAGCTGGCCGCCCTCCTCGTAGCCGATGTAGCCCGGAGGCGCTCCCATCAGGCGCGACACCGTGTGACGCTCCTGGTACTCGGACATGTCCAGGCGGACGATCGCATCTTCCGAATCGAAGAGCGACGCGGCGAGCGCCTTGGAGAGCTCGGTCTTCCCCACTCCGGTCGGGCCGAGGAAGATGAACGAGCCGATCGGCCGGCGCGGGTCCTTGATCCCCGCCCGCGCGCGGATCACCGCGTCGGCCACCAGTTGCACCGCCTCGTCCTGGCCGATCACGCGCTCGTGCAGCACCTCGTCGAGGCGCAGCAGCTTCTCGCGCTCGGTCTCCAGCAGGCGGTTCACCGGAATGCCCGTCCAGCGAGCCACGACGGCGGCGATCTCGTCCTCGGTGACCTCCTCGCGCAGCAGCCGCGCGACGGCCTGCTTGTTGGCGAGCCGCTCCTCCTCGGCACGCAGCCGGCGCTCCAGCTCGGGCAGCTGCCCGTGGCGAAGCTCCGCCGCGCGATTGAGATCGTACGCGCGCTCGGCCTGCTCGATCTCCCGCCGCAGCTGCTCGATCTCCTCGCGCAACGCCTGCAGGCGCCGGATCGCCTGGCGCTCGGCCTCCCACTGCGCCGTCATCGCGTCGGCCTGCGAGCGCAGCTCGGCAAGCTCCTTGCGCAGGATCTCCAGGCGCTTCTTCGACGCCGGATCGTCCTCCTTCTTCAGCGCCGCCTCCTCGATCTCGAGGCGCATGATCCGCCGCGTGATCTCATCCAGCTCGGCGGGCATCGAGTCGATCTCGGTGCGGATCACGGCGCACGCCTCGTCGACCAGGTCGATCGCCTTGTCGGGAAGGAAGCGGTCGCTGATGTAGCGCGTCGACAGCGTCGCGGCAGCCACCAGCGCGGTGTCCAGGATCTTCACGCCGTGGTGAACCTCGAAGCGCTCGCGCAGCCCGCGCAGGATCGAGATCGTGTCCTCCAGCGACGGCTCGTCGACGACGACCGGTTGGAAGCGCCGCTCCAGAGCCGCGTCTTTCTCGACCGTGCGGTACTCGCTGAGCGTCGTCGCCCCGATGCAGTGAAGCTCGCCGCGGGCGAGCATCGGCTTGAGCATGTTGCCCGCGTCCATCGCGCCCTCGGCAGCGCCGGCGCCGACCACCGTGTGCAGCTCGTCGATGAACAGCAGGATCCGGCCTTCCGCGGCCTTGACCTCCTGCAGCACGGCCTTCAGGCGCTCCTCGAACTCGCCGCGGTACTTTGCTCCGGCGACCAGAGAACCCATGTCGAGGGCGAAGATCGTCTTGTCCTTGAGTCCCTCGGGGACATCCTGGCGCACGATGCGCTGCGCGAGCCCTTCGACGATCGCGGTCTTGCCGACACCCGGGTCACCGACGAGCCCCGGGTTGTTCTTCGTCTTGCGCGACAGGATCTGGACGACGCGCCGGATCTCGGCATCGCGCCCGATCACGGGGTCGAGCTTGCCCGAACGCGCCTCGGCGACGAGGTCGCGGCCGTACTTCTCCAGTGCCTCGTAGGCCGTCTCGGGCGTCGCGCTCGTCACGCGCTGCGCGCCGCGAACCTCGGTCAGCACCTCCAGAAAGCGGTCCGCCGACAGGCCGCGATCCTTGAGGATCTTGCCTGCGGTCGTCCGCGACCTCAGCATCGCCAGCACGAGGTGCTCGACGGAGATGTACTCGTCCTTCAGCCGGGCCGCCTCCTTCTCGGCGTCATCGAGCAGCACCGCCAGCCCCCGCGACACGCGGACGTCGCCGGTCGCTCCCGATCCTGACACACGCGGGCGCGACTCGAGCGCCTTCTGCAGGTCGGCGCGCACGGCATCGACGTCGGTTCCCGCGCGCTCGAGCAGGCGCGGGATCAGCCCGTCGGCCTGGTCGAGCAGAGCGAGCAGCAGATGCTCGACGTCGACCTCCGTGTGACCGAAGCGCATCGCCTTGGTCTGCGCGTCGTGGACGGCCTGCTGGGACTTCTGAGTCAGACGGTTGATGTCCATGCGATCTCCTCAGGCGAGTTACGGGTTGCGCTCGTAGCGATTCAGGGCTTGGTCCAGGCGCCGCTCGAGGACCTCGATGCGTGCGAGCAGCTCACAGGCAAGGACCGCGCCCGCATAGCCGACGCCGAGGTCGCGCCGCAACCTGGCGGCACGAGCGAGGTCGGCGGCGGCTTGCAGCGTGAACAGCGGCGCTGCGGCCGTGCCGCCGGCAGGCTCGACGAGCCCGAGCGAGACGAAGCGCCGCACGAGCTGCGGATGCAGCCCGGCTTCGCGCGCAACTGCATCGAGGCCGAGCAGCGGCCCGGCGACGCCGGGGCGGCGAACGAGCGCGAGCGTCGTTGAGTGGACGCGCTTCTGGGTGGTCACGGCCATCAGCGCGCCTTGCGCGGATCGAACTTCGACACGTCGCGCAGCTGTTCGAACAGCTCGCGCTCCTTGCGGGTCAGCTTCTTGGGGACCTTGATCGAGACGACGGCGTAGAGGTCGCCGCTGCCGCCACCTTCGGTCGGCAGACCTTCGCCGCGCAGGCGCAGCTTGCGCCCGCTCGACGATCCGGGCGGCATGCTCACCTGCGCGCTGCCGGTCAGTGTCTGCACTGGAACCTTCGCGCCGAGCGCGGCCTCCCACGGCGCCACCGGCACGTCGACGTACAGGTCGGCGCCCTTGACGCGGAAGCGCGGGTGCGGCTTGATGCGAAGGCGAAGCAGCAGATCGCCCGCCGGCGCATCGCCCGAGCCCGATGCGCCGCCGCCGCGGACGCGGAGGCGCTGGCCGTCGCGTACGCCGGGCGGGATCTCAACCTCGAACTCGCGATCGTCGATCCCAAAGCGCCGGAGGCCGCCCGACGCGGCCTCCTCGAGCGAGAGATCGAGGACGGCCTCCTGATCGCCGCCACGGCCTCTGGTGCCGGTGAAGCTGTCGAAGATGCTGCTGCGGCGGCCCGCTCCGCGCCCGCCGCCGCCTCCGAACAGATCGCCGAAGAACTCGCTGAAATCCTCGCCGTCGAGGTCGCCGCCGCTGAACTCGACGCGAACCCCGTCGCCGAATCCGCCCGCGCCGCGAGCGCCTGCGCCTGCGCCTGGCGAGCCGCGCCGGCCGCGGCCGAACACCTCCTCCCAGCCCGCCGCTCCCGACACGTCCTGGCCGGCCTTCCAGTTGGCGCCGAGCTTGTCGTAGCGCTCGCGCTTGTCGGGGTCGCGCAGCACTTCGTAGGCCTCGGAGACCTCCTTGAAGCGGTCGTCCGCGCCGGGGTCCTTGTTGACGTCGGGGTGGTACTTGCGCGCGAGCTTGCGATACGCCTTGCGGATGTCCTCGTTGCTCGCGTCGCGCGGGACGCCGAGTGTCTCGTAGTAGTCACGAAACGCGACGGCCATCAGCCGGCGGCGGGGTCGGGCCGTCGCGCGACGACGACGAGCGCGGGCCGCACGACACGGTCGCCGAGCGCCCAGCCTGAGCGCACCGCCTCCAGGACGGTGCGATCGGGAACGTCAGCGCTGGGACGCGCCTCGATCGCCTCGTGGCGCTCGGGATCGAACGGCTCACCGGCCGCGCCGATCCGGTGCGCGCCCTGGCGGGCGAGGATCGCCTCCATCTGCTCCAGCAGCGCCCGCAGCCCGTCGGCGGCGGGGGTGCCATGGCTCATCTGCAGCGCCCGCTCGACGCTGTCGACGGCCTCCAGCCAATCGCGCAGAAGCGACTCGCGCGTCTGATCGACCCGCGCCTGCACGTCGCGGGCCGAGCGCTTGCGGTAGTTGTCGAGGTCGGCCAGCGCGCGCTTGTAGCGATCCTCCATGCGAGCGAGCTCGGCGCCCTGCTCTGCCGATCCGTTGGCGGGTGCGGCCGGCGGCGCGCCGGACGCGGGAGCCCCGCCGGATGCCATCCCTGGCTCCGGCGAGTCCGCCTGCGCCACACGCGCGCCACCCGCGTGCGGGGAATGACCGTGAGCATCAGTCACGGGTGAACTCCGCGTCGACGACCTCCTCGTCCTCCTCGACCTCGGCCGCCTCGCCGCCGTTCGCCGAGGCGCCGTTGCCGGCGCCGCTGGCCGCGCCGGATGCCGCAGCGGCTGACGGCAGCGTGCTGACGAGCTGCTGCAGGTCGGAGATCAGCGGCCGGACCCGGTCCAGTCCGGCCTGCTCGGCGACCGCGGCACGCGCGTCCGCGACGAGCTGCTCGGCGCGCGCCTTCTCGTGCACCGGCAGCTGGTCCTGGAGGTCGTTGATCAGCCGCTCGACCTGGTAGGCGAGGGAGTCCAGCTCGTTGCGCGCGTCGACCTCCTCGCGCTGGCGGCGGTCCGACGCCGAGTTCTGCTCGGCTTCGCGGATCATCCTGTCGATGTCGCCCTGATCGAGGTTGGTCGACTCCTCGATCGTGACCTGCTGCTCGGCGCCCGTGTCCTTGTCGCGCGCCGACACGTTGAGGATGCCGTTGGCGTCGGTGTCGAAGGTGACCTCGACCTGCGGCGTGCCGCGCGGCGCCGGGCGGATGCCCTCCAGGCGAAAGCGCGCGAGCTGGCGGTTGTCCTGCGCCATCTCGCGCTCGCCCTGCAGCACGACGACGTCGACCGCGGTCTGGTCGTCGGCCGCCGTCGAGAACGTCTCCGTGCGCCGTGCCGGGATCGTCGTGTTGCGCTCGATGACCTTGGTCATGACGCCGCCGAGCGTCTCCAGGCCGACCGACAGCGGGGTGACGTCGAGCAGCACGACGTCCTCGACCTCGCCCTTGAGCACGCCGGCCTGCAGTGCGGCGCCGAGCGCGACGACCTCATCGGGATTGACCGACATGTTCGGGTCCTTGCCGCCGGTCAGGCTGCGCACGAGCTTTTGGACGGCCGGGATGCGGGTCGAGCCGCCGACGAGGATGACCTCGTCGATGTCGTCGGCCGTCAGCTTGGCATCCGACAGCGCCTGCTGGACCGGGCCGCGGGTGCGCTCGATGAGATCCTTGACGAGATCCTCGAACTTCGCCCGCGTCAGGGTCATGTTCAGGTGCTTGGGGCCGTTGGCGTCAGCCGTGATGAACGGCAGGTTGATCTGCGTCGACGTCGTCGCCGACAGCTCGATCTTCGCTCGCTCGGCGGCCTCGTAGAGGCGCTGCAGCGCCTGGGGATCGTTGCGCAGGTCGATGCCCTGTTCGCGCTTAAACTCCTCGCCCATCCAGTCGACGATGCGCTTGTCGAAGTCGTCGCCGCCGAGGTGGCCGTCGCCGCTGGTCGAGCGCACCTCCACGACACCGTCGCCGACGTCGAGGATCGAGACGTCGAAGGTGCCGCCGCCGAGGTCGTAGACGAGCACGGTCTCCGAGCCCTTCTTGTCGATCCCGTAGGCGAGGGCGGCAGCGGTCGGCTCGTTGATGATCCGCAGGACGTCGAGGCCGGCGATCTTGCCGGCGTCCTTGGTCGCCTGGCGCTGGGCGTCGTTGAAATACGCCGGAACCGTGATGACGGCCTCGTTGACCTTCTCGCCGAGGCCCTTGGCGGCATCCTCGGCGAGCTTTCGCAGGATGATCGCCGAGATCTCCTCGGGCGAGTACAGCTTGCCGCGGACCTCGATGCGAACGGCGTCGTTGGGTCCCTTGACGACCTTGTAGGAGACCATGTTGGCCTCTTCCTCGACCTCCTGCCACTTGCGTCCGATGAAGCGCTTGATCGAGTAGATCGTGTTCTCGGCGTTGAGGATCATCTGGCGCTTGGCGACCTGGCCGACCAGTCGCTGCCCGTCATCGGTGAACGCGACGACCGACGGCGTCGTGCGCTGGCCCTCGGCGTTGGGAATCACCTCCGCCTGACCGCCCTCCATCGTTGCTGCCACGACCGAGTTGGTCGTGCCGAGATCGATTCCAACCGCCTTGGCCATTACCGCTCCTCTCAGTCGCGAGTGTCGATGCGCGGCGCGTGACAGGGTTCGACGCCTGTGCGCCCGCAAGGGCTGGTGGTAGGGCGTGGCCGGCGGGGTTCAAGGGGTGGCCCGGCGGGCGATGGCAGAAGCGCACGAGGCAATGCGCTGACTCGGCCAGCCTTACCGACACCCCGAGCGGGTTACGTCAATGGATCCGAGCAGCTCGAGCAATCCGCGCCAGCGTTGGCGCAAGACCGAGACGAATTCGGGCTTCGCCACGTTCACCAGCGTGCAGTCGCTCAACGAGGCGCGCACGCGCTGCCTCACCGGCCGCGGTCTCCAGGGCTTCCCGGTCGTGACGGCAGAGCGCCGCGACGGCACCAGCCGCCAGCAATGGAGGCTCGGGGCCAGCGGTGATCTTCAGCTGCGCCTGAACGGCCTGGTCGCCGCCCACAACAACGCCGACAACTTCACTGGCGTGGTCATGCGGTTCTTCGTGAATCAGGCCAATAAGAAGTGGCACACGCACACGTCACGTGACCTCGTTCGGGCAGTCGGCCTGCGCTGTGCGCCGCGGCGCAGGCCGGCGCGTTGCCCACGACGGAAGACCCGCTCGGGAGCGTTGCGTTCTCGCGGAGCGTTGCTGGGGAGCAGGCCGCTGGTGTGAGCGGACGGGCGTCAACGCAGGCTTAGGGAGATGCGTTGCGCGACCCATGTGCGGAAGTCGTCCTCGCTGACCGGCGGGGGCTCGCCGGCGAGCCGTTCGATCATCGTGGCGGTCTCCGACAGACCGCCGGCGGAGTGCGTCCACGTGCGTCTGTTGCGCTCAACGAACTCGATCATGACGTCGTAGGCGGCGCGCTTATTGCCGTCGGGGAACGGGTGGTAGGTGACCAGTCGTGCGCAGTAGATCGCGGCCTTGTCCTCGAAGGTCGGGAACAGCTCGACGCCGCCGAAGCCGGCGAACGGGGCGGCTAATGCGGACTGCGCGAGCGTCACGACACGATCCATGCGTGCGAGACGTTCGGCCTGGATGCCGGTGTGAATCTCGGTGGGTAGCTTGGTGGCTCGGTTGCTTGACCATACTCGAGTAAGGTGGCAAGCTATGTCGCGTACCCGATCTGCAGGAGACGCGAGCCGATGGCCAAGACGATGACACTGCGGCTCGATGACGAGCGCGCGGCCTTGCTCGAGCTCGTCGCTCGAGCGGATGACAAGTCGCTGACTGACACCGTCCGCGACGCGATCGATCGTCACATCGAAGAGCGCCGCAACGACGAGGAGTTCAAGGAGCGCCTGCGCCAGCGCCATGAGGCCGAACGCGCGTTGTACGAGCGCCTAGCGCGATAAGGCTGCGGCGGAACTACGGGCCAAGCGGCGCACCAGACGGTCCGTCCTTCCAGTCCGTCGATCGCCTCCCTGCGAGCGTGTCGCGGGCGCTCGACGGGGCGCCGAAATGCTCGAGCGTCACAGTGGTCACGACAGCCTACTCAAACGGGGTGCTCATAGGCCATTGCGACCGAACGGCAAGCCGGCTTGGCGAGGCCCCGCTTGCGCGCTCCCCCGCGTGCCCTACTGCCCCGCATGACGATGAGCGCCGTGCCCGACATCCCCGAGGTGGTCGTCTGCCCACACATCACGATGATCCGCCGGGTCGTCCCACGCACGCCGGAGGGCTGCGAGGAGTGCCTGGAGATCGGCTCGCACTGGGTGCATCTGCGGCTGTGCCTGACCTGCGGGCACGTCGGTTGCTGCGATTCCTCGCCAAACCGTCACGCGCGACGCCATGCGCATGCCGTCGGGCACCCGGTCGTCCAATCCTTCGAGCCGGGCGAGGATTGGCGCTGGTGCTACGTGGACGAAACGTTCGTCTGACGCGACCGGCGACTAGGCGCTGAGGCGGCGCTAACGGACTGATGCGCATTCTTAATGACATTCGGGGTCACGAGTGGCATCCTGAGGGCCATTCAGTTCTTGTTGCCATCGGGCCCGTGGCGCACAAAAAGCGTTGATTGGCCGCAGAGCCGAGCCCAGCAGAACAACTCTCGCGGACACGTGATCTAGCGTGGCCAGTCGGTTGGCGGGCGCCGAACCGCATGCCGCCGGCCCGAACGCCGAAGCCCGCTTTCCCGCACGGCCGGGCGATCACGCGTGCTCGCGCTTCGCGCTGTCGAGCGACCGCCTGCGGCTCGTTCTGGCACTGATCCGCGACGCTCTTCGGCGCGACCACAAGATCGTCTATTTCTGCGACGCCCACGACCCGGCGACGTTCGCCGCCGCCCTGGCCACCATGGGCGACGACATCGCGCCGTCCATGAGCCGCGGACAGATGGAGGTCCGAGCGGCTGATCCCGCCTACCTGCCCGACGGGCGCTTCGAGGTCGAGCGCATGCTGCTGCACTTGCAGGACGCGGAGGTCATCGCCCGCGCGGAGGGCTACGTCAGCCTCAGCATCGTGAGTGAGATGAGCTGGGTGCTTTCCGAGCCGCCCGGGCACCAGCACGTCGGCGACTTCGAGCGTCGCCGGACAAGCGACATGCACGAGACACAGTCCATCGCACTGGGACAGTACGACCGAACGCGCTTCGAGCCGTCGGCGATGAGGCGGATCGCGGCGATGCATGCGGTCGACTTCGCGCCGGAGCTCGCGTCGATCGGACGGGAAGGTCAGATCAGCGCGGCATGCGCGGGCCCGCAGCGGACGCTGCGTCTCGCAGGTGAGCTTGACGCCGCCTGTGCGCCTGCAATCGCCGACGTCATCGACGCGTATTTCCACGGTCCGCTGCTCATCGACCTCCTGGACATCACCGCCGCCGATGCGCGCGGGCTCAGCGCGCTACGCGGCCATTTGCATCAGACGCTGACGGTCGTCGCCGCCTCCGAGCCGGTCCGCCAACTCGCGACCGTCGTCGGGTGGGACTCCAACCCGAGCGTCACCATCTGCGACCCGGTGGCATGAAAGCTCAGCCGGCGTTCGCTGCGGCGGCCTGCGTCGGCTGCCGGGCCATGCGGTCGGCCCGCCGGTGTCCGACAAGATGCTCGTAGACGAGCCGCACCGCCATCGATCCCTCGCCGACTGCCGTCGCCACGCGCTTGATCGAGCCGCTGCGCACGTCGCCGACCGCGAACATGCCGGGCTGGGAGGTCTCGAGCAACAGCGGTTCATGGAATGGCCCCTCGCCGTTGCCCGCGACCGCTGCTGCTGCATCGCGGCCGGTGTGGATGTAGCCGCCCTCGTCGAGATCGACAAGCCCGCCGAGCCAGGACGTGTGCGGTTTGGCGCCGATGAAGACGAACATCGAGCGGGCCTTGAGCGTGTCGCGCTCGCCGGTCGCGTTGTGCTCGACGACGACCGCTTCGAGCGTCGTGTCACCGAGCAGCTCGCGCACCTCGGTGCTGGTATGGACCTCGACGTTCGGCATTCTCTCGATGCGGTCGGCGAGGTAGCGCGACATGTGCTGACCCAGATCGGGCTCGCGCACGACGAGGTGGACCAGCGGCACGTAGTCGGAGAGAAACAGCGTCGCCTGACCGGCGGAGTTGCCACCGCCGATCACGACGACGGGATCGCCCGCGCACATCTGCGCTTCGGCGACCGTCGCGGCGTAATAGATGCTGATGCCCTCGAAGTCCTCCAGACGGGGGATCGGCAGCTTGCGATAACGCACGCCGGTGGCGATGACGACGCTGCGAGCCTGGACGGTGTCGCCGTCGCCGTAGGTCACGGCGTAGCCGTCGGCGCGCGGCTCGATCGCGGTCGCCTCGGCCGACACGTTGATCCGTGCGCCGAACTTCTCGGCCTGGATCTCGGCGCGCTCGGCGAGCTCGGCGCCGGATATGCCCGCCGGGAAGCCGAGGTAGTTCTCGATCCGCGACGACGTGCCCGCCTGGCCGCCGGTGGCGACGCCCTCCAGCGCGATCGTGCTCAGGCCCTCAGACGCGCCGTAGACGCACGCGGCGAGCCCGGCCGGCCCGGCTCCGACGACGAGCAGATCGCAGTGGACGTCGCCCTCCACCGGCTGCAGCATTCCGAGCTTGCGGGCGAGTTCCTGGTTGCTGGGATTGCGCAAGACCTCGGAGCCGTGCAGGATGACGACCGGCGTGTCCTCGGGGCCGATCCCGAGGGCGCGCAGCAGCCGCTCGGCTGCCGGGTCCTGCTCGAGGTCGATCCAGCGGTGCGGCAGGCGGTTGCGCGCCGCGAACTCGCGCAGCCGCCGGGTGTCGGGCGAAAAGCGCGAACCGATGATCCGAAAGCCCGTACCAAGACCGACCAGGATCGAGCGGCGCAGGAGCAGCGCGCGCAGAATCAGGTCGCCCAGCGTGCTGTCGTTGGCGACGAGGTCGCGCAGGCAGTCGGTCGGGACGCAGACGACGGCGCCCGCTTCGCGTGCGACGGCGCTGAGGAACACGGGTTGGCCGGTCAGCAGGCCGAGCTCACCGACGAATCGGCCCGCTCCGTGGACCGCGACGATGCGCTCGTCGTCGGTGCCGTGACCCTCGACGATCGCGATCTTGCCGTCAAGGATCACGAAGAAGTCGCAGCTCGTGTCGCCTGCCTGGTACAGGACGTCGCCCGCGTGCGTCTCTCGCCGCTCGCCGAGCGCCGCAAGCGCCTGGATCTGCTCGGGGCTCAGCCGCGGGTAGGCCCCGTAGAGGTCGGGCGTCTCCTCGAGCGGTTCGGGCTCGCGCCTCGTCGTCATGCGGGAACCTCCTCTCTCGCCGGGCGCAAGTGCAAGGCGGTAGGCCATGTCCGCCGATGCTTCAAGGTTGACGTGTCCGGCGCGCGTCCTACGTCGAGGCGGTACGGAGGCTCACTCGCGAGCCTCACCATTTCCACGAGATACGAGGAGGATCGCGATGGCGACGATGTTGCAGCCGTTCGCGCCCTGGATGAGGGATCTCAGCCGCTTCATGAACACTCCGGGCGCGGCCAGCGCGTTCCTGCCGCCTGCGGATGTGATCGTGAGCGACAGCGGAGTGACCGTCTACATGGACGTTCCGGGGCTCAAAGCCGAGGACCTCGACATCGAGCTCGAGAACGACATGCTGACCGTTCGCGGCGAGCGGCGCCCGCCGTGGGAGAACCTCGAGGACTGCACGGCCCGGATCGAGCGCTCGTTCGGGGCTTTTGAGCGTACGTTGCGGGTGACCAGCGGCCTTGACCCCGAGGCGATCGAGGCCGAGATGAGCGACGGAGTGCTCACGCTGCACCTGCCCAAGCCCGCGGAGCCCAAGCCACGCAGGATCGAGATCCGGCCGGGGAGCGCGATGGGCAACGGCTCGGGTTCGCACCCCGAGGCACAGGCAAGCGCCGGCGAGCCGCAGGCCGAGGGCTCCGCCTCGCAGCCCGCGGCGCAGGAAAGCGCCGGCACGCCCGAGTCCGAGGGCGCGCCGTCCGGAGCCGCCTCCTGACAGTAACCTTCGCGGGCCGCCCCGCTGGAGGATTCCCTCCTCTGGCTTATGCGGGCGGCCCCGAAGACTGCGTCACGGACTTCACGTCATGGCAGCCAAGCCGACGATCATCAAGTGCCCCAACTGCGAGACGAAGAACCGCGTGCGCCCGACCGCCACGGGGATCCCGCGCTGCAGCGTCTGTCACACCGTCCTGCCCTGGATCGTGGACACCGACGCCGATGGGTTCGATCAG
>JAWVGJ010000140.1:0-16022 GCA_033855115.1 Solirubrobacteraceae bacterium
CTGACGTCGCATGGTGCCCGTGCGACGCTGAGCTCGTGACGCTGGACCAGGTTCCGCCGGGAGCGCTGGTCACCACGCGCGAGCACGTCGCATCGGGCCAGCAGATCGCCCTGGCGGCACTGGAGCGAGTGCGTTCGGCCGATCCCGCCCGGATCGTCGCGGCCGCTCAGCAGCCCGCGCGGCGCCGGTAAAAGCTCCTTGGCGAGGCTGATCCGGGCTAAGCTGGTCCCCCATGCGGCCCAGACTGAGTGATGAAGGAGTGGACACGTGACGATCAACTTGTCCAAGGGTCAGCGGATCGACCTGGCGAAGACCGACGGGGGGGCGCTGACACGCGTGAAGATGGGCCTCGGCTGGGATGCGATCGAGCGCAAGGGCCGCTTCGGCCGCTCCAAGACCGCCGACGTGGATCTCGACGCCTCGTGCGTGTTGCTGGATGCTGAGAGCAACATCGTGGACGCCGTGTGGTTTCGACAGCTCAACAGCAAGGACGGATCTATCACACATACCGGTGACAACCTCACCGGCGCAGGTGACGGTGACGACGAGTCGATTCTCGTCGACCTCAGCCGCGTGCCCGCGCTGGTGAAGACGCTGTCGTTCACCGTGACGTGCTACAGCCGCCAGGGCTTCAGCGAGATCCAGAACGCGTTTTGCCGCGTGGTGGACGAGACGACCAAGCAGGAGATCGCCCGCTACGACCTGTCCGCTCAAGGCCCGCACACCGCGATGGTCATCGCCAACGTCTATCGCCACGCCGGCGGGTGGAAGATGGCGGCTTTGGGTGAGACGGGCGAGGGCAAGACCTATCTGGACGTCGTGCCGCTTATTACGGCCAGCGTGTAGCGCGTCTTGGCGTTCCGAGTCAGTCAGAGCTTCGGCCGCGGCACCAGCCGGTAGCCCTCGTCGCGCACCGTCTGGAGCAGGTGCTGGTCCTCGTCGCCAAGGGCCGGCCGCAACTCCCAGGCGATGTTGGCGACGGCGCTCGCGGCACGCTTCTGAGAATCCGCGTCCTCGGGCCACAGCACGGTCTTGAGCTCGGCGAGGCTGACAACAACGCCGTCGCTCGGTTCTTCCAGCTCGCGATACCTGTTGAGCATGAACAGCAGCATCCTGCGCGCCTTGGGCGGCGCGTCGACGCGGCGCGGAAGCTGTAGCCCGCCGAGCACCCAGACCGTCCCGGATTCGGGGTAATACTGCAGCCAGCTGACGGCCTGCGCGAACTGGGTCTGACCGGGGTCACTGAAGACCAGCCGCCAGTTGCGCGACGCCTCCGCGGTGTCGGCGTCGGCCTTGACGCACACGGCGTCACCGTGAAGCAGCTCCGCGCGGTCGACGCGCGCCCGCTCACCCGCGCGCTCGATGTACACGTGGTTTCGGCTGTCCAGGTCGCGCACGCACCAGCGCTGCCCAACACGTTCGATGACGCAGTGCTCACGACTGACGAGCTGCTCGGGATCGGGATCGAGCACGATGTCGTTGTGGCGCTCCCGGCCGATCGTCAGCAGCTCTGCGTCGAGATGCACGGTGTGGATCTCGTCGCCCTCAGGAGACAGGACGGCAAGCGACGGCCCCGGGCGGGCACGCTGCTCACCGGCTTGAGCAGTCGTCACTGCGTCGCCTCGCGCTGAACCTTCGTCACTCGCCACCTCGCCACGGGCCGACACGACGTCCCAGGCTAGCGGGTGACCGAAGCTGCAACGCCACGTCGGACCCGCTTGTCGGCAGGTGATCGCGCCCTATCGCCGCACCTATGACCGGCCACCTTGCGGCTGCCCGATGAGCGAGATCCTCGAGCAGGGCGACATCTTCTTCTTCTACCGTCCGCGCGTCGGTGTCGAGGAGGTGCGCGGCCTCGACGACGTCCAGCGCTTCTTCTACGTGCTCGAGCCCGACGGGCGCGATGTCCTGCGCCGCGTCGTGGTCGGCCGCAAGCGCCTTCCGCATCCTGAGGCGCACGAGCGCGAGTGGGCCTTCCTCGCCGAGGTCGCGCAGGATCCTGCGCGGATCCGCGACGACCTCGAGCGTAAGACGTACGAGACGAAGACCCGCGGCGTGCGCGTGCAGCCGGAGGCCAGACCGGTCGGCGAGGGTCGCTACGCGATCGCCGACCACAACGGCCACACGCACCTTGCCTATGCCCTTGAGCTGCTGCGTGAGCCCGGCGAGGCCCAGGAGCTCTTCGGGATTTGCCGCCAGGCCAGCTATATCGTCGCCGTGCGCAACCCCGACGCGCCGGCTCCCCCCGGCGCCGGGCTGAGCTCGCGCCAACGGCCGGATCTGCCACCCGAGATCCGCGAGCGCTTCGGTGGCCGCCGGTTCATCGCCGTCAACCCGCCCGACATCCTCGACTACGCCGGGGTCGAGCTCGTGCTCATCGGCGCGTCGAAGGACGCCGAGCGCGAGCTCGGTATTCGCATCGAAACCGAGGACGAGTCGCTCGACACGGCCGAGCTGTTCGCGCGGCTGCGCCTGCGTCCAGGCGACGTCCCGACCGATCCGCTGCTCACCGGCCGCCTGCGCTGAGCTTCGTCGCCGTCTCAGATTTCCCATCGCGTGACCGGCGACGAACGCGCGCAACGCGCCTCGCCGGCGGATCGGGCATCCGAGGTTGCCCGCACGACGTCGACCGGTCTAGGCTCGCTTCATTCGCGAAGTGAGGAGCGCTGCAATGTCTGTTGAGGTCAAGAATTTCGACTCCCCCGACGAGGTCAGGCAGTTCGAGGGCAAAGGACACGCCGACGTGGTGATCGTCGGCGGCCGGACCGTCGGCAAGGGAACGTTCGAGCCGGGGTGGAAGTGGTCTGAGAACGTCAAGCCGATCGCTCAGACCGACTCCTGCCAGGTCGCACACCTCGGCTACGTTGTCTCAGGCGTCATGCGCGTGTACATGGACGATGGCAGTGGCGGCGACGCGGGTCCCGGCGACGTTGTGGCGATCGCCCCCGGTCACGACGCCGAGGTTGTCGGCGACGAGCCGTGCGTGTGCCTTGACTTCGGCGAATTCGGCGACTACGCAAAGCCCGCGTAGCGTCGAACGAGAATGCCGATCTGTCCCAGCGTGCCAAGCGGACGCGCGAGCGGGATGCTCAGGCAGTGATCGGCGTGATCGCTACGCGGCGGCGCCCAGCAGAGCCGCGTCCGCTGGGGGCAGCGCGCCGATCTCTGCGCCGATGGCGCCCGCCGTTCGTGTGAAGGTCTCCTCGGCCAGCACGCGTGCGATGGCGTCGTGTAACGCGGCGGGGTCGATAGCGCTGCGGATGGCGCCGGTCTCGTCCGGCTCGACGTTGATTCCCGCCCCCACGGCGGCGATCCGGCGCCCGTTCTGTGGCTGATCGGCGAACAGCGGCGTCACCACGAGCGGCACCCCGGCCGCGAGCGCGCCCAGGGTGGTGCCCGACCCGCCATGACAGACGACGACGCGCGCGTGTGCAAGCACGTCGACCTGCGGAACCCAGCGAGCCACGTGCACATGCGAAGCGGGCGCCGCTGAAAGCGGGCTGCCGTCCGTCGCGCCCGTCGTCAGCAGCACCCGCGCCGGGAGATCGGCCACCGCCTCCATCGCGATGTCGTAGATCGGCACCGCCGTCGGAACGTTCGCGGTCATGCTCCCGAACGTCACGTAGACCAGCGGACGGTCGTCGCCGTTCCACCAGTCCGGCAGCGCGCCCACGGGCGCATCGGCCCCAGCCGCGTCACGGAATCGGTGCAGGGGCCGCGGGGCGGGTAGCGCCGGATCGTCGACCGTCGCGGGAAACAGCGTCAGGTACGGCGTGGCCGCGATATTCGCCATCAAGCCCGCACCCCACGACGCGACCGCCTCCGTTGCCGGTAGCGTGGTCTTGCCGACATAAGTCCCGGTACCTATGGTGGGAGCTGGGAATGCACCCCACACCGTGATTTCGCCAGGCAGCGGGCCCTGCATTCCTGAGACCGTCTCCTGTCGGCGAAACAACCCCCCTGGCGAGAGCGCCGACGTCGGAAAGTCGGCTGCGGGATTGGGATACGCACCGATGGGCCCAGCTGCGCACGGCGTCGGCGGCTCTGTCGCCGCGATCCCGGTAAACGGAACGAAGTCCATGACCAGCGCGCCGCCCGCCCACGTTGTAATCGTGCCCTGGGCTCCCAGCGAGGTCACAACGTCCCAATCGCCGTCGCGGATGTGGACCGGTCCGATGTACCGCGCCGACAGATGACGAAACGCGCTCCCCGGGCATACCACTCGGTTAAAACGGTCGCGGACCTCTCCGACTCGCGATACCACGCCGCTGGTCGCATTCAGCGCGAACGATGGATGCCAAGGCGTCAGCCCGGAGTCTTGGCCTCGCCCGTGAGCGTCAAGCTCGATCATGTAGATGCTGCCCCCCAGTCCGCCTCGTGTTCGCCACACAGCGCGACCATGTCGCCGGCAAATCGACGTTGCCCGTCTGCGGTGACGACGAACGCTAGGCGTGCCCCGCCGGGTCCTTCTGCCTCCCAGCGTCCCGCTTGCGCCAAGCCCTCCGCAGGACCCGCGGCGACGGCAGGCGTCGCGGCGAAACCCAGCGTGATTGCCAGGGTCGCGAGCGCAGCCCCAGCGAACAGCGATGATGTCCGATAGCGAGCGATCGGGCCCACATCTACAAGCACACGCGTGATCATGTACCTCCCTTCCCCCATTACGGGGTAACCCCAACCGCTGTCCCTGTGCGCTCAATCGCTAAGCCAGAGTGCCATCATCCACACGGCGGTGCAACTCATCTCTCACAGGTTTCTCACAGATAGATACAGGTCGCGTGGCCGGAGAGCGAGGACCGGAGAACCTCGTACGTGCACGGCTTGTGGCTAGCGACCTGCCGTGTAGAAGGCCGGAGGTCGATCGGCGCAGGCGCTTTAGTCGCCCCTTCTTTCGCCATGGGTGCGAGCGCGCGTGACGGTGTGTGTCGCGGCTACACGTCAAGCTGCGATGCGTGACTACGGGCGACAATCGCAGCGCCGAGCTACGCGCCACCATCCGTACGCAGTGGCTGCGCACGCCGGGCGGCTTCTTTGATCGGGAGCTTCCGACCATCGAGCATCCGTTGTTCGGCCGCGTGTGGTCGCCCCAGATGATGGTCGACCTGACGGCACTGCTCGCGTTTCTCGGCTGGCAACTGCGCGGCGGCTGGCGCGGTCAAGGAGACATCGACTGGCACCTGGATTCGACAGCGGTACGCAGGATTGGTGAGCCACGACCGGAGGACGACTTGGTGGGCGCACCCGCCACGTACCTCGAGACCCTCGTTTGCGAGTATGAGCAGAGCCTCCTCGATCGCGCGCGACTGGCGGGCCATGGCCGCGCAAACGGACGCGACCTGCGTGACCTCGAGCTCCTCGCGCTCCTACGGCACCATGGCGCGGCGACGAGGCTCATGGACTTCACGCGTAACGTCTGGGTGGCCCTGTGGTTCGCTTGCCGTGAAGCCCCCGACCGTTTCGGTTTATTGGTCGGGTTGGATCTCAGCGGCGCATTCGAAGTCAGCGATGAGGCCACGCTCGCCCGGCCATTCTCAGAGCTCCTTGATCGGGGTAGCAATCGCTTATCGATCTGGCGACCCTCGGCACTGTCGCCGCGCATCCCGGCGCAGCAGGGTTTCTTCCTCTGGGGTCTGGCGCGGGTCAACCGCTGGGGCTCCATCGGCGAGGATCTCGTCGGCATTCCCCAGCAGCTGGAACTGATCGAGTCCGAGTTTCAGACAAGCCGTGCGATCCCCGGCCTGGTGTGCGTCGCGATCCCGCCCGTGCTCAAGCATGAGCTCAGCCACCACTGGAGCAGCCTCTTTGGCTATGCGCAGGAAACCATGTTTCCGGATCTCGACGGCTTCGCCCAGGCCAACGCCGTGTCGGCGCCACTGCCCGACATCCGCGAGGACGAAGCCAACGAGTCGGACGTAGAGCTGCCTTCCGACGAAGAGCTGCCTTCCGACGAGGACCCAGAGTGACGAGGGAAGAACGGCCAATAGCGTAGAAGTTGCCCCGGCCCTGCCATTGCGCGAGGCGATCGTGGCTGTGGCGATTCGAGGCGATCGCACACGTGGCGTGGCGCGGCGCTCCCATGCGCATGCGGCCGGCAGAACGCAGCACCCGGTGCGTTTCGGCGAGCGCGCGGTCGACGCATCGAACGAGGCGTCACCGAACGGCAGAGCGGTCGCGTCGCCGTCGCAGATCGCGATCAAGTCAGCGTGCTTCGCGCCGCCTCGGACGGCGATCTGAGGCCCGCAGCGCGGGTCATACAGGCCGATTGCTCGAGGCCGATTCGCCCGCTAAGACAAGGCTTTCGCCCTACGAACCTATCTCAGACGTGTGATCACGATCACGAACCGATCGTCAGGTCATTCATATCGTTGGGGCTACATGGGTCGCAAAGCCCGGCGTTCTCGTGAGAGACCGAAATTGGAGCACCGGCGCGCCGAGTCGGTCTCTCAGCGTCCGCGGCAGCGGTCAAGGCATCGCAGCGTGCGGGGCACGTAGGGTTCGAGTTTCGCATGGGAGAGCGTCGCGAGGATCCGCGTCTGTCCGATGATCCGCAGCTACTCGGGCGCGCCCGTGTGGCGGAGTCTGCGAGCGGCGGCCGGGGCGATGGCGGCGGCGTAGAGTTTGACGTGTTTGTGTCGTACAACGCTCTGGACAAGCCGGTTGTCGAACGGATCGCCGAGCAGTTGCGACGCAGTGGCATTCGAGCGTTCCTGGACATCTGGGACCTGACGCCTGGAGGGCGTTGGCAACGCGAGCTTGGCGACGGGCTAGCTCACTCGAAGGCGTGTGCACTGTTCGTTGGTCCGCACCCGTTCGGGCCGTGGCAGCTTGAGGAGCTTGAGTTGGCGCTGGTGCGGGCCAACCAGCGAGACGACTTTCGCGTCTTCGCGGTGCTCCTGCCCGGTGTCGAGGATCCGTTTGATACACAACAGCTGCCGCCGTTCTTGTCGACTAGGACGTGGGTGGACCTGCGCGAGGGTGTCAGCCAGCGCGCGTTGCAGCGGCTGTTGAATGCGATCAAGGGGGTTTCGCAGGGCTCCGCTGCGCCGGCAAAACCGCTGGTCGGTGTCGTCCCCTACCGTGGGCTTGCGACCTTTGAGGAGGACGATGCGGAGTTCTTCTTCGGGCGTGAGCGTGATGTCCAGCGCCTGCTGGAGATCTTGAAGAGCTCGCGGTTGTTGTGCGTCGTGGGGCCGTCGGGCAGCGGCAAGTCATCGCTCGTGCGCGCAGGGCTCATACCGCGGTTGCGTGACGCCGGGCTGGCCCAAGGCGAGAACTACAAGGTGTGCCTGCTGCGACCCGGTGCGCATCCGCTGCAGGCGCTGACCACGCAGCTGGCGCCGCTAGGCGCCGGGAGCTCGATGCAGGCAACGCTCGATGGGCTGGCGGCAGACCGCCGCACGCTGCACCTCGCGGTGTCGCTTGCACTGGGAGCCGATTCCCAGGCCAGCCGCGTGGTGATCATCGTCGACCAGCTGGAGGAGGTCTTCACGCTCTGCAGCGACGAGCGCGAGCGAGCGCAGTTCTTCGCCAACCTGCTGCACGCGGCGTTCGCGAGCGGTGGGCAGACGGTCGTGGTGGTCACGATGCGCGCAGACTTCTACGCGCGCTGTGCGGAGTACCCCGAGCTGGCGCAGCGTACGGCACGCTCGTTGGCGCTCGTCGGCGCAATGGATGACGGCGAGCTGCGCCAGGCGATCGAGGAACCGGCGCGGCGCGTGGGTCTGTTTCTCGAGTCCGGTCTTGTGCAGACGATCCTCGACGATGTTGGTTCTGACGGCGGCGCGCTGCCGCTGCTCGAGCACGCGCTGCTGGAGGTATGGCGCCGACGCGTCGGCGACCAGCTCACGCTCGATGGCTATGTGCAGGCCGGGCGCGTCGAGGGCGCCCTGGCCAAAAGAGCTGAGGATGTCTTCTCGGGTTTCACGACTGATCAGCAGCAGATCGCGCGTCGCACGATGCTGCGCCTCACCCAGCCGGGCGAAGGCACCGAGGACACCCGACGCCGCGCAACCCGAACCGAGCTTTCGCCCGCCGAAGCCGACGCCGGCTTCGAGGTGGTCCTCGGGCGCCTCGTGGATGCACGTCTGCTGACGACGGGGCGCGACGAAACCGGCAGAGAGGTCGTCGATGTCTCCCATGAGGCGCTGATCCGTGGCTGGCCGCGGTTGCGTGGGTGGATCGATTCCGATCGCGCGGGCCTGCTCATCCATCGCCGCCTGACGGATGCAGCGCGCGAGTGGGACAGCCTGGATCGCGAGCCGGGCGCGCTGTATCGAGGCGCACGGCTCGCCGCGGCCGGCGAGTGGAGCACCGATCACGCCGAGGATCTGAGCCGGCTCGAACACGACTTCCTCGCTGCAAGCGAAGCCACCGAGCACAGAGAGCTTCAGGCCACCAGGCGCAGAACACGCCGCCTGCGAGCCCTGGCCTCGGGGTTGGCAGCCTTGACGGCGATCGTCGCCACAGTGGCGGTGTGGGCACTGCATCAGCGCAGCGACGCGCGAAGGGATTCAGCGCGTGCGACATCGCTCGCGCTGGCGTCCTCGGCGGACTCGGTGCTCAGCACCCGACCCGACGTCGCGCTGTTGCTCGCGCTGGGAGCCTCCCGCGCCGCCTCTCGCCCTGAGGCGCGAAGCAGTGCCCTTGCGGCACTCACCGCCGCTCGCCATCCTGGGACGCTCGCGATCCTGCACGGCCATGCCGCCCGCGTTGAGGACGTCGCGTTCAGCCCGGACGGGCGCATCGTCGCTTCCGCTGGCACCGACCACTCGGTCCGCTTGTGGGACGCGCGCACGCACAAACAGTTCGGCGCCCCACTGACCGCCCACACCGACGGTGTCGACAGCGTGGCGTTCAGTCCCGATCACCATACGCTGGCGTCCAGCGGCAGGGACAAGACGATCCGGTTGTGGGACACGCGCACGCACAACCAGATCGGCCGGCCGCTGACCGGCCACTCCAGCAGGGTCGAAAGCGTCGCCTTCAGTCCCGACGGGCGGACGCTGGCATCTGCCGGCGACGATAGGACGATCCGGTTGTGGGACGTGCGCACGCACAATCAGATCGGCCGGCCGCTGACCGGCCACACGAACCTCGTCGTCAGCGTGGCGTTCAGTCCCGATGGGCGGACGCTGGCATCCGGCAGCCTCGACTACACCGTCCGGTTGTGGGACGTGCGCGCGCACGATCAGATCGGTGGGCCGCTGATCGGCCACACGAACTACGTCGATTGTGTCGCGTTCAGTCCGGATGGGCGCACGCTGGCATCAAGCAGCTTCGACGGAAGCGTCCGGCTGTGGAACGTGCGCACCCACGAGCAACTCGGCAAGCCGCTGTACTCCCAACTGGTCAGCCTGGAGGGCAACGCTGTCGAGAGCGTGGCGTTCAGCCCGGACGGGCAGACACTCGCGTCCGGTGGCGATGACAAGACGGTCCAGCTGTGGAACGCGCGTACTCGCAGACCGCTGGGCGTCGTGCTGAGCGGTCATACCGCCGCTGTGACGAGTGTCGCCTTCAGTCCCGACGGGCACGCGCTCGCGTCCGGCAGCTACGACACCACGGTCCGGTTATGGCACATGAGCACGCCAAAGCTGCTCGGCGCGCCGCTGAACGTACCCGGCGACATCGCGCGCACGGCGATCAGCTTGGACGGCCGGACGCTGGCGACCGCCAGCGTGAACGAGACTGACCGGACCGTCTCGATCCGGTTGTGGAACCCGCGCACCGGCGAGTTGCTCGGCCGCCCGATCCACGAGCCCGACTACGGCATCGTGGCCGGCCTGGCGTTTGGTCCAGACGGGCACACGGTAGCCGTGAGCAGCCACGGCACGATCCGGCTATGGGACGTGCGCAGCCATAGACAGGTCGGCCCGCCGATCACCTCCCACCCCGGCGATGCGCCGGCCTTCGCGTTCAGTCCCGACGGGCGCATGATGGCGGTCGCTGAGGCCAAGATGATCCGGTTGTTGGATGTGCGCACCCACAAGCCGCTCGGCCGGCTGCCAAGCAGCCACACCGAGCAGGTCCCGAACATGGCGTTCAGTCCCGATGGGCGCACGCTGGCATCAAGCAGCAACGCCACGATCCGGCTGTGGGACATGCGCACCCGCACACGGCTCGGTCGGCCGCTGGTCGGCCACACGAACTACGTCCACAGCCTGGCGTTCAGCCCCGACGGGCAGACATTGGCGTCTGCCAGCGAGGACAAGACGATCCGGCTATGGAGCGTGCGCACGCAGAGGGCCCGCGGCGGGCCCATTCCCGGCGACACCCACTCGGTTGACACCGTGACGTTCACCCCGGACGGACGCACGCTGGCATCTGGCGGCTTCGACGGGAGAATCCGGTTGTGGGACGTGCAGACCCACAAGCTCCTTGGCAAGCCGATCCTCCCAGAAGTCACGAGCTTCTCGCCGCCCCAGATCAAGAGCGTGGCGTTCACCCCCGACGGACGCACGCTCGAGGCTGCCAGCACCGAGGGCGTCCACATCTGGACCAACATCCTCTGGCGCAACCTCGCTGAGTTGCAGACCGAGGTCTGCAAGCTCGTCGGTGACGGCCTCAGCAAGACCGAGTGGACGCACTACGCCGCCGGCATCCCCTACCGTGAGAGCTGCCCGTAAGTACCGAGCACGATCGGCGGGGCGACGTCTCGGCGATGACCTTGGGCCCACGCCAATCACGACGAATTCGTCTCGCGTCCGCGATTGCGCGCGCCGACAAGCTGATCGTCGGCCACGGCTATGACCACGGCGAGTACTGCCGCGTGCTGTGGCCGCCTACGGGGGCGCGTTTCCCAGCGACGTGGAGCTGCTGCGGCAATAGCCCATGGTGAGCAGCTGCTGCCTCCGTCCTCGCGCTCGTAACCCGGCGACGCTGGCGAAGAGCTGGTCGAACTGCTCAACCGCGCGTGCCCGTACCTTGCATACGCCGAGCCTGAGCCAGCGTGATCTCGCCAACTCCCCGGTGGTACGTAGCGCACGCCGAGCGCGTCCCCGGCGCCGAACTTCCTGTTACGCTCATGGTGCGCAATGATCTTACGCCCTCATATCACGGGACCGGACGCAACAACCTCGCCCGCGTGTGCAACGACGTCCACCGCCACCGCCGAGGGCGATCGGCAATCCGGGAGCTGTTGGTTACCGACCATGACGAGCTCTTGAGCGCCGGTCATCTATCTACCCTCCTGCCCCCGCCACAAGCTCACCCGCACGTAAGTCAGCGCGGGGCGGGGCGGCGTGTGGATCGCCATTCTCGAGCCCACTGCTCGGCGACTTCGAGCAGGCACTCGGCGAGGGAACATCCGTAACGCCCCGGACCGCGCACAACCTCGACGGCGCCTACTTCGAGGGACAACCGGCCCGCAGAAGCGGCCTTGGATCCCCTTTCTGAAGCGCACGCGCACCCTCGGCGCCAGACATCCGGACACGCTTACCACCCGAGAGCGTCGCGCCGTCCCCCGCCGCGCAGCCGGGCGCTGACTCCACGCGAGGCTCCGCGCCACCACGTCCCGGGCGCCGTCACATGCCAGTGGCCTCCCATCGGACACGATCAGCCACGCCGTCGACCGCGACCAGATGCCCGTAACCACGCGTCCAAAAGCAATGGCGTCGGCCCCGCAACACCACCCATGACCCGGCGGTGGCCGGCCAAACCGGTTGTCAGCGAAAAGGACGTGGCAGCGCCGCCACGTCCATAACCCACGAGGGATCCCAAGATCCACAAGGACCACGCTAGGATGACCCCGCGTGTCAACTGGGCTATTGCAGGGTTTTCTCGACTTGAGAGCAGACCCATCGGGCCGACTGAAAAGAGTGGTGTGGCGCGGGCACACACCACGTGCAGCACTCGTGGTGCGCTGAGTTCGAGTCAGCAGCTTCCGGCTTGATTGTCGGGAGGACTGTTGCGGCGTCCGGCAGGTGCCTCATCTTGACAGACGGAGATCAGCGATTACGGTACGACGAGCATCCTGTCCATTACGCCGCGCGTCAGCCGGTCAGGGTCGGCGAAGTATTCGTAGGTGCGCACCGAGAACTCGGGCTCATCGTCGGCCGTGCCGCCTGCGAGGTAACTGTCCACACGCAAAGCGCTCCGGCAAGGAGTCCTTCGCGAGTCCTGCAATGCGCGACGATCGCCGGCGACGCAGCATCGACGACGGCCGCCGTCTGGTTATGGCATCCACGTCGATTCAGATGTCGCTGTTACGAGTGCGACAACGCGTCTCATGAACTCATTGCAGGCGGAGCGAACTGGCGGGCGTCGCCGGTCATGAGGCTCGCCACTCGATCACGCTGAGGACCGCTACGACGGCGGCACCGATCAAGCTCATTAGTGCCGGCACGGCCTTTACCACCTGTCTGGCATCAAGCACCGTCATCAGAGCGAAGACTCCTCCGATGACACCTGTGGTCGCCGCTACGACATTCCGGATCTTCGCAAGATCATCGGCACTGTCGGCCGCGTGCAACGGGCGGATTCAATCGGTCGTCGCAACGCTCGATGGGGAGGGGTTGCGATGGGCACACCGAAGAGGCGGGCGTCGGATCGGGCTGGGCGGCCGGCGATGCGTTCGCCGGGGCGTCCGCCGGTGGGCAGGTTGGAGCATCGTCAGCGGTTCTGGGCGGCGATCGCGCACGGGTTGACGAGCGAGGATGCTGCGGCGCAGGCGGGCGTGTCGGCCGCGGTCGGCGTCCGGTGGTTTCGGGAGGGTGGCGGAATGCCGTCGGTCACTCTCGCTGCGCCGTCGGGCCGGTATCTGTCGTTCGTTGAGCGGGAGGAGATCGCGATCTCGCGTGCCGGCGGCGCTGGGGTGCGGGAGATCGCGCGCCTGCTTGGTCGTTCGCCGTCGACGATCTCCAGGGAGTTGCGGCGCAACGCCGCGACGCGCAGCGGCGGGCTTGAGTATCGGGCCACGACGGCGCAATGGCATGCCGATATGCGTGCGCGGCGCCCGAAGCCCGCCAAGCTCGCTGTGAAGTTCGAGTTGCACCGCTATGTGCAGGACCGGCTGTCCGGGGTCGTGGAGCGGCCCGATGGGATTGCGGTCAACGGTCCCGACGTGAAGTGGATCGGTCGGCGTCATGGCCGCCGGACGGACCGGCGTTGGGCACGGGCCTGGAGCCCGGAACAGATCTCCAACCGGCTCCGCTTTGACTTCCCCGATGATGAGTCGATGCGCGTCTCGCATGAGGCGATCTACCAGTCGCTGTATGTGCAGGGCCGGGGAGCGTTGCGCCGCGAGCTGACCGCCTGCCTGCGGACCGGGCGGGCGCTGCGCGTCCCCAGGGCGCGCGTCCGCGGCCGCGGCAAGAGCTTCGTGACCGACGAGATCATGATCAGCGAGCGGCCCGCCGAAGCGGAGGACCGGGCTGTTCCGGGCCACTGGGAAGGCGACCTGATCCTCGGCCTGGGCAGCTCGGCGATCGGCACGCTCGTCGAGCGCAGCAGTCGGTTCACGATGCTGCTTCATCTCCCGCCGATGGACGGCCGCGATGGCCCCAGGGTCAACAACGGTCCGGCGCTGACCGGTCACGGCGCCGGGGCGGTCCGCGACGCGATCGCCGAGGCGATCACCGCGCTCCCGGATCAGTTGTGGCGGTCGCTGACCTGGGACCAAGGCGCTGAGATGGCCCAGCACGCCATGCTTCGGATCGACACCGGCCTGCAGGTCTACTTCTGCGATCCCCAGAGCCCGTGGCAGCGCGGCACCAACGAGAACACCAACGGCCTGCTGCGCCAGTACTTCCCGAAGGGGACCGACCTCGCCAGGCACAGCGTGGATGACTTGGCGGCTGTCGCGGCGGCACTGAACACCCGTCCGAGGAAGACGCTGGGCTGGAGAACACCCGCCGAGGTCCTCAGCGAGCACCTGACAACGGCGGCCTGAACCGGGATCGAGATCCGGCGCCCCTTGAGGGGGAGTCCGGCGGACGACGCGCGCGGCTATCGCCGCTGTCAGGTAGCCGGGACGGTTGCCCGCCCCGGCTCCCACAGAACCGTGCTTGCGCTGTTCGCACACGGCTCCTCGGGACGGCTGGTTGCGAACCCCGCCGTCGGCCGGTTATCGACCTCGATCTATCCCTGCTCCAGGGCCATGGTTGGATGGGCAGGGGCGGTGATGGGCGGGCGTCGGTTGCGATGCAGTTCGACCACCGACGTCAGCCCGCGCGCGGCGAAGTACGCGTTGCGCAGGCCGTGATCAACGGCCGGGGCGTGACTGAGAGCCCACGTCGACTTCTTGCCGGCGTAGACCGCGCGCCATGCCGACTGCGGCTTGACGCCCAGCGCGATGAGGCGACGAGCGACCGTTCGTTGACGCTTCCAGTGGTGCAGCACGATGGCCCGCAACCGGCGCCGGATATGGGCGTCGATGCGGCGCATCTCCTGTTGCTCGTCGGCCGAGGCGATCCCGAAGAACTGATGCCATCCGCGGAGCCACGCGTTGACCTGGGCGATGCAGCTTTCCAGCGTGCCTCCCCACGTTCGCGGCGTGAGCTGACGGACCCTGCTCATCGCGTTGCGCTTGGTGCGCTGCGAGAGCAGCACCTCCACGACCCTGCGGCGCCCGTGTCGGGCGACGCGCAGGCTGAAGCCGAGGAAGTGGCGGTCCTGCGGGCGGGCCACCGCCGACTTGGCGTCGTTCACGTTCAGACGCAAGCGTCCTTCGATGAACACGCGCAAGCTGGCCATGACCCTGATACCGGCGCGCTCGCTGGCCACGTAGACGTTGCAGTCATCCGCGTAGCGAACGAACCGGTGACCACGCCGGGCAAGCTCTTGATCGAGTTCGTCCAGCACGATGTTGGAGAGCAGCGGCGAGAGCGGCGAGCCTTGCGGCACGCCTTCATCGACGCCGATCACCACGCCGTCCGGCAACACGACCTTGGCCTTGAGCATCCTGCCGATGAGCACGAGTAGGCGCCGGTCGTCGACTCGCGTCGCGAGTCGCGCGATCAGCCGCTGATGGTTGACGCGATCAAAGAACTTCTCCAGATCGATGTCGACCACCCACTCGTGTCCGTCGCGGACATGCTGCTTGGCCTCGGAGATCGCCGTGTGGCAACTTCGGCCGGGCCGGAACCCGTGACTGGACAGATGAAACGCAGGCTCGAACAGCGGCTCGAGAACCTGCCGCACGGCCTCCATCACCACCCGGTCCGTCACGTTGGGTATCCCCAGCCCGCGCTGCCCGCCGCCCGCCTTGGGGATCATCACCCGGCGAATACCGCCGAGCCGATAGGTCCCGTCAAGCAACGCGGCGCGCAGCCTCCGGGCGATCGTCGGCCACTGCTCACGCAGCGTGTCGACGGTCATCCCGTCAGGTCCTGGGGCGCCTTTGTTCGCGACCACCTTCTTCATCGCCAAATCGAGTCGTTCGGCGACCTCGTCCATCATCGCCAGGGTGCTGTTCTCGTCGGTGACGATCGCCTTCGGCACCCTCGCTCGGCCTGCCCGGGACCGGTCCCGGGCCGCTTCGCGAGCGGACCCCACGGGGTCTTCTGCTGTCGCGATCGGCAGCTGGAGCTGCACCACTGTTTGCTCGACCGGGACCGCCTTCCCTTGCCCGCAGGCACCACCGCCACTGGGCTGGACGGGCATTACCCCGCCTTCGGGTACTACGCGGTCCTCCGACTTCTGCTGGGCCATCAGCCTTCGATTTCCTCCGGCCTACCGACGCGAGCGTCGGAGCCCAGCAGATCTCTCGGGGTAAGACGCTGAGATTTCGCAGCGATCACGTCGCCAATACGCCCCCGGCACCAACAGGAATCGGGCTTCGCTGCCACGAGCCAGCTCACCCCGCCTAAGGACGCCTTACGGCGCTTCACTCTCGTTCGCGACCACCACGCACCTACGGCTTCCTCCAGACCCGCCCTCACGGAAGCCCGCCCACGCCAACCAACAGCGCGAGCCGACCGCCCGGTCAATTCCGGGCCACGCCCTTGCCTCATCGATGTTGGGTTCCCCCTGTCAGGGCCCCAGGACAGGACTTCCACCTCCGATCTCAACGACATGCCCGACACACTCGC
>JAWVGJ010000141.1:0-51689 GCA_033855115.1 Solirubrobacteraceae bacterium
CTGGATTACCGGATCGCCGCGGTCGTCGGTGCGGCAGATCAGGCCACGGCGATACAGCTCCGGGGAGAGAAAGCCACGTAGCAGCGCCTCGGACTCCTCGTCGTCGAAGCGCTCCCTCGTCGCGCGATCCTTGACGAGCTCGATCGCGTGAAAGTAGCCGGCGCCGCGTACGTCGCCCACGATCTCCAGGTCGCGCAGCTCCTCGAGCATCGCGCGGAACGCGGTCTCGTTGGCGCGGACGTTCGCGCAGAGGTCTTCGCGCTCGATGATGTCCAGGTTGGCGAGCGCGACCGCGGCGGCGACCGGATGGCCGCCGAACGTGAAGCCGTGTACGAACGAAGAGCTGCCGTGCATGAACGGCTCCGCGACGTGATCGGCGACGATCATCGCGCCCATCGGGATGTACGCCGACGTCAGGCCCTTCGCGGTCGTGATGATGTCCGGCACGTACCCGAAGCGTTCGCAGCCGAAGTGGTACCCCAGGCGGCCCCATGAGCAGATGACCTCGTCGGAGATCAGCAGGACGCCGTGGCGATCGCAGATCTCGCGCACGCGCGCAAAGTAGCCCTCCGGCGGCGTGAAGCAGCCGCCGGCGTTCTGGACCGGCTCGAGGATCACCGCTGCGACCGTCTCGGAGCCCTCGGCGAGGATCCGCTGCTCGATCGCGTCGGCGACCCAGAGGGGATCGCGGCCGTCGTCGGGCCAGTGGTAGGAGTTCGTGTTGGGCACGTGGCAGGCGCCCGGCACCAGCGGCACGAAGGGCGCCTGCAGCTCAGGCAGGCCGGTCGCGGCGAGCGCGCCCATCGACGTGCCGTGGTAGGCGAGCTCGCGCGCGATGATCTTCGTGCGCTGCTGCTCGCCGCAGATGCGGTGGTAGGCGCGCGCGAGCTTCCATGCCGACTCGACCGCCTCAGACCCGCCGGAGGTGAAGAAGACGCGCTGCAGGCCGTCCGGCGCGAGCTGGGCGATCCGCGCCGCCAGCTCGATCGCCTTGGGATGCGCGTAACTCCAGTTGGTGAAGAACGCGAGCTCGCGCGCCTGCTCGGCGGCAGCCTCGGCGAGTTGCGTCCGGCTGTGGCCGCAGTTCACGCAGAACAGCGCCGACAGCCCGTCGAGATAGCGCTTGCCGTGCTCGTCATAGACGTAGCAGCCCTCGCCGCGCACGATGATCGGAATCTCGCTGCCGGCGTAGCCGCCCATGCGCGTGAAGTGCATCCACAGATGGCGTTTGGCGAGCCCCTGCAGATCGCGGGGTTCGCTCGTGGTCTCGGACTGCGGCTCCGTCAGATCGGTGGACATCGCGCGGCTCATTCGGCATGTGCGGACGCCTGGAGATGTCCGCTTCGGACAACGGTAGCGCTGCGTATTGGCCACCTCAAGATGCAATACGGGCAAACGCGGTGCGCCGGGCTTGTACATCTCGTACAAGCTGGGACAAGCCATTGAGCCATGCGACCCTTGCGCGCGAACCGGGTGCTGCGTAGCGTCCATGCCACGGATGCCCCGTAGTACCGTTGGCGCAAGGAGCCCGAAATGCCAGCACGCCGCCCGGTGGCCAGCGTCCTCTTCGACGAGGCGCACAGCGAGGCTTGGTCGATCCGTCCGGAGATCGCGGGCGCCATGCAGCCGTCGCATCCGCAGGATTCGTCCTACTTCCTCGCGGCGCAGGCGCTTCGCCGGCGCGATGTCGCGATCGCGCCGCACCTCACCGGCCCGCTCGACGCGTCCGCGCTCCAAGCGACAGACGTGCTCGTCATCGCCCACCCGTCGGACCCACGCTGGGAGCGCACCGTCCCGGGCGGCTCGCCGCTGCTGAGCGCCGCCGAGCTCGACGCGATCACGACCTTCGTGCGCGCCGGCGGCGGCCTGATCGTGCTCGGCGAGGAGGAGCAGGACAAGTACGCCAACAACCTCAACGAGTTGCTCGAGCGCTTCGGCATCCGGATCGCGAACGCCGCGGTGTCGGACTACGAGCACCACGACGGCGCGCCGCACTGGGTGCTGGCCAAGCTCGAGCCCGATGCCCGCGACCTGCTCGCGCGCGTGAACAGCGCGTGCTTCTACCGCGCCGGCTGGCTTGAGTTACACGACGGCGCACGGCCGCTGGCGCGCACCGCCGCCAGCGCGTCGGCGCCCAACGCGCCGCTGCTCGCGACCGCCGAGCACGGCGCGGGGCGGCTCGTGGTAGCCGCCGATTCCGACCTCTTCGGCATGACTGCATCGTCGAGCACGACCACGAGGACCTGTGGCTGAACATCGTCCACTGGGCGGCGGCCGGCGCGTTTCGGCGTACGATGCCCGCGCCGCGCTCGGCGGCGCGCGACGATCCGCACTGGACAGAGCTGCGCGACGCCGTCGACCGCCTGCGCCTGCGCCAGCGCGCAGACGGCTCCGTGGATCTCCAGGCGCACGACGCGCACGAGCTGCACGGCGAGGTGGCCCGCATCACGGACGCGATCCAGGCCCTCGCCGGGCACTTCCCCCACCAGTCAGAGCACCTCAAAGCGACCGTCGCCGACCTGCGCGGCTGGGCCGCCGGCGGCTTTCAGCGACCCGACTTCACCGCCGCGCTGGCCGCATTTGCACCCGAGCGCCGGCGCGAGGACGGCATCGAGCACCTCGTCGTGTTCCCGATGTACAAGCAGAACGGGTCGCGCGACCAGGTCTTCGAGGCGCTCATCGTGAGTGTCCCGTGGCATGACTGGCTTGCCGATCTGGAGGCCGAGCGCTTCGACAACCCGAAGTTCGTCCCGGTCAAGCTCGTCGACTACACGGCGGGCTACGACAGCGAATGCGCCGTGCTGTTTCCGGAGACGGTCGCCGTCGCCGGGCGACCGCAGAACACGTTCGGCGCCATCTTCTGCGACCGCGAGGCCGAGCGCTTCCGGCGCATGATTGGCGCGGCCACCGAGATCCTGTCGATCAACCTGCCGCCCGACGGCGCCGGGCTTGTCGTCTCCGAGGAGCTCTCCGAGCAGGCCTTCGCCCTTTGGGATCTCATCCATGATCGCGCCCACAGCCGCGGCGAGCTGCCGTTTGACCCCTTCATGATCCGCAAGCGGATGCCGTACTGGATGTACGCGCTGGAGGAGCTGCGCTGCGACCTCACGGCGTATTGCGAGGCCGTCGCGCTGGAGCGTGAGGGCTTTGGCTTCGCCCGCAACGTCCAGTACGCCGTGCTGCTGGATCGCATGTTGCGCTTCCCGGTCACCGGCGAGCGCGTTCGCAACTACGACGGCCTCGGCGGCCAGTTGCTGTTCGCGTTCCTGCGCCGTGGCGGATGCCTGCACTGGGCCGACAACCGCCTGACGATCGAGTGGAAGACGGTCGTCGACGGGGTCGGCGAGCTGCGCGCGCGTGTCGAGGAGCTCTACCGCAGCGGGATCGACCGCTCGCGCCTGAGCCACTGGGCCGCGGCCCACGACCTCGTCGCGGCGTACGTCGCGCCCGCGACACGCTCGGCTTGGGCGGCAGGCGCCCACACGTTCGTCGACGGCGACGACCCGCGCGCATGCATCGACCTCGCGCTGGCCGACGAGTTCCCGCTGTCGATCTTCTTCGAGTCGCTACGCGCCGCGATGGCCGCCGCGCTGCGGCGCCCACGGGCATCTACGCTGACCGTGTGAAGGGCTTCGCATCCGACAACTACGCCGGCGCGCACCCGGAGGTGCTCGCGGCGATCGCCGACGCCAACGACGGTCACGCCGCCGCGTACGGCGCCGACCCGTGGACCGCGCGCGCCGAGGAGCTCTTACGGGAGCACTTCGGCGATCAGGCGCTGTCCTACCTCGTGTTCAACGGCAGCGCCGCCAACGTGCTGTCGATCCGCGCGCTGTGCCGGCCGTGGGAGTCGGTCATCTGCGCCGCGCAATCACACATCAACGTCGACGAGTGCGGCGCGCCGGAATGGATCGCCGGCACGAAGCTGCAGGCCGTCCCAACGCTCGACGCGAAGCTCACGCCCGAGCTCGTCGAGTCGCAGATCGCCAGGATCGGCGACGAGCACGCCGTGCAGCCGCGCGTCGTCAGCATCAGCCAGAGCACGGAGCTCGGGACGCGCTACAGCCCCTACGAGATGTCGGCGCTCGCGCACTTCGCCCACGAGCGAGGCCTGCTGCTGCATGTCGACGGCGCGCGGCTGGCGAACGCCGCCGCGGCGCTCGACGTCCCGCTGCGCGCGATCACGACCGACGTCGGCGTCGACGTCGTCTCCTTCGGCGGGACGAAGAACGGAATCCTCCTCGGTGAGGCGGTCGTCTTCTTACTGCCCGAGCACGCCGAGGGCTTTCGCTACCTGCGCAAGCAGACGCTGCAGCTCGCGTCGAAGGGGCGCTTCCTCGCCGCCCAGTTCATCGCGCTGCTCGAGGACGATCTTTGGCGGCGCAATGCCGCACACGCCAACGCGATGGCCGCCCGGCTGGGTGCAGCGCTCGTCGGCGCGCCTGGCATCACGATCACGCAGCCGGTGCAGGCCAACGGCGTGTTCGCGATCGTGCCACGCGGCGTGACCGAGGCGCTCCAGCGCGACTGGCCGTTCTACGTCTGGAACGAGCACACCGGCGAGGTGCGCTGGCTGTGCGCCTGGGACACCACCGAAGACGAGATCGACGCGTTCGCCGCGGCCGTCAAGCAGGCCTGCGCCGTCGTGTGAGCGATCGCACTCGATCGCCGCAGGCACGCTGCTAGCGTGCCTGGCAATGAGCTTGCGTCCTACACATCTGGCCGGACCGATGGACGAAATCCCGTCCAAAGGTCCATAACGTTTCGCGCGATGTATGCCGATCATGGGGTTATGGGTATGAGTGCTTTCATGGAGCGCAGTTACCGCATCGCAGCTGACGGTCGCACGGTCGTGTGCGACGCCGTTGCCAGCCGGCCCGAGATCGATGTCCTGGGCGAGGCGATGGCCTGGCGGCGCAACGAGCTCTCGCGGGTCGGCATGCAGGAGGTCGAGGCCGTGCTTGCGCTGCGCGCGCTGATGACGCTCGAGGATCTGCTCGGCGCCGCCGCGGGTGACCTGGCGATCCTGTCGCTGACGCGCGACCAGGCGCTGACGCTCTGCGAGGTTGCCGGCTCATACGTCACCGAGCGTGACGTCGAGAGCTACCAGTCGCCCGAGGAGCGCGACCGCATCGCGCGGCTGCGGGCGCTGGCGGGTCCGCTGATGGACACATGCTGCGAGCTCGCGGCGGCAGAAGACGAGGCGCGCGAGCGCCTGCTGACGGTCTGAGACCGAGTCTCACCGGCGTCTGACCCGGCGCTGCCTGTGCGACGGCAGTGAACCGGGCGCGCGTCGCTAACGTTTCTGTCCGTGAGACAGCGGGCGAGGAGACGCATATGAGCACGAAGAACGAGCCAGCTGCCGACGAGCCGGTCGCCGACGACGCGACGGAGCCTCAGGGCGCTCCGGCCGCCGTCGATGAGCAGCCGCCGTCCGAGGAGGACAAGCTCGTCGCGCAGCACAAGCTCACCATCGAAAACAGCGAGAAGGTCCGCGGCGCCGATCACCCCGGCACGCTGCGGGCCCGGTCGGACCTCGCGACGGCGTACTGGAAGTTCGGCAGGTACGACGAGGCCATCGATATCGAGGAGGCGCTCGTCGAAGATACCCGGCGGGTCCTGGGCCCCGAGCACCCCGAGGCGCTGACTGCCCGCGCGAACCTCGCCTCCTCCTACTGGACGGCCGGGCGCAGCCAGGAGGCAATCGACATCGAGGAAGCCGTCCTCGCCGATGCGGAGCGCCTGCTTGGCAACGACCACCTCGCGACGCTCACCGCGCGCTCGAACCTCGCCTTCTCCTACTCCAGCGCCGGGCGCACGGAGGATGCCGTGAAGGTCCAGGAGCAGGTCGTCGCCGACCGGGAGCGCGTGCTGGAACCCGACGATCCCGATCTTCTCGACGCCCGCGCCAACCTCGCGTCCGCCTACTGGAACGCCGACCTCCCGGACGATGCCGTCGGGGCCGAGGAGCGGGTCCTCGAGGAGGTCGAGCGCATCAACGGCCGCGACGACGTCGACACGCTGCAGGCGCGCTCCGCGGTCGCCTCCGCCTACCGGCGCGTGGGCCGCAAGGAGGAGGCGGCGGCGCTGCAGGATCGCATCATCGCCGAAAGCCGGCGGCTGCTTGGCTCAGACCATCCGGCGACCAAAGCGGCGATCAAGACCCGCGAGCTGAACTGAATACGCCCGGCCGAGTGCCCTCGGCTCAGCCGGTGCCGCAGAAGGACTGCAAGTCGGTGGTCACGGCAACCACGCCAAGCAGGCGTCCGGCGTCATCTACGACGGGCACCCGTCGCGAATCGGTCAGCTGTGCGAGATCGCTGCCGGTCGTCGCGGGCGCATCTGGCGCCACCGTCGGTCCCCGCTCGGCGAGCTCGACCGCAGGCCGCGCCGGATCGACCTCGCCGGCGACGTGCGCCGGCGTCAACGACCCGGCGTAGCGGCCCTCGTCGGCGATGAACGCCACCCGCCGGCTCGCGCTGGCGGCGAACCACTCGCGAATCTCCCCGATCGTCGCCGTCGCCGGCAACGCGCTGAACTGCTCGTGCATCACCGACTGCGCGGTCAAGTTGTCGGCCTCGCTGATCTTTGTTCGCGGCATGATGAGCATCATGGCACCCTCTCCCGTCCGGCCAGCGACACTCAGGCGATGAGCATTCGCTCCTTCGCCGAGCTGGCCGCCGAAGCTGAGCCGCAGATCGAAGACCTCGCGCTCGCGCTGGCCGCCGAGTTCCGGCAAGACGTCGATGCCGACCGGGCCTTGACGCAGCTCGACGCGCTCGGGGAGCAGGTCGCACGCGCCGGCGGCGACGGGCTCGACGCGCTGCACGACGTGCTCGGCCGCCGCCATGGCTTCATCGGCGACCGCGAGGAGTACGACCGCCCGGACAACTCGATGCTCGACCTCGTGCTCGCGCGCCACACCGGCCTGCCGATCGTCCTATCGGTCGTGTACGTGGCAACCGCCCGCCGCGCCGGCATCCCGCTGCACGGCGTGGGCCTGCAGGGCCACTACGTGGTCGGGCGCTTCGATCAAGCTGAGCCGGAGCTGCTGGACCCGTTCGCCGGCGGCGTCCGCGTCGCGGAGCCGCCTGCTGGGGCGCGGCCATGGGGCGTACACGAGACGGGGTTGCGAATGCTCAACAACCTGGTCGGGTCCTACACGCGGCGCAGCGACCTCGGCCGGGCGATCAGAGCCGCCGAGCTGCGGCTGGTGTTGCCGCTGGAGCGAGAGCTAGCCGAGGCGCTCGGCGCGGAGCTTCGCGGGCTCCGCGCCCGCCTCAACTGACGCGCTGGCTCACGCCTTCTCGTCGGTCTGGGCGGCCAGGTTCGGCGCGTCGACACGCGAGATGGGCTTGCCCTCCTCGACCTCTTCGACATCGACTCCGGTGCCGCCATCGGTCGTGGCGTCGGCCTCGTCGCCGGCGTCCTGGTCGATCGCCTCGTCGGTATGTGAGTGGTCGGTGACCTCGCCCAGCGAGTCGTCCTTGAGTGCCTGCGGATCAGAGGTGTCCTGCGGCGGCGGGTCGTCGATCATCTCGCGCGGGACGATGCCCTCGGTGTCAGCACCGGCCTTGGCCTGCTCGGGCTCCCGTACGCCTCCACGGTACTCCCGCGGATCCGGCTCACGCTCAGCCATACGTTGTTCCTCCTAAGTCGAGGTAGATTGGCGGAGATCTGTGTGTCCCCCGCTGTAGGCGGGCCTACCCGGCACCGGCGATCGATATGAGCCGCACCGCGAGACCGGGCACTGTGACCGATGGCATAGATCTGCGGGGCCGCCCCGCGTACTGTCAGCCGCATGCCCCTGAAGAGCTACGGCGTGCTGCGCGCGAGCGTGATCGATCACCGGCTCGCCTCCGGTGCCAACCCGCACTTCCAGTTGCATGTCGTCGACGATGTGACGCACTACCGCATCGCCCTCAACGTCGACTCCAAGCTGGAGCCGTCAGAGCTCGTGTACCTCATCGACTCGGACTTCCGCCATTCCATCCTGGACGTCGTCTCCGCGTTGCCCTCCGGCTGGAGTGCGCTGGAGCGTCGGCCGGGCGGCGCCGCGCTGGACTTCATCCGCGGCAACCTCTTCAACCGCGACGACATGCGCCCGCTTCCGTTCAACGTTCCGGGACCGGACAACGACCTCAACGAGAAGCTCGCGCATTACGTCCGCCGCGCGATCGCCGACGAGCAGGCGACGATGTACGCGTTCGGCGAGCGGTGGGGTCCCGAGCAGGGCAAGGCGGACAAGATCTTCGGCTTCGTGCCCGGCAACGGGGTCCACGACATCCACATGAACCAAGCCAACGTCGGCGAGTTCGTCCGCGACGACGGCGTCTACCAGGACGGCGCGCTGCTGCTGCATTTCCCAGCACAGGAGCAGTGGGTGGCGATCTTCCTGAAGTTCCAGTCGCAGACCTGGCACACCGACGACACCACCGGCCACCAGATCACCGACGGCGCAGCGGATGGCACGGTTCGCATCGTCGGGGCGCTCGTGAACGCCGTCCAGTCGCCGGAGACGGAGTTCGTCACGCTGCTGAATACGACCGTCGACGCGATCGATCTCACCGGCTGGAAGCTCGCCGACCGCGACAAGCACACGATCGCGCTCTCGGCCACGCTCGACGCCGGCGAGACGCTGCGCGTGCAGCTCGCACCACCGGTGGTGCTGTCCAACGGCGGCGGGGTGATCTCGCTGCTCGATGCGGCCGGCCTGAAGGTCGACGGCGTCGCGTACACGCGCGAGCAGGCGGCCGAGCCCGGAAGGACGATCGTCTTCTAGCCGCGTGCTCGCTGCGCGGTACCCGTGTCTGCGGCACCGAGTCCGCACGGTCTGCGGTGCAGCCTCGCTACGGGGTGGCGGCATCCACCACCCGAAATTTGGAACGGCCCGTAGGATCCGAAGGCGATCGGCACCCAGCTCTCACTCGGGGCGTCAGGCTAGTGGCACCACGCGTCGAGCAAGCCAAGAAGGGGCTGAAGAAATGCGAGCTGGCAAAGCATCCGGCCGTCTATCGATCCGTCCCTCCATTGCCCAGGTCAACACGTTGATGAAGAGTTCGGCTTGCTCTAGCGCATCGTCCAGTGCGTTGTGCGTATGCGGTTGTTGGGGAACCAGCTCGGCGGGCATGTGCCGCTTGCTGGACATGTCGAAGACGGTTCCGGCGTGGGCCTGATAAAGCGTCCGGATGTCTAGACATGAGGAATGGCCAAATGGCGATCCCGATTGGGCGAACATCTCGAAGTACCAGTACAGGAAAGACCAATCAAACGCGACCGGGTACGCCACGAGAACAGGGCGATATCCCGTCGAAACCTCACGAACCCAGGCTGCAGCGTCGTCCATAGCTGACGGGGGTTCGGTGCCCTCGATCAGCAATCGGTCGCGATCAAGACCGTTGACCTCTAGAGCCTCGTCTTGAAATTCGTCTGATATCGGCCGGAGTTCTCTGTAGAACGTTTGCGGCTGAGCAGCGCGTCTCACGGTGTCCCCGTCGAAGGTCCCCGCCACCGCCATGCCGAAGGACAAGAGTGAGTAGGGACCTGGAACCGGGCCATCCGTTTCGACGTCAGCGGAGATGTATAGATCGGGACGGTGGTCGTCAGGCATCTCAAGATCCTTGCGGTTACGTCGGACGCGACGCCAACCACGGCCTGGACGTATGCTCGCCCGCGTGGAAGACGCCCGCCGAGATTACTCGCTCAGTCGCCTGGCCGGACTCATGGATCGACTTGACCCCGTGACCGCTGTACTCGGCCACCAGCCGCTCTGCGTCTACGCCACCGGCAGCTACGGGCGGCTCGAGGCCGGACGGGACTCGGACATCGATCTCTTCTTCCTCTACGACGGCGCGGACCTGGACGAGGAGTTCCCATTCACGACCTTCGTCCGCGTGGCCGCAGCGATCGTAGAAGTGACCGAAGACATGGGGTTTCCGCCCTTCACCGGCGACGGTGAGTACCTCGAGGTCCACTACGTTCGGCGCATGGAGGAGGTTCTGGGGAGTCGGGAAGATGACTCAATTAATGCCTTCACAGCAAGAATGCTGCTGTTACTCGAGAGCCGCCCCGTCTTGGCACCTCAGATCTATGGTGCCCTACTTGAGCGTGTGGTCAGCTTCTACTACCGCGACTTCGCAGATTATCCTGACGACTTCGTCCCCACGTTTCTTACGAACGACATTCTCCGGTTCTGGCGCACTCTCACGCTCAACTATGAGCACAAGCGCCTGAAACTTCGTGCACTCAAAGGCGACGAGCTCGTACGCAAGAAGGCGGACAGCGCGCTCAAGAATTACAAGCTCAAGGTCAGCCGGCTCCTCACGTGCTTTTCGATGGTCGCCAGCCTAGCCGCGCAGTCTCCTCCAGTATCTGCGGCAGACGTGCTGGGCCTTTGCGCACAAACGCCGCGCGAGCGCCTGCGGCGACTGGCTGCCGGTGGAGGCGCAGCGGCTGACCTCGTAGCCACTTTGGACGAAAGTTATGAAGTGTTTCTCGAGGCCGTTCAGCGGCCAAAAGCGGACGTGCTGGCTGAGTTCGAGGATGGTGATCGACGGAAGCGTGCCTTGATCGACGCGAGCGAGTTTGGCGATCTGATCTATGAGCTCATCAAAGCGACCGCCGAAGACCGCCGGATGCGCTACCTACTCATCTAGTCGTCATTCGCGGCGCCGGCGGACACGCTCCCAGTGCTCGACCGCACCACCAAACCGGTCCTCGACCGGCATTGCGATCTCGTTGTGCTGCGGTGCAGCGCCCTGGCACTGTCGTCGTCCCGATACAAGCGTCCGAATTGAAATCCCGCACAAGGGGCGTTATACGGCACACCGTCGAGGCGTCGCAGCTCGTGCACCGCTTGGCATCCAGTGGCGACAACACTCATCGTTGGATTTCGCGCCGATGATGGCGCTACCCCGCTACGGTGCCGAAATGGACCGCAGCGCGCGCGAGCGCTGGAACGAGCGCCGCTGGGATGGCGGCTTCGAGCCGTTCCCCGAGAACCCCTCCGCGTGGCTCGTCGAGCATCGCGAGCTGCTGGCCGGCGGCGGCCGTGCGCTCGACGTCGCGTGCGGTGACGGGCGCAACGCGCTGTTCCTGGCACGGCTCGGCTTCGAGGTCGACGCGATCGACGTATCCGACGTCGCGATCGACGCCCTCCGGGTGGCAGCGGTCGATCGCGCGCTGCCGATCCAGCCGCGCGTCGTGGACCTCGAGCACGGGCCGCTGCCGCAGGACGAGTACGACGCCGTCGTGAGCTTCAACTACCTCCAGCGCGACCTCTTCGGGCAGCTCGAGCGGGCGCTGCGTCCAGGCGGCTTGCTGCTGTTCCAGACGTTCGGACGCGCGGCGATCGACGAGCTGGGGGAGGGGTTCAATCCGGCCTACGTCCTGGACTGCAACGAGCTGCTGCGCGCCTTCCCCGGGCTGCACGTCGTGCACTACCGGGAAGGTGGCGCCGAGTGTTCGATCGCCGGGCGCGGCGTTGCGGGCATCGTCGCGCAGCGCGTGAACTAGCGTGTGGCGGATGGCTGCCGAAGCACACCACGATCCGATCTTGCTCACCGTCATCGGCGGCTTTCTCGGCGCCGGCAAGACGACGCTGCTCAACCAACTCCTGCGCGATGCCGGCGACCGCCGACTCGCCGTGCTCGTCAACGACTTCGGCGAGATCAACATCGACGCCGAGCTCGTGCGATCGCGCGAGGGGGAAATGGTGAGCCTCACGAACGGGTGCATCTGCTGCGGAATCGGCGGCGACTTCATCGCCGCGCTCGCCGGTCTGCGCGATCTCCCGCAGCCGCCCGAGCACGTCGTCGTCGAGGCCAGCGGCGTGGCCGATCCGGGCGCGCTCGCGGTCTACGGCGACCTGCCCGGCTTTCGCCAGGATGCCGCGCTCGTCGTCGCCGACGCGGAGACCGTGCGCGAGCGCGCGCGCGACGACCTCACCGGGCGCCAGATCCTCGGCCAGCTGCGCGCGGCCGACCTGCTCGTGCTCAACAAGACCGACCTCGTCGACGCCGACGCGCTGGCCCAGACCCGCGCGTGGATGCGGAAGATCGCCGGGCCGTCGACGGCGATCGTCGAGGCCTCGTTCGGCGAGGTGCCGGTCGATGTCCTGCTCGGTGCCGGCAGCGCGGCGTCGGCGCCGGCGCGCAACAACCACCCGCATGACAGCCACCCTCACGAGCACGATCACGCTGACTTCGAGACGTGGAGCTTTACCGGCGAAACGCCGATCAGCGGCACGGGGCTCGGGGACGCACTGAAGGCGCTGCCGGATGGGATCGTGCGCGCGAAGGGCCTGCTGCACCTCCAGGAGGACCGCGCGAGCCGCTACGTCGTGCAGCTCGTCGGCCGGCGCTGGAGCATCAAGGCCGACCGCCCGTGGAGGGCCGGCGAGCGGCGTGACTCGCGCCTCGTCGTCATCGGCCTGCCGGGCTCCGTCCGGCCAGACGAGCTCGAGGCGACGTTGCAGCGGCTGACGTCGACCTGACCTGTCAGTCGGGCGCTGCCGGCCTGAGCAGCACGAAGTACAGCTGCTCGTCGCCCCACGCTTGGATGCGGCCCTGCTGGACGAAGCCGAGCTTCTCCAGGACGTGGCGCGAGCCGGCGTTGAGCGGGTTCGTGACCGCGAGCACCTGATCGCGGTCAAGCGTTCCGAACGCGTGCGCGACCAGTGCGCGTCCGATCTCGGTGGCGTAGCCGCGCCCCCAGTACGCCGCGCCGAAGGCGTAGCCGAGTTCGATCTCCGGCCCCTTGCCGTTGAACGGCAGCAGGCCGGCCTCACCGACGATCGCGCCGGTCGCTCGCTCGATCACTGCCCAGAACGACGTGCCGGTCTGCTCGTGCAGCGCGATGTAGAACTCGATTCGCCGGCGCGTCTCGTCGATGTCCACCGCACCGCCGATCAGGCGCATCGCGTCGGCGTCGCTGTAGAGGACCGCGTAGACGGCGGCGATGTCGTCGGCCACGTAGGGCCGCAGAACGAGGCGCTCGGTCGTGATCATGCCGCGCGACGACGACCACGCCGCGCTCGCAGCACCGCGGCCACGGTCACGGAATAGGCGAGGTGATCGAGCACCTGGGGGAGCAGGGGCAGCGCGCGGATGCGCGGAAAGCGACGGCCCACGCAGCCGAGATCCAGCGCGGCGATCGCCAGGCCGGCGAGCGTGGCGGCCTCGACGGTGCGCCGCCGTGGCAGGAGAGCCGCGAGCACACACGCCCAGCCGAGCGAGAGCAGGGCGTGGGCGACGATCGCTGCTGGCAGCAGCCGCGTCCAGCGCTGCTCGCGGGGCAGCAGCAGCGTCCCGGCCGCGAGCGATGCCTCGAGCGGGTTGTGGCGCGAGATGATCGCGTGCGCCGTCGATGGGACGCCGCTGACGACAGCGGCGATCGCGCCTGCGACGACCGCGTCGATGACGGTCGCCTCGTCAGCACGTCTCATCTCACAGTGATAGCACGACGATCCTCGGGCCTCGCCGGCGCTCGCACACACGCGTTCTGGCACCATCATCGCTCGCATGCGTGCCGTCGCCGCGCCGATCGTCCTTTTCGCGCTGGCGCTGTGCGCCACGCCCGCCCGTGCGCAGGTCTCCGGCACCTACACGCCCTGCGCACCGGTCGGGGAGGCGAGCATCGTCGAAGTCAGCGGCGCGAGCTGCGACGAGGCGCGCAGCCTGGCCACCGCGCTCGTCGCGGCGCCGGCCGACAGCGCGCCCGCAGTGCTCGCGAGCGCGGGTTGGTCTGCGCTGCGCGCCCAGAGCACCGACGACCAGACCGAGCACGACCTGATCGCGATCCGCGGCGCGAGCACAGTGCGCATCCGGCGCCCCGGCAGCGGACCCGATCTCGACGGTTGGTCGGCGGGTCGCGAGCTGCTCTTCGCGCGTGGCAAGCTCGTCGGCGGAAAGCCGGTCCCCAACGGGGCCGCCCTGTGTACCTCGGCGTTTGTCGTGCGGATGGCGGGCGGCCGCGTGGGAGGGCTGAGCGCGGCGCACTGCGCCGGCACGCGTAAGGACGGGACCGTCCACCGGCGCTACGTCGCCCTGCGCCGACCGCCGCAGCCGGGCATCGTTCTCGGGCGCGTGCAGCGCAACATCGAGCGCACGAAGCCGCTCGACGCGCTCGTGCTGCCGATCCCGTCAGGGCCCAACCGGCCGGTCGCGGCGGTGATCGATCGCGGCATCTCGCTTCCGCCGTGGCGCATCGCGGGCACAGCCCCGTCGACGAGCGGTCGCCGGGTCTGCTTCAGCGGGCGCACGAGCGGTGCCGACCAGTGCGGCGAGATCGTCGGCAGCGACGCCCGGCGCGCCGAGCGCTGGCTGAGCATCTTCGCCGGCCTGCTCGTGCGCTGTACGTCGATCACCGCGCACGAGGGCGACAGCGGTGGACCGGTCTACACGGCGCCGGCCGAGGACGGCACGGTTCGCGCCGTCGGCATCACGACGCTCGTATTCGGGCCGCGGTCGCGTATGTGCTTTACGCCGCTCGGGCCCGTGCTCGGCACGCTCAACGCGTCCATCCTCACCAGCCCGTCATGATCGTGCCATGGGAAACCATGAGGTGGAGATCAAGCGCCTGCTCGCCGACGACGACGCGGCCGAGCGGTTCATCGCCGCGCTCGGAGCGCCGGTTCGCGCCGAGAAGCGCCAGGTCAACGCCATCTTCGATACGGAAGACGGCCGCCTCGCCAACGCAAGCTACATGCTGCGGCTGCGGATCGAGGACGCAAGCGCGTTCCTGACCGCGAAGGGCCCCGCCCGCACGGTCAGCGCGACGACCGCGTCGCGGATCGAAGCCGAGACCGCGATCGCACCCGACGTCATCGACGACCTGCTCGGGGGCGATGTCGAGCCGCTGTGCCTGCTGCGCTCCCACGTCGCAGACGAGGCCTACGCCGAGCTGTGGCGCGGCCTTGACGAAGCACGGGCCTGCCGGGTCCTGCGCTGCGCGGGCCGCTTCGAGAACCTGCGCCGAGTCGTCGACGTGACGTTGCCGAGCGGGCTGGCGCTGACGGTCGAGGTCGATCGGACGGAGTTCCCGAACAACCGCACGGACAACGAGATCGAGATCGAGGTTTCCGACGAGGACCTCGTCGAGGAGGTCGAGGAGTGGCTCGAGGCGCTGACGCGCGAGGCCGGCATCGAGACGACGCCCTCGTCTCCCAAGCTCACCCGCTTCTTCGAGGCTGGCGAGCGCGCGTAGGACCGGGGATCAGCGGCCGCTGGCGCGGAGGACGATCTCCTGCCCCGCAGTGCCGCGCAGCGTTCTCGTCTCCTTCACGTTGGGGCTGCCACCGGCGAGGCAGCGGCTGCGGCGGATCTCGGCGGACGAGCGCCACCAGTCGCCGGGCGCCGCGCCCAGGCCGTCCGGCGTCGCCGTGTCGCACGGCGCGCCCGCAGGGGCGCCACCGGCGCCGATGACGTTCTGGAGGATCGCGGTCTCGAGGTCCCAGCGCGTGCCGTCGACCGGGAAGCGCGGACCAAACTCCCATGCGATCGTCCTGTCGTTGATCCGCAGGTCAAGCTCCGGCGGGAGCGTGCTCGTCCGTCCTGCCCGCCTCCTGGTCGTGCAGCGGAAGCCGCTGACGTTACGCGCGCGCGTCGTGATGACGTCACGGCGCAGTGGCAGCCGGCCGACGCGCACGAACTTGCGGATCACGGCCGGCTTGCGGACGCGCACGCGCGCTCTGCGGCACGTCTGGACCTTATAGGACCGCATAATCTGCCGGCGCGGAGTTCGGCTGGAGGAGGACAGCGTCCCGGCGCCCAGCGGCGCGAAGCCGAGCACGGAGTTGCCGTCGCCGTTACTCGGCGCGATGTTGCTGACGCCGGCCGGCGTTCCGCCGGCGCGGCGGATCGCGCGCCCGGCGACGGACACGAACCGCGCCGAGTCATAGCCGGCGGGCACCGTCGGATTGATGAGGATGCTCTGGCCGGCCAGCGTGCTGGCGCCCGCGCCGGGCAGCGGCTCTTCGGAGTCGACGCCCGTGATCGGCGCCGGCGGGGCCGGAGCGCCACAGCCGGGGCGCGACCACTCGTCGACGCCGTGCCAGTACTCGGCGGCCCCTTGGCTCGCCGGCATCGGCGTCGAGGGGTCGCACCTGTCGAGCTCGTGGGCGAGCCCGGAAACGTGACCGAGCTCATGCAGCACATTCGTCTCGAAGTCGAACTGGTTGCCGGTGGGGAACGCCGGTCCAAGCGTCCATTCGTTCGAGCCGCCGGCCGACTGGTTCAGCGCGACGTCGAACTCCGGCGTCGGCGTGACCGCCGTCGTGGCGTCACCGAGGGTGCACAGCTGCGTGATCGCCGGCTTCCTGACGCGCTGGTACGACGGCACGCGCAGCTTGCGGGACACCGACGTGCGCCGGACGTGGCCGGCGACGACGCGGTCGCGACGCAGCCGCACCGTCCGCGAACGATTTCGGCGCACGACCGTATCGCTGGGCTCGCGCGCGCTGGCCACGCAGGTTCGCGTCGCAGCGATCGAAGTCGTGGTCTGCGTGGAGCGTGACTGGGAGAGGCCGAGCGTGCCCGCGGGAAGGGTTGCGACGCCGATGACGTTCTGCCCGTCGGCGACGCCGGGCGCGTTGGTCGTCGTGCCGAGGTACGTGTCGCCCCAGCGCGCGAGCGACCGCCTGATGATCTCCTGCACGCGAGTCGCGTTCCAGCCGGGTGCACTGGGATTGACATAGAAGCCGACGCCGCCGGGTGGACCGACGGTGCTCGGGATCGGATCGGTGCGGTCTGCGCCGCGCGCGGCGTCCGTAGCAGCCAGAAGGATCGTTCCGGCCGCGAGCAGCGTGACCACCAGCCGGCCCAGCCGCTGTGAGGCGCGCATCGCACTCAAGGAACCAGAGGCTACAACGGGCCCTGGCACCGCGGCCGTCTGCCGCCACGCGAGCTTCGACGCGCCCGGTCCGTTGGTTGCGCGGGACGCCAATTCGTCCATGGCGCGGCGTGCAGCGGTACGATGCACCGTTCACGGAGAGGGAGCGGGGATCTTGCGTATCAAGATGGTTTCGCTGGAGGACGGGATCACGTCCTGTGGCTTTCGAAAGATGGCGGCCTTCGTCGCGCGCATAAACGCGGACACGGAGTCCTGCTACGTGTCGACGAACACCTACCGCAGCATCCGCAACGGACTGCGCGGAACCCTTGGCAGCGCCGGCTCGCTGGAGCCCGAAGACATCGATATCGCGGCCCGCGGCCTGATCGATGCGGATGTCGTCGGCTTCTCGTCGATGACCGGATACGCCGACCTCACGCGCAAGCTCATCACGCGCGTGAAGGAGCTCGACCCCTCCACGTTCGTCATCTGGGGCGGGATCCATCCGATCATCCATCCCGAGGACGCGATCCTCGCCGACGTCGACGCGATCTGCACCGGCGAGGGCGAGTTCGCCTTCGAGGAACTGCACCAGCTCCTGCTCGAGGGCCGCGATCCGACCGCCGTCAAGAACTTCTGGTTTAAGCCCGACGGCGCCGAAGGCGACGTCATCCGAAACCACTTCCTGCCGCTCATGAGCGTCGCGCAGATGGAGGAGCTGCCGTTTCCGCAGTACGGCGACGGCGAGACGATCTACCGCGAGGGCGCGGGCTTCGTCCCGATGACCGCGGCGGACTACATCGCCAACGACGGCCTGAGCTACACGACCCTGTGGTCGATCGGCTGTCCGTTTCACTGCACGTACTGCGGCAACACGAAGTTCATCTCCAACGACCCGAAGTACAAGCGCATCCGCCATCCGAGTGCGCGCTACATCGTCGACGAGGTGAAGACCGCGCGCTCGCGCTTCCCGCACCTCAGCCATGTGAGCTTCCACGACGACAGCTTCATGGCGATCCCGTACCGCGAGATCGAGGAGTTCGCCGAGCTGTGGAAAGCCGAGCTCGACCTGCCGTTCGCCGTGTACGGCGTGATCCCCAACTACGTCAAACGCGACAAGTTCGAGCTGCTCACGTGGGCCGGTATGAACCGCATCCGGATGGGCATCCAGAGCGGCAGCCGCCGCACGCTGGAGTTTTACAAGCGCCCGTCGCCGCCGGAGAAGATCCTCGCCGCGGGTGAGATCAACGCGTCGTTCGCGCCGAAGTACCACATCCCGCCGGCCTACGACATCATCACCGACAACCCCGTCGAGACGCGCCAGGACATCTGCGACACGCTGCAGCTGCTCTACGACATGGAGCGGCCGTACACGATGTTCATCTACTCGCTGAAGGTGATTCCGAACACGCAGCTCGAGAAGGCGATGAAGGAACGCGGGATCGACCTCGACGAGATCGACGCGACGTTCATGTCGATCCCGCCGCGGGTGTACAACCTGCTGCTCTACACCCTGTGCCTGTGGCGCCCGCCGGAGTGGCTGTGGAAGCGGTTGCTCAAACGCGTCCGCGCGAGCACCGAGCCGCAGAAGGAGTACCCGCGGCTGGGGACGTTCCTGCGCGGGGCCTACCTCTCGCGGCGCGCGCTGAGCCATCTGGCCAAGCTGGACTTCTCGGCGATCCCCGGTAAGACCGGCTACTGGTTCTGGCGCCTCGGGCTGATCGGGCTGTGGCGCGAGCGCTTCACCACGCGCCTGCCGCGCCCGGCGCGGCCCGAGCGCGAGATCGCAAAGGATGTCCGCGCCGGGCGCATCGCCGCCTAGTTCACGGGCGCTCGCGCTGGACGTCGTCGTGCTGCTCGCGGCCGGCGAGTAAGTCGTGAGCGGAGACAGGCTCAGCGCGGGAGACTGCCTGTCAGACGGCCGCTACGAGGTCGTGTCGGCCATCGCCCGCGGCTCGATGGGCGCCGTCTACCACGCGATCGACCGCGTCGAGTGCGAGGCGGTCGCGCTCAAGCAGCTGTACGACCCGCGCCTCGCGGAGCGGTTCGAGATCGAGGCGCGGCTGCTCGGCGCGCTCGACCACCCGCGCGTCGTCCACGTCCGCGACCACTTCGCGGACGGCGATGCGCGCTTTCTGATCATGGACCTCGTCGAGGGCAACGATCTCGGTGCCGCACTCGAGCAGCGCGGGCACCTGCCGTTGGACGAGGTCGTGGAGATCGTCACGCAGGCGGCAGAGGCGCTGCGCTACGTCCACGAGCAGCAGATCGTCCACCGCGACGTCAAGCCGCGCAACCTGATCGCCGGGCATGACGGGATCGTCCTCGTCGACTTCGGCATCGCGCGGACCGTCGGTGGGGAGGACCAGGGGACGGTCGCGATCGGCACGCCGCGCTTCATGGCGCCCGAGGTCCTGCAAGCTGGAGCGGTGTCCTCGCGCGCTGATGTCTACTCGCTCGCCGCGACCGCCTGGACCCTGCTCGCCGGGGAGCCGCCGATCTACGGCGAGCAGTCGTCCTTGCCGGGCGTGCCGCAGGAGGTCGAGCACGTGCTACGGGCCGGTCTCGAACTGGCGCCGGAGCGGCGGATCGCGAGCGTCGAGGCGCTCGCGACTACGATCGGCGGGCGGCTGGCCACGAGCGCAGGCGCCTCGCTCGCTCGTTCGGTGACAGATGCAGCGCCGCAGCGACGGTCGCTGATCGAGGCGGTCGTGCGCACGGCGGTCGGGATCTTCGAGGCCGCGTCAGCGTCGGTTGCGCTCGTGCAACCGAGCGGCGAGCAACGCTACGTCGCCGCCTGGGGTCCGAGCGCGGATCGCGTCGTCGGCGTGCGCCTCCAGCCCGGCGAGGGTCTCGCGGGAACCGTGGCGACGACCGGCGAGCCGCTGATCGTCCCCGACGTCCGCGCCGACCGGCGTTTCGCCGAGCACATCGCGCGATACATCGGCTACATGCCGCGCACGATCCTTATCGTGCCGTTGCTGGACGCGGCGCGGGTCGTCGGAACGCTGTCGATCTTCGACCGCCGGGACGGCAGCGGCTTCGGCGTCCACGACGTGCCGCGCGCGCAGCTCTTCGCGGAGCTCGCCGTGGCGACGCTGGAGGAGGAGCGGACGATCGCGCCGCCGCGGTGCGTTTAGCGGGATTACCAAACCGAACCGCAGGACGCCTGCCAGCCGCAGCGATTCGACTGCCGGTGAGTCACTCGAGCTGCGCGGGCGCTCCACGCCGGCAGCTGCTCATGCAGTTGGCGGGCGAAGCCGCCGCTGGGTCGTCGCCGCGCCCACCGAGCTCGGCAGGCGCGGCTTGCTACGAGGGGCCGATCATTTGACGACGAGCGTGCCCTGCATCCCGGCCTGGTGGTGGCTCTTGACAGTGCAGTAGTACTCGTACGTGCCCGGTTTCAGCTCCGCGGTCGCAGTCGACGTCTTGCCCGGTCCGACGACCGGCCCGTCCACGTCGACGCCGTTGCCGTCCACGCCGATGCCGTGAGGTATCTGGCTCGGGTTTGCCATTTCGAGCGTGACCTTCCCGCTCCTGGCAGCGAGCGTGGTTTTCGTGAACTTCAACGCTCCGCCGGGATCGGCGGACAGCTTGATCGTCTGGCCGGCGCTCGCCGAGGAGGCGGGTGACGGTGACGACGACGTGCTCTTGTCGGCCGCGCCGCAACCGGCGACGACGAGGCCGGCAGCGAGTGCAAGCAATGGCACGCGGGCCAGTTTTCGATTGCGATGTATGACGGCTTCTCCAGGTCTGAGATGGTTCAGTTTCGTTCTCGCCGTGCGTTTACAGCCGGCTTGATCAGAGGCTGCGCACCGCGGAAATCGATGGTGCGAAGAAATACTCGCCACCTTCCATGATCACGAACCGGCCCAGCGACAGCTGCGGCTTCTTGGTGGCGTCCTTGGAGAAGGGCGCGGCCCCGAGGAACGGCGCGGGTTGCTGAGGAGCCTGGCCGATGATCGGGTCGACGCCGGAGCCGGGCTGGGAGAAATTCACGTTGTTGGCCCACGCCTGCTGGACGAACTCGAACTGATCCTCCAGCGACGTGATGTAGCTCTTGAACAGCAGGCCGCGGGAACGCTCGGGGTCAGAGTGCCCGGCCTTGGCCTCCTCCTCGGTCAGCTCAGGACCGAACGCGATCCCGCGACGCAGCATCCGGTGCGTCTGCGTAAATGCCTCGGCAGCGAGGATGTCCTTCTCCTCAAGCGGCTTCCCGTCGGGCTGCTTCGTCTTGCCTCGCACGTCATCGCGGGGATAGACCTTGCGCACGTGCGCCGCCCATGGACAGACGAGGCCCTCCCGGTCGTCACCGAACTCGAAGTCGTTGGCAAGCGGCGTTCCCTCGGCGATCTCGGGGTCATCTTCGGTCGGCGCGTTGATGATCGCGGCCCCACTCTTCCAGCGGCCGACCATCTGGGCCCCGAGCAGCGTCGGGGACGCGGCGTCCGAGCCGTTGCCGGTCTTGTGCGCTTCGGCCTTGACGGCCAGGTCGAACTCCGGCACGAGCTGGGCGAGGCGGCGGAACACCAAAAACGCGCCGTTCTGCATGAACGGCACGGGAGGCTCCTGGACGGGTCCCTTCACGGTGAAGTTCGGCGCCTTCCCGTCTTGGCCGGGATAGCCGAACAGGAACTCTCCCGGCCAGAGCAGGTCCTGTCCCGGATCGCCCTGGTTCTCGTCACCCAGCGCGTTGTTCGGGGTGAGCGCCTCGTCATCGGCGATCCGGCCGCGGACCCCGGGCTGGGAAACGCCATCGGCGTACCCGAAGTGCTCGTGCCCTCTCGCCGGGTCGGGACGGACCACGCCATGCTCCTCGTGGACGACTTTCCAGCCGCTGCCCGGAACCGGAGCCAGCTCGAGAGCGATGACGTTGGCGATCTCTGCGTTCGACGAGCCGGTCACGATGAACACCCCGTCGACCTTGCTGCCTGGACGCAGTATCGGCCATTCCGCAGGCGGCGGATCGGTCAGCTTGCCTTTCTTGGTGCGCTCAGCCATGCCGTCGCGGAACGCCTCGAGACCCGGGAGGTTCTTGTCGTCGATCCCTTTCACGCCGAGCTTCTGAAGCCCGCTGAACGTGAATGCGACGTTCAACCCGGGCGTCGGAACGATCGTCTCGATGCTCTGCTTCCGGCGTTGCTTGATGAGCTCGCGCTGCGCGATGACCTCCTCTTGACTGGTCAGCTCGAGACCGTTCAGGACCTTCTTGAAGGCTTGCGCGTTGTCGATGCGAAAGAACAGCAAGCGCTCGCGGCGCTTGAGCAGGCCGACCAAGATGTCTCCCTGGATGTCTTCCGAGGGAAGGAGCGGTTCCGCGTCGAGCTCTCGAGCCATTGTTTCTCCTCCGGTAATTTGCGAATTCCCATGGAAACGCTAGCTCTATGTGACTCGAAAAGCTACGGTAGTGTGCGCAACAGCACACTTTTGAGGAATGTCATACCTGTAACAGACAATCGCGTTGCGCTGCCGATGGGTGTTAAAGCGCGCCAACGCGGGCGCGGTCTGAAGCTACGGGCTAAAAGGAGCTTCGAGACCGGCCCGAGATGGATCGTGCGGACCGTCGGAGGCGCTCGCGCGCGTCTGGGCCGCGTAGACTCGCGCTCGCCCAACGCGATAACCAAGGAGGAATGTTGCGAATCAAGGCTATCTTCGGCGTCGTGGGGCTGGCACTCGCCGTCGCCGTCGTCGGCTGCGGAGGAGGGTCGTCGTCGGATGACAAGACGTCCAACGACAAGCCCGCCGCAGGCGACCCCGCGAAGGTCCAGAAGCTGCTCGAGCAGACGTTCGGTCCCAACTCCGCGGCGAGCTCAGGCCTGCTGAGCGGAACGATCGACATCGCCGTCAAGGGCGTGCCGCGGTTTAAGCAGCCGATCCAGCTGAGCGTGAGCGGGCCATTTCGCCAGGACAAGGGCGACGATACGCCAAAGGCCAACCTGTCGATGGGGATCGAGCTGCGCGACAAGGCCTACGGCGCTGAGATGATCCTCGTCGGAGACAATGTCCTGATCGGCCTGGGCACGACCGCGTACCAGATCCCGACCGCGATCTCGACGCGGATCCGCAAGCCGCTTCGCAACTCCGACAACGCGCTCGGCGCGGTGCTCGCGGTCTTCGGCATCGCCCCCCGGCGCTGGGCGAAGGCGCCGCGCATCGTGGGCAACGAGACCATCGCCGGCGTCGACGTGATCCACGGGACAGCCGGCATCCACGCCAAGCAGTACTTCCTCGACGTCGCGAAGTTCGCCAACGTGCTGACCTCGCTGCGCTTCACCGAGATCGCCGGCCTGCCACAAGCGCTCGGTCCGAAGGTGCGCGCCGCCCTTGTGCGCTCCGTCAAGACGGCGACCGGGGACGTCTACACGGGCGCCAAGGATCACGTCATGCGCAAGGCGAAGTTCAACATGACGCTCAAGCCGTCGTCGAAGGACCGCAAGCTGCTTGGTGGCATCTCGAGCCTGAAGCTCGCCGGTGATCTGAACGTCACGGAGGTCGGCTCGCCACAGAAGATCGCAGCGCCCACCGCGCGCGGCTCCTACCCGGAATTGCAGGTCACGCTCGACGCGCTGGCCGAGTCGGTGCGCGCAGACGCAAGGCAAGGAAAGTAGTGCTCGTGGACGCCGCGCCCGCGGCGCCCGCGCTCCAGGTGCAGGGTGTCAGCAAGCGCTTCGGCGACCGCGAGGCACTGCGCGACGTGAGCTTCGACGTCGCCCGCGGCGAGTTGCTCGCGGTCATCGGGCCCAACGGCGCAGGCAAGACGACGCTGCTCTCGATCCTCGCAGGCATCCAGCAGCCGGGCAGCGGCACCGTGGCGCAACCCAACGGGACGGCCGGGCGCATCGGCTGGGTTCCGCAGCAGACCGCGGTCTACTCGAGGCTGACGGTCGCCCAGAACCTGCGCCTGTTCGCCAGGCTGGAGCGCGTCGCCGACCCGCAGGCGACCGTCGAGCGAATGCTCGAGCAGACCGGGCTGTCAGAGCGCGCTGACGACGAGCTCGGACGGCTGTCTGGCGGTAACCGCCAGCGTGTCAACATCGCCGTCGGGCTGCTCGCCGACCCCCCGGTGCTGCTACTCGACGAGCCATCCGGCGCGCTCGACCCGCGTCAGCGCGAGCGCCTGTGGGGCTTCATCTCGGCCCTGACCGAACGCGGCACGAGCGTGATCTTCGCCACGCACGACATCGCCGAGGCCGAGCGCCACGCCGATCGCGTCCTGGTCCTCGCCGACGGCGAGGCGCTGTTGCACGGCACGCCGGCCGCGCTGAAGGCAGCGGCGAAGGCCGACGAAGCCGGCGACCTCGAGCAGGCGTTCGTCGTGTTCCTGCGAGATCGCGGGCATTGACGATGCGCTGGATGCTCCTCAAGGACCTGCAGATCCTGCGGCGCTCGAAGCTGCTCGTGGGGCTGCTCGTCGTCTATCCCGTCGCGATCGCGCTGCTGATCGGCTTCGCGCTGTCAAGCGGTCCCGAGAAGCCGCGGCTCGCGTTCCTCAACCAGATCCCGCCCAGCCAGACCACGATCCGGCTCGGCGGCGAGAAGATCGACGTCAACGCCTACACCGACGAGCTGTTCAAGGCGGTCGACCGGATCGCGGTTGAAAGTCGCGAGCAGGCGCTCGAGAAGGTGCGTTCCGGCGAGGCGCTGGCGGCGCTCATCATCCCGCCCGACTTCACGCGCAAGCTCTCCAACGGCGGCTTCGCCTCGGCCAGCGTCGAGGTGATCTACAACGGCGACGCGCTGAAGCAGTCCTTCGTGCGATCGACGGTCTCGTCCAAGCTCGCGCTCGCCGACGCGGCGCTGGCTCGGGAGATCAACAAGGTCGCGGGCAGCTACGTCGACATCGTGACCACCGGCGGTCACATCGACGTCCTCGGCGCGCGCTTCGACTTGCTCGGGCTCAAGAAGTCCAAGGCGCTGCTCGAGGATGCGCGCGCGGCGGCGCGATCGCCGGCGGTCTCGCGCAAGCTCGCCCCGGTCCAGCAGTTCGCCACTCTCGGCGTTGCGAACATCGGCCGCTTCAAGGATGTGCTCAGCACGGTCGAGCGACCGGTGAAGGTCTCCGAGACGGTGCTCAGCGGGCGGCGCACGCCGCTGGACACGTTCGCCGTGGCGCTCGCGGTGACCGTTTCGCTGATGTTCGTATGCGTGCTGCTCGCGTCGGGCCTGCTCGCGCTGGAACGCGAGGAGAACACGTTCTCGCGGCTCGCGCGCGGTCTTGTTCCAGGCGGGCGCCTGCTTGCCGGGAAGGTCGTCCTCGCAGCGGGCTGCGCGTTCGTCGTGACGCTCGCGATGCTGCTGGGGATCAGCGCGTTCGTCCCGCTTGACTATGGCCGGGTGGCGCTGTGGATCGTCGCGCTCGCGGCCAGCGCCCTGGCGTTCGGCACGCTTGGCGTTGCGATCGGCAGCCTGGCGCGTGAGGTGCGTGCCGCCTCGCTGCTGGCGCTCATGCTCGCGCTGCCGCTGGCGTTCCTCGCGCTGGTGCCCAGCGGCGGCGTCTCACCGCTGCTGTATGACGTCATCCGGGTGATCTCCGCCGCGTTCCCGTTCAAGCCTGCGCTCGACGCCGTCAACGCGGCGATCAACGACGCCTCGCCGAGCCTGCTCGTGGCACTCGCTCACCTGGGCGGGCTGATCGTCGTGTTTGGTGCGGCGGCGCGAGCGGGCTTGCGGCGCTTCGCCTGATCTACCGGCGCAGCGCGGTGAAGCCGGGCAGCGCACGGCCTTCGATGAACTCAAGTGCCGCGCCCCCGCCCGTGGAGACGTGCGAGATGGCGTTCTCGAGACCGAACCTCGTCAGCGCTGCGACAGAGTCGCCACCTCCGACGACCGTGATCGCCTCGGTCCGCGCCACTGCCTCGGCGATCGCGCGTGTGCCGGCGCTGAACGGGTGCAGCTCGAAGGCGCCGACCGGCCCATTCCAGAAGACCGTGCCGGCGTCCGCGATCTCGCGGGCGTAGAGCTCTCGCGTGCGCGGGCCGACGTCAAGGCCCATCCAGCCGGTCGGCACGTCATCGGCATCGACGAGCCGCGTCTGGGCGTGAGCGGAGAACCGGTCGGCGACGACGAGATCGACGGGCAGCCGCAGCTTCCCGACCCCCTCGTCCTTCTCGAGCGCCCGGCGGGCGGCCGCGACGCCGCCGCGCTCGCACAGCGAGTCGCCGGTAGCGAGGCCCTGCGCGACCATGAAGGGGAATGCCATCGCACCGCCGATCAGGACCGTATCGGCGACTTCCAGGAAGCGGTCGATCGCGCCGATCTTGTCGGTCACCTTCGAGCCGCCGAGCACGGCGACGAGCGGTCGCGAGGGATCGCGCAGGATCGCCGTGAGCGTCTCCACCTCGCGCTGGAAGAGCAGGCCGGCGGCCGACTGCTCGACGTGGTGCACGACGCCCTCGGTCGATGCGTGAGCGCGATGGGCGACCCCGAACGCGTCGTTGACGTAGGTGTCGGCGAGCGCACCGAGCCGGGCGGCGAGCTTGCGATCGTTCTTCGTCTCACCGCGCTCGTAGCGGATGTTCTCGAGCATGACCAGACCACCGTCGGGGATGTGATCGAGATCCGGCGCGAGCGCGACGTCGTCGTCCATGAGCGCGGAGAGACGGTCGGCGACGGGGCGCAGCGAGAGAGCCGGATCCCGGTCCTTGGGCCGGCCGAGGTGGGAGACGAGCAGCAGTTGCGCGCCCTGCTCGCGCAGCGCGGTGAGGGTCGCGACGGTCTGGGCGATGCGCGTGTCGTCGACGACGCGGCCGTCGGCGAGCGGGACGTTGAAATCGACCCGGACGAGGGCGCGGCGGCCGTCGAGGTCGTGCAGATCGTCGAGGGTTCGAACTCTTGATCGCTGCGCTGCCCGTGCCCAGGGCTCGCCGTTCGTGCCCCGTTCTGCGAGGTACTCATAGCGTTCTGCGTTGCGATCAAAGAACATAGTCGATGGATAGAACGATACCCGTTTGCCCGGACAAAATCGCTATTCCAAGGGCCAGGAATGGGGGGCCCGGTTTCAGGGCGACGCCGCGGTCGTTTCCACCTAACCCATCGGCCGCCGGACCGCTGGACTTGAGCCCAATAGCGCCCAATCGTTGGGTGCTTTTCGAATTCAAGATGCGTCGTAGCTAGGTCGATAGTCGCCGGACCGCTCCCACCATCGAAAAGGATCGACCGCGATGAGCAGTCCGCGCAGATGGTCGACATGCCGTAACGCCCCGCGATCGATCGACGTCGTCGAGGAACTGCGCTGCCCGTTGTGGCTCACCGTGCCAAAGACCGGTACGCCGCTGGTCGATGTCGGCGATCACACGTGGTGATCCCCGGCGCTCATCTTCTCGCCGCGGTCCGGCCGCGGGTGTGCCTCCCACCGATCTGGCAGGAGGCGGTCGGCCTGATCGCCCTCGCCAGGTCGGGGGTTCACCAATCCGGCTCGCTGCGTCGGGGCGGTCCGCGCGGACCCGTGGTGCTGGTCCCCGGCCTGTTCGCCGGCGACGGTTTGTCCTCGCGAATGCGCGAATACCTAAAGGACGCCGGCCACGCTGTCCACGGAGCCGACATAGCCTGCAACGTTGCCTGCTCGGAGGTCGCCGTCGGCCGGCTGCTCGAGCGGGTCGCGGAGGTCGCCGAGCGCTCCGGTGAGCCCGTCACGCTCGTGGGCCACAGCCGCGGTGGCCTGCTCGCCCGCGTCGTCTCGCAACGTCGCCCGGACCTCGTCGCGGGCGTCGTCTCCCTGGGGTCGCCGCATCGCGACCAGCTCGCGGTGCATCCGCTCATGTGGGCGCCGATCATGGCCGTCGCCGCGCTCGGATCGGTCGGCTTGCCGGGGCTGCTCGGCCTCGGCTGCTCGATCGGGGCCTGCTGCGAGGACTTTCGGCGCGACATCGCCGCGCCGCTGGCGCCGGGCGTCGCGATGGTCTGTGTCTACTCCCGCCGCGATGGCGTTGTGGACTGGCGGGCGTGCATCGACGAGCACGCAGACAACGTCGAGGTGCGCACGACGCATTGCGGGATGCTGTTCGATCCGCAGAGCTGCGCCGCGGTCGCCGATGCCGCTGCGCGATTTGGCCAGGGCGCCCCGATCACGGAGGACCAGCTCGCCGCCGGCGAGGATCTCGCCCGGCTCGTCGAGCTCGACGAACTTCGACCGCGCCGTGAGGCCGGGAGCGCTGGGCAGGGGACGGGCAGTTGTCGAGTCGCCGGCCCCGCGCCGTTGTGCGCGCGCGGATCTTCGGCGCCTCGGGGTACCGCGGGCCTGTGGCGCCGAGCATTTCGATCTCCAGCTGACGGCGGGCGGCGCGGATTGCTGAGCGATCGGTCTCGCTCATCCGCTCGCAGCTGTCCGTAAACGATGCCCGGAATCCCTACAGGTGCGCTACGAGCGGTCTACGACATCCCGATCGGCGGCTCCTTCTCGGCCCTCATGCCAGCTGGCGCTGTCGCGCTCAAGGGAGGAGCGTCCAGGAAGAACAGTTCGCACGCGATGTCCGGTTCGGCCTGATTTGCGCTCAGAAACGCGACCACGCGACGGCGCGTCAACCGTTCGACCGCTGCGGTGAACTCGTCCTCGGTGTCGGCCTGAAAGGCGACGCGACCGTCGATCACCTCGCCATAGGAGCCACCGTCCACCAGCGTGCGCTCCTGCTCGGAGAGGATGTTCTGCAGCACACAGACGACGATGTTGTCGTTGATGTACGTCGTCGCGGTCGTGCGGTCGTGCCCGTATACCGCCGTGTACAGCGCCTCGATCTCGGCGGAGATCGCCCGCGAGAGCTCGGCGGCCTCACGCGGGCCGCAAGGATCCAGAGACCTGCCGCTCATGAGAGCGACCCCGTGCAGTGGTGTCGTTGCGCGCGCGCCTTGATCGTGCTGGCGGCGAACATCGTCAACCGACGACGTGCAGTCGATCGTCCCATAGCTTTCCCCGTTCATCTAGCAGTTGCAGTGTCCGTGGGTCCAGCCGTAACCCGTCGAGTAGATGCCGTTCCCCCGCATCCCTCAAGCGCCGGTACGCCCTCAGCGATCCGCACCGACGGACCGGGTTCTAGAGTGCCCGAAACGGCTGCGCGCCAGTCATAAAACGTCTTCGATCGTGGCCGCGACAGCCTCGGTGCCGCTGGCGCGCGCGTGGAGCAGTTCAGCCGGCTTCCCGACCGCCGATGACGAAGCGCAGCAGGCCTTCCCAGTCGCGAAAGAGCTCCTCGTGCGTGATGTCCGGAACGTCGTAGGTCTTGGGCTCGCGGGATCGCGCCAGCCACTTGTTGCCGATCGCGCCCGCCGCTGTGTGCTCGACGTTGACGTAGTCCGGGCGGCTCGCAGCCCAGTAGTAGCAGCCACACTCCTGGTAGTCGTTCTGCCACGGCGAGCAGAGGCTCTGCGTCAGCTCTCCGGGCTGCACGAGCTCCTCGGCGATCGCAGATGTCGGCCCCTTTGTGGCCTCGCTGGGCACGAACATCGGCCGCACCACCAGCTCGACGGTCTCGGGATCGGCGTCCGGGTTCCGCGGGTCGAAGAACACGCACGGCACGGGATTCCCGGCGTGCTGTGCGACCACATCGGCGAGCGCGTTGGACCACTCCATGAACGCCGAGCCGGCATCGGCGCCGGTCGGGTCGCGCACGTCCATCAGCGTCGGGAAGTCCGCGACCGAGATCAGAAAACGAGAGGCCAGCCGGGCGTGCTCGCCCTCGGCGCTCACGACGAAGCCGCTTGCCTCATGCAGCACGATGCCCACAAGCAGCCGCCGCCAGACGTTACGAAAATCGAACTCCAGACCTGGGAAGCAGTTGGAAATCGCGGAGTCGGGCAGCGTGCTGGGCGGGTTGCCGGCGGCACGGTGAAGCAGCTGCGCGGTGAGGTTGGCGGGCTCGATGCTCATGACTCGGGCTCCTCGGATTCGAACAGCGGCCCCTGGGCGAGCGCGCGGATCAGCGCCACCTGGCGGCGCGTGAGCGTCAGCAGCTGGCCGTCGGCTCCGCGCATCATCGCCGGCATCCTGCGCCGGCCGCGGAAGGTGCGGTCGCCGGCGGCATCGTGGTCGCGCAGGACGTCGCCGAACCACGGGGCGGTGCCGCTGCGTAGCGCCACCAGAAGGCTCTGGTGCAGGTTCTCCACCGCGATCGGATCGACGAGCGACGACGCCATGAACGGGGCGCCGCCCGCCCATCCCCAGTCCTCGTTGTGAAACCCCGTGTTCAGAAGCCGGACGGTCTCGAAGGCGCGGCGGACGATCTCCTCGACGCGCTCGAACGTCGCCTCCGCCGGGTCCACGGTCGGCCCGAACAGCGCCTGTTCCAGCTCGTCGGCGACGGTGCGGATCGGCAGTGCGTCCGGTGCGTAGGCCGGCGGCCCGGCGCCGACGCGGCCGAGTGCCCGCAGCGTCCGGCCACCGAGCTCGAGCGAAACGCGGACGACGCCGTCGCAGCCGTCGTCCAGATACCCCGAGCTGACCTGGTTGTTGCCGACGCGCCGGCCGGCATAGATCCCGCCCGGCGCGGTGTCCTGCGGGCCGCCGACGTCGCGGTAGCCGTCCCAGCCGCCGCGCTGGGCGTCGTACACGGCTTCGGAGACATTCGGGTCGGGCACCGGGGCATTCGGAAACGGGGAGCGAGTGGGGCCATAGATGCGCCCTGCGGCGGGGGTAAAGCGCAGCCGGATCTGCGGATGGCTTGCCGTTGGCCGGATGTACTGCACGTGGCCGAAGCCGATCGTCCTGCCGCGCACGAAGTTGTCGCACGTGCCGTCGAGCGCGCGGCGCACGTGGTCGGAGAACTCGCCGCTGTCGGCACGCACCGCGTCGGCGGCGTTGCCGGTCCGGCGCATGACCTTGAGGTTGGCGAGCTGCACCTGCCAGCGCAGGTCGCCGGCCGATGTGCCCTCCTCCTCGAGCAGCGCCGTCGTGAGCGGCTCGAGTCGGCCGCCGCCGGTCAAGCCCTCGTCGCCGATGAGCGCCCAGACCTCGAGAAACGGCGCGACCGGACGCACCGCGCCGTTCTCTGTGAACGACAGCGCGTCGGGCACCAAGGCGCGCACGATCTCGCCGCTGTCGACGTCGATCTCGAGCGTCTCGGCGGGGCGCAACGTGCGGTAGCCGAGTGGCTCGGCGGCGTCGACGACGGCGTCGTAGTTGTCCATCGGCGTCGGCGCGCTGCCAAAGCGGGCGATCGCAAGCGACGGCAGGATGCGCAGCTCGTGGATCATGGCGTCGGAGCTCCGACGGGCGCGCGCGCCGTCCCGGCGATCAGCGCGTCGACCTGCTCGCGCTCGATCCGGTCGGCCTGTGCGAGCGCGGTGAGGTAGTCATGCGCAGTTCCCGCACCGTCGACTGCGCCGATCCGGGCGACGAGCGTCGCGGCGGCGTCGAGCAGGTCGCGATGCAAGCGCCAGCGGTCGTCCTCGTCGTGGGGGAGCATGAGCGTGTGCGGCATTTGAAACGGCGGCCCCGCACGCGCCGCGTCGGGCTCGGCGTGGTCGAGCGGCAGGGAGACGAGCAGGCCCGCGATCGAGCGCAGGTTGTACATCTCGGCGAAGGCGCGGTGGATCAGCGACCCGCGCGGGCCCGGCGAGCCGGAGCCCGTGCGGTTCTCGGCGAGCTCAAACGCGTGTGACAGGCTGACGAGGAGCTTGCGGTAGCGCACGTTGAAGAGGTGCGCCCACAGCCGCGCGGTCGGGTTGGCAATCGGGCTCGTCGTCTCCGTGTCGGCGGGGTCGGCGCCGACATCGGGTCCGCTGAGGTCAGTCGTCGGGTTCGTCGCGATGTCGCGGACGAGCGCCCGGCGCTCATCCTCGCTGAGATTCTCGAACTCCTGGTGGACCTTCAGGAAGCGCTCGAAGTGCGACTCGTCCTCGTCCCGTGGCATGCCGAAGCCCTCGCCCTGCTCGCCGACCTGCTCGAGCGCGGCGATCGCCGTCGTGCGCGAGTCGACCGTGTCGATTATGAGCTCTGGCACGGCTGGCGCGTCCGGGTCCGAGGCGGCCTGGCGGCCGCGCTCGCCGCGACGATAGCCGCGGCCCCACTCATCCCACGAGGCCTGAAACGGCATGCTCGCGGCGTCGAACGTCGAATCGGGGACGAGGGCGGGGTCGCCGATGACGTCTATCAGCTCCTCGTAGAGCCGCCCGACACGATTGACCGTGCCGCCAACCTCGGCCGCCGCCTGCTGCTTGATCCGATCGGCCTGCTCGCCCTCCCACACCTCCGGGCTCTCGGCCACGACATAGGTCGCGAGCGAAGGCAGGCTCAGCGGCCGCAGCCGGAAGCCTGACGGGTAGAGCACGGTGTCGTGCGGGAAGTCCTCGCGGTTGAACTGCAGCGGGCCGCCAAGCGCGGTGAGCAGGTTCTGCACGGTGACGAGGTGTGCCATCTCCTCCTTGGCGATGCCGAGGATCGCTTCCTGCCAGCGGCGCACCATCGGCCGCTGCGCTGCGGGTGCGCCCGGCGGATCCAGCGAGTAGGCGGCGAACAGGTACTGCACCATGAGCCCGTGCTCGATCTCGGCGGCAAGCCGCAGCAACGAGATCGCGTAGTCGCGGCCGCTGAGCTCGAGCGGCGGGGTCTCGGGCACGATTTGCTCCGCAGCGGGAGCGCCGTCCGGCTCCCGGCGAACCGGGATCGGCGCGCCGAGGATGGGCCAAAGATGGCGTGTGATACGCGAGCGCATGAATCACCGACCGCCGGGACACGACCGCTTACACAGTGCAGTTACGGCCCGGGGGAGACACTACAGCCTTTTATTGGGTGCGGTCAACGGCCCGGATTGTCATTCAACTGTAAGCAGTTACGGAGATCGCTGGCACGTGCTACCCGGGCTCCGCGGTCACCGTCGCCCGGTCGTCGAAATCCGCGCGCAGGATGAGCACCTCGGCCGGGACCTTCTCCAGCAGCCATTGCAGGTCCTCGCCGTCGAGGTCGGTGCGCGGGTCGGTGGTGGCAGACACGATGATCCGGTCGACGGGTTCGTCGTCGAGCTGGTGGCGCAGTGCGTCGCGGTAGGTCCGGCCGCGGCTGACGCTCGATCCCACGCAGAAGCAGCCGCGCCACTCGGCCGCGAGGTCCGCCTCACGACGGCGCTGCCCGGCCTCGTGCGCGCGCCCACGACCGCGCTCCGACAGCGAGCTTGCGAGCAGCGCCGCGACGAAGAAGACCGCGAGCGCGACCCAGTTCTGCGCCTCGGCGATCGTGAAGCGGCCGGTATGCGCAGCGGTATGTCGCGCTCGCGCATACGCATTCGTGAAGCTTGCTGCCGGTTTGCGATCAGCCGACGGAAGGATCGCGCATCAGCGCAACGACGCCCGGCAGCGGCCGGCCCTCGACGAACGCCAGCGACGCGCCGCCGCCGGTCGAGAGGTGCGTGACGCGGTCCTCGACGCCGAACTTCGTCAGGGCGGCAATCGAGTCGCCGCCGCCGACCACCGTCACGGCGTCCGTGGAAACGACCGCGTCGGCGATCGCGTGCGTTCCGGCGGCGAACGGCGCGAGCTCGAAGGCGCCGACCGGGCCGTTCCAGAACACCGTGCCCGCCCGCTCGATGACCTGCGCGTACGCCGCGCGGGTGCGCGGCCCGATGTCCAGCGCCTCCCAGCCGTCCTCGATGTCCTCGGCGTCGATGTTCACGACGCGCCGCGCAGCGTCGGTGGCGAAGTCGTCGGCCACGACGAGGTCGACCGCCAGGCGGAGCTTTTCGGCGGCGCCAGGGAGCTCGAGCGTCCTGCGCGCCGCCGCCAGGCCCTCGGCGTCGCAGAGCGAGTTGCCGATCCGGCGGCCGCTCGCCGCGAGGAATGGGTAGCCCATCCCGCCGCCGAGCAGGACGGCGTCGGCCACCTCGAGGAAGCGCTCGATGACCGCGATCTTGTCCGTCGCCTTCGCGCCGCCGAGGACGGCGACCAGCGGGCGCCGCGGATCGCTCATCGTCGCGCTCAGCATCTCGACCTCGCGTTCGAACAGCAGGCCGGCGGCCGAGCGTGCGACGTGGTGCACGACGCCTTCGGTGGAGGCGTGCGCGCGATGGGCCGAGCCGAACGCGTCGTTGACGTAGGCGTACGCAAGCGCGCCCAGGCGCGCCGCGAGCTGCGGATCGTTCTTCGTCTCGCCTGGCTCGTAGCGGATGTTCTCGAGCACCACGAGGTCGCCGTCGGGGATGTGGTCGAGGTCTAGCGCGAGCGCCACCTCCTCGGCGAGCAGCAGCGCCAAGCGGTCGACGACGGGACGTAGCGAGAACGCCGGATCGCGATCTTTGGGACGCCCGAGATGCGAGACGAGCAGGAGCTTGGCGCCGCGCTCGCGCAGCGCGCGCAGCGTCGGCAGCACGAGGCGGATGCGCGTGTCGTCGGCGACCTGCCCGTCCTGCAGCGGGACGTTGAAGTCGACGCGGACGAGCACGCGCCGGCCGGCGACGTCCCCGAGGTCGCCGAGTGTCCTCAGCCCGGAGTTCGGCGCTGTGTCGGCGAAGCTCATGCGCGACGGCGGAGACTACGCATCCTGGCCGGCTCTGGGATGCTGACGCGCATGACGAGCACAATCGAAGTCGTCGACGACGGACGTCTCCTCGCGTTCTCGTTCGAGGACATGATGAAGTACCACGGGCCCGAAGCGCCCGGCGGTGTCGCACACGCATTCAAGGTCCTCGAGCGGGCGCTGCCGCTGCTCGATCCGGACGGCCCCGCAGAGCGGCGCGAGATCGCGATACGAACGTCGTTCGGCGGGCCCGGCGCGCGTGACGGCATCGAGTTCGTCACGCGCGCGGTGACGGGGGATCGCTTCGTCGTCGATCGGTCGCTCGCGCGCCCCGAGCGCGACCGGACGGTCGCGAGCTTCGTCTTCGTGTTGAGCTACCGCGAACGCGAGGTGACGCTCTTGCTGCGCGAGGGTTACGTGACGGACGAGTTCGTCGATCTGGCGCGCAAGCCCGACCGCACCGCCGAGGACGTCGCGCGCCTTGGCGTGCTCAAGGAGGAGATGGCCGAGCGTGTGATGGGGAGCCCAGCCGCCGATGTCTACGAGGTCGAAGACGGCTCTGGCAGCTGACGCAGCGCGGCGCCTTGCGCCTACGCGGCCTGCGCCTGCACGCTGAAGCCCGTCAGCGTCAGCGGACCAAACGACGTCATCAGCGCGACATCGGTCGCGTCGCGACCGCGGCCGACGACGACGCGGCCCGTCCGCGGCGTGTTGTTTCGAGCATCGAAGGTGAACCAGCGGCCGTCGAGGTAGGCCTCGAACCAGGCGGCGAAGTCCATCGGCTCGGTCAGCGGCGGGCAGTCGATCTCCGGGATGTAGCCGAAGACGTAGCGAGCGGGGATGTTCAACGCGCGGCAGAACGTGATCGCGAGGTGGGCGAAGTCGCGGCAGACGCCTTGGCCCGCACGGTACGCGTCAACTGCCGTCGTCCACGGGTTCGACGCCCCGGAGACCCACTCGAGATGCCCGTGGACGTAGTCGACGATCGCCTGCACGCGCTCCCAGCCGGGTTGCAGGGTGCCGAATCGCTGCCAGGCGTCGTGGCCGAGCTCGTCGGGCAGGCAGAACCTGCTCGGCATCACGAAGCTGATCGTTTCGTCGGGCAGCAGCTCGACCGGCGTCTCGCGCGCGTCCGGTTCGAGGACGTCGGCGGGGGAGCTGACCGTCAGCTGCGCCTCGTAGGCGACGGTGCAGCGGCCGGCGGGAATGTTCAGGCGCTCGCAGCGGTTGCCGTAGAGATCGACATAGCTGTGATGCTCGGAGCCGATGTCCCAGCGCTCGGAATGCATCTGCACGCGCGGGTCCGGGGACGGAGCGACCTGCATGACCGCGGCGACGGAGAACGTGCTCTCGAGCTCAAACGCACATCCGACCGTGAGCGCGAGGCCATCCTGATGCACGTCGGAGGTCGTCTGGATGAAGGTCATGAGCGAGTCACCATCGCCGCTCTGGCAAAGAGAATCAATGGACCGGCCGTCCATATCCGCCGTCCAGCGGTCGACATGTCAGAAGCCGTCGACGTTCAGGCATGCTGTCGGGCGTGCGCGCGTTCTCCTGCCAGTCCTGCGGGCGCCTGGTCACCTTCGAAAGCTCCCACTGCCTGCACTGCGACCAAGAGCTCGGCTTCGACTGGGATGCTCGGCAGATCGTCGCGATGCAGCGTCCGTACCGGCGCTGCGCCAATCACGCGATCGCAGGCTGTAACGGCGTGGTTCTGGCTCAGGGGGCACACTGCGCCAGCTGTGCGATGACCCGCACACGCCCGCCGGACGACGACCGCGACGGCCTGGAGGGTTTTGCGCGCGCCGAAGCGGCCAAGCGGCGCCTGCTGTTCGAGCTCGCCGAGCTGGGCCTGCCGATCGCAAGCTGGCGCGAGCAGGAGGGCGGCCTCGCATTCGACCTGCTCTCGAGCGCGCACGAAGCGGTCACCACAGGGCATGCTGCCGGGGTGATAACGCTCGATCTGAACGAGACCGACTCGGTCGAGCGCGAGACCCGCCGCCAGCAGCTCGACGAGCCCTACCGGACCGTCCTGGGCCACATGCGCCATGAGATCGCCCACTACTACCAGCCGATCCTGGCGCCCGAGGGAACGCCCAAGCGCGAGGAGTGCCGCCGCGTCTTCGGCGACGACCGCGAGGACTACCAGCAGGCGATCGACCGCCATTACGCCGAGGGCCCGCCGGACGATTGGAAGGAGCGGTTCGTCAGCGCCTACGCGACGATGCATCCGTGGGAGGATTGGGCGGAGACCTTCGCGCATTACCTGCACATCCGCGACACGCTCCAGACCGCGGAGGCATATGGGCTGCGCGTCGATGGTCCCCGCCTCGTGACCACCGATTCCTCACCACTCTCCTCAGATCCGCGCGCGGTGGCGGGTGACCTCGACGGTCTGCTCGAAGCATGGCTGCCGTTGACGTACGCGCTCAATGCGATCAACCGCAGCATGGGCGCGGAGGATCTTTACCCGTTCGTGCTCCCTGCGGTGGTTCAGCAAAAGCTTGCGTTCATAGATGGCTGTGTACGAGCAGCGGCGCCAAGAGGAGGAGCATGAGTTACACGCTGAAGAATCTGCAGGACGTCGAGGACCAGGCGATCGCGTTCGGAATCGGCGAGATCCAGGAGGCCCGCTTCCCGGCCAAGGACGTGGGGGCGCAGTCGACAGGGTTCGGACACCAGGTCATCCACCCCGGCAAGCGTCAAAGCTTCGCGCATCGTCACGTGGCGGCAGAGGAGATCTACGTGATCATCGGGGGCGCCGGGCGAGCCAAGCTCGACGAGGACATCGTCGAGCTTGCGCGCCTTGACGTGCTGCGCATCGCGCCCGAGGTCACGCGCCAGTTCGAGGGCGGGCCCGAGGGGATCGAGCTGCTGGTGTTCGGCCCGCGCCACGAAGGCGACGGCGAGATCGTCCACGGATTCTGGGATGGCTAGTACGCCCGTTCGCAAGTTCTGCGGGTTTTTCGGGCGCCCGATCCGTGCCTGACGGGCGCCGGGTTGACGTGACAGCGCAGGACGGCCTCGGCGAGCTGGTCGCAGCGATCCGGCCCGTCGACGCGGCGGCTGCGACCGCAGCGCGCGCCCGTCATGACCAGCTCGTCAAGCCACCCGGAAGCCTCGGTCGGCTCGAGGAGGTGGGCGCGTGGTTGTCGTCGATCTACGGGGCATGTCCGCCACCGGTTCCCCAGCGGCCCGCAGCGATCGTGTGCGCGGGCGACCACGGAGTGCTCGCGCAGGGGATCTCGGCCTGGCCGAAGGAGGTGACCGCGATCATGGTCGCGAGTTCTGCGCCGACCGCGCCGCCGTCAACGCGCTCGGGCGGACCGTCGGCGCAAGCGTCACGGTGCTCGACGTCGGCGTCGCGTTCGACGTTCCGGCGCACCCGCGGCTTGAGCGCTCACGGGTGCGCGACGGCACGGCGGATCTCCACGAGGGTCCCGCGATGACGCACGAGGAGGCGGCGCGCGCCGTGCTCGCCGGTGCGCAACTCGTCGCGCAGCTCACAGGCGAAGCCGGCGTCGACCTCGTGCTGACGGGCGACATGGGGATCGGCAACACGACCCCGGCCGCGTGCCTGATCGCGGCGTTCAGCGGCCGTCCGGCCGGCGAGGTGGCCGGCCCGGGCGCCGGCGGGGATGCCGAAGCGGTGAGGCACAAGGCGCAGGTCGTTGGCCAGGCGCTGGAGCGTCACGCTCCCGATCCGCAGGACGGGCTGCGTACGCTGGCAACGCTCGGCGGGTTGGAGCACGCCGCGATCGTCGGGCTCATCCTCGGGGCGGCGGCGCAGCGCGTTCCGGTCGTGCTCGATGGCGTGTCGACGGTCGCAGCGGCTCTCGCCGCACGGGCCATCTGCCCGCTCGCGCTCAATTACGCGATCGCCGGCCACCGCTCGACCGAGCCGGCCGCGACCATCGGCCTGAAGGCGCTCGGGCTCGAGCCGCTGCTGGATCTGCGCATGCGTCTCGGCGAGGCGACGGGCGCCCTGCTCGCCGTGCCGATCGTGCAAGCGAGCGCTGCTGCTTTGGCTGAGATGGCGACCTTCGAGGAGGCGGGAATCCGCACGTGAGACCGGCCGTTGCGGTTCACGCGGAGAGTGAAGCGCGTCGTCTTCATCGCCGTCTGGGGGTGTTCCGGGTTGGTCGCTGTGAGAGCGACAAACCCGGAACAGCCTCGCTCAGGCCAGCTCCGACTCTGTCACCCATCCCCGCCCGGCTTCGGGTGCTCGGGCTCTACGGGGAGTCCTTGGCGCGTACGGGCGATCGAAAACTGCCGGTCAGATCTGCCGGCCATCCGTTCCGCACTCGATCCATCGCGCTGACAAAACCTCCCGACACCACCGGTCGCGATCCGCGCATCGGCCTGCGCGGATCGCACGCATCGACATCGCTTAGCGCGACAGCGCGATGCTGCGCTTGAGGTGCTCCGCACGCGTGGCGCCGCTGGCGGTGACCAGCAGTGTGAGCGTTCCGCTGCGCGCGGATCGCAGCGCGATCCTGGTGGCTCGGGGGACGTGGAGCGTGATCCGCACGCGGCCGGCGTTCGACCGTCGGGCGGAGCCCGAGCCGACGCGCACGCTGCGGCCCGCCTTGCGGGTCATGCCCAACGTCCTGGAGGTCCGGGAGTCGAGCGTCATCACAGCCTGGAGCCGGCACGCTGCCGAGCAGCGCACGATCACGCTCAGGCGGCCGTCGAGCAGGGCGCCGACCCTGATGCGCTCGGGCGTCAGGAATCTCGCCAGTCGCGGCCTGGGCTCGCCTCTTGGCGCCGGCGGCGGTGCAGGAGTCTGCGGTGTCAGTGCCAGCGGAGCCATGGGCGTTTCCGGGGCCGGCGGCGCCGGCGGCACAATCGGGGCCGTGGGCGGAGGCGGCGGAGGTGGAGGTGGCGCACCCGGGCCGACGCTGGTCGTGACGACCTCGCGCGCGACGGCACGGTCGCCGTCCGGGTACACCTGCTGCGCGCTGATCGCGCACGAGCCCGGTTTGTTTGGGCGCAGCGTTGCATTCGCGCCTCTCCTGCCAACGAAGGTGCAAGCGCCGTCGAGATTGGTGATGCTCCACTGGACGTCCGGATCCGAACCGGCATGTGACCCGCGCGTGCCGGTGACGCTCAACGCGACGTCCTCGCTGACTGCCGGGTGCCGCGTCAGCGCGGGGGAGTCGATCGTGACGGTCGGTATCCGGTCGCGCACCCATGCGTTCAGCGCCGCGACACCGAGACGCGCGTATACGCCCGGAAAGTCCGGATCCGCGCAGCCGATGCCGTTCGACGTGATCCCCACGAGCACGTACGCATCGCCGCGCGGAACCATGATCGGACCGCCCGAGTCCCCCTGGCAGGTGTCCGTCACGGCGTTTCCGGCGCAGATCATCGTCGTGGCCGTGAACGTGGCGCCGTACGCCGACGAACAGGTGGCGTCGCTGACGATCGGCACGCCCGCCTCTTGCAGCTTCGTCGTCGTCGGGCATTGCTGGTAGCACGTCGTCCCCCAGCCGATGATCGTCGCGATCGTTCCCGGCACCCAGAGCGCGCTCTCGTTCGCGCCGACAAGCCCGAGCGGCAGAATCGACTGGCTTGGCTGCGGCGCGGGAGTCAGCTTCAGGAGCGCTACGTCATTGGTCTGCGTGATCGGGCTGTACAGCTCATGGCGGATGACGCCATCGCTGGAGCTCACGCCGAAGGCGGTTCCGAGGTTGCGGTTGGAACTCCCCAGCCGAACGCTGAACGTGCTGGCGGGCCGCACGCTGCCGTCCGCGGGGTCGGTGACACAGTGAGCTGCTGTCAGAAACCAGCGGCCGCTGACGAGCGTGCCGCCGCAGATGAACGTGCGGGCTCCAATCTCCAAGGCCCCCTGCGCCGGCCAGGGACGCGTGGCATCGCTGCCGCCGACGATCCGTGCTTCGTCGCTCGCCGCGCCTGCCACGGCGCCGGAAGCGAGCAGGGCGGCGAGAACGGCGGCCACGAAGAGGACAGGGCGCGTCATGTGAGCGGCCACCCTCCTACATCGGCAGGCGACTCTCAACCGCAAGCGCCGCGACCGCGCCGCGAGCGACCTCCGGCGATGCGGCGGATCCAGGCTGAGCCTGGATCCACCGAATATCGCGGCGTCTCGCCGGGCCATCCACGACCTTCGGTGGATCCAGGCCTTAACTCAGACCGTCACGAGCTCGCGCGGCGTGATCCACATGCGTCGCTCCTCGCCGTCGCGCACGACGGTCAGCTCGATGCGGCGTCCGATCATCTCCTCGGTCATGAGCCGGTGCAGGTCGTCGACGCCGCGCAGCGCCACGCCGGCGGCCTCGACGAGCAGATCCTCGGGCCGAAGGCCCGCCTGGGCGGCGGGCGAGCCATCGACGATCTCGACGACCTCGATTGCGCGGTCGCGGCCGAGCCGGCCGACGACCCGCGGCGGCAGCGGCCGCGCACCACCGGCGATCCCGAGGTAGGCGCGCCGCACGCGGCCGTCGGCGATCAGCGAGGAGATGATGCGGCGTGTGTTGTCGTCGATCGGCACCGCGAGCCCAAGGCCGATCCCGGCCACCGCGGTGTTCACGCCGACGACGCGGCCGCGGCCGTCGACGAGCGCACCGCCCGAGTTACCCGGGTTCAGCGCGGCGTCGGTCTGGATCACGTTGTCGACGACCCGCTGCGCGCTGCCCGAGCGCACCGGCAGCGAGCGGCCGAGCGCTGAGACCACGCCCGCGGTGACCGAGCCGGCGAAGCCGTGTGGGTTGCCGATCGCGACGACGAGCTGGCCGACCCGCAGCGTCGTCGCGTCGCCGAGCACGGCCGAGACGAGGTCGCTCGCGTCGGCGCGCAGCACGGCGAGATCGGAGAGGGCGTCGCTGCCGACGACCGTGAACGACAGCTCGCGCCCGTCGACGAACGACGCGACGCCGCCTGAAGCCGAGCCCTCAACGACGTGGGCGGAGGTAATGAGGAAGCCATCGGGAGCGAGGACGAACGCCGAGCCGCCACCGGACACGCGGCGCCCGCCGCGAACGCGCCGGAAGACCCGCAGGTTCGCGACCGACGGGGCGAGCTCGCGCGCGACGGCGGTGACGACGGTCGAGTAAGCGTCGAGCGCCTCGCCGTCGGATGGCCGGTCAGACGGCGCGGCCGGCTCCCCGGCAGGACCGTCGACGAGGAGAACGTTGCTCATGCAACGGAATGTACAGATCGCAGATGGCGTTCAGATCGATGCGGCTGGTGAACGCCCCGCGCGCCGGGTACGGTGGGCGCGTGAGCCGACGCCGTGTCCTGCTGGGAGTCGCAATCGTCGCCGTCGCCGTCGGCGCCGCGCTCGTCCACAGGCTCGTCACGCCGGTGCCGTCGTAGGTCGCCGCCAGCCGACCAGACCCCCGCCGGCGATCCGCCGTTTCAACATTTAGACTCTGGTCCGTGTTCGCTCGCGCCGCGTGCGTCACCGCTGCGGTGGCACTTCTCCTGACCGCTCCGGGCCCGGCCACCGCCAAGCGCGCATCGCCGTTCGTTCCGGCGGGGTACCGCGTGGAGCACCGGCTGACCCTTCAACTCGACGCCGATGGCCGACCCGATCGCGCGCTCGTGCTGCGGCGTGAGGGGAAGATCGGCGCGGGCACTCCCGACCGGCGCCTGGTCGTGCTGCGAAGCCATGGGTTTGGCAGCTACTCGGCGGCGGGCGAGGGGCGCAAGATCCTCCTCTGCTCGTCGTGCGGCGGCGCGTTCTTCGGGACCGTGGACGCGCCGGTGAAGCTCTCGTCGAAAAAGAGGACGCTGGTCATCAGGCAGAGCTTCGGCTCGCGAACCGTCACCGAGCAGACCTTCCGTCTGGCGCTGCGACAGGCGGCGCGCAGATGATCGGCTACGACGAGCTCGACCGAGACCGCGCCACCGGGGCCTGGACCTCGACGAGCACCAACCTGCTGACGCGCTCCCGCGTCACAGAGCGGCGCCGCCGCGGTGGCAAGGTCGTGCGCAAGACGTCAACGGTCGACGTGAAACCGATCGCGCTGTCGCGGGTCGACCGCAACCATCCGCTGCGACAAGGTCACTCGATCACGCGTCCGTAGACCGAGACATGCCAGCGACTGGAGCCGTGAAGGGCTCGCCAAGCCAGCTAGCTTGCTGCGCGATCATCGCCGGCGAGCGTCGACGCCGTGAGTCTCGATGCCGCGGTCGGCAAGCGACAACGCCACTCTGCCCGTTGCGATGCCGAGCTAGAGCACCGGCCCCGGGCCCGCGCTCGCAGCCAACTCCGCCAGACGAACGACGACCGGCGCGGTCCCGAGGTAGCGCCCGAACCAGGGGTCGTAGACCGCGGCGGTCTCGTCGGCGTACGTCGCGACGTCCTCCGCTCCATGGGCGGCGAGTGTACGCGTCCTACCCGAAGGCGAACACGGGGTGGACGGTCGCCAGAGCGAGCAGGCCGAGGGACGCGGCCGTGAAGGACAGCAGCCGCACGGGGCTCAGGAGCGTGAATCCCAGGTGCATCGGGACGGCAATCCCGAAGGTGATCGGGGGAGGGAGAAGCCCGGTGCTCCCGAGGCCGACGGCCAGCTCGGCGGCGGCCGTCGCCACCGACGCGACACGGCAGCCGCGCAGGAGCGTGCCGCGCTCCAGAAGGTCGGCCAGCCGGCTTGGGGTCAGCGTTCGGAGGAACTCTCTATTGCCAGCGGCCGCCTGGCACGCGCCGTAGGCGACGTTGTCGAGCAGCACCCGGCCGCTCATGAACTCCCGCGAGCGGAGCTTGCGGATCCCCGCCACGAGGTACAGCTGGCCAGCCGCCACAGACGCCAGCAGTCCCGCGGCCGAGATCGAGAGGCCCGCCAGCGCCACGCCGACGGCCAGCGTGGCGATGCACACCGACGCGTAGCGCCCATGGTGTAGGCGGCCGTCTCGCGCCAGCCAGGCCGCGATGGTGACGCCCGCCGCCGTCCACACCAGCGTCGCAGCGCTCGAGACAGCCAGCGAGAGGACGAGGGCGCCGGCGGCCAGCAAGCCGGTCCACGCCCACCACCGCCGCAGCCCCAGCAACGCTCCGTCCGCCCACCCGAGCTCCGGCCGGTACGCGCGACCGTCTGGCTGCACGCGATGGATGTGGCGAACGTCTGCCCCGACCACGAGCGCCCGCCAGCCGCCGGCGACGGCCAGGCAGCCGGCCGCGATCACCTCGCCCGGCACGCGTGTCGCCGAAGGGTTGCAGCAAGGCGCGCCAGGTCTTCTTCGCGGGCGATCGGCTCGGCGCGCAGAGCGTGTCCGCCGCCGTCGTGGGCCACCGTCCAGCTTCCGCTCGACCCGACGATCAGACCGTCGAGCGCGGGCAGGCCGTCCTCGGCCAGGCGGCGCAGATCGGCCTCCCGCAGGTAGTGGGCGTCGGGAGCCAGGTGCAGCTCGTCGATGTCAGCCCAGCGCGACCCGCGGTCGCCGCGCATCCACAGGAACCCCTTCGACGAGCCCGAGAACATCGTCCAGGAGAACGGCTGGCCCGGTGTGGACGTAGCGCCCCAGAGGACTGACGCAGCGAGCACCACCAGCGCGGCCAGCTCGATCACCGGCTCCTCCCTCGACGAGGAAATGGAACGTTCTCACGCTGCCGGCCGGATGACCGTCGGCGCGTCGTGTAGCCTAGCCGCTCGGCAGTTTGTCCATTCCGATCGGAAGGGGAATCGTATGGAGCAGACGTCTGCAACCGAAGAGATCGTCGAGGTGGTCGAGGCGGTCGACGACGAGGAGCTCGCCGAGTTCGCGCTGCTGATCGACGTTCCCGACTGACGATCGACGACCGGGTGGGGCCGCGCTCGCGTGCGCGGCTCTATCCCGGATCATCGATCGGCTAGTTGCCCGCATGCGTGTGCAGCCCGACGCGACGCAGGCCGGCGAGGAGCGCGACGCCGCCGGCAGGATCCTTTCGGCCGTGCTGGACAAGGTCGCGGCGCAGCTGCTCGACGAGAGCGTCCCGCGACCCGATATTCCGTCCGAGACGCTGAGGTACCCGGGGCTGTTCGCCGCCGCCTACGAAGCCCAATCCGCGTGTCGGACTGGTCGACTGCCGCCTGAGGAGCGCCGCCGGCTCGCGTCGCGGTTGCAGAACGCCGTACAGCGCGCAAGCGACAGCGACGTTCGCGCGATCGGAAGCGATTGCCGGGCCTGGCCAGTCGACCTCGCGCCGCCCGAGAAGCACCTCGCCGAAAGCCTCGCGCGCGCCGTCGCTCAGGTGCCGCAGCGACCGGATCGGCGGGAGGCCCTGGCCGCGCTCCGAGTAGTCGGCTGGTCGCAGGCCGACCGGGCCGTCTTCTGCGAGACGGCGTGCCTGCTGGCCGAGACGTGGCCGGCGATGCTGGCCGAGCTCAGGACCGTCGTCCGGCAGGTTGTCCTGCTCGACGGCTTCGGAGTCGACGGGTTTACCGATGTCGCCACGCACGGCGCGATCTACGTCAACGCAGCCCGCCTCGGCCTCGACGATGCAGGGCTGCCCGGCCCGGTGCGGCTGGCGGAGGCGGTCGTCCACGAGGGCGCGCACAACCGTTGCAACGCCGCCGCGCTTTCCGACCCATTCCTCGAAGACCCGAAGTCCGGCTCCGAACCGGTGGTGATGACCCCGTTGCGCCAGGATCCCCGCCCGCTCACCGGCCTCTTGCAGCAGCTCGTCGTCCTCGTCCGCAGCCTGCTGCTGTACGACCGGCTGCTCGGCGGCTCGAACCTGAGCGCGGCGGCGGTCGCCCGCCGGGAGAAGCTGCGCGGCCAGGCCGGGGAGGCGCTGTGGGTGATCGGTGCCCACACCGGTCGCCTGACCGACCATGGTCGGAGCGTTGTGGCCGAGGCCGAGGAGCTGCTCGCCCGCAGCGCCGTGCTCCGCGAGCCCGCGACAACCTGAGCGCCGTCGCTCATGGCTGCCGACTGGGGCCGCGTCCAGGTCTTTCACCCGTTCCCCACCTGCCCGGACATCGTCTTCGGACGGACCGCAGCCCGCTCGGGCGCGTTCGGGCCGATGGAGGCAAGCGGCGGCGCACCGGTGATCGTCGGCTCGGCCGCCGGCTGCGACCAGGACGACGTGGCCGTCCGCGCCGGCAACGAGCTTGTCGAGCGGGTGAGCAACATCCTCGCCGGCCGAGCCGCCGAGCGGGAGGGCAAGGTCGTCGCGTCGTTCGATCAACTGCGTCGGCGCGGGGCGGCGGCGCTTGACCCGGCGGCATGGCGACCACCGGCGGACGGCATCCGTCAGGTTCCCATGCTGTGGGTCACCGGCCGGTCCCTGCTCGACGACCGCGAGGTGCTCGTGCCGGGCGGAGCTGCGTTCCTGCGACACCGCCCGCCAGCGGGCTCTCCCGCGACGCTGCTGCGGGCGGGATCCGCCGGGGTCGCCGCCCATTCAACCGAGCCGCTGGCGGTACGCCACGCCTTGCGCGAGGTGCTCGAGCGCGACTTGGTGGCGAGAGGCTGGCGCGGAGCCGGCCGGGCGCCTGTTGCTGGCCAACCACCGTGGCCGTGGCCGCTGGACACGGCACTCGAGGCGCTCGGACTGCAGGCGACGACGCTCGTGCTTCCCGGACCGGCAACAACCGCCTGCCTCGTTGCCTGCCTGCACACGCCGCAACGCGGCGAGCAGTCGTTTGGCGCCCGGTGCATCGCCGGCGGCGACATCGCAGCGGGATTCGAACGGGCCGTCTACGAGGCGCTCATGGTGCGCTGGAGCATGGGCACTCCCGTCGCTCGACGTGCCTGGGAGGAGATGCGCGGGCGCGAAGCGCCGCCGTTGCCTCGCAACGCGCTCGAACACGCACTGTGGGCCTTCCACGAACAAGACAGCCTTGGACACTGGCCGGCAACGTCGGTCGGCTCGCAACCCGATCCCCAGCCACCCGAGACCGAGCTCGCATCCGCGCTCGCCGAGCACACCGGCGACGACGTCGTCGTGCTGGACTCGACGGCTCCCGCCGCAGGCGCAGATACCGTGGTGGTGCGGGTTGTCGCGCCGGGCGCCGAGCGCCTGCCCGTCACAGCGGTGAGCGGAGCGCTCCCGCATCCCTTCGGATGAGCTTGTGCCGAACTCGCCGTCAGGCCGGTGCCCAACATCCCGGGGTGACCTCGCCCCTGCCGCGCACGCGACGGCAGTGCCTGCGCGAGCTATGCGCGATTCGCCCGCTGGCGACGTCGTGCGCCGTTCAGCGCATGAATGCAATTCAGGTCGCACGGGGCGTTGAACAGCTCTTGGAGATCGAGGCGGGTGTCGGCCCGCATCGGGCGGATGGCCGAAGGCCACGACAACTAAGCATGTTCCTCCCGTCGCTTCTCGTGTTGGCTTTCGGTCCCCAGTCTGGCGGCGCTGAGTCTCCGAGTCACCGGCTCACGGAGACGAGGGGCTGATCCTCGCGGGCGATTGCCGCGTCAGCCCGCGGCAGCAGCTGCGCGGCGGCCCCGCCGCCGCTCTTCGCGGCGACCGCTTGAGGCGCCCTTCGGTAGCCACGAACCCCACGCTTAGAACCAACACGAGAAGCGACGGGGGGAGCATGTTTAGACAAAGCCAGCGTACCACCCCAGGTCGACTTGACGGGCGCCGTGGAGCCTGCTCCAGAGCGTGTCGCAGGAGGCTGCCCGTGTGCGCTTAGGCGCAGCCACGCCGAAACTCCTCGAGCCGCCGCTTGACCGACGGGAGGCGGTGGTTCTTGGCATCGGCCGTGAGACTAGGGGCTCAGGACTCGGTTTGTGATGGGGTAATGGTGTAGTTCCAATCGCCGTGGAAGTCGTCGGGGCGCAGGTTGACGGCGGCGAGGTCGGCGTCGCTGATCTCGATGCCTTTGGGGTAGTCGCGGTCGTCGAGGCGGGCGTAGACGGTCAGGCCGGTCTTGGTGGTGGTCGCGGCGATGAGGTTGAGGATCACCTCGTGGCTGATCAGCGGTTTGCCGCGCCAGTTGATGCTGATGAAGCTGAACAGGCGGTGTTCGATCTTGTTCCACTTGCTGGTCCCGGGCGGGTAGTGACAGACCGTGATGGTCAGGCCGGTGTGGTCGGCGAGGTGTTGCAGCTCGGTCTTCCACAGCCGGCTGCGGCAGGAGTTGCTCGAGCCGCTGTCGGCGGTGATCGTCAGCGTCGTCGCGTGCGGGTAGCGCGGCTTGCCGAGGTCTGTCCACCAGTCGCTGATCGCGGCGACGGCGAACTGCGCGGTGTTGTTGTCGATGCCGACGTTGACGAAGCCCTCGTCGGCGCCGAGGTCATACACGCCGAACGGGATCGCGTGCCCCAACTGCTTGTCCTTGAAGTCGTGCGTGCGGACCTGCACAGGCTTGCCGCCGGGCGCCAGCTCGCGGCCGACGGCCTTGAAATCACCGACCAGCTCGCGCTTTTTGGCGTCGACTGAGATCACCGGCTGCTTTTCGGCGAGCGCCCCGGCGACCGTCGCGTTGATGTGCTCAAACTGCGCATCACGGTCGGGGTGGCGAGCGCCCTCAAGCGTCTTGCGGTTGGCCTGCAGGCTGTAGCCCATCCGCCGCAACAGCCGCGCGACCGTGCGGCCCGCGACATCGTGGCCGAGCTCGCGCAGGCCCTCGGCAAGCTTCGCGGCGCTCTTTGACGTCCACCGCAGCGGCGACTGCGGATCACCGCGGGTGCCGCCATCGACGAGACGCTCCAGCGCCTCCTCGATCCCGGGATACGTCTCGGTCACGGGCTTGTTGCCTGCGCCCGGCCGCCTGACCCGCCCCGCCGGCAGCACCTCGCCCGAGTCCAGCTCGGCCAGCCCGCGCGTCACGGTCGACTCCGAGATGCCCGTCGCCCTGACGACCGCCGCGATCCCACCGCGACCATGCGAACGCGCCTCGGCCGCCGCCCACAACCGCCGACCGCGTTCATCCAGCAGGCCCTGATCGCGCAGCAGCCGGAAGCGCTCCTCGATCGCGGCCTCATCGATCACGACCTCCCAGTTCTACATAACCCGGCCAAACCCTTCACTTATAGAGGCGAGAGCCCTAGGTCGCGGGAGCGTCGGTCGCACGTGCGATCGCAGGCAGGTTCACGGCGGCGGCGCGCCAGTCTGCCCGCGCCTGCTTTGGCGCTGCGGGATCCAGAGCTTCAGCGAGCGCGGTCCACAGGCGAAATGCCTGCAGAGCGGCCGCGCGCTCCTCTGCTGCGTCGAAGCCGGCGTCGCCGACTTGTACCACGCCCTCGAGGCGCGCGGTACGGATCAATGCCAGGCGCGAGTCGATCCACTTCAGGACGGGACCTGGCGTGGGGGAGGAGGTGGTGTTGCCGCCAACGACCGAGACCTGGCCCGCGATGTCGCGGAGCCATTCCTCGTGCGTCTCGGAGCTGCCCGCATCGCCCTCCTGCCACGCCGGCGTGCTGGTGATCGGCGGTGCACCGGCCGCGGTGAGGCGGTTGGTGACCGCCTCCATCGCGGCGAGGCGCGGACACCAGCTGCGAAACTCGACGCACGCCTCGGCGATGAGCTTCCACATCTGCTGGTCGTCCCGCCACCAGCTCTCGACTGCCTCGATGCTGGTGAGTGCGCCGCGGGCTCGTGTATGCCAGTCGGCGGCGATCGACCGCGCGCCGGCCTGCAGCACTACGCGGAGATGGCGGCCGATGTCCGTGCTGCGCGGTGCGCGCTGTTTGGGGAGCCGCTCGCTGAGGTGGTGACGCGCCCACTCTTGAAACCGTGCGTGCTCCGTGATTCCGGCGAGATCGGGGTCGTGGGCGCCGATCCAGCTCTCCTGGCTGGCGACGCGGGCGCTGCCGGCCTTGTGGGCGTACTTCTCGAGGTGCGCGACGGCGATCGCGGCGAGCGCTTCCTCCTTCTGCGGGTGGAGTGGCGTGTCTGTACCTGCGTCGGTCTCGATCTCGGGTAGCAGCGGGACCGCGACGGTACAGGCGGCGTTGTAGTGGATCAGCCAGCCGTCGTTGCGAGGACCGGGCCAGCTGAGCTTTGCCCCGACGCGAACGCGTCCAGCTCTTGACTTCTTGAACGGCGGCTTGCCGACCAGGAGCTCATACGACTCGTCGTCGGCGTGCTGCGCGACCGTGCTGAAGCGGGTGGCTCGCAGCCGCAGTCGAATCCAGACGATGGCGAGGTCGACCGCCTTGGGGGCGAGCTCGCGCCGGGCGAGCGCGCGGTGCAAAGACGGGCGGTGGCGCCACCAGCCGGTGCCGGTGCGGAGTGGGGGCCAGGGCCGAAGCCAGCACTGCAGCTCCTTCAGCCGGCGCAGCGCGGTGATCTGAAGCAGCTCGTTGATGAGGTCGACGCGCAGCACGCCTTTGGCAGGGGAGTCGCCGCGACCGACGCGGTTGTCTTTCAGGAAGGGCCACGCGGTGTCCTCCCGCGTCGGTGTATCTGGATCGCCGCACAGCAGCTCGAGGAGGCAGGCACGCGGATCCGCGGGCGCGGGTTCGCCCGCTTTGGCGAGCGTCTGCGGTCGGACGGGTGGGTCTGCCCACAGGTCTTCGGCGGTGCCCTTGTTAGGGTGGGGCTGGGGTTGGGGCGTGAGGGCGAGCGTCTGCAGTCGCGCGTGCAGCGATGGCCAGAGGTCTTCGGCGTTGGCGTTGTGCAGCGGCGTGCCGGTCGACCCGGCGTTGCCCGTGAAGAGGTGCTCGCCGAGGAGCCCGAGGGCGAGCTCGGCGCGCAGCGTCTGGCGCTCGCGGTCGCGCAATGTGCGCGGGGCGTGGTCGGGTCGCATCCACTGCTCGCCAGCCTTCTCGTAACCGAGGATGATCGCCTGGCGGTATAGCGCGAGCAGTCGTACGCGGCGCTCGGGGCCTTTCCATGCCTTGCGGTCGGTCTCGGTGCTGACGGCCTGGTAGGTCGCCCAGGCGTCGAGATAGAGACCAAGGCGCTCGAGAACCATTGCGATGCTGAGGCGCAGATGCGGGTTCAGCGGGTCCTGGCGCAGTGCGCGGTGATAGGCGCCGATCGCCTCCTCGAGGCGATCGGCACGCTCATATGCGAGTGCGTCGTGGTAGTCGGTGACCAGCGTGCGTGGCACCGGGTGGGTCCACTGCGTCCAGGGACCCTGATAGCGCCGTCGTACCTGCGGGTACAGTGCCCCGGCGACGGCCATCGCAGCCTCGCGCGTGCAGCGTTCCCAGTTCGTTCCGGCCACGGTGACGCTGATGAGGGTCTTGTTGCGCCGCGAGCGATCGACGAGCTCGACGGAGACCTGTCCGCCCCTGCCGTCGTCGTGGGGCCGCAGGCTGCCCCAGACGGCGTACGCGAAGTCCGGCGTCACGGCGCTCGCGACGCCCGCCATCGCCTTGCCGACGGCCGAGCCCTGACCAACGCCGGCGAAGATCTCGACCAGCGGCGCGCCCGGCGCGCGCTCGGGCAGGGCGTCGAATGGGCTGACCCGCAGGGCCGCGAGATCGCTTCGCAACAGCGATGTCACCCATGCCGCCTGACCCTTGTCGACATCGGCCGCGCCGGCCCAATCGAGGATGCTGATCTGCACGCGCGGCTTGCGGGCATGCCAAGACAGCAAGCCGTTGCGCAGCGCCATCAGCAACGCGACGACGCCCAGCAGCGCAATCGCGGTGGCCGCGGGCGCACGCATCGTCTCCAAGCCCTTCCAGATCGAGTCGAAGACGCGGGCCAAGCCCTTCTGGATCGAGCCCAAGACGGTTGCCGCGATGAAGGGCACCGGCCCGATCGCACCGAGCGGGCCGTCGTCACGGCGATGCGGGCGGCCGTGTCGCGGAATCCGATCGGTGCCGCAGGCGCGCGGATGACAACGCGGCGGCGGCAGGAGCGGACAGACCCGGCACTGACCAGGCGTCACCGGCGTAGTGGTCGTCGGCGTCTCCTTATCCGCCGTCGGTCCGAACGTTGACCCGAACAGCAGTGCTGCCACGGCAAGCCCGACCAACCCCAATATCAGCAGACCCCCGACACCCCACGGTCCTCTCACAAATGCGACGCTACCGGTAAATATGGGGCCCCGGTTGATTTCTGCGCCCTGCTTCGTCGCGCAGCACCCGAGTTCCGCAGTTGGTGGTCGCACGGAATCGCCCGTGGTTGTTGCGTTTTGGGACTTGTGCGGCTGGTGCGTGTAGCCCACGCTCCGAGTGGCTCGGGGGCAGGCTGCGCGGGGGTGTTCAGGCGGGCTGCGGCGCGATGATCCGCGGCGGCGCTGGGATGTCGGCGGCAGTTAGGGATCTCGCGCTGTGCGTCGGTGAGGCGGGTGGTCTGCTGGAGGGTGCCGGTCAGGCCGGTGAGCGTGACGAGGTGCAGGCGTTGCAGTTGCAGGGCGATGCGGTGTCAGGTCTGGTTGGTCTGGCGTTCGGCGATGCGGGCCTCGCCGATGTCTAACGACCCTCGACCATCCCCGGGTGCTTCCCCTAAGGGCTCGTCAGGGATCAAGGTCCCGGTTGGGGCCTTGGATTGATCGTGTAGTTCCAGTCGCCGTGGAAGTCGTGCGGGGTGATCGCGAGCGTTTCCATCTGTTTGTCGGTGATCTTGATGCCT
>JAWVGJ010000142.1:0-13323 GCA_033855115.1 Solirubrobacteraceae bacterium
GAGGTCGCTCGTCGTGGGGGTCGGGGTCCGGCCCCCGACCCCCTCGTGAGGCGACCCGCACGTATTACGCCTCGCCGCCACGGTCAACGACGATCAGCAGGTACTTCGAGCCGGGCGCCCGGCGAAGCGCTTGGCGATCCAGTTCGCCGCGTACGGGGCCGTCTTCTGCGCGACATCGCGGTGCGCGACTCCGCGAGAGACGCGGTACTGCACGCTCGCGCCCTGCGAGCACAGGCGCCGCACGAAGCGCCGCGTGAGCGCGGGGCGTACGAGCTGGTCGCGCGTCCCCTGGGTGATGAGGATCGGCGCCGGGATGCTCCTGTCGCCTGGTGAGTTGCGCTCCAGCAGACGGCGCAGCACCGCCGATCGGAAGGGCCAGGCGAGCGCGAAGCTCACGTCTTCGGCGAGCTTCGCGGCGGTCGCGTCGATCGTCCCCGAGTCGGCGGGGACGCACAGCTTCGCAAGCCGGTCGGCGGCGGCCCGTGCGTCCGGCGCAAGGGCCTCGCCGGGGCCGAGTTGCGGGTACACGCGACCCCACGACATGAGCAGGTACGTCGCCAGGATCCGGCCTGGGATCGTCCTGCGGTTGGCGTCGAACAGGGGCCCGAGGTCGCTCGCCGGCGCCGCCGCGGCGACGCCGGCGAGCTCGAGCTCAGGCGCGTAGCGCTCCGCCTCCTGGCCGGCGAACAGGGCGCTGTGGCCGCCTTGCGAGAACCCCCAGGCGACAAAGCGCGTGCTCGCCGCCGCAGGCTCGAAGCGGTTCGCCGCGCGGACCGCATCCAGCGTCGCGCGACCCAGCGCTGGGCCGACAAAGAGCGGATGGCTCCCAGCCGTGCCAAGACCTTCGTAATCGGGCATGACGACCGCGTCTCCCGCACGCAGGAAGCGCATTAACCCGGGGATCTTCGGCCAGGAGGATGGGTCCAGCGACGGCGCGCAGCGCGTGTCGATGCCGACCACCGGATGCGCGAAGACGACGACGTTGCGCCCGTTGGACGCCGCCGCGCGGTTGGGGACGAACACGACGGCGCTCAGTGCTGTGCGCTTGCCGGTGTGGCTGCGCGAGATGTAGAGCAGCTTCCAGCCCAGCGTCCCGGCGGGCGGATGGGCGATGTCCTGGCTGCGCAGGATCGTTCCCGGACGTCCGTTCGCAAGCGGATCCGGAACGACGTAGAACGCGTCTGGCCGGGACAGCGTGTCGCCGCCGGAGAGCAGCGCGATCGCAACCGCGACGGTGACGGCCAGGGCAACGACGACAAGGATGAGCTTGCGCCGCGCAGGGCGCCGCAACGGGCGCTTGCGCGCCTCGGGGTCCCCGCCGGCCACGCCGCGATGCTACAGGCGCCCTCCGACGCTCACGACAGTTGCGGACGCGCTACTCGGCCTGGCGGCCGAGGATCACGACGAAGCGCTCGACGCGCTTGCGTTCGTCATCGGTCAGCGCGGCGTCCGACTCGACGAGCAGGGTCATCGGGCCTCGCTGGTGCGCCCACTTGCGGGCGCCGTCGCCGAACGACGCGGCTATCCAGACCAGCGGCTTGGAGCCGGCGTAGGCCATCACGGTGGACTGCTGGCGCGCGGCCGACTCCTCGACGCGCAAGAGCGGGACCGTGATCAGGTCGAGCGCATGGGCGAGGGCGGTGACCGCATCCAGACCGCCGTCGTCGACGAGTAGCGCGAGCTCGCCCTCCTGCAGCATCGTGCTCACCCAGCCCTCTGGAGCGCCGGCGAGCACGCCGGCGTTGCAGACGAGGCGAAAGAGCGAGCCGGCCACGGGGCCAGACGCTACATCGTCTCGGCGGACGGCTCGCCGGTGGCCCGGGGCGGTTGCGCCCCAACCGCACGTGACCGGCGTTCCAGCTGCGCCCGTGCGACCGCGTTCTCCGTGCACGCGGCGGCCACGCCATAGGCCCGTGCCGCGCCCGCTGCGTCGCCGGCACGCTGGAGCAGGTCCGCCCGCGCCGCGTGCAGCGGCGCGTAGCGGGCCAGCGTGGGCCCGGCGAGCAGCGGTCCGAGGATCGCAAGGCCGGCGTCCACGCGCCCCGCTCGCCCGAGCGCCACGGCGCGGTTGACGTCGATGACCGGCGATGGCGCGTGGCGCGCAAGCGCCTCGTACAGCGCTGCGATCTGGATGTGGTCGGTCTCCTGCGACGTCGCCGCCGTCGCATGCAGCGCGGCGATCGCAGCCTGCAGCTGATACGGACCGGGGCGCCGGCGCCGCAGCGCGCTGTCGAGCAGCCGCTCGCCTTCGCGGATGCGCCCACGGTCCCAGCGCGAGCGGTCCTGATCGTCGAGCGTGACGAGCTCGCCGTGCTCATCCACGCGCGCCTCGCGGCGCGAGTCGTGCAGGAGCATGAGCGCGAGCAGCCCCGCCACCTCCGGATCGTCGGGCATCAGGCGGCACAGCAGCCGGCCCAGGCGGATCGCCTCCGCGCACAGCTCACCACGCACGAGCCGGTCGCCACCCGAGGCACTCCAACCCTCGTTGAAGACGAGGTAGACGACGGCGAGGACACCCGCGAGGCGATCGGAGAGCTCCTCGTCGGGCGGGACGCGGTACGGGATGCGGGCAACCGCGATCTTGCGCTTCGCGCGCACGAGGCGCTGCGCCATCGCCGGCTCCGCGACGAGAAACGCGCGCGCGATCTCGCCGGTGCTCAGGCCGCCGAGCGAGCGCAGCGTCAGGGCGACGCGCGCCTGCATCGCCAGCGCCGGATGGCAGCAGGTGAAGATCAGGCGCAGCCGGTCATCTGCGACCGACGACGGCTCCTCCGGCGACACGTCGCCGGGCTCGCCCTCGCGCTCGGCGAGCGCGCGCAGGCGCTGCACTCGGTCGCCCAGCACGCGGTCGCGGCGCAAGCGGTCGATCGCTCGCCGCCGTGCCGTGACCGTGATCCACGCACCGGGCCGTTCCGGCACGCCGTCGCGCTCCCACGCCACGATCGCCGCTGCGAAGGCGTCCTGGAGCGCGTCCTCGGCGAGCTGGAAGTCGCCGAGCTGTCGGATGAGCGTCGCGAGCACCGCGGCGCGCTCGTCGCGGAACGCCGCTTCGGCGGCCGCGGTGCTCGCCCGGCTCACGCCTGCGCCGGCGGCTCCGGGATCTCCCACACCGGGCGGACCTCGACCGAGCCGTAGGCGATGTTCGGCATCTTCGCGGCCCACCCAAGCGCCGCGTCGAGGTCGGGCACGTCGATCAGGTAGTAGCCGCCGAGGATCTCCTTCGTCTCGGCGAACGGACCGTCGCTGATGATCGTCTCGTCGTCGCGCACGCGAACGGTCGTCGCGGTGTCGATCGCCTCGAGCGCGTTCCCGCCCTTCAGCGCCCCCGACTGCGCCAGCTCGTCGGTGTACGACATCCACTTCGCCATCTGGGCTTCCTGCTGCTCGGGCCCGGGAGCGTCGGCGGGGTCGCCGTAGATCAGGAGCATGTACTGGGGCATCGTGGCCTCCCTGGTTCTCGGCCGGCGGATTCCGGCTTTGACACGTCGACGAACGGGAATGGGCCGATTCGACACCCCAGCGTAGATGGGTGGCGAGCGCGACCCCGCGCGGGTGCTCGGCGTGCTGGACGCCGAGCCGCGCGAGGTCCGGATACGTCTGCTAGACGAGGTGCATCAGGCGGGTATCGCGGTCGCCGAGGATGCGATGGCGCGGTGCGCAGTCGACGAACAGGCCGACGGACTCGAGCTGGAAGACGGCGTCTACGACATCCTGCTCGCCGATCTGCGGGTAGTCGGTCTGTAGCTCGGAGAAGAGCTCCGGCGTGCTGCGCGAGCCGTCGGCGAGCTCGACGAGGCGATGGATCGCGCCGTCGGGATCGGGGATCGACGTGATGTCGTGGCTGCCGACGATGTGCAGCTCACCACCACCCCGCAGGAGGGGTGCCGACGTCTTCAGCCGTGGGCGTGGTGCTGCGTTCATGGGGGCTCCTTCGGTGTCCTCGGTGTTGCTCACAAGGGATAGAGGCCCCAGGCAGCGCGTTGATACAGGCAGATTTCGAGTTTGTTACGAAACTGCCGCGGTCTCCCAGCCGAGGTTGGCGCAGACCTCCATCGTCGCCGCCGCTCGGTTCATCGTGTAGAAGTGCAATCCGGGCGCGCCGCCGTCGAGCAGCCGGCGGCAGAGCACGGTCGCGAACTCGACCCCGACGCGGCGTAGCTCGTCGGGCTGGTCGGCGACGGCGAGCAGCTTCTCGGAGAGCTCGTCGGGCAGGCTGGCACCAGACATCGCGGCCATCCGCTGCACCTGGCGGACATTGGTGATCGGCATGATGCCCGGCAGGACCGGCGCCTCGGCGCCGCGGGCGCGCATCTCGTCCACCAAAGCGAAGTAGTCCTCGCTGCGGTGAAGGAACTGCGTCAGACCGAAGTCGGCCTCGCCCAGCTTGGCGGCCTGGTGTCGCCAGTCGGCCTCGCGCGACGGCGCCGCCGGGTGACCCTCCGGGTGCAGCGCCACCCCGACGCTCGGAAAGCCCAGTTCCCGCGCGAGCCGCACCAGCTCGACCGCGTAGCGCAGGTCGCCCCTCGGCAGCTCTTGCGTCGCGGACAGCGGTGGGTCGCCGTGCAGCGCGAGCAGGTTGTCCACGCCGGCGCGTCGATAGCGCTCCATCAGCTCGACCAGCTCTTGTGTGTGGTGCGCGGCGCACGTCAGGTGCGCGAGCGGCAGTAGCGGCGAGTCCACGAGTCGCACGACGAGGTCGTGCGTGCGCTCGCGAGTCGAGCCACCGGCGCCGTAGGTGACGGCCACGAAGGCGGGTCCCAGCGCTGCCAGCTCGTCAAGCGCGGCCTCCGGCGCTTGCGCCGACTTCGGGGAGCGCGGCGGCCACAGCTCGAAGGAGACGACGCGGCCTGCACCGATGCGTTCAACCACCGTTGGCACTCGGGCAGAGTACCGAGCGAGAACCCGCTGGTTCAGGGCGTACGCGTACGCTGACGCGCGTGCTGCGCCATGCCGATCCCGTCCGTGACGCTGCCGCCTGCGCAGCCATCTACGCGCCCTACGTCGCTGACACGAGCGTCTCCTTCGAGGAGCTGCCGCCGACGGCGCAGGAGTTCGCCGAGCAGATCGAACGGTCCTCGCGGACGCACCCGTGGCTCGTGCTCGAGCGGGCAGGGCGCGTCGTCGGGTACGCCAAGGCATCGCCACACCGGACGTTCGCTGCCTACCGCTGGGCCGCTGAGGTCGGAATCTACGTCGATCCGGCTCACCAGGGTCGCGGCGCCGGCCGGCGCCTGTACGCGGCGCTGTTCGAGCTGATGACGCGCCAGGGGCTTCGGATCGCCTGCGCCGGAATCTCGCTGCCCAACGACGCGAGCATCGCGCTGCATCGCGCGCTCGGCTTCGAGCACGTCGGGACCTACCGCGGCATCGGCTGGAAGGCCGGCGCCTGGCACGACGTGTCGTGGTGGCAGCTGCGGCTCGGCTCAGACGACGGCGGGCCGCCCGGCGAGCCACGCGAGCCACAGCGCCTTCCCGACGCCTGATGACCGCGGTCTTCGTCGGCCTCGACCTCGGAACGCAGAGCGTGCGCGCGCTCGCCGTCTCGGCCACTGGCGAGCTGCTCGGGCGCGGATCGCACCCGTTGACGAGCCGGCGCGACGGCGTGCGCCACGAGCAGGACCCCGAAGCGTGGTGGACAGCGCTCACAGCAGCCACCCGCGAGGCGCTGAGCGACATTCCACCGGAGCGCGTCCGAGGCGTCGCGACGTGCGGAACCTCCGGGACGATCGTCCCTGTCGCGAGCGACGGACAAGCCGTCGGTCCGGCGCTCATGTACGACGACGCGCGGGCGACCGAGCAGGCGCGGCGGCTGGAGATGGCGTCGAGCTGGGCGCTGCCGAAGCTTGCGTGGCTGATCGACCAGCGCGCCGACGGCGTCCGGCTCGCCCACCAGCCCGACGTCGTCACCCGTCGGCTCGTCGGCCACGACGTCCCCACCGACTCCAGCCACGCGCTGAAGACCGGCTACGACCTCGTCGCCGACGCATGGCCGCCGGCTCTGCGCACCGAGTACGGCGGCCTGCTCCCAGACGTTGTCCGTGCCGGCTCGCAGCTCGGCGTCGTCTGCCCGCAGGCCGCCGTGCAGACGGGGCTGCCCGCCGGCACGCCCGTAATCGCCGGCATGACCGACGGCTGCGCCGCCCAGATCGCCGCCGGCGCGCTGCGCGAGGGGGCGTGGAACTCGGTGCTCGGCACGACGCTCGTGCTCAAGGGCGTCTCGGCGCAGCCGATCCACGACCCGCACGGCATCGTGTACTGCCACCGCTCGCCCGACGGTCAATGGCTGCCCGGCGGCGCTTCGAGCAGCGGCGCGGGGATCCTGTCGACCACCTTCCCCGGCCGCGAGCTCGAACAGCTCACCCACCTCGCCGCCGGTCACGAGCGCACCGGCGTGCTTGCCTACCCGCTCGTCGGTCGCGGCGAGCGCTTTCCCTTCGTCGCGCCTGACGCCGAGGCGTTCCTCGTCGGCCAACCCGCGGACGAGGGCGAGCACTTCGCCGCCCTGCTGCAGGGCCTCGCGTTCGTCGAACGCCTGTGCTTCGAGTACCTGCGCCTGCTCGGCGCACCCACGGACGGCGAGCTGAGCCTGACGGGTGCCGCGACGCGCAACAGCCACCTCAACCAGCTGCGCGCCGACGTGCTCGAACGACCGGTCCGGCTGGTGGACAACGCCGAGTCGGCGTACGGGATGGCGATCCTCGCGATGGCCGCGGTCGAGGGCGAGCGCGTCGCGGACACCGCAGCGCGGATGTCGCGCACGCGCGAGGTCATGGAGCCTCGCAGCGAGCGCGCCGAGCACCTGCGCGAAAGCTACGGGCACTTCGTAGGCGAGCTCGAGCGGCGCGGCTGGCTGGTCCGTCGGGCCCGATGAGCTCGGGCGCGCGATGAGTCTCAAGGCGCCGCCTGGTCTATGACTACGTTGTTCGTGACCACGCGCCGGTTCCCCGGTGCGGAAAGGAGAAACGCATGGGACAGCCGGTAGTCCACTTCGAGATCGCCGGGAAGGACGCGGAAGCGCTCAGGAGCTACTACGCCGAGCTGTTCGGGTGGGAGATCAACTCCGAGAACCCGATGGGCTACGGCGTCGTTCAGCGCGACGGCAACACGAACGCCGACGGCGCCGGCATCGGCGGTGGCATCGCAGCCGCACCCGAGGGCTATCCGGGTCACGTCACGTTCTACATCGAGGTACCCGACGTGGAGACCTCGCTCGCGAAGGCCGAAAGCCTCGGCGGGTCGCGGATGATGGGCCCCGCGCAGGTGATGGAGGGAGTCGAGATCGGCCTCTTCAAGGACCCCGAGGATCACGTGATCGGCGTCGTGAAGTCGGCGGCGTAGAAGCTCTACACGCGCGCAGGGCCTCGCGAGGCGCGGGGCTCCTGCTGGCCTGCTCGTGAGACGGCGCGGTTTGCAGGTACGAGCCTGCACCGGACGACATCCGTCCACGCGGCGGGCAATGCCCTACATCGTGCGTTCGTCCACGTCCGGGGTGCGCGCCGGTCGTCCAATCGTCGAACAGCCGACGACGCCATGTGTACCCGAGTGTCACACGCTGCGTTGCAGCCTTCGTCGCCAGCATCACATTCTGGGGCACCTGGACCTCGCCGGCTGTCGCGGCGCCCGATCCGATGTTCGACCAGCAGTGGGCGCTGAGCATGCCGAGCGCGGTCGGCGCCTCGGAGGCGTGGACACAGTCCTTCGGCGACGGCGTCGTCGTCGCCGTGCTCGACAGCGGCGTACAGCTCGACCACCCCGACCTCCAGGGCAACCTCTGGACGAACCCCGGCGAGATCGCGGGCAACGGCGTCGACGACGACGCCAACGGCGTGATCGACGACGTCCACGGCGCGAACATCATCAACGGCAGCGGTAACGTCGCCGACGACGAGGGCCACGGCACGCACGTCGCGGGCATCATCGCCGCGGGCGCGGGCAACGGAATCGGCGTGGTCGGCCTCGCGCCGAAGGCGCGCATCATGGCGGTCAAGGTCCTCGATGCGAACCGCGCGGGCAACGCGTCGCAACTCGCGCAGGGCATCCATTACGCCGTCGACGAGGGCGCACGCATCCTCAACGTCTCGCTCAACGGCGACGCCACGAACGACGAGCTCGACGCTGCCGTGCGCTACGCAAGCCAGAAGGGCGCGACGATCGTCGCCTCCGCCGGTAACAACGGCCGCGACCTCGACGCGCGGCCGTCCTACCCCGCTTCCTCGAACGATCCGGCCGTCGTCAGCGTCACGGCCTCGGACAGGGCCAGCAGCCTGCTGGGCTTCGCCAACCGCGGGCTCAACTCGGTCGACATCGCGGCCCCGGGCGCAGAGATTCTCTCGACCGCGACGGGCTCGGGCTACGAGTTCCGCGCCGGAACGTCGATGGCGGCGCCGTATGTGGCCGGCACGCTCGCGCTGCTCGCCGCAGCGCGCAGCGACATGTCCCAGGCCGAGCTGCGCGGGGCGCTGCTCTCCAGCGCCACGCGGTTGAGGGGGCTCGCGGGCTTGCTCGCGACGGGCGAGCTCAACGCCGGCTCGGCGATGCACGCTGTCCTGCCGGGCCGGCTCTGGCGCGTGGCGCCTGTCGCCGTCGCCGCTTCCGCCGGACCAGCCACGTCGATCCGCCTGCGGCTGCGCACCGGTCGTGCCGTCCGCGCCGGCCGTCGGGCGACGCTGCACTGGTCGGCCCGCGGCACACCGAAGGTCAGCAGCTGGCGCGTGCTGTTCGACGGCCGTCGCGTCGCGACGGTCGCCGGGGATCGCGCGCTCGTGGCGCGCAAATGGGTCGAGCGCGCCGGTACGCACAGCTGGAAGGTCGTCGGCTCCGACGCCCAGGGCGGCCGCCTCGCGTCCGCGACGCGCAACTTCAACGTTCTGCGCAGACGCTGACGCCGACGCGCCCGCCCGCGCGCCTTCTATGGACGGCTGGCCAAACGCCCTGGTCAAGTCCTGGCCCGGATAGCAGTGGTCTCCGCGCGCCGACGGACGGAGAATGGCCGGATGAGCGACGTGGAGATCGCGCGGTCGCAGGACGCCTACTGTCCGGCCCGGGGGTTCTATGACGAGCTCTTCGACGGCGACGGTACGGCGCGCCCGCACGCGGCCGCGCTCGCCGCCGCGCTGGCGGCGCTCGGTCCCGAGCAGCTCGCCGCCGCAGGGCGCCGCCGCGACACGATCTTCGTCGAGCAGGGGATCACGTTCGACACCGCCGGCGACGACGGTCCGACGCTCGAGCGCCCGTTTCCGCTCGACCTCGTGCCGCGCATCCTGCCCGCGACGGAGTGGACGCACATCAAGCGCGGTGTCGCCCAGCGCATCCGCGCGCTGAACCGCTTCGTCGACGACGTCTACCACGCGCGTGAGATCGTCCGCGCGGGGATCGTGCCGTGGCGCCTCGTCGTCAGCCGCAGCCACTTTGCGCGCGCCGCGCACGGGATCCGCCCGCCCGGCGGCGTCTACTGCCACGTCGCGGGGTGTGACCTCGTGCGTGACTACGACGGGTCCTGGAAGGTCCTGGAGGACAACGTCCGGGTGCCTTCGGGCATCTCATACGTGCTCGAGAACCGCGTCGCGATGACACGCCTCGTACCGGGGCTGTTCACGGACTACCACGTGCGTCCGGTGGACCACTACCCGCAGCTCCTGCTCGCCGCTCTGCGCGCCGTCGCGCCCGCCGCCGAGGGCGAGGCGACGGTCGTCGTCTGGACGCCGGGACCCCTGAATTCTGCCTACTTCGAGCACGCGTTCCTCGCGCGCCAGATGGGCGTCGAGCTCGTCGAGGCCTCCGACCTCGTCGTGCGCGACGACGTCGTCTACATGCGCACGACCCACGGCCTGCAGCGCGTGCACGCGGTCTACCGGCGCCTGGACGACGACTTCATCGACCCGCTCGAGTTCCGGCCCGATTCCGCGCTCGGCGTCCCGGGATTGATGCGCGCCTACCGCGCGGGCACGGTTGCGCTGGCCAACGCCGTCGGCACGGGTGTCGCCGACGACAAGGCGATCTACCACTGGGTGCCGGAGATGATCCGCTTCTACCTCGGCGAGGAGCCGCTGCTGGAGAACGTCACGACCTACCTCATGTCCGATCCGGAGGCGATGGAGGCCGCGCTCCGGCGGATGGACGAGCTGGTCTTCAAGCCGACCGGCGAGTCCGGCGGCAAGGGCGTCTTCATCGGCCCGGCGACAGACCCGATCGAGCTTGCCGGGCTTGCCGACGTCATCCGCCGCTCGCCCGAAAAGTGGATCGCGCAGGAGCTCGTCAGCCTGTCGACCGTCCCGACGGCCGACGAGAACGGCAACCTTGCTCCGCGCCACGTCGACCTACGGCCGTTCGCGGTGTACGGCGAGACGATCAGCATCGTGCCCGGCGGACTGAGCCGCGTCGCGTTGATCGAGGGCTCGATGATCGTCAACTCCTCACGCGGCGGCGGTTCGAAGGACACCTGGGTGCTCGAGAACGGCGAGGATCACAGCGACAGCGCGGTGCCCGCCCGGCCCGAGAGCCTGCCGCCGACGCTCCCCGACCTGCGCTACGGCGCGTGGACCGGCCAGGTCCAGCAGCAACAGCAGTAGCCGATGCTCGCCCGGATTGCCCAGGAGCTCTTCTGGCTCGGTCGCAACCTCGCGCGCGCGGAGTCGATGTCGCGCCTGCTGGAGGGCGTCTATCTCGCCGATCTGCAGGGCCGCCCGGAGGACCCGAGCGCGGCGCGGCTGTCGTGGGACTCGCTGACACACATCATGGGCGGGCGCCTCAACGGCGAGGGGCGCCCGCGCAGCGACGAGGTGCTCGACGCGCTGACGTTCGACACGAGCGATCCGGCCTCGGTCGTAGCGTGTGTGGCGAGGGCGCGCGAGGGCGCGACGACCGTCCGCGATGTCATCTCGACCGAGATGTGGGAGGCGATCAACACGACGTACCTGCGCATGCGCGACGGCGACCTCTCGCGACCGGTCCTGTCGGGACCGGTCGCGCTCTACCAGCACGTCAAGGAGCGCTCGGCGCTGTTCTGGGGACTGACCTCGCGCACGATGCTGCGCGACGAGGCGAGCGCGTTTCTCTACGCGGGCGGGCGCATCGAGGCGGGCGACATGGTCCTGCGGATGCTGCGCGTGGCGCTGCCGACGGGCCGCGGCAGCGGTCCGGACGACGGCCACGCGATCGCGTTGCTGCAAGCCGTGGGCGGGCTGCAGGCCTACCGTCGCGCCGTCCCGGCGCCCGCGCACGCGGGACCGGTCGCGCGCTTTCTGCTGTTCGAGCGCAACTACCCGGACTCGGTCGCGGCTGCGGTGGACGCGGTCAACGGCGCGCTGCGCACCGCCGACGCGCGGCCACGCAACTCCGAGCCGATCCTGCGCCTGAGCCGGCTGTCGGCCGACCTCGAGTTTCGCCGCAGCGCCGAGGGTGACGCCGACCTCGGCGTGACCTGTCGCGAGGTGCAGCGCGAGCTCGGTCTCGTCGATGGCGACATCGCCCAGCGATACTTCGGCGGCGCGCGAGCGGCATAGGCCGTGTCCGATCCCATGCACTTCGCTATCCGCTTCCTCACGGAGTACGTCTACGACACGCCCGTGACCGACAACCTGAACGCCTTGCGCGTGCGGCCCGCGACGAACTCCAGCCAGCGCTGCGACGAGTTCACCGTGCGGATCGATCCCGAGGCACGCGTCGGACGCCACTCCGACTACTTCGGCACCGAGGTGCTCGAGTTCGGGATCGTTCGCCCGCACACGAGGTTGAGCATCGACGTCCGCGCGCGTGTGGTCACCGCCGATCCGCTGGAGCCACCGGACGCGCCGTGGTCGGCGGTCCAGACCGAGGCCTACGCCGAGGCGGCGGGGGAGTACCTGCTGCCGGCGCACGACGATCCGCTGAGCGACACGCTCGACGAGCTGGTCGACGCCGTGCGCAGCGACAGGCCGCTGGAGACCTTGGAAGGGCTTTGCGAGCTCGTCCCCGACCGCTTCGAGTATCGCGCCGGCGTGACGTACGTCGGCTCCACCGTGGAGGAGTTCCTCGCGGCCGGCGCCGGCGTCTGCCAGGACTACGTCCACCTCGGCCTGATCATGCTGCGCCGCAACGGCATCGCCGCGCGCTACGTCAGCGGTTACCTCTGGGCGGCCCCCGAGGACGGCGGCGACAACTCCGTCGAGGTCGAGACGCACGCCTGGATCGAGGCGCTGCTGCCCAGCGAGAACGGCCGCGGCGAGCCCGTCTGGGTCGGTGCCGACCCGACCAACCGCCAGCTCTCGGGCGAGCGCCATGTCAAGATCGGCCACGGGCGTCACTACGCCGACGTCCCTCCGGTCCGCGGCGTCTACCAGGGCCGCGCGGCCTCGACGCTCGACGCGAGCGTCCACATGACGCGCCTGGACCCGCAGGCGAGTGCGCGGGCCTAGAACCGCGAGCTTCTACGGCCGACCACTCGCAGATCCGGACGCGCTAGACTGACAAGCAGACCTGCCTGCGCAGGTCGTTTTTCTGTCCTCTTGCCGTCACGGAGCTGCCGAATGGCCCGCGGAGACGTGCGTATCGCTGTGACTCTCGCCTGCGAGGAGTGCAAGCGGCGCAACTACCAGACGAATAAGTCCAAGCGCAACAATCCGGAACGCATCTCGCTGCGCAAATACTGCAAGTGGTGCAGGCGCCACACCGGCCACCGGGAGACCCGGTAGCGACGCGAACCAGCGCATCCGATGGCACGCAACCGCCAGCGCGCGAAAGATCGCAAGCGCAAGAACCAAGAGAACGGACAGCCCGCCGACGTCGACGAGGCCGTGCGTCCGTCGCTGACCAAACGCAGCGCCGGCAGCGCGCCGCCCGACGCCGAGCCGGAGCTGAACGATGACTTCGAAGGCGACGATCCGGTGGCACCCGCGGCGATCGGTGCCGGCGCCACCGAGTCCGCCGTGCCGGTCCGCAAGCAGCAGGGCTCTAAGCTCGTCAACTTCATCCGGGCCTGCTGGGCTGAGCTCGAGCGCGTGCAGTGGCCGGATCGCCGTCAGGTCGGGCAGGCGACGGCCGTCGTCCTCGGCTTCGTCGTGATCGCTGGGGCCTTCCTGGGTCTCGCCGACATCGCCGCCCAGAAGCTCGTCGACCTCATCCTGTAGACCCCGAATCTTCCGAAGGCAACCATGTTTCGCTGGTACGTCGTAAACACCTATTCAGGCCATGAGAACAAGGTCAAGCAGAACCTCGAGCACCGCGTGGTCTCGCTGAACCAGAAGCGCAACGTCCGCCAGGTCGTCGTGCCGACCGAGTCCGTGTCGGAGATGAAGGACAACCAGAAGATCACGGTCGAGAAGCGCACGATGCCGGGCTACGTGCTCG
>JAWVGJ010000143.1:0-8942 GCA_033855115.1 Solirubrobacteraceae bacterium
TGGGTCGCGTCGTGCACCGTCACGGTCGATGCCGACGACGTCGATACGTGCTCCGGCCCGGAGGCCGGCGACGCTCTCTCCTACGCCGCGTTCGGCGACTACGGCACGCGCGAGTTCTTCACCCACGTGCGCTTCCACAAGCACGACGGCGACGCGATCGTCGTCCACCTGCTCGTCGAGCTCTACGCACGCTCGGCCGAGGAGGCGACCACGGTGCTCGAGGAAGCCGCCCGCGGCCAGCTCGCGATCACCTCTCTCGCCGAGGAGTCGAGGCCGCCGGCAGCCACGGGCGACGACCGCCACTGAGGCGGGCTGCGCTCCCACGCGAGGAGGCCTTTGGAGCGCGCGGCGCTCGCCTACGAGCGTGGCTGCGACTAGGTGCGATCTGGTGGTGAAGCGCGCGATGCGCGGAATGCAGCAAAGCGCTCGTAGCGGCGCAGCGCGAACTCGTGGCAACGGCTGAAACTTGTCCGTACAGATCCGCCCGCGCGTCCCGACCGGCCGCAGGTCATGCGCCAGGGCCCGTGAGCAAATGAAGATCCGCGACGACGATAAGAGGCGGCCGAGGGACCTCCCCCTGCTTCCACCGACACGTTTTGCTGCATATTAGGAATATGCAGCAAATCTATGTGGGCTGGGCCTGGCCCCCGCCGAGAGCTGCGGGTCGGACCGGTCCCGTGTAGCGGCCAACGCCCTTCAGGGCATATGCGTCGCTGCTTCGAGAGTGCTCCAGGCACCCGTCAAGCGCCGGCTGCAGACCCGCCTGTCGCTCCGTTGACGGGTTGCGCGGCCGGGCGCGGCTCGGCCTCGGTGGGCGAGGAGCCACTCCCGACGGTGTCGACGGGCAGCATCTCGTCGAGCAGAGCGCCGACCAGCGCCATCGACTGTGCTGGCGGCGCGCCTGAGGCGAGCTGCTCGCGCAGCTTGACGAGCGATGCGCTGACACGCATCTGATCCTGAGTTCGCAGCTGGGATGCCTCACTGCTGGCGAGGCGCTTCTTGGCTGCCTCACCATCGCTGCTATCGCCCTGCACAAGCGACTCGAGCGTGCCGACGACGCGCTGGAGGATGCGAAAGACGACCGCCGCCGAGAACCCGCCCAGCAATGCGAGAAACGGCTTGGTGAACGATGCGCCACCGTTCGCGCTGGACTCGATCGGGATCAACGATGCCAACACGATCCCGGCGATCAGACCGAGTACGAAGCGCACCCAGTACGAGGCCTCGTACTTCGGGTCGTAGGTGCCCTCGGAGATGTAGTGATTGGCGGCAAAGAGCGCAGCGAACGCGGCGCCGATGCCGGCTGCTGAGAGAAGGAACAGCTCGTTGATGAGCAGGTCGGTCCCGGAGTCGTGGAAGATGTCGCCGCTGGCATGGCTGACTTTCGGAGAGAGCGCGGTGAGAAGGAACACGGCGAGCGACGCGACGCTGACTCCGAGCATGCGCCGCACGAGCGGAACCCCGCCGAGCATATGCAGCTTGCCGTCGGACCCGTCCGTGCTCAGCAGCAGCAGCGCGCGAGGCGTCGCAGGGCTGACGACCTGCACGAGCTGGTCGTGGGCCTGGACCAGGCGCCGCCACTGCTGGGCATCCAGTCGCGCAGGCACGGGCTCGTCTGCGTCGGCGAGGCCGTGCAGCGCCGACGACGAAACGCGAAGCCCGGAGGCAAGCGCGTAGGACGCCATCGCTTGGCACTCGGCCACGATCTGTGCTCGCACCGACAAGTTCCCGGCGATCGCCGGCACAGGTCGCGCGTCGCGGTCCTGCGCCGCGCTGTCGCGCTCATCGGCCATCCGCCCGGAGTACTTCGCCGTCGTGCCCATCGTTTCCCGTCTGATCGCCATCCGACACCGTCTCCGAGAGCGGCGCCATCGAGCGCCCAAGCACCTATCGGTTCGCGCTCCCCGGAGCTTGAGCGACGCGCGTCGCGCATCTGATCACGTGTCCGCGCGCGATGACGGTGGCCCCGCCCGGACTTCAGAGAAGACACGTTCTCAAACGTAAACTCCCGCGAGCGCTTCAGAGAACACGAACTAGTGGCGCCATAGCGCCCGAGGCAGCGTTCGTTGGTTGTGGCTGGGCGCCGCGAATCCCGGGAAGCGGACGCGCAGCAACCCGGAAACGCCCTCGGGGACGTGGCGCGGCACGTACATGGATTGAGCGCAGCGGCGCGTCTGCCCGTTGTGGGCTGACCCCGACGTGGCTGTTACGCGGCGTCGTGGGCTTTCCAGCCGCGGCCGTCTTTGATGACCAGATTCTCGCCGAGCTGCGCGAGCTGCTCGGCCATGCATCACTGGCAACCGCCAGCATCCGTGTCTGGTGTACAGACCTGTCTCGTCGGGTAAGGCTGCGTTTCGTCGCGTCATTCAGACGCGCCCTACGGATCTTCTCGGGGTCGCATGCCAACTACATCACGCCGCAGGCAGTGCACGTTCTCACAGGGCGGTGGGGCGTCCTGTTGCACATCGTCTATCGGCTGACACCAGGCACGCCCACCAAGACCAGCGAGCTGTACGCGTTGGTCATCATCGTTGTCGGCATCCTCGCCGCTGCCGCGATCAGGGCAGCGGACAGTCACGGCACGCCTCAGTTCATCCCAAGGCGGGCGCGGCTGTGCCTCTAATCGTGACTGCCGATAGCTCGTCAGTCACGGCCTTGCCAAGAGCGACAGCCGCGAACACTGCACCGCCGGCACGTCCGATCGGCACGAGCACTACTCAGTGATCGTCCGCGAAATCGAGATCGAGCGATAGGCGCAGATGGCGACGATCGCGATGGCTGTCCTGGCCGGGTCTGTTGCGCTGGCGTATTTCGTCATCGCGATCGTCGTTGCGCCGCGCATCAAGATGCCAAGCGCCAGCCCGCGACTGGTGCTGGCGATCCGCGGCTCGGCGATCGCGTTCTTCATCGGCTGCGGCGCGACGCACATCCATATCCTGCTGCACACCGTCGGCGTCGGGGCGCGTCAACCTGTGGAGGCGCACGAGGTCGTCTTTCACGTCATGCAAGCGGTTGGTGCGTGGCTGTTCATCGCGGGCGCGGTCATGCGCCTGGAGCTGCACGTCGTGCCCTCGCGCCAGCGCCTGAAGCTGCATGCCGCCGTCGAGGAGCAGCGCCAGCTCGCCGACAACGCGACGCGGCTGGCTAGCCAGGATGAGCTGACGGGCCTCGCGCGGCGCTGGCGCTTTGACGAGGAGCTCGAACGCCAGGTCGCGCACGCGCGACGCTACGAGACGGCGGCTGCGTTGCTGCTGATCGACGTCGACGCGCTCAAGCTGGTCAACGACACCCACGGCCACCAGGCCGGCGACCGGGTCCTGCGGCATGTCGCCGACGCGACGCGCCAGCAGCTGCGCGACAGCGACATGGCCGCGCGCATCGGCGGCGACGAATTCGCCGTCATCCTTTCTCACGCGACGCTGCAAGACGCGCGCGCCGTCTCAGCACGCATCATCGCCGCCGCCGCTGCGCCCAAGCCCGACGGCCGACCGCGAACTTCTGTCAGCGTAGGCGTCGCGGCGATCACCGGATCGCTGTCGGCGAGCGCCGTCATCAACGGCGCAGACGCCGCCCTGTATGACGCCAAGCACGGTGGCGGCAATCGGTTTTGCTGTTCCTCCCACACGTTCGCTGCATAAATGTCGAGTCCTGTTGTTCCGTCAGCGTTCGCACCGCCCGCGGTCGCAGAGGTTTTCGGCGGCAGGGCTGTGTCGTGCGGGACTTGGCGTCAGGCGCCACCACCCTGCTTCCATCAAGAGGTTGCTGCTAATTACTGAAATGCACTAGCCACTGATCTGCCCGGGTAGCCGCGTCGCATGAACACCGATCGCATCGCAGCTCCGGGGGCGCGCGCGCACCGTATGTGGCGGGCCAGGCATGGCCGACGCGCATCGACGAGCAGCTCGCCGACGGGGTGACGGCCGACGACGTCCAGGACTGGGTGCAGAGCGCGTCGCTGCTGCACTCAAACGGCGACCGGCATGTCGTGCAACCCACCCGGAGCGGCCCTCGGTGAGCCCGCGGGCACGAAGCCGCCCGATACGCACATCGACGCGCTGCTGTGGGTTCAAGCGCCCAGGCGAGTCCGACGGCACATGCAACGGCGGACTCGGGAGTCGGCGCAGACCTACGACCACCTCTTGCCGCTGCCGATTGCGAGAATGCTTTCGCTTCGAGGGGCGAGCGCGTCAGCTTCGGCTCGTTTCAGCCGACGCTCGCAGCTGCATCGCGGAGCCGCCGCCTTTGATGTTGCCGTCGGGCTGCGTGCCCAGGACATGCAACCCCGGCGGACTGGTCCACGGGCCGGCAATCGTCGCTGAGTGCGCGCTTCTACGCGTTCTCCTCGAGCCGCTCGTACGCCGGCAGCGTCAGGAACTCGACGAACTCGTCAGCCAGCGCCACCTCTTCGAAGATCTCCCGCGAGAGGTCCGGGCGGCCCTCCTTCTCGAACCACTCGTCGTCGCCGATCTCCTCGCGGATCTTCTCGAGCTCGGCGGCCTCGAACTCGCGCACCAGCTCAGCGGTGATCGTGCGCCCGTCGTCGAGCTTGGCGGCGTGGCGGACCCACTGCCACACCTGGCCGCGCGCGATCTCGGCCGTCGCAGCGTCCTCCATCATCCCGTAGATGCCGGCCGCGCCGTTGCCGCGCAGCCACGAGGAGATGTACTGGATGCCGACGTTGACGTTGCTGCGCAGGCCCTCCTCGGTGATGTCGCCCTCCGTGGCCGGGACGTCGATGAGCTGCTGGGCGCTGACCTCGACCTCGTCGCGCCGGCGATCGACCTGGTGGGGCCGGTCTTCCAGCACCGCGTCGAACTCCTCCATCGCCGCCGCAACCGAATCGGGGTGGGCCACCCAGGTACCGTCGAAGCCGTCGGTGGCCTCGCGCTGCTTGTCCTGGCGCAGCGCGGCGAAAGCCTGCTTGTTGGCCTCCTCGTCGGTGCGGCTGGGAATCTGTGCCGCCATGCCACCCATCGCGTGGGCGCCGCGCCGGTGGCAGGTCTTCACGAGCAGCTCGGTGTAGGCGCGCATGAACGGCACGGTCATCGTGACCTTCTTGCGGTCCGGCGTGACGAACTCCGGGCGTGTGCGGAAGCGCTTGATCGCCGAGAAGATATAGTCCCAGCGGCCTGCGTTGAGACCTGCCGAGTGGTCGCGCAGCTCGTAGAGGATTTCGTCCATCTCGAATGCGGCCGGGAGCGTCTCGATCAGGACGGTCGCCTTGATCGTCCCGCGCTGCAGCCCGACGTGATCCTCGGCGAGGTTGAAGACGTCGTTCCAGAGACGAGCCTCGCGGTGGGACTCCATCTTGGGCAGGTAGAAGTACGGCCCGGCGCCGCGTTTGAGCAGCTCGCGAGCGTTGTGGAAGAAGTACAGGCCGAAGTCCACGAGGCCGGCGGCCACCGGCTCGCCGTCGACCAGCAGGTGGCGCTCCACGAGGTGCCAGCCACGCGGCCGCACCAGCAGCGTCGCGACCTCGCCGTCGAGCGTGTACTGCTTGCCGTTCTCCTCGTGCTCGATCGTCCCGCGAACGGCGTCGGCGAGGTTCACCTGGCCGCCGATCATGTTGTTCCAGGTCGGCGAGTTGGAGTCCTCGAAGTCGGCCATGAAGCCAGAGGCGCCCGAGTTGAGCGCGTTGATGACCATCTTCCGGCTGGTGGGCCCCGTGATCTCGACGCGGCGGTTCTGCAGGGCGTCGGGCTCGGGCGCGATCTTCCAATCTCCCTCGCGCACGTCCTTCGTGTCCGCCAGGAAGTCCAGCGTGGCGCCCGCGTCGAGCTCCTTCTGGCGCTCCACCCGCGCGGCCAGCAGCTCGCGGCGGGTGACGTCGAAGGTGCGCTGCAGCCGCGCCACGAACTCCAGCGCAGCGGGCGTGAGGATCTCGTCGAAGCGGTCGCCCGCAGCACCTTTGATCTCGACTCCTCCGATCTGCATGGTCGCCATGCCATCTCCTTGCATCGGGTTCATCACCACTATGTCCGCGATCCATTCGCCTTACGCGTCATTGGCGCAACCCCGGCAACAGGGGCAGGGCTACGGATAGATCCCGCGCACCCGCGCCGCCTCGGACACGCGCTCGATCGCGACCGACAGCGCCGCCGTGCGCCAGTCGGTACCGAGCCGGTCGGCGGCGTCGATCACGCGCCCGAACGCCGCACGCAGCTGGCGGCGCAGGCGCTCCTGCACGTCGATCTGGTCCCACGAGTAGCGCTGGTGGTCCTGCACCCATTCGAAGTAGGAGACCGTCACGCCGCCGGCGTTCGCGAGCACGTCGGGCACCACCAGAATCCCGCGCTCGCGCAGGATCGCGTCCGCTTCGGTGGTGGTCGGCCCGTTCGCGGCTTCGATGACGAGCTCGCACTTCAGCCGCGGCGCGTTGACCTCGGTGATCTGACGCTCGACCGCAGCCGGGATGACGATCTCGCATTCCACCTCGAGGACGTCCGCCGGCCCGACCTCCTGCGCGTCGGGGTAGCCGCTGAGCATGCCGTGCAGCTCGTGAAAGCGCTCGATCGCCGCGATGTCCAGGCCGGCGGGGTCGACGAGACCGGCGGTATGGTCGGAGACGGCAACCACCCGCGCCCCGATCGCGTGCAGCTCGCGCGCCGCCACGGCCCCGACGTTGCCAAAGCCCTGGACTGCGACGCGCGCCTCGCGCAGGTCCAGGCCGATGCGCTCGCAGACCGCCTCCAGGACGTACACGACGCCGAGGCCGGTCGCCTCACGGCGCCCGACGGTCCCGCCGAGCACGACCGGCTTGCCGGTGACGATCTCGAACACCGAGTAGCCCATCATCTGCGAGTAGGTGTCCATGAACCAGGCCATCTCGCGCTCGCCGGTGGCCATGTCCGGCGCCGGGATGTCGCGGTCGGGACCGATCACGGGGATGAGCTCGGCGGCGTAGCGGCGCGTGAGCCGCTCGAGCTCGCCGACGCTCAGCTGGGAGGGCGTACAGCGCACACCGCCTTTCGCCCCGCCGTAGGGCAAGCCGAGCAGCGCGCACTTCCAGGTCATCCACATCGCCAGCGCGGAGCACTCCCCGAGCGAGACGTCGGGCCCGTAGCGAAAGCCGCCCTTCGTCGGGCCCATCGTGAGCGTGTGCTGCACCCGATAGCCGGTCAGGCCGAGCACGCCGCCGGAGTCCATCCGCACGGGAAAGTTCACGACGATCGAGCGCCGCGGCTCGCTCAGCCGCGTGCGGAACTCGGGATCGAGCTCGAGCAGCGTCGCGGCGCGAGTGAACTGGTCGGTCGCGATGCTGTAGAGCTCGCTGCCCCACTCCTTGCCGGCCGGCACGGAGTCCAGCGCGGGATCGGTCTCGTCGGTGACCGTCACGTCGTTGGCAGCCATGCAGCGGACCGTACCGTCCGCGACGGCGGCGCGCGACGGGACCTGATCCCGCCGACGTGGCGCGGCTGCTCGTCACGCTCTTGGCGAGATGATTCGATCGACGAGCCCGTACTGCACCGCCTGCTCCGGCGTCATGAAGCGATCGCGGTCCGAATCGGCGTGTACGCGCTCGGCCGGCTGGCCGGTGTGCTTGGCGTACAGCTCGTCCAGGCGGGCGCGCAGCGCGAGCGTCTCGCGAGCATGGATCTCGATGTCCGACGACTGCCCCTCATACCCGCCGGTGGGCTGGTGGATGAGCATGCGTCCGTTGGGCAGCGTCTGGCGCTTGCCCGGCGCGCCCGCGGTGAGGATCAGCGCGCCCATCGACATCGCGATGCCGCAGCAGATCGTTTGCACGTCGCAGGCGATCGCCTGGATCGTGTCGTAGATCGCGAGGCCCGCGTACACGTTGCCACCTGGCGAGTTGACATACAGCGCGATGTCGCGGTCCGGGTCGGCGGCCTCGAGGTGCAGCAACTGGGCGACGACGAGGTTGGCGACCTCGTCGTCGATCGGCTGGCCGAGGAAGACGATGCGCTCGTTGAGCAGCCGGCTGTAGATGTCAAACGAGCGCTCGGCGCGCCCATCCTGCTGGATCACCATCGGGACGAGGGGCATCGAACCTCGCCTCCTTTCATTGATGTGCAACTGATCGGTTGCGTGTTGCGTTTGCGACACGGTAGCATGCAACCGATCAGTTGCACGACGAAGGAGCCGTCCATGGACGTCACCCGCGAAATCACCCTCCCCGTAGACCCCGACGCCGCGTGGGAGGCCGTCACCGACCTCGAGCGCTGGCTTCTCACCGAGGACAGCAGCGCGCTGGAGCTCGAGCCCGGCAGCGAGGCCGAGTTGACGCTACGCGACGGCGAAACGCGCTGGGCGACCGTCGAGGAGGTGCGGGCAGGCGAGCACCTGTCGTTCTGGTGGCACGCGCCCGGCGCGCTTGCGACGCTCGTCGAGGTGACGCTCGAGGTCGTATCCGACGGCACGCGCATCGTCGTCGTCGAATCCGGCTACGCCGGCGAACCCGTCTGTGGCTCCCCCTGGGCGGGTGGCGCGCAGCCCGGCCCCCGCGCGCGTAGCGCCGCCGCCGCGACGGCGTCGCCAAGCTTCGAGCTGGGCCGCGCCTGGGTGCTCAGCGTGGCCGACTGGGAGCCCGCGCTGGAGCGCCTGCGTCGCTGCGCTGACGCGGTCGGCGTGTGATCTCTGACGGTACTCAGGCCCAGGCCGTCTTCGCCGCGCTCGCGGATCCGACGCGGCGCGCGGTTCTGCGCTCGGTCGCCAGCGGCGAGGCGAGCACCGCCACCGAGCTTGCCGCCCACCTGCCCGTCAGCCGCCAGGCGGTGGCCAAGCACCTCGCGCTGCTCGAGCGCGCACGGCTCGTGGACGCGCAACGCGCCGGTCGCGAGGTGCGCTTCCAGGCCACCCCGGGGCCGCTCGGAGAGGCAATCGAGTGGATGGAGTCCGTCGGGACGCAGTGGGACGAGCGCCTCGCCGCGCTGGCAAGGGCAATCGACAAGCCCTAGCGCCGGGGGGGGGGGGGGGGGGGG
>JAWVGJ010000144.1:0-3005 GCA_033855115.1 Solirubrobacteraceae bacterium
CGGCGCGCTCAGCAGCGCGACGCCGTGGCCTGTTGCGGGCGCGTCGACGACGACGAGGTCGTAGGCGTCGGCGCCGGGCGTGCGGCGGTCGAGCAGCGCGAGCTCCCAGAGCTTTCCGACGGTGAGCAGCTCGCGCATCCCCGGCGTTGCCGCCGCGATCAGGCCGAACACGCGGCTGCGGATGAGGATCTGCGCGACGGGGCCCGACGGCAGCTGATCGCGCAGGTACTCGTCCAGAGCGTCCTGCGGGTCGATCGAGATGTGAAACAGGTTGGGCGCGATCTCGGTCTCTGCAAACGGCTCGGCGTCCTCACGGTCAAACGCGCTCGCGACGTCGCCACGGCGTGCGACCTCGGCGACGATCGTGCGCTTTCCGGCGCGCGCGGCGACGAGCCCAAGCGCGGCGGAGACGGTCGTCTTGCCGACACCGCCCTTGCCTGTCACGACGAGCAGGCGCCTGCTGAGCAGGCTGACTATTGCTCCCCATCCCAGTTGTCCAGCGGCTGGTGCACCCATGGCACGCAATGGCGGATCATCGGGCGACGATGCTAGTCGTCCGTCCTGCTGGTCCGTTCACCCTTGGATCGGCAGGAGGAACACGATGCGAGCGACTCTCGAACTAGGGGTGAAGGAATAGCACGCGCGCGTGCGAATAAGGCCCCGTGTCCGGTTTCTTCCTTAGCCCGACGGAGCCTCCCTCCGACAAGAAGGCGCGGATCATCGCCTTCGCCAACCAGAAGGGCGGGGTCGCGAAGACGACGACGACGCTCAACCTCGCCGCCGCGTTCGCCGAGGTCGGCCACCGCGTGCTATGCGTCGACATGGACCCGCAGAGCAACCTCACGATGTCGCAGGGGATCGATCCGGACACGCTGGAGATCTCGATGTACGACGTGCTCGTCCACCACATCCCGATCCGCCAGGTCATCCGCACCCGCGAGATCGACGTTGCCTGCGCCTCGATCGACCTCGCCGGCGCCGAAATCGCGATGTCGACCCAGATCGGCCGCGAGCGAGCACTCGCCAAGGCGCTGAAGGTCGTCCAGGACGACTACGACTTCATCTGCATCGACACGCCGCCGTCGCTCGGGCTGCTCACGATCAACGCATTGACGGCGGCCGACAAGGTGATCGTCCCCGTCCAATGCGAGTATCTCTCGATGCGTGGGCTGATCCAGCTTCAGAACACGCTGCAGATGATCCGTGAGAACCTCAACCCCGATGTCGAGATCGAAGGGATCCTCCCAACGCTCATGGACACGCGCACGATCCACGCCAAGGAAGCGATCGAGATCCTCGAGGAGAATTTCGGAGACAGAGTCTTTGCATCACGGATCCGCAAGACGGTGCGCTTCGCCGAAGCGCCCGTTAAGGGTATGTCCGTGCTGAAGTACGATCCCGACGGCACCGCCGCCCAGTCCTATCGCGATCTCGCGAAGGAGGTTCTCTCCCATGGCATCCGGTAAGCGCGCGAGTATGCGGGAGGGGCCGCTGGCCGCGCTCTTCCGCCGCACGGACGAGGACGCGGCGCAAGACGGCGACGAGCCCGGGGATGCCGAGCCCGAGCCGACGCCGATCGAGGAGATCCCGCCGCGCGAGGTACCGCACCCGTCGCTCGCCGTGCCGCTCGGCGACGAGCTGGCTGCGCTCGAAGAGGAGGACGCCGGGATTCAGTCGCCGCCCGAGCGCCTGCGCCAGGCCCTGTCCTCGGAGATTCCGGAAAGCTTCATGGACGCGCCCGAGCCGGCGACGCCGGCGGGCGGCCGCATGCGCTCCACGATGTCCGACCACGAAGCCGACGCGTTCGCGCGCCCCGACCTCGATCGCGAGACGCCGTTCGGCCAGGCCAAGGCGGCCGGTCAGCCCGTGTTGCGGGTCGTCGGCGTCGGCGGCGGCGGCTCCAACGCGATCAACCGCATGGTCGATGCCCAGGTCGCGGGCGTCGAGTTCATCGCGATCAACACCGACCTGCAGTCGCTGCAGCAGTCGCTCGCCGACATCACGCTGCACATCGGCGCGTCGCTCACGCGCGGGCTCGGCTCCGGCTCGAACCCCGACCTCGGGCGCGCTGCCGCGATGGAGGAGTACGACCGCATCAAGGCGCTGCTCAAGGGCTCGGACATGGTCTTCATCACGTGCGGGGCCGGCGGCGGCACCGGCACGGGTGCGGCGCCGGTCGTCGCGCGGATCGCCGTCGAAGTCGGCGCGCTGACCGTCGGCATCGTGACCAAGCCGTTCGGCTTCGAGGGCTCGCGCCGGCGCGAGCAGGCCGAGGCCGGCATCCAGTCGCTGAAGGACGAGGTCGACACGCTGATCGTCGTGCCGAACAACCGCCTGCTGTCGGTGCTCGACAAGAACACGTCGATGGTCGAGGCGTTCCGCGTCGCCGACGACGTCCTGCGCCAGGGCGTGCAGGGGATCTCCGACCTGGTGACGCTGCCCGGCGTCATCAACCTCGACTTCGCCGACGTGCGCACGATCATGGTCGACGCGGGCAACGCGCTGCTCGGCATCGGTATGGGCACAGGCGAGCATCGTGCCGTCGACGCCGCGGAGAAGGCCGTCGCCTCGCCGCTGCTGGAAACGAGCATGGAGGGCGCGCACTCGATCCTGCTGTCGATCACCGGCGGGCGCGACCTGTCCCTGTGGGAGATCAACGAGGCCGCGAAGACCGTCTCCGCCGCCGCCCATCCGGAGGCGAACATCATCTTCGGCGCGATGGTCGACGAGTCGCTGGAGGACCAGGTCTGGGTCACGGTCGTCGCGACCCGCTACTCCGGACCACCGCCGCCCAAGCGCTACGTGGAGCCCCAGGGCGAACCGCGCGTGCAGCGCAGCCGTCCGACGGAGCGTGAGCGCGAGCGCGACGACTACTACCGACACCCGGCCCCGCGCGCGCCCGATCCGGCGCCTGCGCGGCGCAGCGGTGGGCTCGGCATGAGCGAGCTTGACGTGCCGGAGTTCATTCCGCGCAGGTAGCGCAGTCTTCGTTTGCGTCGGGGGTG
>JAWVGJ010000145.1:0-27954 GCA_033855115.1 Solirubrobacteraceae bacterium
GCCCCCAGCCGGGTGCGCTACCAGACTGCGCCACTCCCCGTGGCTTGTGAAGCGGGCGACGGGAATCGAACCCGCCCTAGAAGCTTGGAAGGCTTCTGTGCAGCCACAACACTTCGCCCGCACACCCGGCCCCCGGGAGGATACCGCCCTGGTTAGGGGCTGCGGCTCTTGCACCTGCACCGCGACGTTCTCGTCGAAGATCGGCGGCGGCGGTCAAGGCCCGACACCGCTAGTCAGCGCCGCCATCGAGTGTGATCGTACCCCCGCTCAGCGACCGCTCGAGCGGAGAGGCGACGAGCACGGCGATCGCGCTCGGCGTCCCGGTTCATTCCTTCGCGCAACCGAGTGCGTCGAGCAACGCGACGCTCTTGCGGTGCGCGACAGAGATGTTGCGTGGGTTGGACTGCACCCAGCGAGCAGCTCGCAGGTGGAGCAGAACAGGCCGCGGATGTCCGCCGAGGGATTCGAGAAGAAGGTGCGGCTGTAGGCGTACTCGGCAACGCGGGCCGCTCGGCAGACGCGTGTGGTGAAGCGGTTCCTCGTGCGACCGCCGTCGAAATGGATAAGGCCGCGGATGAACTGCCGGGGTGGCGGTCGACGATCTCCTGCTGCCAAGGTTCGAGCGCGATCGCCCGCTCATGCTTGCGGCCGAGCCCGTGCTGCGGGAAGGCGTGCCGCCAGAGCTCGTTGGAACCCTGGACGACCACGGTCCGGGGAAGCAAGCGGATCTCGATCGCCGGTCAGGAGCGACCGCCAGTGCCCGACCGTAGCCGCCGGAACCTGCTGATCGCTGCCACCTCAAGGTCCGAGAGCCCGCATCCGAGAAGCTCACGGACCGTGCTTCTGTCGTCGTCGCTGCGCTGCACGCCAACACTCGTCGACATCGCACCGGACGCTGCAAAGCGGGGGACCCAGGAATCGAACCTGGCGCTGCGGTTTTGGAGACCGCCGTGTTAGCCGATACACTAGTCCCCCTGCGAGGCTGCGCATTGTAGATGGATGCTGGGGTGCAAACCCTGAGCCCAGTCCTCCGCCTCACGCGCTCGGGGACATCCGCCGCCGAGCCGTAGGTCGGGATTCACGCCCGGCAGGTCACCCCTCGTATCGTCCGGCGGGAAGGCGCCGGCTCGATTCGATCGGCGACCCCTTCGCCAGCTCCGGGGGCGCGAGCGTCCGCGAGCATTGAGGGCCTGCCCAAGACGCCTCCCGCGTAATTGCCCTCGCCGAGCCTTGGCCTACCTCCACCGCACGCCACCGCCCGCGTGATGCGGATTGTCCGTGCACAAGCCGGCCTGCGTCACGGCGCGGCCCAGGCAAGCCCGACGAACCGAGGAGACACCGATGAGCACGACCACCACAACCACGATCCCCACCGGAACCTGGGCCGTCGATCCATCGCATTCGAGCGTCGAGTTCACCGTCAAGCACATGGGCATCGCCACGGTTCGGGGTCGCTTCCGCGAGTTCGAGGGCCGGATCGAAATGGGCGAGGAGCTTGCGTCTTCCAGGGCTTACGGCAAGGTCAAGGCCGCGTCAGTCGACACCAACGAGCCGCAGCGCGACGAGCACCTGCGCTCGCCCGACTTCTTCGACGTCGAGCGCTACCCGGACATCACCTTCGAGTCGACGAAGATCGAGCAGGTCGACGAGGCCGTCTACCACATCACCGGCGACCTGACCCTGCACGGCGTCACCAAGCCGATCACGCTGCACGCCGAGTCCAGCGGTACGGAGATCGATCCCTGGGGCAAGACGCGCGTCGGCATCGAGGCCAGCGGTGAGCTCAGCCGTGGCGATTACGGGATGAAGTTCAACAAGGCGCTCGGCAGCGGCAACCTGATGGTCAGCGACAAGGTCCGCGTCCACGTCGACATCTCAGCGGTCAAGCAGGACGAGGCGTCGTAGGCAGCACCGTCCGCGCGTAGGGCGCCACAATCCTCTGCATGAGCACCGCCGCCGACACGAGCCTCGCGCCGCAACTCCCCGACACACTGCGCCTTGGCCCCGTACACCTCGACGTCTCCGACCTCGAGGGATCGATCGCGTTTTACGAGCGCGCGTTGGGCTTGCAACTGCATCGCCGCGGCGATGGTGTCGCCGCGATGGGCAGCGGCGGCGAAGAGCTCCTCGTGCTCAACGAGGAACCGAACGCCCAACCCGCCGGCCGTCACGCCGGCCTGTACCACTTCGCGATGCTGTTCGATTCGCGACAGGAGCTCGCGCGCGCGGTTCTGCGCCTCGCGAGCACCCGCACGCGCATCGAGGGCGCGTCCGACCACGGCGTCTCGGAGGCGATCTACCTGCGCGATCCCGACGACAACGGCATCGAGCTCTACGTCGACCGCGCGCGCGAGCAGTGGCCGCCGCCGCGCACTCCCGGCGAGCGCGTCGAGATGTACACGATCGCGCTTGACCTCAAGTCGCTGCTCGCCGAGGCCGACGGCGAGGAGCCGCAGGCGCACGCGGGGCCCGGCCTTCAGACCGGCCACCTGCACCTGCACGTCGCCGATGTCGAGCGCGCGCTGGGCTTCTACCGCGACGTCCTGGGCTTCGAGGTCATGGTGAACCTCGGCAGTGCGGCGTTCGTCTCGGCCGGCGGCTACCACCATCACCTCGGCTTCAACGTCTGGCTCGGCAACGACGTGACCGCGCGGCCGCCGGGAACCGCCGGCCTGCGCCACTGGACGGTCTTTCTCGAGAACTCCGATCAGGTGGACGAGGTGCGTGCTCGCGTGCGAGATGCCGGTCTGGAGGCGGAGGACTTCAACGGTGGGTTCCTCGTTCGCGACCCGTGGCAGACCGCGGTCGTCTTCACGACGGCCGATGCCTAACGGCGACTACGTACAGCACCACTGCACCGTCCGCGGGAACTCCGGCGATTGCGCCCCGGGATCGAACTGACGAGCGATGTTCGCCACGGCGGTGCGCCCCGCGCTCGCGTCCGGGCGCAGAAACAGCCACTGGTCGGCTTCGGGCCAGGGCAGCAGTAGCCAGCGCCCGTCCGGCGACCATGCGGGCGCGCCGAAGTGCCCGTGCCGCGAGAAGATGACGCGCTCGCGCCCGCCGCGTGCGTCGAGCACGGCGACCTCGCTCAGCCGCTTCGCCCGGTTGACGCGCACGACGGCCACACGCGTGCCCCGCGGCGCCCAGACCGCGTGTGCAGCGGCGAAGCCGGCACCCCACGGCGTCTCGCTCAGCAGCCGACCCGAGCCGTCGTAGAGCCGCGCGCGGCGCGGCGCCAGCACGAGCAGGAACTCGCCGCCGGCAGACCACAGCAGTTGGGCCGCCGGCGGCACTGCTCGCGAGGTGCGCCACAAGCTCCGGCCCGAGTCCGCTGAGTCGACGTTCACGCGGCCGCGCGCGTCGACGTAGGCGAGCACGTGCCCGCCGCCAGGACGCCAGGCCGGCGCGACATCGGGACGCACCGAGCGGTAGGCCCGATCGCCCGTCCCGTCGCCCGCGACGATCCGCAGCGACCGCGCCGAGACGTAGGCGACGAGGAAGCCATCGCCGGACGCCCAGCGTGCGACCCTGATCCGCTCCGGCGCGGGCAGCGACCAGCGCACGCGCCCTTTCGGATCGACGGCCGTCAGCTCCCGCCCGCGCCACATGACGGCGAAGCGCCCGTGCGGCGACCAGGATGCCCCCTCATACGCGCCCAGGCGCCGTTTGACGCCGCTGTCGGAGACGACCCACGCGCCACCTTCCGCCTGCACGAGCAGTGTGCCACCGCCGGGCACGCGCACGAGTGCCTGCCGTGCGTGCGGCTCGCCAGCCCCGAGCAGGCTGCGCATGGCGCGCCCGATCTCACTGTGCGGCGCGCTCGCGGCGGCCACGCCGGCGGCGCCGACAACCGCGACGATGGCACCGAGCACAAGCGCTCTCCACGGCCGCCGGCGCGCATGTGACTCATGCTCGGCGTACGCCGCGTGCAAGACCCTCAGTGAGCGCTCGCGAGCTCGCGGGTCCTCGCGCTCGCGGGCGTCGCGCTCCAGCGCACGGCGAAGGTCACGACGGCTCATCGCGGCGCCTCGGCCTCGACCCAGTCGCCGAGCGCGTCGAGGCCACGGCGCAGACGCGAGTTGACGGTGCCGCGCGGAAGGTCGAGCGCCGCGGCGATCTCGCCAGGCGTGTAGTCGAGCAGGTAGCGCAGCACGACGACGGCGCGCTGCTCGGGTCCGAGCCGCAGCAGCGCCGCGGCCACGTCGTCTCCGAGTGCGCGCGGGTCGGCCTCGTCGAACGTCGCCGCCTCAGGCGCGGTCTCGGCGCCGACCTCGCGACGATGCGTCCGCGCGCGCGACCAGTCGATCGCGCGATTGACGACGATGCGGTGAAGCCACGGCCGCAAAGGCCGTCGCAGATCAAAGCGCGGCAGAGCCCGCAGCGCCGCGAGGAACGCCTCCTGGGCGATGTCCTCCGCCGCGGCCCGGTCGCCCGTGACGAGCAGCGCGGCCCGGTAGGCCCCCTCCCAGTGGCGCGTGAACAGCTCCTCGACCGCGTCGGAGGATCCGCGCTGGGCCGCACGCACGAGCGCCGCCTCACCGACCCGGCCTCGAAGCATCACAGGCTGCCCGCGACCCTCGCGGCCCACCCGGCCCGCGATGTCCGCCAGGCCCGCCATCGCAGCGACACTACTCGCAGCCCATGAGAAAGGGGTGTCCGCAGCCTCGGTCGATCCAGGGTCATCGCTGCCCACAACTGCAATACGGGCGCGCGGCGACCGGAAGTCCCCGCGGCGCGACGGCGTGTGCTGCGGTCCGTGCGACGATGTCCTCGTGAGCGATCCGGCCTCAGTCGTGAAGCGCTACTTCGAGACAGTCGCAGACCTGGGCTCGCCGGTGGACGCGTTGCTTGCGGTGCTGCATCCCACGGTCCGCATCACCGAACACCCGAACGCGATCACCCCGCGCGGGGCCGTTCGAGACCGCGATGCGGCAGTGGCGGGCTTCCTGGCGGGCAAGCTTCTCCTGACCGCCCAGACGATCGACATCCACGAGGTGCTGGTCTCGGCCGATCGGGTCGCGGTCCGAGCGACGTGGCGCGGGACGATCGGACAAGGCACCGAGAGCGTCCCGGCGGGCACCGAGCTCGTAGCGCACATCGCCGCCATGTTGACCGTCCGGGATGGAAGCATCCGCGAACACGAGACGTTCGACTGCTACGAGCCGCTGGCGCCGGCTGAGGCAGCCGCAGCCGCTTGATTCAACCAAGACCCGCGAGCGCGCTTACGCGCCTCGCACGACGACGTTGTCGACAGCCGCCTCGACGAGGCTGGCAGCCGCGGCATCGGCCGCCTCGATCACTATCCGCACCGTCTGCCCCGCGAACGCGTTGAGGCTGACGCTGCGCGACTCCCAGACGGCATCGTCGTTGTTGGCGGCACCGGTCTCGGCGAACACGGTCGACGAGGTGGAGCCGACGACCCGCACGCGCAGCAAGTCCGCCGACGAGCTGTTGGACCCGTGGGCCATGTAGAACGAGAAGCCGAGGCTCGGGTTCGAGCCGGCCGGGAGGGCGATCGGCGGGGACGTGATCGAAGTGATGCCGCCATCGACATCGTGGTCGCCCGCCGCCGCGCCGGAAAGCGGACCCGTGACGAGGTCGTTGACGCCGCTGACGGTCGTGCCGAGCTGCTTGGTCCCGCTCGAGCTCGTCGCCTGCGGATCGCCGCGGACAAACAGTCCAGCGGTCGCCGTGTCTGTTCCGCTTGCGTTCGCCGTCCAGCCGGTGTTCGTCTCGAAGTCGTCCGTGAAGATCGGCGGAGTGCTTGGAATGCCGCAGTACTGCGACTCCTTGCCGATCACCCGCTGCGGGCAGTCGGAGTTCTGCAGCAGCAGCAGCACGGCCGAGCGGTTGCGCGAGGTCTGCGCCGGAATGTCCTCGTCGGGCGGATAGAAGCCGGGGCTGGACGTCCGCGGGAACATCTCAAAGGTGTACGCCCAGATCTTGTGCACGCCCCACTGCCAATCGCCGATCGACCCGTCGGTGATGTATAGGTCACTGGACTGCTCGGGCGTGTAGCCGTTGAGATTGGCCATCTGCGTGCCGAGCGTGGCGAACGTGTCGCGCTCATCCTGGGTTAGTCCGGGCGCCGTGTCGGCGGTCGTGTAGCCGAACGGCCACAGGACCAGCTCTGAGTAGGTGTGGAAGTCGATCGCGGTCTTGATTTGCTGCACCCCGCCCACGACGCGCCCGTTGATGAAGTCGCGCACGCGGATGGTCTCTGGCGCCGAGAACGCCGCCGGGCCGCGGTAGGTCTCGGAGTTCGTCGAGCCGCTCGAGCCGCCGCAGCAGCCGAAGTTGAAGCCCCAGTTGCGGTTGAGGTCCGTGCCGGCGTTCGGCGAGCCGGCGTTCGGCTGGCGGTTCTTGCGCCACAGGCGGTACGTCGGCGGGGTCGAGACGTCGAACTCCGCCCCGTCGGGGTTCACGCTCGGGACGATCCAGATTTCGCGCGTGTTGACGAGGTTCGTGATCGTCGAATCGACGCCGTACTGACTCGTCAGCTCGTTCATGAGGTACAGCGCCATCTCAACTGTGAGGTGCTCGCGCGCGTGCTGGTTGGCCGTGAACAGCACCTCGGGCTCAGCCTCGTCGGTGCCTACGTTGTCGGAGATCTTCACGAGCGGGATCTCGCGGCCCTCGTAGCTCTTGCCGATCGTCGAGGCGCTCATGATGTTCTTCGCGCTGCCCGACCCGTTGGCGGCCACAAGCCGGTTGATCTCCGCTGTCAGTTCGGCGTAGTTGTGATAGTTGCTGTCAGCGGGCGGGAAGTCCGCGGCATGGACGTTCTGACCCGCCCGCGCCCCGGCGCGATCGACGTGCTTGGTCACCTTAAAGCGACGTAACCGACGCAATCGACGCAGATCGCCGCGCGATGCGGTCACCACGACCGAGCCGTGGTCGACCTCGATGATCGCCGCGCCCGTACGAGCGACGCGCGCACGATCGGCCGAGGTCCGCACACCGGTGACGTCGTAGACCCCGACGGCGGGCCGCTTGGAGTTCGTCTTGGCGGACGCCGGCAGCGTCGCCGCCCCCGTCGCGATGAGCGAGAGCGCGATGCAAAGCATCATCCGGCGCGATCCCTTCGGGTGCATGGTCCTGCCTCCGCTTTTGGCTCGCGTGCGCGCGAGAGCTATCAACGTACTCCTCGGTGCGTGTGACGGGCGAGGTTCGATCAGCGTCCGACGGACCTGTCGCGCCTCAAACCGGATCGACACCCTGCAGCGTGCGCAAGCTGTGGGGGTTCAGCCAACGAGCGTCGATTGCGTGTGTGCTGCCGGCTGCCAGGCGGCTGGTTTCGGCGGGGGTTGCTTGAGCCACCCGTAGCACGCGCCGATCACAGCGGCATGGATGCCGAGATTGCGTTCGCGGCGCTGGCCGAGCGCTGGAGGCGGGAGCCCGACGTGGAGCTGGGGACGGGGTTTGGTTCCGTGCCCGGGCTGCGGGCGAAAGGCAAGGTCTTCGCCATGCTGCAGCACGGCGAGCTGGCGGTGAAGCTGCCGGCTCAGCGCTGTGCAGCCATGGTCGACGCAGGCGACGCGCGCCAGTTGGTTGTTCGGCGACACACGATGCGTGGGTGGGTCGTCGTCGAGGGCGTCGATGATGATGCCTGGGCGGCGCTGGCCTCGGATGCACTCGAGTACGTGCGCGGCTGAGGTTGTTGGCCGGTTACGGATTCTGTCCGTTCTAGGACGTAGCGGCGTTCGCCTTGGCCCAGGCGACGATGGCCGCGCTGCCGTTGACCGTGGTGCCGTCTGGGAGCTCGAGCACCGGCAGCTTCTCTTGACCGCTCATCGCCTTGAGTTCGGGACGCTTGCCGGCGGTGAACAGGCCGAATGGCTTGTTCTTGCCGAAGACGACTCTCTCGTGATCGACGCCGGCGGCGACGAGCGCCTCCTCGGCGCGGCGGCAGGCATGGATTTTGGGCCCGCCCTGATCGATGTGGCATACGTGCAGCGTTGGCTTCTCCGGCATAGCGGTATCTCCTCGTGGTCGTCACCTCCGAAGCTACCGAGGTCGTCTCCTCACATGCGCAGGAATCGGATCACGCCGACGCGACGTCGACTACGGTCGATGGCCGGTGCGCATCGATCACGTTATCGACGCAAACCGCCGACCTCGCCGCCGCAGCGGCTGGTGTGAACTCGGCCTGACGCCAATCGCCCAAATCCAGGGGGTCGCGTTCCGGAGGGTGATGGCGCCATCGGCGCCGTCAGCTGGACCGGAGTCGCCGGGGACCGCAGGCGACTCGAACAGTGGCTCGGTGGCTGCAGCCCACGGTGCGGGTCGTTGACGGCGAGCCTGCCGGGCGAGCCGTCGGTATCGGCAAGCGGGAACTGCGGACGCGATGGGGAGCCTGCGCCTCGCGCGAGGAGCCGCAGCCGCGGGCTCGTCGGCTCGTCGATCGGCTGAACGCCGGCAACCAACATGCGGGCGGAGGGACTTGAACCCCCATGGCTTGCGCCACCGGCACCTAAAGCCGGCGTGTCTACCGATTCCACCACGCCCGCGAGGCGGCCGAGCGCCATCGTGACGCTCGCTGCGCAGGATTGTATGTTGGGTTGCGATGGCTCAGGGGGACGTGCGAATCGAGCATCCCAACCGGAAGAGCCGTCGGTCGCGCACGACGCGGGCGATCGTCGTCGCACTACTGCTCGTCAGCGACATCCTGCTCGTGATCGTCACGGTCGGCGGCTGGGAGAAGATCCAGGGAGCCAAGCCGGTGCAGCTCGCCTACATCGTCATCTATCTGCTGCTCGCGTTCTACATCGGACGTTGGCGCAGCGGGCTGCTGCCGGTCGCCGCGGCGTTCGGGATCATCCTGCTCATCTTCGCGGGGATCGGCGGGCCGGCGTGGTTCGTGCGCGACAAGGAAGGGTTCGCCGACCCGCTGCTTGACGAGAGCATCATCGGCCTGCTGACCCTCATCCTCATCCCGCTGCAAGTCCTGCTGATCGCGTTCGCGGCGAAAGGCTTCTCGCAGAAGTGGGGCGTCGAGGTCGAGCATCGTGTGGGCTCGCCACGGCTCACGTAGCCCAAGGACCTACAATCGCCAACCCACGCCCGGGTGCTGGAACTGGAATACAGGATCGGCTCAAAACCGATTGCCCGTGAGGGATTGTGGGTTCGAATCCCACCCCGGGTATTGCTACAGGGCGACGACCCGAAGTGCCGGGTCGAGCGCCGCCAGGTCGTCGGGATCACCGGTCACGACAGCGTGGTTGCGTGCGCGTGCGCAGACCACAATCGACGCATCGATCACGTCGACGGTCCGACCGCAGAGAGCTCCAGCGGCACGGGCATCCCGTTGTCAAGTGCAGCCACTGTGACGATGACCAGCCCTTCGAGTACCTTGTCACATCATGAGCACGTCGCTTCGGTTGACGATCGTCTACGAAGAGGGTGAGAGCGGCTGGTTTATCGCCTCAATTCCCGAGGTGCCTGGTGCCCACAGCCAGGGCGAGACGCGCGTAGAGGCACGCGCGAACGTGATCGACGCGCTGCGGGGCATCCTCGAACTGCGGTTCGACGAGCACGCAAGCGTTGAGCCCGCGGCGGACAGCGAGTCGCTCGAGCTTGTCATCGCCGCTTGAAGCGACGCGACCTCGAGCGACACCTACGCACGCACGGTGCAAGCCTGCTGCGCGAGGGCGCCAACCACAGCTATTGGGGCTTCGACCCGGAACGGTCGACTGCCGTGCCGCGCCATCGCGAGATCGACTTTCGATTGGCCCGCAAGATCTGCAAGGACATCGGCATACCACCACCGACTGGCGCGCGATAGCTGTTCGCCGGCGCACCGCCGCTCGCGCGGGGGCGAAGCTTGACCGGGGCTTCCGACTCCGAACCCCTGCGCCCACCAGTGGTACTCGCTCACATCACAAGCGTCGAGAGGCCGTCGATCAGCCCCGCCGGCGCGACGACGACGCCCGCGGGGAGCGTCGCGTCAGGCTCCAGCGAACGCACCTCGAGGCCGGCGCACTCGCAGAGGATCGTGCCCGCCGCCGTGTCCCAGATCTGCACCCCACGCTCGTAGAACGCGTCGTAGCGTCCGGCGGCCGTCCATGCGAGATCGAGTGCGGCGCTGCCCATGCGGCGCACGTCGCGCACGCGCGGCAGCAGGCTTGCGATCACCTGTGCCTGGGCGGCCCGCACGCTTGCGGCGTAGGCGAAGCCGGTCGCGACGAGCGCCGTTTCCAGCTGCTCGCGCTCGGAGGCCGTCACCGGCGCGCCATTGAGCGTCGCCGGTCCGCCGCGCTCGGCGGCGAAGATCTCGTCGCGCAGCGGATCGAAGACGACGGCCGCGAGGCCGCCCTCGCCGTCATGCACCGCGACGCTGACGCACCACTGCGGAATGCCGAAGAGGAAGTTCACCGTGCCGTCGAGCGGGTCGACGATCCAGCGCAGTTCGGCGCCCTCCTGCGTCTCCCCGCCCTCCTCGCCGAGGATCGCGTCCCCCGGCCGGGCGGCGGAGATGACCGCGCGGATCGCCCGCTCAGCAGCGAGATCCGCCTCCGAGACGACGTCCGTCGGCGACGACTTCGAACCGGTCGCTCGCTCGCCCCCGGCGATGAAGCGCTCGCGCAGCAGGTTGCCCGCGGCCTGGGCGGCCTCGGCGGCGATGAGCCGGACCGACGTGGCGCTCGGGCTCGCGCCGCTCAAGAGATCGGCGGGCGCTGGTCAGCCCATGGCCGAGCAGCCTCGATCTGCGCGGCGAGCGAGAAGAGGGTCCGCTCGGAGTCCGGGCGGCCGACGAGCTGCACCGACAACGGCAAACCGTCGGAATCGAACCCCGCGGGGACGGCGGCCGCGGGGTTGCCGATGTGGTTCCACAGCCCGTTGAACGGCACCCAGCGCAGGACCCCGCTGAGCGTATACGCCGCGCCGCGACCCTCGTAGCGCCCGATCTGCAGCGGCGCCTTGGCGAGCGTAGGACCCAGCACGATGTCGAAGTGCTCGAAGATGGCGTTGACCTTCGCCGCGTCGGCGAGCTCCGTGACCCGAATCTGGTCCAGCCGGCGGCGCGCGACCTTGCCCAGCCGCGCCATGGCGCGCGTGCGGCGTTCCAGGCGCTCGGGATGGTCGACGGTCTGCGCCTCGTCGTAGGCGCCCGCGAGATAGCGCGCGACGACGCGCATGCCGGCCACCCCGATCGACGGGTTGGCCTCGTCGACGTCGTGGCCGAGCGAGCGCAGCAGCTCGGCGGTGTCGTGCGCGGCGCGGCGCCAGTCGGGATGCAGCCGCGCGCTCGATCCCGGCGGGATCTTCAGCGAGAGTGCGATCCGCAGCTTCGGCGGCTCCTGGGCAGCGGCCGCGATGTACGGCTCGCCCGTCGCGACCTCGTACAGCAGAGCGGCGTCGGCGACGTTGCGGGTGAGGAAGCCGTATGCGGACATCCCGTTCCAGACCTCGTCCAGCGGCGCCGTCGAGATCCGGCCGCGCTGGGGCTTCAGCCCGAAGAGTCCGCAGCAGGCCGCTGGAATCCGGATCGAGCCGGCGCCGTCTGAGCCCGTCGCGCCGGGCACGAGCCCGGCCGCGACCGCCGAGGCAGAGCCGCCGCTCGAGCCACCCGCGGTGCGCTGTGGATCCCACGGGTTGCGCGTGATCCCGCCCGCCGCGGTCTCCGTGAAGGGCCACAGCGTGAGCTCGGGCGTGCGCGTGATGCCGACGACGATCGCGCCCGCGGCGCGCAACCGGCGCACGAGATCGGCGTCGGCGGGCTCGGGCGAGCTGAACGCACTGGAGCCTCGCACCCGCACCGCGCCGGCCACTGCCTGGTCGTCCTTCACCGCGAGCGGCACGCCGAGCAACGGCCGCGTGTCCCCCGCCCCGGCTCGGGCCCCGGCCTGGTCGGCTTCGATGAGCCCCCGCTCGGCGAAGAGGATCCTGAACGCGTTGAGCTGGGGATCGAGCGCCTCGATCCGCCCGAGCGCCGTCTCGACGAGCTCGCGCGGCGAGACCTCGCCGGCCCGGACCATCTCGGCCTGCCGCGCGACACCGGCGAAGGAAAGCTCCCGCCCCTGGGTGGCGGTCGTGGAGGCCATGGTCGAAGAAGACTAGTGACCCGTATGTCGCCCATTTCTGCGGGCGCTGACCGGCGCCGGATATGCTCGCCACGTTCTTGCCCGAGCCGGTTTCCATCATCGGCGCCTCCGGCGCGCTCGGCTTCGGTCTGACCGTGCGTCTTGGTCGTGCCGGAAGCGCGGTCGTACTCGGCTCGCGCGACAGCGCACGCGCCGAGGAGGCCGCGGAGCGTGCCCGCGACGCCGTCGCGCAAGGCACCTTCGAGGGGCTGCCCAACAACGAGGCCGCCGCTGCAAACGAGATCGTGATCCTCTGCGTGCCCTTCAGAAACCAATCCGAGACGTTGAACAACCTGCGCGACATCTTGCGCCCGGGACAGATCGTCATCGACGCGACGGTCCCGCTCGCGGCAGCGGTCGGCGGCAAGGCGACGCGCACGCTCGGCGTCTGGCAGGGGTCGGCTGCCCAGCAGGCGCAGGAGATGGTGCGCAACGGTGTGACGGTGCTCAGCGCACTGCACACGATCAGCGCCGCGAGGCTGCGCGACCTCAACCAAAAGCTGGACGAGGACGTCCTGCTGTGCGGCGACAACCGCGCGGACAAGCGGCGCGCGGCGGCGCTGATCGACAGCATCGGCGGCCTGCGCTGCGTGGACTGCGGTCCCCTGGAGATGGCGCGGATCACCGAGGGACTGACGGCGCTGATGATCTCCGTGAACGTCCGCTACAAAGCCCGCGCCGGCGTGAAGATCACGGGCCTTCCCACCGACCTGTGGCCGCGGGCCTGATGCCCGGCAGCGTCGTCGTCCTCGCCGGCGGCACGGGTGGGGCGAAGCTCGCGCGGGGGATGCTGGACGTCGTCGGCGACGACCTCACCGTCGTCGCCAACACGGCCGACGACATCGAGATCTACGGCGCCTATGTGAGCCCCGATCCCGACCTCTGCACGTTCTGGCTCGCCGACCGCATCCACGAGCGTGGCTGGGGCGTGCGCGACGACACGTTCGCGGTCATGGACGGGCTGCGCGAGCTCGGCGTCGACATCTGGTTCAACCTCGGCGACCGCGACCTGGCGATCGGCATCGAGCGCGCGCGGCGCCTGGACGAGGGGGCGCGCTTGACGGAGACGCTTGCCGAACTGGCCACGGCGCTCGGCGTCAGCGCGCGAGTCCTGCCGATGTGCGACGAGCCCGTGCGCACATGGGTGCGAGCGCACGCCCGCTGGATGCCCTTCCAGGAGTTCATGATCCGCCAGCGCGGCAAGGGCCAGGTCCAGCAGACCGTGCTGCGCGGAGTCGGCAAGGCCGTCCCTCCAGCGGAGGTCCGCGACGCGCTGGCCGACGCACGCGCCATCATCATCGGTCCGTCGAACCCGGTCATCTCGATCGGCCCGATCCTGGCGGTACCGGATATGCGCCAAGCCCTCCTCGACAGCCCGGCTCCGATCGTCGCGGTCTCGCCGATCGTCGCCGGCCAGGTGCTCAAGGGCCCGACCGAGGCGTTCCTGCGCTGGGCCGGCTACCGCGCCACGACCGACGCGATCGCCACGATCTACGCCGGCCTCATCGACGGCCTCGTCGCCGACGAGGAGACCGGCGGAATGCCGGTGCTGCGGACCGACACGCTGATGAGCGACGCGCAGGGCCGCCGTCGTGTCGCCGCCGAGACGCTCCAGTTCGCCGAGGGATTGGCCTGATGGCAACCAACCCGCCGCGTATTCGCTCGGCCGCTGCACCCGTCACGTTCGCGATCCTGCCGGTCAAGCGCTTCGGCGCGGCAAAGTTCCGCCTCGGCGACGAGCTGTCGGGTGGCACGCGCCGCGCACTCGCCGAGGCGATGGTCACCGACGTGCTCATGGCGCTGCGGCGCACCGCGTCGGTGCACGAGGTCCTGGTCGTCACGTCTGAGCCGGCGGCGGAGGCGATCGGCCGCGGCTATGGCGCGAGTGTGCTCTACGACAACCGTGAGGAAGGTCAGAGCGCGGCGACGCTCATCGGTATCGCGCACGCGATCGAGGCCGGCGCGGCGCGCGTGCTGCTCGTCCCCGGCGATTGCCCGGCGCTGGATCCCGCCGAGCTGGCCGATTTCCTCGACCGGCCGGCCGACCAGCGCTCGGTCACGATCGTCCCCGATCGTCACGGCAGCGGCACGAACGCGCTGCTGCTCGCTCCACCTGACGTCATCGGCCCGTCCTTCGGCCCAGACAGCCGGGCTCGCCACGAGGAGGCGGCGGCGGCGGCCGGCGTGCCCTGCTCAGTCGAGCAGGTACCCACGCTGCTGCTCGACGTCGACACGGCTGACGATCTCGCGGCGCTCCGCCAGGCGCTCGCCGCACGTCGCGGTGGTGCCGCGCACACGCGCGGGATGCTCAGCCGCCTCGCCGGTTGGGGACGGTCCCCGGCGCCCGGTTCGTGATCGTCGCGGCGGCGCTGCCCGGCCTGCCGCAGATCCGCGCCGGCGACGATCTCGCGAGGCTGCTGATCGCCGCTGCCGGCCGGCTCGCCGACGGTGACGTGCTGGTGATCGCGCACAAGATCGTGTCCAAGGCGGAGGGTCGAACGGTCGCGCTGGCGGACGTCGAGCCCGGCGATCGGGCCCGCGCGCTCGCCGCCGAGCACGGCAAGGACCCGCGCGCCGTCGAGGTGATCCTGACCGAGAGCAGCGAGATCGTGCGCTCGCGGCCCGGGGTCCTCATCTGCCGGACCCACCACGGGTTCGTCTGCGCCAACGCGGGCGTCGACGCTTCCAACGCCCCGTCCGCCGGCGAGCTCGTCCTGCTGCCCAAGGATCCCGACGCCTCCGCGCGGGCGCTGCGCCAGCGCCTGCGCGCCCTCAGCGGGGTCGCGCCGGCGATCGTCGTCACCGACTCGTTCGGTCGCGCGTGGCGTGTCGGGCAGACCGATGTCGCAATCGGGATCGCGGGCCTCGCGCCGGTCGAGGACTGGCGCGGGCGCCGCGACGGCACCGGCCGCGTGCTCGACGCGACGATCATCGCCGTCGCCGACGAGGCGGCGGCCGCGGCCGATCTCGCGCGCGGCAAGGACAGCAACGAGCCGGTGGTGCTCGTGCGCGGCCTCGAGCGTCATGTGAGCGAGGTTGACGGCCCGGGCGCGGCCGCGCTGATCAGATCGCGCGAGGAGGATCTGTTTCTGTGAACGAAGCGCAGGCTCAGCCGACGCGCTCGACGCGATAGCGCCGCTCGCCACCGGGCGTCTGCACCGCCACGGTTTCGCCCGCACGTGCGCCGATCAGCGCGCGCGCGACCGGCGACTCGGCCGACAAGCGTCCGCTGCTGAGATCTGACTCGGTCGGCCCGACGAGCGTGAACGACAGCTCCTTGCCTGACGCCTGGTCCACGAGCGCGACGCTCGAGCCGAACGCGACGACGTCGGAATCGCCGACGCGCTCCTGGACGCGCGCCGCGCGCAGCCGCTGGTTCAGGCGCAGGATCTTCGTCTCCAGATGCGCCTGATCCTCCTTGGCGATGTGGTACTCCGCGTTCTCCTTGAGATCGCCGAGCTCACGTGCTGCCTTGATGCGCACCGCCATATGCTGGCGCCCCTCGGTCTCGAGCTGCTCGATCTCGGCGCGCAGCGCGATCAGGCCCTCGGCCGTGATGTGTTCGGGTTCCAGCATCGGGTGAGACTAGCGAGCTGTTGTCAACCCGCGGCCTCAAGCCGCCGCGCAAACCTCGTAGCGCCGGCGCAGTTCGTACAGCGTTGTGCGCTCGGCCGCCGGGCGATTGGCGCGGTGCGCTGCGGCAACGAGATCCTCCGGGTTCAGGCGCACGCCGTGGTAGCTGCCGGCGAGGCGGCTGATGTTCTCCTCCATCAGCGTGCCGCCGAGATCGTTGACGCCCCAGCGCAGCGCCTCGGTTGCGGCGTCCAGGCCCATCTTCACCCAGCTCGCTTGAAGGTTGGAGATGCTGTGCCCGAGCGCGAGACGAAACACCGCGGTGTGCTTGAGGTTCTCGTCGCGCGAGATCTCCGGCACCCCGTGCGTCCGGCCAAGCAGCGTGTGGAACGGGATGAAGCTCAGCGGCACGAACTCGGTGAAGCCCTGCGTGCGCTCCTGCAGCTCGCGCACGACGCGCATGTGCTCGGCCAGCTCCCAGGGCTCCTCGATGTGGCCGAACATGACGGTGACCGTCGAGCGCAGGCCGGCGCGATGCGAGGCCTCGATGATCTGCACCCAGCGCGCGACCGGCAGCTTGTTCGGGCTGATCCGCTCGCGCACGCCGTCGTGCAGCACCTCGGCCGCGGTGCCGGGCGTCGAGCCGAGGCCGGCGTCGCGCAGGCGCGCGAACACCGCCTCCGGCGACAGGCCCGTCGTGTCGCACATGTGCGCGACCTCCATCGGCGAGTAGGCATGCAGGTGCAGCTGCGGCGCCACCTCCTTCGCCAGGCGCAGCCAGCTCTCGTAGTCCTCGATCGACCAGTCCGGATGGATCCCGGACTGCATGCAGATCTCGGTCGCGCCGAAGTCGACAGCCTCGCCGATCCGGCGCACGAACTCCTGACGGTCGAGCTCGTAGGCGTCGGGTGAGCGCTTGCCCTGACCGAAGCCGCAGAACGCGCAGCCGACGACGCAGACGTTCGACACGTTGACGTTGCGGTTGACGACGAACGTCACCGTCTCCCCCGCCAGCTCGCCGCGTAGCGCGTCGGCCGCCTGGCGCATCTCCTCGATCGCCTCCGGCCGCGTCTCGGCGAACAACGCGGTGAGCTCGTCCGGGCTCAGCGTCGCGCCCGCGTGGGCGCGCGTGATCGCCCGGCCGACGAGGTCGGCACGCAGCGGGCGCGGCGGGTCCGTACGCCCGCTGCCGCGGCGCGGGATGAAGCTCCAATAGCGCGCCTTGATGACGTCGAGCACGCCCTGTGCGATCCACTCAGGATCGATGTAGCGCGGGTAGACGCACAGGCGCTCGGTCAGCGCGACGCCTTCCGCCGCCAGCCGCTTGCGGACCTGGTGCGGCGAGGGGAACGGGTGCTCGGGCGAGATGTGGTCCCCGTTGGCACTCAGGCCGCCGAGGTCGGTGGCCCCGGCGCCCACGAGCTCGGGCCACCAGCCGGCGAGGTTCGGCGGCACCTGCACGCCGACGTCCGGCAGCAAGCGCCGGCACTCGGCGACGAGCCGGCGCATCTCGTCGATCGACACCGGCGTGGCCCAGTCCGGCAGGTCCAGGCGCGGCCCGTGACCGATGCCCGTGCGCCACAGGTTGCGGGCCGCCGCGTCTGCGATCTGGGCGGGCTCGCGGCCGTAGTAGGAGTCGTGCGGGACGAAGTTCTGCAGGATGACCTCTTGCAGATGATGGTGCTCGTCGTGGACCTGCGCGAGCGCCTCCAGCGCCGCGACGCGCTCGTCCTCGCTCTCCCCGATCCCGACGAGGATGCCGCTCGTAAACGGGATTTGCAGCTCGCCCGCCGCCCGGATCGTCTCCATCCGCCGCGCCGGGTGCTTCGTCGGCGAGCCCTGGTGGGCGACGAGATCGGGGTTGACGGACTCGAGCATGAGTCCCTGCGACGCGGTCACCTCGCGCAGCCGGGCCAGATCGTCGCGATCGAGCACGCCGAGGTTCGTGTGCGGCAGCAGCCCGCGCTCCAGCGCGCGCTCGCAGGTCCACACGATATAGCCGACGAAGTCCTCGTGGCCGTACTCGGCCAGACGCGCGCGAACGCCGGCGTTGACCTCCGGTCGCTCGCCGGTCAACACGAGCAGCTCCTTGACGTTGCGCCGTGCCGCGCGGTCGAGCAGCGCCAGCACCTCGTCGGGCGCGTGCAGGTGTGCCCCATGCGTCGCGAACGCGCAGTACTTGCAGTAGCAGCGGCAGGTCCGCGACAGCGAGAGCGTCAGGTTGCGGCTGAAGGTCACGCGCCGGCGCACGAGACGAAGTCTAGGGTCCGCCGATCTTGTCGACGGACCGGACGGACGGCCCGTCCTGGATCACGATCGCCTGGTACGCGAGCGCACCGACGCCGGCCTTCGCGTTGACCGCCAGGATCAGCACGATGAAGAGGACGAGGAGGAACGTCCCAATGGCCTCGGCGGCGTACGCGGACGAGCGACGGCGGTCCATGTGATCTCCGTTCGGCGGATGGGCGGGCTTGCCGGCGGCCCTGCCCTCATCCATATGCTCGGGCCGGTACATGACAAGGTGGCCGACCATCGTCATCGCTCTGGCTGTGTCGATCGTGCTCGCCGGCTGCGGCGCGGCGAGCGACGTGCGCGCGCCAAATCGCGACGCGACGCTGCTGCTGGACTTCCGGCCAAACGCGGTCCACACGGGCATCTACATGGCCGTCGACCGCGGCTTCGACACGGCGCTCGGCGTCACGCTGCGCATTCGCGTCCCGTCGAGGTCGAGCGACGCGGTCAAGCTGCTCGTCTCCCGGCGCATCGATTTCGCGATCCTCGACATCAACGACCTCGCGATCGCCCGCGAGCGCGGCCGCGATCTCGTGGGCGTGATGGCGATCGTCCAGGAGCCGCTGGCGTCGATCATCGCCCAGCCGTCGATCAAGACCCCGCGCGATCTCGAGGGCAAGCGCGTCGGGGTCACCGGGCTGCCAAGCGACGACGTGGTGCTGCGCTCGATCGTCGCCGGCGCGGGCGGCGATCCGGCCAAGGTGCGCAAGACGAAGATCGGCTTCGGCGCCGTGCACAGCCTGCTCACCCGTCGCGTCGCGGGCGCGACCGCCCATTGGAACGCCGAGGGCGTCGTGCTGAAGGCGCGCCGGCCGGGGATGCGCGTGTTCCGCGTCGACGATTACGGCGGACCCAGCTATCCCGAGCTCGTGCTCTGCGTAACGCGCGAGACGCTGCAGGACTCGCCCGCGCTCGTTCGCGCCACGGTCGCCGCGATCTCCCGCGGATACGAGGAGGTCATCAGCGATCCCGAGAACGGCGTCAGCAGCCTGCTCGATGCGACGACGGGCCTCAAGCGCAACGACGTCCAGCGCCAGCTCGACGCGGTGTCGCCGTCGTTCACCGCGGGCGCGCGGGCGTTCGGCGAGCTCGATCCGGCGCGGTTGCGGGCCTGGGCGCGATGGCGTTGGGGGAAGCGCCGGCGGATCGTCACCCGCGAGCTGAACGTCGCGCGGGCGTTCGACGGCCGCTACGTGCCCCCTGCGGGCCGGGACTGAGTCGCGGCCCCGCGTAACCCTTGCCACGAGCGTGTCGCGTGGATAAGTTCGTTGCAAACCCCACAATCACCTCCACGAGGGACGCTCATGGTCTTCACAACGAAGCTCCTGGTCATCGCCAACCGCACCGTCGATTCGGCCGAGTTGCTCGAGGTGCTGCGGGCGCGCGCCGCACGTGGCCCGATCGAGGTGACGCTTGTAGCCCCATCGACACGCCGGTTTGGAGACGAGACGGCTCGGCGCCTGGACAGCGCCGTCCAATCTTTCGCAGATGCGGGCATCACCGTCGAGGGGGTGCAGGGCGACCCGGACCCGATGATCGCGGTGGCCGACACCTGGGACCCCCGACGCTTCGACGAGGTCGTCGTCGCGACGCTGCCGGGCGCGACCTCACGCTGGCTGGCCGCCAACCTTCCCAAGCGCGTCGAGCGCTTCACCGGTGCCCAGGTCACCCATGTCGTCGCTCACCCCTCCAGCAGCAGCGCCATGAGCAGCGCCGAGCGCAGCGAGCCGTCCTTGCGGCGGTAGTGGTCGCGGCGCAGGCCCTCGACCTCGAACCCGTAGGACGCGTAGAGCGCGATCGCGCGCTCGTTGTCGGGCCAGACCTCGAGCTCCACCTTGTGCAGCTGCGATGCTCGCGCGTGCTCCATCACGGCATCCATGAGCAGCCGGCCACCGCCCGCTCCGCGCGACCCGGCGACGATGCACATGCCCACCGCGCTGACGCCGGCCGCCCGCGTGCCGTGCAGCCCGAGCGTCCCGACGACACGCTTGCCGTCGACCAGGACCCAGAACAGATCGCCGCCCTCCATCGAGGACCGCACCCGCTCGGCGAACTCAGACACGTCGACCGGCGGCTGCGCCGCGATCCAGCGGTCCTCCTCAGCGACCGACGCCACGACAGCGGCGAATGCCTCGGCGTCCTCGATCTCCGCGCGCCGGACGATCATGCGTGGCGACTGTACGTGAACCGCCGGCTGTCGGCGATCGATACCCCTCCCGACGCCAGGAGCTTGAAACCCGCACGTTCGGCTAATCTCTACAAACTTGATGGGGTTTATGCATATTATGGCTTCCGTGCCTACCGTCGACGTCCATCAGCACCTCTGGCCCGAGGCGCTCGTCGCCGCGCTGACCTGGCGCCGCGAGCCACCGCTTCTGCGCCGTTCCGCTGGCGGCTGGCTGTTGCGCCTGCGCGACGAGCCCGAGTGCGCGTTTGACGACCGCGAGCACGATCCGGGCGCCCGGCTGGGACTGCTCGAACGCGATGGCGTCGACCGTGCGCTGCTGGCGATCTCCAGTCCCCTCGGGATCGAGGCGCTGCCGCGGGCCGAGGCCGAGCCGCTGCTGAAGGCCCACAACAACGGGCTGCTCGAGCTCGGCCGACCGTTCGGCGTCTGGGGCGCGGTGTCGCTGCGCCCGCCATTGCCGGCTGACGTCGACGCGCTGCTGGATGCCGGCGCCGTCGGCATCTCGCTCCCGGCCGGCGCGCTCAGCGGCCCGGAGGGCCTCAATCGCTGCCGGGGCCTGCTCGAGCGCCTCGAGGCACGCGACGCGCCGCTGTTCGTTCATCCCGGCCCAGGTCCGTGGCGGCCACAGGCCTACGTCGAGTCCGATGCGCGCGCGTGGTGGCCGGCGATGACACGCTACGTCGCCGACATGAACGCCGCCTGGCACGCCTTTGTCGCGTTCGGCCGGCCGCGACACCCGCGCCTGCGCGTCGTGTTCGCGCTGCTCGCCGGCGGCGCTCCGCTGCACGCCGAGCGCCTGGGCGCCCGCGGCGGCCCAAGCGAGGCCGTCGCCGACGCCGGACTCTTCTACGACACGTCGTCCTACAGCGTGCGGACGATCGACGCCCTCGTGCGCTGCGTCGGCATCGACCAGCTCGTGTACGGCTCTGACCGGCCCGTCGTCGGCCCGCCGCCGCCGTCGCTACTCGGCCCGGCCGCGCGCGAGGCGATGGTGGCCGCCAATGTCGCTCGCCTGCTGCGCGGCGAGGCGCCGGCGGTGGCGGCATGATCGACCTGCGCCGCCGGCGCGACCTCACGCGCGACGAACTGCGAGAGCTCGTCGCTGATCTCGCCGCTGCACCGCAGAGGTGGCGCCACCTCGTTCACCACGATCCCGAGGTGCGCACCTACGAGCAGCTGATGCGCGACGAGCACGTCGCCGTCTGGCTCATCTGCTGGATGGACGACCACGACACAGGCTTTCACGACCATGACGTGTCCTGCGGCGCGCTGGCCATCGCGCAAGGTGTGGTGGTCGAGGAGCGACTCTCGCTGGGCGGACCACCCGTGCGCAGGCACATGCGCACCGGCGAGGCGATCGACTTCGCCGCGTCGGACATCCATCGCGTCGCTCACGGCGGAGGCGGCCCAGCGATCACGATCAACGCCTACTCCCCGCCGCTGTGGCGGATGGGCGCATACGAGACGACGCCGACGGGCGAGCTTCAGCGCCACTCGATCTCGTACGCGGAGGAACTGCGGCCGCTGAGCCTGGCCGTGCACTGAACCTGAACCGGACGTTCCCGCCGCGTTCGGCGTTATCGTCGCTGCTGCATGCGACTGTCGCGGCCCCTCTGGACCATCCTTGCGCTGCCGCTGCTGCTGTCGGTCGCCGCGTGCGGCGCCAGCAAGGATGAGACGGCGATCCGCGACGGCCTGCGCAAGGCGCTGACGAGCAAGAGCCCGACGGCCTGCTCGTCGGGCTACACGCGGGCGTTTCTCGACCAGGGGACCTATGGGTCGAGCACCGTCGCGGCCAGCTTCCGCAAGTTCTGCCGCTCGAACATCAAGGAGCTCGCAGCAGAGACGGTCGACGTCTCCGACGTGCGCGTCGACGGAGACAACGCCGAGGCGGACTTCAGCGCCAGCGGCGGGCAGTACGCATTCAAGAACGCGACGGTGACGCTGCGCAAGAGCGGCGGGCAGTGGCGGCTGGACCGGCTCAAGGCCCTCGAGCTCAAGCGCCCCGAGTACGACAGCCAGCAGGAGCGCCTTGCGATCCTGCAGGCCAACGGGCTCTCGCGCAAGGAGGCCGCGTGCTACCGGCGCCGGATCGAACGCGTCAGCGACAAGCGGCTTTCAAACGCGATCGTCGCGTCGGACCCGGCCTATCTCGCCGACCCGCTGCTGGTCTGCGTCATCCGCCCGACGCTGCTCAGGGGCGGCTTCACGAACGCCCAGACGCGCTGCATCCTGCGGCGGGTGCGCGGGGACTCGGCGCGCAAGTTCGTTCGCTTGACGCTCGCGGGAACCAAAAACGCCGAACGCTCGATCAAGGGGCGCTTCAAGCGCGCCGCGAAAACCTGCTCGTCGGCGTAGGAGCGGGCTCAGCCGGCGAGCTTGTCGACGAGCGCCGCGCCCTCGCGGGCCATCCGCGAGCGTGGGACGACGAGATCGAAGCCCGCGTCGAGCGCGCGCGTGCGCACGTCGGCGTCGACGTGGCTGTAGAACGCGAGCGTGCGCGTGTCGTCGACCGCGCCGTCGGCCCTGAGCGCCTCGAGCAGCGCGATCCCGGCGACGTCGTCGGCGGTCAGGTCGATGACGAGCACGTCGCTGCCCCCGATCTGCTCGCGGGCGCCGGCCTCGTTGCCCACCAGCGCGACGTCGTGACCGCCCGCGGTCAGCATCCCCTGCACCTTGGAGCCGAACAGCAGGTCCGGGACATGCGCGACGACGCGCGCCATCCGCCTACTGCGCCCGGCTGCGACGAAACTCGTCGCGCACCGACTGCGGGCGTCCCCACATCTGGGTGACCTCGACACGACCGGAGCGGACCTCCCGCACCGCGAGCTCGCCGTCGATGCCGGCATCGTCGAGCAGCTTCAGCGTCCCGTGTACCGTGGGCGCGGCCGCCGCGTGCCCGAAGCGGTGGGCGACGAGCAGGCGCCAGTGCCAGTCATGCTTGGAGTAGGGCTGGGCGTTGGAGGTGACGAGGTAGGTCGCCGCGTCGATATAGCGCTGCTCGTCGGCGATGCGCAGGTCCAGCTCCAGATCGGTCCAGTCGTCGGGCAGCGAGTCGACGATCTTCTGGAACGTGTCGGCGAGCGCCATGGCGCGCAAGGCTAGATGATCGCGATGTGGTCTGGGTCTATCCTCGAAGCATGGCGACGACGACCGAAGACCTCGCCCCCGAGTACCGGGCGCTGACCGGATCCTGCGGCCTGCTTGACCGCTCCGAGCGGGGCAAGCTGGCGCTCACAGGCGGCGAAGCAAAGTCCTTTCTCGCCGGTCAGGTGACGAACGACATCGAGGGACTCCAGGCGGGAACCGGCTGCTATGCGGCGTTTCTCACGCACAAGGGCAAGATGCTCGGCGATCTGCGTGTGCTGGCGGTTGACGATGCGGGCGAGCCCGAGCCCGAGCTGCAGCTCGACACCGAGCGTCCGACCCTCCAGGGGCTCTACGACATGGTCCGGCGCTTCAAGATCGGCTATGACGTGGAACTGCACAAGCGCACGGTCCAGCGCGGGCTGCTGTCGCTGATCGGACCCGATGCGCGCGCGGTCGCCGGCGCGCCTGCCCGCCTGGCGGCCGACGAGCACGCGCACGCACCAGGCACGATCGGCGGCGCGGCGGTGCGCTTCGTCGTCACCGACGGGGGCGTCGACGTCCTCTGCCAGGCCGGCGACACGGAGGCCGTGCGGGCTGCCCTGGTCGCGGCAGGTGCCGTGCCGGTGTCGGAGGCCGCGGCCGAGATCGTGCGCGTGGAGCGCGGCCGCCCGCGCTACGGGCCGGATCTCGATGACGGCACGATCCCCCAGGAAGCCGCGCTCAACGACCGCGCGGTGAGCTTCACGAAGGGCTGTTACGTCGGCCAGGAGACCGTCGCGCGACTGTTCTACCGCGGCAAGCCCAACCGTCACCTGCGCGGCCTGCGGCTGAGCGAGCCGGCGCCGTCAGGTAGCGAGCTGCATCTCGGCGAGCGCCTCGTCGGGCGCATCGGCAGCTCCGTCGTCTCCCCCACGCTCGGTCCGATCGCGCTCGCGCTGGTGCGCCGCGAGGCCGCCGTCGGCGACACGCTCGCCGTCGACGGAGGCGCACGCGCCGAGCTCGTCGCGCTGCCGTTCGGTTGACCGCCGCCATCGGGCGACGAGTCGGATGGCCGCCCGTCGTCTGCTCAGGATCACTCGGGACGGCCGGCCATGCGAGTTGAGCGATACTTGCCGGCATGCCGCGCCACGTCGTCCTGTTCTCCACCGACTCCTGCAACTTCTGCGTCCACGCGGCCTCGCTGCTCAGCAAGCGCGGCGTCGCCTTCGAAGAGGTCAACCTGGGCACGCACCCCGAGCTCCAGGCCGAGCTGACCAGCCTCACGGGTCTGACGAGCTTTCCCCAGATCCTCGTCGACGGCGAGACCCTCGGCGGCCTGAACGAGCTCCGGGCAGCGGACAAGAACGGAACGCTGGCCTCGTGGGCCGGTGAGTAGCGCTCCCGCGGAGCTTGCAAACCGCTTCAGCGCGTCGCGGTCCGGCACGGGATCGAGATCGAGCGCCGGAGCGTCGTGGCTCGCCAGCCAGGTTTGCACGATCCGCGCCTCGGCGACCGCGTCGGCCGGCAGGCACGCGACCGCGCCCGGGCTACTCGCTCCGGCGAGCGCGGTGACGGTGCGGGCGTGCAGGTCGCCCACCTCCTGCCACGCGCACCAGTCGGCGACGCGCCCTGCGGCAATCCAGAAAACGTCGAAGCGCTGTGCCTTCTTGGGGTGCGGCGCCAGGACCAGCCTCGGCCGGGCGTGCGTCGCCGCCAGCGCGCCGTCGAGCGTCCGCACCAGCGTCGCGATCCGCTCGCGGCGGCGACGCAGCCACGCGGCACGCTCGTAGGCCTGCTCGGCCGCGGCGGCGCGCATCTGCTCGTCGATATGCGCGAGCAGCGCGACGCCGCCGTCGCCCTTGCCGCCGAACAGGCCCAGCGCCTCGTCCAGGCGACGGCGATAGAGATTCGGATCGAGGTCGTTCAGGCATGGCGACAGGCAGCGGCCCATCTGGCCGTAGGCCGACGGCCACGGGCGCAGGCGCAGCTTGCGCCCGCAGTGGCGCAGGCCGAAGAGCGAGTCGAGCTGCTCCTTGAGCTCGACCGCCGCTGCGCGGCTGCGCAGCGGGCCGATCGTGACCGCTCGTCCCGCGGCCGGCTCGCGCGCGATTTCGAGCACGGGGTAGGCGATGTCGAAGCGGCAGCGCAGGTAGACGTAGGGATCGTCGTGCTTGTGGATCACGTTGCCCGGAGGGCGCAGCTTGCGGATCAGCCGGTGCTCGAGCACGAGCGCCCCGAGCTCGGAGTTCGTCGTCTGGTGGTCGACGATCGCCGCCAGCTCGGTCCAGCCCTCCGGCGGGGCGGAGGTGGCGAAATGCGACCGCGCACGCGTTCGCAGCGACACGGACTTGCCGACGTAGAGCACTTGCCCGGCGGCATTTCGAAACAGGTAGACGCCGGGCTCTTCGGGCACGCCGGCGGTATCCGGCCGGTGGCGCTTGACCGCGCCGGCGACGACCGTGCGCCCGGCCCGCGGCGAGCGCGCGCGGCGAGGCGGGAGCAGCGCGGCGAGCGCGTCGGCGATCGTCGCGGCGTGCGCGCAGAGCTTGCCGAACAGCGCGCAGAAGACGCGTGCGCAGGTCTCGGCGTCGGCGAGCGCGCGGTGCGTCGTCTCGACCTCGACGCCGAGAGCGTCGGCGAGCGCCCCGAGCCGGCGCTGGCGCGCGAGCGGGGCGAAGCGTCGCGCGAGCGCGACGGTGCAGAGCGTGGGCGGATCGGGCCAGCCCAGATCGGCCCGCTCGAAGGCCTGGCGAAGCACGCGGCGGTCAAACGCCGCGTTGTGGGCGACGAGCACGCGCCCGTGCAACTGCTCGGCCAGGTCGGGAAGGACCAACTCTGCCGGCGGGGCGGCGTCGACCATGTCCTGCGTGATCTGCGTGAAGCGCTGGATCGCGCGCGACAGCGGCGCGGCGCCTGCGACGAGCGTCTCCCAGCGGTCGTGCAACTCGCCGCCGCCGACGAGCACCGCGCCGACTTCGGTGAGCTCGCAGGCGTCACCGGCGCGCCCGTTGGTCTCGGTGTCGAGCACGAGAAACTCGGCCGTCGCCAGCGGCTGGACGAGCAGGTCCATGCGCCGCAGGTTGCCGATCGCGCCCGACACGATGCAAGCACGTTTGCACGCGGGATGAAAAAGCGCCGACCGGACCCGCCCGTAGTCTGAGCTGGACGAGGACATCGGCTGACACAGGAGTGAGATGACGACCTTCGCCACCCAGCCCGAGATCGAGCATCGTATCGCCGAGCTCGATACGTGCAAGCGCGCCGCATGGACGGTGTATCGCGAGGATGTGCGCGGCCTCGAAGGCCGGGTCTACGACGCCGCGGAGAGCGCATCCTGGGAGCGCCTCCAGGCAGCGTTGCGTGATCTGGACGCGGAGCGCGCCGCGCTTGCGGCGACCGACGTTCCGAACTGAACCCGGCGCGCCGGGCCGCGACCGTGGCGCGCTCGGATAGGTTTGCCTCGTTGGTGAGACCGGTCGACGCCACGCGCACGATGCCATGGGCCGCCGTCGGGGTCGCCGTCGCACTGGCTATCACCGCTCCCGCCTGCGGCGGTGATGAAGAGTTTGCCAACCGGCCCCGGCCGCCGGCGACGCTCCAGATCAGCGCCGTGATCGCACCGACGCGGGTCACGGTGTCACCGTCGCGTTTCGGCGCAGGACCGATCGAGCTCATCGCGTCAAACCAGACGTCGATTTCGCAGCGACTGACGTTGCGCAGCCAGCGGCTGATGGCCGGCGCCGATCAGCTCAACCAGCGCACGGCACCGATCAACCCCGGCGACACCGCATCGTTGAAGGCCGACCTGGCCGAGGGCGTCTACTCCGTGTCGGCGAGCTCCGCAACGATCAGGGGCGCTCGCATCCGGGTGGGACCGCCGCGTGTCAGCGCGAAGGATCGTCTGTTGCAGCCGTAGCAGCGGATTGGCGCTCTTTGCGACAATGCGCGCAATGCGCCGGCATCGGATCCGTCCAGCCGCAGTCGCGACGCTTGTGCTGGCCGCTGGTGCTGTCTTTCTGCACTCCGTGGGATCGCCTGCCGAGCCGTCCGCGCCGCAAGCGCTCTTCAAGAAGACGCTGCTCGAAGACGAGCGAACGACGCCCGCGATCAAGGAGTTGTTCCAGCAGCACGGCGGCCTGGTCGCTCCCGAGACGGTGTTCGCAGACCTCACCGGCGACGGCCGCTCGGATGCCGTCGTGCTCGTCGAGACCGGTGGGGTCGCGGGCGCCGTCGCGGTCTACCTGTTCAGCACCGACGGCATGGCCGAGGACAGCCCGCTGCGCGCCGTCTTCAGCTCGCAGCGCCTGTACCGCGCGAGCGTCGTCGTCGCGGGCACGACGTTGATTCTGCGCGCCCCGCGGTACTCCCAGGGCGACGACGTGTGCTGCCCGGCAAAGATCGTCGAGCGGTTGTACACCTGGAGCGCGAAGGCGAAGACGTTGCGCCAGCGCAGCTCGCGTGAGCTGCCCGGACCGGCGTAGCACGCTTGCCCGCCAGCGTGGCGGGCCTACCGCCAGGGCGATGGCTACCAACAACAGTTCCCTCGAATCGATCGTCGACACGACCAGCAAGAAGATCCGCAAGCTCGAGAAGCGCGCGGCGAAGCTCGCCAAGCGCGCCCGCAAGACGTGGAAGAAGGCGCGCAAGGCGAAGAAGCAGCAGGCGCTGAAGCGCGGCCAGAAGGAGCACGTCAAGCCCAAGGCGGTCCTCTAGCCCGGGGGGGTGTTGCGGGGTTTTGGGGGTGTG
>JAWVGJ010000146.1:0-7665 GCA_033855115.1 Solirubrobacteraceae bacterium
CCGTGCGATCGTCGATCGGGAGCAGTTCCTGCGTCGCGCGAGCTGAGCCTCGTCGCCCGGGCCCCGTGACCGGCGACCGCGGCCTGTACGAGCAACCTGTTGTGCACTGCTGGGAACCTCGCGCTACTGCTTCGCGCGACGACCAGCAGTCTGTCTCGGGTGCGGTATCACTGCTCCTCTGCGTGACGTGGATCGCTCTGCGCGCGGCCACGAGTGATCTGCGATATCCCCGCCCCGCTCTAGCGGAAGTGCATCCCGGCGGCGACCTCGGCGACGATGATCGCGGAGCGAGGCGATCGAAACGCCGAGCGCGTAGACCGCCGCGCTCTCCAGCCATCAGAACGACAGCCGTGCCCTTTCGGCCGTTGTCACCTCGTCGTGGATGCCTCGGGTCGATTGGGTGGCTTGGTTGCCAAGGCGGTTGCTGGGACGCGGGCGTGGGCGACCGCGTGGTCGGCATCCTCGAGGCTTAGGCGGACGTTGATGGCGACTGCGGCGGTTACACCTGAGCCGGTCGCCGTCGGAACGAGTGCCCGCGGTTCGGCGCAGTTGCCGGCGGCGTAGACGCGGTCGACGCTCGTCGCCTGCTCTGAGTCAACGGCGACCGAGCCGTCGGTGCGCAGCTGGCAGCCCAAGGTGCGAGCGAGGTCGTTCCGCAGCTCCCAGCCGACGTAGAAGAACAGCGCATCGCGGTCGATCGTCTGCCCGTTCTCGAGCCGGACCCGACGCAACCGCCCGTCCTTGTCGGCGTCAAGCTCCGCGACCGGCGTCTCGATGATCGGGATGCCGCGCGCGTCCAGGCGCGCGAGCTGGTCGATGCCGAGGTCGTGCGGGCCGTTGCTGAGCAGGACGACGTCCCCCGACCATTGGCGCAGCAGAAGCGCGAGGTGCTGCCCCCGGTCGCCGGAGGCCAGGACGGCGATGCGCTCGTCGCGGTGCTCGAAGCCATCGCAGTACGGGCATGTGTGGGCGCTGGTGCCCCATACGCCGGCGAAGCCCGGGAGGTTGGGCAGCTCGTCGAGCATCCCGGTGGCGAGCAGGACCGACCGCGTGACGTCGACCCCGCGCGTCGAGCTGACGCGGACGAGGCCGTCGAGTACCTCGGCATCCTGGGCCTCGGCGCTGACGACCTCGACGCCGTAACGAGTGAGTTCCGCGCGGCCGCGTGCGCGCAGGTCCGCCGGATCGACGCCGTCATGGCCGAGGACGCCGTGCATTTCGTGGGTGGCGTAGTTGCGTGGCTGGGCGTTGTCGAGCACCACCACGCGCCGACGCGCGCGGCCGAGCACGAGCGCCGCGTTGAGTCCCGCCGGTCCGGCGCCTACGACGATGCAGTCCCACGCTGCCTTGTCCGACTCGCTGTTCATCGACTCGACCCTTCCTCACGCGCCATGTCCGCCTTCTCGACGGTCCGCGCGATCTCGACCCGTGAGGTGGCATCGAGCTTCCGAAACATGTTGCGGATGTGGGTCTCGACCGTCTTCGCGCTCAGGAAGAGTTCGCTCGCGATCTCGCCGTTGGTCTTGCGGTCCACGATCAGCCGGGCGATCTCGAGTTCACGCGCGGTGAGTGTCGCGATGCCCGTCTGATTGGAGTCTCCGGTTCGGGTTCGTCGATGGATCCGACGTCCCAGGCGGCGCAGTTCCTGCTGGGCCTCGTCGCGATACCGCCTGGCGCCGCAGCGATCCAGCTCGGCGGCCGCCTGCTCGAGCAGATCAACCGCCCGATCGCGGTCACCGAGCTGCGCTAGGGCGCGGCCTGCGACGAGCCGGGCGAGGCTGGCCTCGATGGGCGCGCCGACAGCCTCGGCAAGGTCTGCGGAGGCCAGCGCCCGGTCGGCAGCCGTGCGGGCATCGTCGTCGGCGAGGGCAACCGTCGCGGCTGCGCGGTAGGCCATCGCCGTGGGCAAGCGCAGGCCGACCGCGGTCGCGCTCGATTGAGCGCCGGCGGCGGCGCGTTCGGCCGCCTCGCGGTCGTCATGCGCCAGCCAATACCGAGTCATGAGTTCCAGGAAATAGGCCTTCCAGGTGTCCGGGAGCGCATCGAACGCGTCTGTCCCTACGCCGCGCACGGGCTCGGTCGCGGGTGTCAGCTCACCGGCGTTGATGCGCGCGATGGCGAGGACCGATGCCGCGCGGGCGGCGATGACGGTCTGACCGCCCGCAACGGCGAGATCGAGGCTCTCCTCGGCGGTAGCGATCGCAAACCGGGTGTCTCCGGCCGGAACCGCTACGAACGCGCGACAGAAGAGGGCCCATGCCAACGCCTGCGGGTTCCCGGACAAGCGACCGGCTTCGATCGCGGCATCGAGCAACTCGGCGGCTTCGGCGAGCCGGCCGAGCATGGACCACGCCACGCCGAGGGTCGCGTTGACTCCAGGGAACAGCTGGTCCTGGCCGGTTGCGCGTCCGACCTGCAGCGCGTGTTCGCAGTGCCTGGCGGCCTCCTCGAAGCGGTCAAGATAGATCTCCGCTGCGCCAAGATCGACCAAGGCGTCGAGCCGGCGAGCGAGCTCGTCGTCTGTCAACGCATCGATCAGCGCGGCTGCCTCGGATCGAATCGCCTCCCCGCGTGCCGCGTCGCCGCCCCAGGCGAGCGCCCGCGCGTAGATCGCAAGCGACACCGCGACGAGGAGAGGGTCCGCAAGCGCTCGTGACGCGGCCACGGCCCGGGCCGCCCATTCCTGGCCGTCGGCGTAGTGCAAGCGGAAGACGGCATCGCGTGCGAGTTCAACCATCAGCCCGACCGCGTCGGCGCCGGCGGCGTCGGCCAGCGAATGCAGCGCGGCCACGAGGCGCGTGTGCGCCTGATCGTGATGGCCGAGAAGATGCTCGACGCGCGCGCACGTCGCGGACAGCTTCAGCCGGAGGGCGGTTTCCGCGTCGGGAACGATGGCGAGGCTTTCGAGGAGCGCTGCATGGGCGTCACTGAACCGGCCCGTCGCCGCCAGGGATGTTGCGTTGGCCAAGAGGAGATCAACCCGCTCTCCGTACGGAGCGGTGTCGGGCAGGAGCCGCAACGCTCCCGAGAACCAGCGGACCGCGATTGCCGGTGCGCGCTGCGCGGAGATCCGGCCCGCCTCCGCCAGCGTGGCGACGGCGGCCGCATCGCCGATCCTGGCTGAGAGGTCGACATGGTGGGCTCGAGTCGCGGGCCCGGCTCCTCGCGCCCTGAGCGCGTCGGCCGCGCGCTCGTGCGCTCCGATTCGCCAGCCGCCCGGTGCCGACTCGTATACCGCGCGGCGCACGATGGGATGGCGGAAGCGGAACCGTCGCGGCACGTCGGTCGGGCGAATGATGTCCCGCGCGAGGAGCTCGTCGATGGCGTCCATCGCCCCGTGCTCGCTGACGTCGGCGGCCGTTGCCGCCATCTCGGGCTCGAAGGGATCCCCGGCGACTGACGCGCCTTCCAGCACGCGCCGCGCGGCGGGCGAAAGCAGCGCGAGCTCTCCGGTCAACGCCGCCACCACCAGCGGTGGGACTCGTGCCCCGTCGACGGAGACCGGTGCGGGCGCGGAGAGCCGCTCAGCCAGTTCTGGCGACCGGGCCAGTTGCTCAAGATAGAACGGATTGCCTCCGGATTCCTCGAACAGTGCTGTCGCCCGCTGGTCGGCGTCGACCCCGCCGAGCATCGCAGTGGCTTCCTCGCTGGTGAGCGGCCGCAGCTCGAGCCGGGCGAGGCTGCCGTCTCTGTGCGCGCGTTCGAGCGTGCCGGCGAGTCGTGTCGGGCCGTGGTGGGGACGGGCGGCCAGGACGAGCAGCACGGCGGCGGACGGAGGACGACGGAGGAGGCTGCCCAGGAGGTCCACTGAGGCTGGGTCGGCCCAGTGGAAGTCGTCCAGGATGAGCACCAGAGGTTTGGTGGCCGCCAGTCGCTCAATGAGCTCCCGCACGGCGCGGTTGATCCGGTAGCGCTCGCCCGGCAATCCCGCCGCTTCGCCGCGTCCGAAGCGAGCGAGCGCAGGGAACACCCGAGCGAGCTCCGAGCGCACCTCGTCCGGCAGGTTGCCGAGGCGACGCGGCTCGACGCTCTCGACGTAGTCGTCGAGCGCATCGATGAACACCCAGAAGGCGATGTCGCGCTCGAGGTCGGCCGCGGCCCCTCGGAGCACGATGTGGCCTCGAGCGTCGGCGCGGGCGGCGGCCTCGGTGAGCAGTCGCGTCTTGCCGATCCCCGCGGCGCCCACGACCTCGACGGCACCCGGACGGCCGGTTGCCAGCGCGTCAAGGGCGTCATCGATCCGCCGGAGCTCCTCCCGGCGGCCTACGAGGCTGTCAGCGATCGTGAAGATGAGTCCGCCGAACATCTCAGGGTGCTGCCCTGATGTCGAGGCGCGCGAGGCCGAGCAGGGTGGAGTCATGCCAAACCTCCACTCCAAGCACGCCGCGCACCACGGACCTCCGCAGCCCGAGGAAGACGCCGGACGCGCCCGCGCCATTCGCCGCATGAAGCAACTGCTCCTGGTGCTCTGCGCCGCTCAGCTGATGGTCATCCTCGACATCACCGCAGTCAACGTTGCGCTGCCCGACCTGGCGCACGGCCTGGGGATCGAGGGCGGCGACATCGGCTGGACCATCACGAGCTACTCGCTGATCTTCGGAAGCCTGCTGCTGCTCGGTGGTCGTGCCGCCGACCTCGTCGGTCGGCGACGCATGTTCATGACCGGGCTGGCGGTCTTCACGCTCGCCTCGATCGCGGCCGCGACGGCCGGCGGCGCCGGCACGCTGTTCGCCGCTCGGGCCCTCCAGGGGCTCGGCGCGGCGATGCTCTCGCCGGCCGCTCTCTCCATCCTGATGAGCACCTTCCGCGAAGGCACGCCGCGCGCACACGCGCTTGCCGCCTGGGGCGCCGTCGGCGGGGCCGGCGCCGCGATCGGAGTCATGCTGGGCGGAGCGCTGACCGAGCTCGTCGGCTGGCAGGCGATCTTTCTGATCAACGTCCCCGTCGGCCTGGGCCTCGCGGTTGCCGCGCGGAGGCTCATCGCTCCCGACGCGGTCCAACCGCGCTGGAGCGGATTCGACCTTCGCGGCGCCGCGCTGGCCACGACCAGCCTCGGGGCAATCGTCTTCGCACTCTCCCAGACCGCCAACGCCGGCTGGTCCTCGACCGAAGTCCTCGGCGCGGGCGCAGCGGGCGTGGCCGGCCTGATCGCGTTCGTGATCGTCGAGCTCCGCGCCACCCATCCCCTGCTTCGCATCGACCGCCTCGCCGACCGCGGCGTGGGCGGCGGATTCCTCACGATGCTCGCGGCCGCGGGAGCGCTGTTCGGCCTGTTCCTGCTGTCGTCGCTGTACCTGCAGGACGTGCTGGGGGCCGGACCGCTGGAGACCGGCCTGTCGTTCCTGCCGCTCGCCATCGCGCTGGCCGCGGGTGTGCACGCCGGCAGCCGCTCGATGATGCACGCCGGCGTCCGCGTCCCGATGGCGGCTGGGTTCGCTGCCACCGCCGCGGGGATGCTGCTGCTCTCAGGCGTCGACGCCCACGGCAGCTACCTGCGCGACCTCCTACCCGGCATGCTCGTCGCCGGCCTCGGACTCGGCCTCGTGCTCGTCTCGGTGTCCGTGTCCGTGATGACCGGAGCCAAGGACGAGGAGACCGGCATGCTGTCCGGCCTCAACACGACCGGCCACGAGATCGGCGGGTCGATCGGCATCGCGATCGTCGCGACAATCGCCGCCGGCTCAGCCGACCTGAACATCCCTCGCCTGGTCGCGCACGGCATCGGTGATGCCTTCCTGACGCTCAGCGGCCTCGCCGTGCTGGCCAGTCTCGCCGCCCTCGTCGTGATCCCCTCCGCGGCGACCTTCCTCCCCAAGCTGCGCCTCGCCCCGCGCGTCGCCATCCACTAGGAGCGTCATGTCCGATCACTCGAACCACACCACCAAGAGGACCTCCGCGAAGGTCGTCGCGGGCTCCCTTCTCGCAGGCGTCGCCTCCGCCATCGCGCTCGTCGCAGTGCCGTTTGCCGACCGCGGCGAGGCCACGATCACCGGCGCGATCCTGCTCGGCTTCGCGATCGGATGGGCGCTCCTGGCAATGCTCTCCACGCACCTCGGCGACGGATCGCACCGCTGGGCAGCCGTGCCGGCCGCGGTGCTGGGCCTCAGCGCCGCCGGACTCATCATCCTCACCCCGGACACGCACGCGCTCGACACGCTCGGATGGATCTGGCCGCCACTTCTGCTGGGCCTCGTGTTCTGGATGACCGCTCAGACCCGGCGCCAGACCCCGAGCCGCAGGCGTTCGTGGCTGCTCTATCCCGTGTTCGCCGTGATGGCGTTCTCCGCCGTCGGCTGCGGCTATCAGACCGTGGAGACGGGCTCCGGCGGCAGACCCGCACCCGCCGCGGGCGACCGACTCATCGACGTCGGCGGACATCACCTCAACATCCGCTGCGTCGGCTCGGGAAGCCCGACAGTCGTGCTCGAGCCCGGACTCGGCGAGTCCGCGTCGGCCATCGCACGACGGATCGCCCCAGAGCTCGCCCACACGACACAAGTGTGCGTGTACGACCGCGCCGGCCACGGGCGCAGCGACGTCGCCCCCGATGCCGACGCCACGCGCGACCTGCACGTCCTGCTCGAGCGCGCACACGTGCCGCCGCCCTACGTCATGGCCGGACACTCACTCGGGGGCGCGCTCGTCCTGAGCTACGCCCATCGCTATCCGTCCCAGGTCGGCGGAATCGTGCTCCTAGACTCCATGCACCCGCACCAGACCCACACCGCCGGCAGCGACATGGGTCCCCTGCTTGCGGTGGTACCCACACTCGCACGGACCGGCATCGCTCGTCTGCTCGTCGATCCCAACGACGGGGACCCGACGGCAGAAGGCCGACAGTTCGTTCGCGACGTCAAGCAGATGCCCGCCCAGCTGAACCGGGCAGCCAAGCTCACCAGCCTCGGAGACCACCCCCTCGGCGTCGACACAGCCAGCAACGGCTCCCAACCGGGATGGACCGCGCACCAGAACGATCTCGCCAAGCTGTCCACCAACAGCTTCCACCGTACGGTGGCCGGGTCCACGCACCAGTCGCTGATCGACGACGCAACGGACGCCTCGGCGTCCACCCGCGCCATCCGCGACATCGTCGTCGCGGTGCGCAGCGAGCAAACCGCAAAGTAGCCAGGCGATGCCTCGCTATCTCCTGCACCACGAACACGGTCCCGCCGAGTGCGGGGCCGTATTCGCGTCGTTCGCCGGCCACCCCAGCCCCCTGCGCCACCAGCCGACCATCGGCTCGTGTCGATTCGGCGGACACGCGATCTGGTGGGACGTCAACGCCACGTCCGAAACCCGAGCCCTACAGCTGCTGCCCTCCTACATCGCCCAGCGGACGACCGTGGTCGCAATCGCAACCGTAGAGATCCCATGACGCATGCCCACTCGCGTCACCCGTTTCATCGGCTTCATCTCGGCGCGGATTCAACGGCCGGGCGCTCACTCGGCACTCGTCCTCCGATCATGCGGTGATTCCGGCACTTCTCGAACGCGCGACGAGCGCTCCCCCGGTGCATGGCGGGCTGTCGGATGTCCCTCGATGCGATAGCGCGACTCCCGCCCGCGCCGACCGCATCCGGGGTGTGCCGGAGTCAGTTCGGGTCGGGTCGTCACCCGGCGCTCACCGAAAGGACCGGGGCATCGCGCCTGAAACCCCAGATCGTG
>JAWVGJ010000147.1:0-13367 GCA_033855115.1 Solirubrobacteraceae bacterium
CATATATAGGGCATAAGTCGACACGACCGCTGATTGGTGAGCGCCATCGCGCCGATCAGGGCAGCTCGTCGGCCTTCGTCCGCGTCGCGAGCTGGAGCTTGCCGCTGGTCGCGCGCCGAACTGCGCGCGGAAGCAGCGTGCGCGCCGCCGCTGCCAGCCAGTACGGGCGCGGGACGTAGCGCTCGGCCTTGCCGCCGGGGCCGGCTTCGAGGATCGCGGCGGCGACGCGATCGGGGGTCGAGACGAGTCTGCGCATGAGCCTGCTGTCGACGAGCTCGCGCTGCGGGAACCCCTCCGTCGCGACGAAGCCGGGCAGGACGAGGCCGACGTGGACGCCGTGTGGCGCCTCCTCGAGATGCAGCGAATCCGTCCAGCCCGCGAGCGCGAACTTGCTCGCCGAGTACGCGCCCGAGCCTGCGCGCGAGACGCGGCCGGCGGTCGACGCGACGTTGACGATCGCACTGGGCGCCGAGCGTCGCAGCAGTCCCAGCAGCGCCTCCGTGAGGCGCACCTGGGCGTCGAAGTTCAGCGCCATGTGGCGGTGCATGTTGTCCCAGCCGCCGTCCTCGAACGTGGCGCGCCAAGCCGCGCCGGCGTTGTTGACGAGCAGGTCCAGGCGGCCGTGGTCGGCCTCGACCTGCTCGGCGATCCGCGCGGGCGCGCCGGCGTCGGTGAGATCCGCGGCGATGACCGTCGCGCTGCCGAGCTCGTCGGCCAGCGCGTGCAGGCGATCGGCGCGACGGGCGACGAGGATGAGCTGCGCGCCGGGCTCGCGAGCCAGCCGGCGCGCGGTCGCCTCCCCGATCCCGCTTGATGCCCCGGTGACGAGCGCGATCATCGCGATCAGCCTATCGGCGTCGGGCGCGGGCGGACGGGGGCGAGTGACGGGAGGATCTGACAGCTATCGCCGGATCCCGCAGCCGGATCCTGCCCTGCGACGATCTGCCTGCAAATCGACCACTTCGGAGCGGTGTTAGCGCGGCTCGTCCTCGTCCGACGGCGCGTGCTGTACCCCCCGGGTGTGGGTGGCGATCCCCCCAGGCGGGGGGCGTGCGTTGGAACGCCGGCCACAGCCCCGCACCCTGAGAGCATGCTTCAGATGACTCCCACCGCAGTCCTGTTCCCCGGCCAGGGAAGCCACACCCCGGACATGCGCGAACTCGTGTCCTCCGTCCGTCCCGATCTGCTCGCTGCCGCGATCGAGCTTGTGGGCGAGGATCCGTTCGCCCGGGTCGGCGAGTCCACCCGCTTCGCGCAGCCCGCGATCTTCTGCGCGTCGCTTGCGGGTTGGACGCTTCTGCGCGAGCGCGTGGATCCATTCGCGCTCGCGGGCCACTCGCTCGGCGAGCTGACGGCGCTGGCCGCCGCCGGGGCGCTCGACGAGCACGACGCGCTGCGCCTCGTCACGCTGCGCGGGCATCTCATGGACGTCTCCGGGGAGGCCAGCAGGGGCGGGACGATGCTCGCCGTGCTCGGCGCCACCCCTGCGCAGGCCGCCGCGCTGGCGGCCCGCCATGACGTGAGCGTCGCCAACGACAACGCGCCCGGGCAGGTCGTCCTGTCGGGTGCGCAGCAGGCGCTCACCGCCGTCGAGCGCGACGCGCGTGGCAATGGCCTGCGTGCCGTGGCGCTGGACGTGTCGGGGGCGTTTCACTCGCCGCAGATGCGCTACGCGGTTGAGCCGTTTCGCGAGGCGCTCGAGGAGGTCCGCATCCGCGACGCGGCAATCCGAGTCTGGTCCTGTGCGACGGCGCGGCCCTTCCGCGAGCCGGCGGATGAACTCGCGCAGGCGCTCGTGCGCCCGGTGCGCTGGCGAGAGACGATGATCGCCCTCGCCGCCGCAGGCGCGAGCACGTTCGTCGACGCCGGCCCGGGAACGATGCTCACGACGCTCACCCCGTACTGCGTGCCGGGGATCGCGGCCGTGTCACACGACCGCTTTCTGGCGGACGGCCGACTTCGCCGGCGCCTGATCGGCCGGCGGAGAGCGAGACGCTCCTGATGAGCGTGTAGGCCAATCGACTGGCCAGTCAACCAGTACGGACCTGGGTGGCTATCGTGCTGCGCCGGACAACGGACAAGGAGCGCACGCCTATGGGAGTTCTGGACGGGAAGGTCGCGATCGTCACCGGTTCGGCGCGAGGCATCGGCCGCGCGACGGCAGAACTGCTCTCCGAGCATGGCGCCAACGTCCTCATCAACGACCTCGACGCCGACGTCGCCGAGCAGACCGCATCCGAAATCGGCGGCGAGACGGTCGTCTACGGCGGCGACCTGACCGCGTCCGGGGCGCCCGACGAGCTCGTCCAGACCGCGATCGACGCCTGGGGCAAGATCGACATCATCGTCAACAACGCTGGCTATACGCTCGACGGCGCGGTCCATAAGATGTCCGACGAGCAGTTCCCGCGGATGCTGGACATCCACACCGTCGTGCCGTTCCGCGTCCTTCGAGCGGCCGCACCGCACCTGCGCGAGCCTGCCAAGAAGGAGCGCGAGGATGGCGTCGAGGTCTTTCGCAAGATCGTCAACGTCGCATCGACCTCCGGCACGATGGGCAACGCCGGGCAGGCAAACTACGCCGCCGGCAAGGCCGCCGTCGTCGGCCTGACCAAGACACTGGCCAAGGAGTGGGGCCAGTTCAAGATCAACGTCAACGCCGTCGCCTTCGGCTTCATCGACACGCGGCTGACGCAGCCGAAGGTCGAGTCCAACACGATGCAGGTCGGCGGCGAGACGGTCCAGCTCGGCATCCCCGAGCAGGTGCGCGGCATGGCCCAGTTCGTCATCCCGCTGGGCCGCTACGGCACGCCGCAGGAGGCCGCCGGCGGCGTCTTCTTCCTCTGCTCCCCCTGGTCGGACTACGTCCACGGGCAGGTGCTGAACATCACGGGCGGGCAGTTCACCGGCATGACGAGCTGATCGCTCGCGCGCTGGTCGAGGCTGAAATTTTTCGATCTGAGGGTTTCCGACAATCGGATCTGGGAGTAGCCTAGGCGGATGCAGGTCGTCAAGCCCGGGTCGGACCATCTCGTGCCCCGCGGCGTCGTGGGTGGCGCCGAGGTCTCGCACGCGACTACCGGCGCGTCGAACATCTACATGGGCGTGTTCCGCGTGCCGCCGGGCGCGCAGTCGCGGCCCCATTACCACGCCGATTGCGAGTCGGCGGTGTACATGCTCCACGGGCGCCTGAACGTGCGCTGGGGCGAGGAGCTCGAGCACGCGCTGAGCCTCGATCCGGGCGATCTCGTCTACGTCCCGCCGCGCGAGACGCACCTGCTGGAGAACCCGTCCGAGGTCGAGGCGGCAGAGTACGTCGTCGCGCGCGACGCGCCCGAGGAGGATTCGGTCGAGGTTCCCTGGGCGCAGTAGTCGGGCTGGTCAGACCGCCAGTTGCACGACCGTGTCACGCAGTCCCGCCTCGTACAGCGTGCGGGCGATCCGCAGCAGGCGGGTGTCATAGCCAACCCTGCCGGTCGTGAGGATCGACCGCACCTGTGCCTCGACCCGCCGCCGTTCCCCGCGCGAGAGATCGTCGTCCGGAACGCGCAGGCTGCGCTCCAAGCGTCTGATCATGTCCCTCTTTCCGCGCTTTCCGCGTCCCACGTACTCGTCGACGAACACCGCCGCCTCCCTGGCCTGCGTGCTGCGCACGACCTCGTCGAGCTTGTCGGTCAGCAGCTGCTCCAGCGGGCCCGTGAGGTTGACGAGGCGGTGGCGCTCGCGGTTGCCCGGCGCGTCGGCGCCCCGCAGCGGGGCGATCGCGAGCGGATTGGAGATGAGGATGCCGACCACCGCCGCGACGACGATCGCGAACGGCGCCCACCAGTTGGGGCCGACCAAGAACCCGAGCAGCGCGATGAGCAGCCACGTGACGATCACGAGCGCCAGCAGGAACAGGTAGGTCCACGCGCACGAGAAGACCTCGCTCTGGAAGTCGTCGTAGCTGTTGGAGATCTTCAGGTAGCCGACGAACGCGGGCAGCGCCGTGGCCACGAGCACGCCTCCGATCGTCAGCAGCCTCGTGCCCCCAAAGAGCTCGCGCAGCTTCGCCATATCCCCTCCTCGCCGACACCGATGCCGCGGGGAGCCGCGGCGCGGCCTACCTTCCTAGACGCCGCACGTCGCTGTCAACACTGCGCCTTATCAGGAGCCGCGCTCGTGCCGCGCTCGCTGCGCGCGCTCCTGGCGCGCCCGCTCGCGTGCGGCCGCGTCGCGCTCGGATCGTTGTCGGCGCGAGCGGTCGCGCTCGACGCTGGGTTCACGTGCGGCGCGCCCGGGCGGCGGCTGCCGGGCGGCGCGAGGTTCGCGCGGGGCATCCCGGCCGGCCAGCCGCACCGCCGCCGCAGCGAACCCCGCCAGCACGGCGAGCACGAACCAGTCCAGCCAGGGCACGTAGTGGAACCTGGCCTTCGTCCCCTCGGGTGTCGTGTAGGTGCAGGTTCGCGTCCCCGGCGGCGCGAACGACGGCGACGAGGACTTCGAGCTGCCCTTCGGCAGGGCCCCGCGATTCGGACACGGATTGCCGATCGGCTGGATGAGCCAGATCACGAGGAAGCCGAAGACGAACACCACCGCGGCGACTCGCAGCCGGCCCTTCATCGCCGATCGAAGCCGTTGTCGCGCGCGGCCATGACAGCCAGCAGGCTATCCACGCATCGGGGAGCGGCCGGGCTCGCGCCGTACTCTGCGCCGATGGCGGTCGCCACGGAGCCCGAGCCCGCGCGCCTGCCCCTGGCGGGAGGGCGCAACGGCGCGACCGTCCGCGTACACCCGCTGTGCACCGGGGAGATCCTGCTGCCACCGCGTGCCTTCGACCGGCCGACCGGTGCGTTCGCGAAGACGCGTGGCAAGGGCCGCCATCTCCCGCGCTCGCGCTGGCGGTGGGCGCCGGTGCCGGCCTTCCTCGTCGAGCATCCGTCTGCCGGCCCGATCCTCGTCGACAGCGGGCTGCACGCATCGGTGGCGATCGATCCGAGGATCAGCCTCGGCCGCCGCCAACCGCGTTCGCTGCCGGTGCGCGTGCGGGCCGAGCAGGCGCTGCCCGCGCAGCTGCGCGCCCGCGGCGTCGGCCCCGAAGAGATCGCGACCGTCGTCATGACGCACCTGCATCACGATCACGCCAGCGGCATCCCGCAGTTTCCGAACGCGATGTTCGTCGTGACGTGCCTCGAGTGGCGGATCGCCTGCAACGGCGGCTTCCGGCAGGGCTACCGCCACGCGCACTTCGACCATCCCTACGACTGGCGCACCGTCGACTACGCCGCGCCTGAGACCGGCGGCCACGGCAGCTTCAACCGCGCCGTCGACCTCTTTGGCGACGGCACCGTGCGCCTGCTGTTCACCCCCGGCCACACGCGCGGGCACCAGTCGGTGCTGCTGCGCCTGAACAAAGGCGAGCTGCTGCTCACCGGCGACGCCGCCTACACCCAGCGCACGATCGACGACGGGCTGGTGCCAATCTTCTGCGCCGACCAGCACCTCTATCGCCGCTCGCTGCGCGAGATCCAAGACCACGTCGCGAGCCGCCCCGGCGCGGTCGTCATCTGCGGCCACGACGCCGAGCGCTGGCCGCAGCTGCAGCCGGTCTACGCCTGACGCCTGGCCGCAACCTCGCCGGCGCGGAGGAGTTGGTACTCGCAATGCGCCGCCTCCTCCTGCTCGGCCTGCTGCTCGCCGGCACCATCGCGCCCGCCGCCCACGCCCGCGCGATCATCATCGCCACCGGCACGAACGAGGCGATCCTCACCGACGTCCCGTCGAACGCCGTCGTCGCACGGCTGCAGGTCGGCTCCCCGACCCGCGCCGTCGCGGCGGCACCCGACGGCTCGCGGGCGTTCGTCGCGGCCGGCGGACGCGTCGTCGTCGTCGACCTGACGACGCGCGCGGTCACGGGCGGCGTCGACGTGGGCGGCGCGATCACGTCGCTGGCGCTGACTCAGGACGGCGCACGGCTGCTCGCCGCGCGACGCGGCGCGATCGACGTCATCGACACGGCCGCTCTCACCGTCGCGGGCGGCGTCTCGTTGAACGGCGCCAAGCCGGGCGCTGTTGCGGTCTCGGCCGACGGCCTCAGGGCCGCGGTCGCACTCGAAACGCGCATAGGTCTCGTCGACCTCGCCGGGCTACGCCTCACCAAGCGCGCGACCCTCGGGGCCAAGGCCGGCCGCCGCAAGCCCGCCGTCGAAGTCGGCGGCGTCGCCTTCCCACCCGCCGGCTCGCTCGTCTACGTGGCCACGACCGACGGCACGTTGCGCGCCATCAACCGCGTGAGCGCACGGCGCACGGTGAAGATCAAGCTCAAGCCCGGCGTCGGCGCGGGCCTCGCGATCTCGCCTGACGGCACCAGCGCGGCGGTCGGCGCCCTGCGCGGCGGCCGCGCGACGGCGATCGTGAGCCTGCGCCGCAAGCGCCTGTTCGCGCGCGTCAAGACCGGCGCCGGACCGGGCGCGCCCGTGTACGCGACCATCGGCCCGCGCCTGTACGTCGGCGACGGCGGCGAATCGACAGTCTCGATCCTCTCGACGATCAGCTACAAGCGCATCGGCGTGCAGCGGCTGCCGTCCGGCCTGCATGCGCGAGCGCTGGCCGCGCAGCCCGGCCTGGCCGTGAAGTTCGGCACCGAGGGGCCGGACACGATCGTCGGCACCCAGGGTCCGGACCGGATCGAAGGCCTCGGCGGCGACGATACGCTGCGTGGCGGCCGCGCGAACGACCAGCTGCTCGGAGGTCTCGGAAACGACACGCTCGTCGGCGGCGCGGCCAACGACCTGCTCGACGGCGGGGACGGCAACGACCTGATGCTCGGCCAGGCCGGCAACGACGAGCACCTGGGCGGCGCCGGCAACGACACGATCAACGGCGGAACCGGTAACGATCGGCTCGACGGCGGCACCGAGGACGACAACCTCGACGGCGGCGACGGCGACGACAGCGTCCTCGGCGGACCGGGCAACGATCGCATCGTCGAGGCCGGGCTGGGCAACGACTTCCTGCTCGACGGCGGGGACGGCGACGACTTCATCGACGGCAACCGCGGAACCGACAAGATCGTCGGCGCCGCCGGCAACGACACCCTGCGCGGAGGTGGCGGCAGCGAGAGCATCGACGGCGGCCTCGGCGACGACGTGATCGACGGCGGGACCGGCGGCGACCAGATCTACAGTCGCGAGGGCGACGACGCGGTCAAGGGCGACGCCGGTCGCGATCGTATCTACGCCGCCGACGGCAACGACAGCGTCGACGGCGGCTCGGGCGACGACTACATCACGACCGCCCGCGGCAACGACGAGATCGTCGGCGGCCCCGGCGCGGACACGATCAACGCGGGCTCGGGCAACGACGTCGTCCGCGTCGCCGACGAGGATGCCGACATCGTCGACTGCGGCCCCGGCAAGGACACCGTCTACGTCGAGAGCACGGCGCCCTCGCGCGACCAGCTCACAAGCTGCGAGAACACGCTGCAGGCGCCGCCCGAGCCATCCACCGACGCGCCACCGACCTCGACGGTCATCCCCGGCACGGCGGGCGACGACGTCCTCACCGGCACCCCGGGCAAGGACTCGATCTTCGGCGCGGACGGCAACGACGAGCTGTTCGGCAACGACGGCGACGACTACGTCGACGGCGAGAACGGCAACGACATCCTCCACGGCGGAACGGGCAACGACGAGATGTACGGCCGCCGCGACAACGACATCCTGCTCGGCAACGACGGCGACGACTTCCTCAACGGCGACCGCGGGCTCGACACGATCAACGGCGGCCCCGGCAACGACAACATCTTCGGCGGGCTCGACGAGGACACGATCGCCGGCGAGGAGGGCGACGACCGCATCAGCGTCATCGACGGCTCGATCGACCGCGTCAACTGCGGCGACGGCAACGACATCGTCTTCGCCGAAACGATCGACATCATCGACCCCAGCTGCGAGACCGTCCGGCATTAGGAGGCCGTGGCGCGCCCGGACACACCGTTGCTTCCTCAGGCCCTGCGGCGCCTGACGCCCGTCCGCCTGCGCGACGACCCGCGCGTGCGCGCGGTCGCCGTCGGCAGCGGGCTGATCCCGCCGCGGACGATGCACACGGCCGGCGAGGCATCGTTGCTGGCCAAGCTCGCCCGCGGCTGCCGGTCCGTCGTCGAGATCGGCGTCTACGAGGGCTCGTCGGCGATCGTCCTGGTGCGCGCGCTCGACAGCCGCGCGACGCTGCACCTCGTCGACCCCTTCGGCCATCAGCCTGGTGCGCTGCGGGCGGGCTGGGCGGCGACCGAGCGCGCGACGCGACGCGTCGTGGCGCGCGCCCAGGCTGCGGCGGGCCCGCGAGCGCCACGCGTCGTCTGGCATGTCGAGCGCAGCGAAGACACCGGCCGCATCTGGTCCGCGCCGCCGGTGGACCTCCTCTTCATCGACGGCGACCACACCGAGCAGGGCTGCGCGCTGGACTGGGAGCTGTGGCATGAGCATGTCGCCACAGGCGGGCACGTCGTGTTCCATGACGCTCGCTCCGCGCCCGGTTCCCCCGCAGGGATCGACGGCGTCATCGCGGTCGTCGACCGCGTGTTCCGCGAGGGCGGCGGGACGCCGGGCTGGGAGGTCGCGCGCGAGGTCGATCGCGCGGTCGCCGTCCGGCGCGTGGGCTGAGGCTGCACCTGGCTGAGCTCGGGCGCGTCGGGCCAGCGTCGGCTCGGCGTCGGGTGCGTCGGACAGCGCCCGTATCGGGTCGGGACGGAGCGGGCTCGGCCGCGTAGCCGCCGCGACCCCCCGCCCCATCATCTCGTTCAACTCATATCTTCGACGGTAACCCGGAGGTGATGGACGATGGTGAAAGCGTCAGTTGACACGTGGGGCATAGGCGGCCCGCAATTCTTGATCTTCTACGCGGCCGTGTGCGTACTCGTCGCCGCCTGGTTGGCCTGGGAGTGGTGGCGCGCGGTCGGCCGGCCGGACCGCAGCTCCGATCCGCGTCCGGACCTCGGCGTCTACAAGCTGGCGATGCTCAGCGGTGGACCGCAGCTCGCGATCACGACGGTCGCGGCGAAGCTGGGGCAGGACGGATACATCCAGGGCGGCGAAGAGCCCCACACGCTCGTTGCGGCAGGCCGCCTCCCAGCGGGCGCCGCCGCGCTCGAACGCGAGGTGTTCGAGACCGTGCACCGCACACCGGGGATCTCCACCGACGCTATGCGCCGGGAGGTGGCCGGCAGCGAACCGGTCAAGCAGCTCAAGGAGGAGCTTACGCAGGCGGGACTGATGATCGAGGAAGCGGCGGCCAAGCGTCTGGGCCGGCTCTGGATTCTCGGCGCCGTGCTCGCCGCGGTCGGGATCGCCCGGCTGATCGCGGCGCTGAGCGACGGCTCGGAGGTCGGCTTCTTGACGGTCGCCGTGGTCGCGGTCGTCCTCGGAACCTTCAAGTTGGCCCGTAAGCGCCCATTTCTCACCGCGCGCGGGCGCTCGCTCGTCCGCGCCGAGCGTCAGCGGCGGCCGGAGCTGCGCGACCACTCGTCGTCGTCTGACTTCCCGTATGCCGTGGCGTTGTGGGGCAGCCTCGCGCTGTGGGGCGTCGACCCGGCCTTCGCTTCGACGCTCGGCGTGCCGCGCGAGGAGGGCGACAGCACATGGAGCAGGTCCAGCTGCGGCGCCGGCGGCGGGTGCGGGGCCGTCGGCGGCGGGCACGGCGGCGGCGGCTGCGGGCACGGCGGCGGCGGCTGCGGCGGTGGCGGATGCGGCGGCGGCGGGGGCGGCGGCGGCGGGGGCGGATGCGGAGGTGGGTGATGACGGTGCCGATCCAGACCGAGCGCCTGGGCCGCGGCCTCGGCTGGCGACCAGAGCTCGACGGCGCAGTCGCGCGCGCGCAGCTCGGCTTCCTCGAGGTCGTCGCCGAGAGCATCGGTCCGCGGCGACTGCCGGCCGGCGTGCAGGCGGCGCGCGAGCGCGGCCTGGTGATCGTCCCGCACGGAATCCGGCTCTCGCTCGGCGGCGCCGAGCATCCAGACGCACGGCGCCTCGAGCACCTGGCGTCGGTGGCCGAGCGCGTCTGCGCACCGCTCGTGAGCGAGCACATCGCGTTCGTGCGGGCACACGGGCAGGAGTCCGGTCACCTGCTGCCGGTCCCGCGCACGCGCGAAGGCCTGGAGATCCTGGTCGAGAACGTCACGATCGCACAACAGGCGCTTCCGGTGCCACTGGCGCTCGAGCACGTCGCCGCACTCGTCGAATGGCCGGATGCGGAGATGGACGAGGCGGCGTTCGTCAGCGAGCTGCTCGAGCTCACCGGCGCGCTGCTGCTGCTCGACCTGTCCAACCTGTTTGCCAACGCGCACAACCACGGCTATGACGCCCTCGACGCGCTCACGCGGTTCCCGCTGGAGCGGATCGCCTACGTCCACGTCGGCGGCGGCACGTTCCGTGACGGCGTCTACCACGACACGCACGCCGACCCCGTCGTACCCGGCGTGCTGGCGATGGTCGAGGAGCTGCACGCGCTGACCGACGCACCCGGCGTGCTGCTGGAGCGCGACGACGGCTTCCCGCCCGAGCACGAGCTTCTGGCGGAGCTGCGCGCGATCGACGCGGCCGCGCGGCGCGGAAGCGAGCGCCGTGGCCGCTGACCGCTCCGGCTACGCGGCCAAGCAGGCCGCGCTGGTCGAGGCGCTGGTTCGCGGCGGCGAGCTGCCCGAGGGGTTCTCCGCCGCGAAGGCCGACGCCGCGCGCCAGTCGCTGCGGCGCAAGCGCGCGGGCGCGATCCGGCACGCCTGGCCGGCGCTGACGGTCCAGCTCGGCACGAGCTTCGACGAGCGCTTCGACGCGTTCGCGCACACGACCGGACCAGCGGCGTTCGGAGAGGGCTTGACGGACGGCCTGGCGTTCGTCTCATGGCTGGACCGCGAGCAGCAGCTCGGCGACGACGTGCGCGTCGAGTTGCTGTTCGCGCGCGCGATCGTCGTCCGCGACCGTCGCGGCGGCCATGGCTGGCGCCCGCGGCGGACGCCGTTCCTGCGCGTCGCGCGCCTGCGCCATCCGCACCGGCTGCTGTTCGTGGTGCACGCGCCGCGCCTCGGGCGCCGCTACGCCACGCTGCCGCTGCGCTCGCGCGGGGCCGCGCCGCGCGGGTAGTATCCGAGCAGATCGGAGGTGGGGAGTGAGTACCGTGGCTTGGCTTGTCGTCGTCGTGGTGTTGCTGGTGCTCGTCGTGCTCAGCGGCGTCTTCGTCCAGCGCCGTCGCCGGGCGGGCGGTGTGATCGCCACTCGGAGGAAGAAATGACGCTGCTCGTCACCGGTTCGGCCATCCGCGGCCTGCCCGTGGTGACGATCAGCGGCGGCGAGGACGTGGCTGAAGTCCGCGACCTGATCTACAGTCCGGACGCCGGGCGCGTCGTCGGCCTGACGCTCAACAAGCGCGGCTTCCTGGCCGGTCGGCGCCGTGAAGTGCTCCCCGCCGAGACGATCCATGCGATCGGTCGCGACGCCGTGATGGTCGACGACGAGAGCAGCCTGATCCTGCCCCAGGACGCGCCGGCTGACGTCGCCGCGCCACCTTCCGGGCGAGACGTCACCGGCAACGAGGTCCTGACCGAGCGAGGTACGAGCCTCGGTCAAGTACGCGACGTCGTCGTCGTGGTGGGAAGCAACGGCGAGGTGGTCGGCTACGAGATCGACACGGCATCCGGCGGAACCGGGTACATCCCGTTGCCCACCCAGCTGGCAGTGTCGGGCACCGCGCTGGTCGTCCCCGAGGCGACGAAGGAGTTCGTCAGGGACGACCTGGTCGGGCTGGGCGCGGCGGTCGACGAGTTTCGAACCAAGCTGGGCATCGCATGAGCGAGCGGTTCGTCGCCGCGTCCGGGCGCAAGGTCGTCAGTCGCGCGAGCGCCGAGGAGCTCGGCAAGCTCGCGCACATCGTGGTCGACGTCACGCAACCACAGGTCGCGTCGCTGGTCATGGGCAAGGGTCGCAAGGCCGTCCTGATCGCCTGGGAGGACGTCAGCGGATTCGGGCCCGACGCCGTGATGGTGACCGACGAGAGCGCCCTGGTTGCACCGCGCGACGATCGCGAACGCGCCGCCGCCGATGGGAAGCTCGAAATGGTCGGCAAGCGCGCGCTCAGCGACATGGGCAACGACCTGGGCACGATCAGCGACATCCTGTTCGACCCGCTGACCGGCACGATCGAAGCTCTGGTGCTCGGCGACCGCGAAGAGCCAGGGACGTCGCTTCTGGGAGCCGGATCGTTCGCAGTCACCGTTCGAGCGCCCGCTGAGTAACGCGAAGCCGCTGGTCGGCCCGGCATGACGCCCTGGTGGTCTGCGTGTCGAGCGTGGGCGATGATTACGTCGGGCGCGAGCACGTCATCGAGCATCCCTTGAGGATCATCTTTGACGCACGTTCGCCGGTTGCGGTTCAAAGGATCGACATCGAAGGCGTTGACGGCGCCCGCACGCTGGTCACGTTGCACGGCGGATAGTGCCCAGGCCGGCGGTCCTCCGCTGGTGGCACGAGCGGGACGTGTCCGCCCTTGAGCGCCACGATGCGTTCCTTGACCGCGTCGATCACGGAGAACCGATCATGGCGAAACTGAACAAGACCGAGCTGGCTCGTGAGGTTGCTTAGGAGAGCGGCCTGGGAACGACCAAAGCAAGCTCGCGCCCGAGAAACCTTCGAGCTGATCGCCCGTCACCTGCAGGCGGCGACGAGGTCGAGGTTTGCGGCTTTGGCAAATTCACGATCAGCCCGCGCCGCACGGCAGGGCCGCAACCCCAGCACCGGCGAGACGATCCAGATTTCCGCGTCGCGCGCAGCGAAGTTCTCCGCCAGCAGCGAGCTCAGGAACGCCGTCAGGGGCTGATCGATCGGCGCGTCGAGCCTCGGCGTGTCCCACGAGGACTTCACCGACGCCGCCGCCCGTGACCCCCGCCGCCTGGCCCTGGCCGCCCTGGTGCGCTGCGTCGAGGACGAGCGCTGCAGCGCGTCGTTCCCGCACGCCTTCCCCGCCGTCCTGCGAGTGACCGCCCGCGCGGGCGAGGAACTCAAGGCCGCGTCGAGGTCAACCGCGGCGGCCCCGGCAACCCCCTGTCCGACGAGGAGCTGGCGAGGAAGTTCAACGACAACGCCGTGAGGTCCCTCCCGGAGGAGCGCGCGGCCGAGCTCGCGGCCCGAACGCTCGCCCTTCCTGACACTCAGAGCGTCGAGGATCTCACCGCGCTGCTGACCTCGGCGGGGGAGCGCTGAGGTCGAGACAGTTGCCGCTCCCGGACTGCGTAGGTCAGGTGGGTCACCCGCTGCGTCGGCTCCGCGCGGACCGGCTCCAGGGCCACGCGGCCCGCGTCCACGCCCTCGAACAGGCGGATTCCGGAGCCGAACAGCACGGGT
>JAWVGJ010000148.1:0-51512 GCA_033855115.1 Solirubrobacteraceae bacterium
GTGAGTACCGGCCGATCAGGACAAGATCGTGGGGAGAACCGATGGCCACGCACGGGGAGAACCGACGACCGCCACCGGGGAGAACCGATCGCCGCCTACGGGGAGATTCCCATGGCCGCCGTCAACCGCACGAACGCTACGGAGATCGCTGCCGTAGCGAGTGTTGTGCGAACGGAATTCGCGGCGCCGACCCGAGCGCCAGCGGCTGTCGCGTTGCATGACCCTGACGGGCTCGGCCGTGGGCGTGTGCGATCCTTGAGGCATGCTCGCGTCGACGATTCAGCGCTCTGTGCTGCTGGCTCCGGACTCGATTGCCCGAATCGCCGCGCGCTACGCGATCGAGCCCGAGGAGCGCTGGCTGCTGGAGCAGTCGCGCAGCGTGCGCCGCAGCTACGCGGCCGTTGCGCTGCGCAGCGACGACGAGCACGCGCGCGAGATCTGGATGCTGCGCCAACCCGACGACGTACGCGAAAGCTACGTCCACGACGTGCTCGAGCCCGCTTCGGACGAGCGCCGGCGCGACCACGAGCGAGCCTGAGACGCCCCAGCCCCACCAGCCCCGGCGGCGGGGCGGCTAGCGTTCGTCCTCGACGTCGATCTCGCGCAACTGGTGCGCGTCGACGTCGTAGACGAACCCACGGACGCGGTCGGTGTGCAGCAAGAACGGGGATCGGCGGACGCGCAGGATGGACTGGCGCACATCGGCGTCGAGGTCGGTGAACGACTCGATCGCAAAGGCGGGCGCGAGTCCGGTGTCCTCCAGCAGCTCGGCGCGAAAGCCGTCGTCGGTGAGGGTCTGCATGCCGCAGTCGGTGTGGTGGATGAGCATCACCTCGCGCGTGCCGAGACGCCGCTGGGACACCGCCAGCGAGCGGATGACGTCGTCGGTGATGATCCCGCCCGCGTTGCGCAGGACGTGCGCCTCGCCCTCGCGCAAGCCCAGCGCCGCAAAGACGTCAAGGCGCGAGTCCATGCACGTCACGATCGCCAGCCGGCGGCTGGGACGGACATCCAGATGCCGAGCCGGCAGCGAGGGAGCGAAGGCCTGGTTGTTGGCGACGAGCTCGTCGATCACGTTCACCGACGGCACCCTAAAGACAGCGCACTGCCTCTGACTACCGCGGCGTCACCGGCGCGCGATCGTCTGCGGCAGCGTGAACGTCCTCAAACGGCCCAAGCGGGCGCTCACGCGGTAGACCGCGAGCTCCACGCCCTTCAGCGGAGCCGCCTTGACGACGAAGCGCCCGTCGCGGCGCAGCCGCGCCTGCCCGATCCGGACGTAGCGCGTGCTGCACCCGCGCGGCCGCGCATTCAGTCGGACGATAATGCGCCCGCGCAGCCGCCGCCCGGCGTTCACGACCCGTCCCGAGAAGACGATCTTGCCGCCTTGCAGCCGGGCGCTTGTCGTGATCATGCGCCGCTTCAGGCGCAGGTTGCGTGAGTGCAGCGCGCCGAGCTGCGCCTGATAGCGAAGGACGCGCCCGCCGCGCTTGGCCGGCAGCGAGACGCCGACCTTGAACCCGCCGTCGGGCCGGATCATGGCGCGGGCGACGACGACCCCGCCCTCGACGATGTTCACCGGTGCGCCGGCCAGCCCGCGTTCCGCGAGCCCCGTCACGCGCACGCGCCGGCCGACGCGTAGGACGTTGACAAGCGTCAGCTCGCCCAGCGGACAGGCAGATGGTGCCGGTCGGCCCGAGCCGACGGTGCCGCCGGGCCGGGTCGGCTTGCTGCTGCCCCCCGTGCTCTTGGCCGGCTCGACCGCGATCGTGATCCTGCCTTCGTCGGGAGCGCTCTGGCCGTCGGTGGCGGTGAACGCGAACGTGTCGACACCGCTGAAGTCCGGCACGGGCGTGTACGTCACCGCGCTGCCGGAGCCCGTGACCATCCCGTGGCGCGGAGCATCGGTCAAGGCGAACGTCAGCGGGTCGCCGTCGAGGTCGGTCGCCGTGAGGGTGATCGGGAGTGCCGTTCCATGCGGGGTGCTCAGCGCCTGGTCGTCGGCCACCGGGGTCCGGTTCGGCGCGAGGCCGCCCGTGAAGCGGAACACGTTGTCGTCGTAGTCGCGGTCGCCGCCGTTGAGCAGATCCTCGAACCCGACGTCGTACTGGCGCTCTCCGGTCTTCTTCACGCGAGCATGAGCGAGGTTGTCGGGATTGCGATCCGCAGGCCCCATCTTGAACGTGGTATTGGGCCCCTGCACGAAGATGCCGAAGACGAGCTCCTGCCCCGCGGGGCGCGGCGGAAGCGTGACGACCTTGCCAAAGTCGCGGTTCGTGGCGATCGCCGTAAAGGTTCCGTCCGCGTTGTAGAGGCGCAACTCGCTGACCAGGCCAGCCGTGCATGGGCACTGCACCTGAACAGTCACGTCGCCACCGGTGGAGAAGAGCTGGTCGCCGAGCCCGTCCGGCGATGCCTGCGCATCGGCGCTTGCCGCCGCGCTGATCGCAAAGATCACTGCAAGCAGGAGCACGCGTGATAGAGCCCGCATCATCTCGATCCTCCTCGTCTCGAGGCGAGCAGGACCCGCCACCCGCGCCGCCCGCCTCACCCCGCTTCCTCTGAAAAGAAAACGCTACCGTTCGAGTCGGCGCCGGTCAACCACAAAAGTGAGTTTTGCCTGCGGACCGTAGTCTCCGGCGCCGTGGCGGACGACCAGCGGCTTCACCTCCAACGCGATCAGCCCCCCGGCGTTCCTGCGCTCGCGCTCACCGGCGAGCGCACGCTGCCCGACGTGCCGGAGGAGAACTACTGGTACCGGCGCCACCTCGTGGTCTACGAATGGATCGCGGCACGGGTCGGCGGCCTGCGCGTCATCGACATGGCCTGCGGCGAGGGGTACGGCTCGGAGGTCATGGCGCGCGCGGGCGCGTGCTCGGTAGTTGGCGTCGACGCCAACCCCGAGGCGCACGAGCACGCGCGGCTGCGCTACACGCGCAAGAACCTGCGCTTCGCGCGTGACATGGTCGAGCGCTTCGACGCGCAGTGCGACGCCCTCGTGTTCCTCCAGACGATCGAGCACGTGCAGGACCCGGGTGGGCTGCTGGAGCGCTTCAAGACGCTGGTCGGCGCGGGCGGCGTCGCGTACGTCTCGACGCCGAACGTGCTGACGCTCGCCCCGCCCGGCGCCGAGCGCTCGGGCAACCCATGGCATGTCTACGAGTACCGCCCGGAGGAGTTCGCGGCGCTGTGTCGCGCGCACTTCGGCTCGGTTGCACTGTTCGGCGTCTTCCATGCCCGCAAGCTGGCGCTGCACGCTGCCGCGCTCGAGCTCGGCTGGGACGAGGCGCACCGGCGCCTGGGGATGACAAAGCGCTTCTATGACTGGTTCACGCCGGCTATCGACGTGCGCGACTTCACGCTGCGGCGTGGCTCGGCCCGCGAGCTTGCGGGGGCACTGGACCTCGTCGCGGTGCTGCGGCCATGAGCGGCGGCGAGCTTGCGATCGTCCTGCACAGCCACATGCCCTATGTCGAGGGCTTCGGGACGTGGCCCTTTGGCGAGGAGTGGCTGTGGGAGGCGATCGCGACCTCCTATCTGCCGCTGCTGGACATCCTCGACGCCGGCGCCGCGGTGACGCTGTCGCTGACGCCCGTGCTGTGCGACCAGCTCGAGGCGCCCGGCGCACTCGCGCGCTGCGCCGAGTTTTTGTCCGGGATCCGGGTGGAGTCCCACCGCCGCGACATCGAGGCCGCCGCGGGCGAACCGGCCGTCGTCGCGGCGCTGGAGCACTCGGCTGCGCAGTACGAGCGCGCGCGCGAGCGGCTCGATGGCGACCTACTGGCGGCGCTCGGCCGGCACGCCGCCTGGACGTCCTCGGCGACACATGCGGTTCTGCCGCTGCTGGCCACCGACGCCGGCGTGCGCCTCCAGCTGCGTGCCGGGATCGGTGCGCACCGGCGCCGCTTTGAGCGCCCGTGGCGCGGGGGGCTGTGGCTGGGGGAGTGCGCGTACGCGCCGCACCTCGACGCGCTGCTGGCGCAGGCCGGCGTGCATGCCGTCTGCGTCGATCTCACGGACGTGCTCGAGCCGGCAGCGCACCTGCGCCCGCTGCGCTCGCCGGCCGGACCCACGCTCGTGCCGATCGACCGCCAGACGATCGAGCTGGTCTGGAGCGACGGCGGCTATCCGTGCGATCCGGCGTATCGCGACTACCACGCCTTCACCCAGCACCGCCATCGCGCCTGGAGCAACGACGGCGCACCGTATGACCCCCAGCGCGCGGGCACCGCCGCGCGCCGCCACGCCGCGGACTTCGTCACGCGGGTGAGCGAGCGCGTCGCATGCGGCGGTCTCGCCGTCTTCGCCGTCGACACCGAGTTGCTCGGCGACTGGTGGCACGAGGGTCCGCTGTGGCTGGCGGCGGTCGTGGAGCAGGCCGCCGCTCAGGGCTTGGCGCTCGCTCATCTCGACGACGCGCTGGAGCGTCACGAGCCCGTGCCGGCTCCGTCCGACCTACCGGTGACGAGCTGGGGCGCGCCGCGCAACCTTGCGACGTGGAGCGCGCCGCCGGTGACCGCAATGGCCTGGGATGCGCGCGACGCCGAACTGCGCGCGGTCGCTGCCGGCGCTGATGTCGACGAGCGCGCGGCGCGTGAGCTGCTCGCACTGCAGTCCAGCGACTGGGCGTTCCTCGTCAGCCGCGATCTCGCGGCGCCGTACGGGCGCGAGCGTGCCGCCGGGCACCGCGCGGCGTTCGACGCGGCACTGCGTCAGCCGGGCGTCCAAGACCCGGCGCTGCGAAACCTCGCGCCCGACGCGTCACCCGCCGTGCTCCTGGAGCCGTGACCGGCTCAGCGCGCGGGATTTGCCGCTGCGTGCGCTCGATCTCGACACGTTCCGTCCGCTCCGTCCCTACCATCCCACGCTGCTTTCCATAAACGAGCCGAGTTCCGGACGCGCTGCGCGACCGGGAACGGGGGACCCAGTTGGCCGGAGTGTTCCGGCCGCGGGGCGAATCGCCACCTACCGCCATCCCGGCGGTGCGGGTGGTGTAGCGCACGTCACAGCGCGAGCCCGGCAGCTAACCCCGTAGGCACCGAGACGACGGGAGGAACGCCCATGCGAATACAGGTCGATCACGTGCCGGCGAGCGCCGACACGAAACCCCAGATCACCATCGAGCCCGGCAGCGACGCCGAACGCACGCTCGCCTTCCGGCGCTCGCTGCGCGGCTCGCGCGCCCGCCGGGCGGCGGCCGCGCTGCGTCGCCGGCGCGCGCAGCGTCACCGCCGATCGGCGCTGGTGGCTGCCGCAGGACTCTTCATGCTCAGCGCCGGCGCGGTAGCGCAGCAGGCGGCGCCCGGGTCGGGCGGTGGCCTGGACGCCGACACGATCACAACGGCGCAGCGCGCGCTCGGCGTCGAGGCGGACGGAGTCATCGGGCCCCGGACGCGCAGCGCGGTGAAGCGCTTCCAGCGGTCCAATGGGCTGATGGCGGATGGGATCATCGGCCCGCAGACGCTCAAAGCGCTCGGCGTGTATCCGGAGGCCGCGCACGCGCAGGCCGCGTCGGCGGATTCACTGCTGCGGCGGATCGCCGAGTGCGAGTCCGGCGGCGATCCGACGGCGGTCTCGGCCAGCGGGCGCTACCGCGGCAAGTACCAATTCGATCGGGCGACGTGGCGGCGCATCGGCGGCACGGGTGACCCGGCCGCGGCGCCAGAAGCCGACCAGGACGCGATGGCGGCAAAGCTGTTCGCCCAGGCCGGCGCGGAGCCCTGGCCGAGCTGCGCCTGATGGCCTGACGCTGCGCGACGCGTGCCCGGCCCGAACCAGCGCGTTCGAGCCGGGACGCCGCGCGGCGCTACGCGTGCTGCATCTCGTTGACGGCGGTCACCACGAAGTCGCTGTTGACGAGAACCTCGAGCTCGGTGCCGTCGGACTTGCGGACATGCGCCTCGTAGGGCGAGCCGTGATCGACGTCTGTCTCCGTGCGCTGCACCGTTGCGCCGCCGACCTTCGCCAGCGCGGCTGCCTTGACCTTGGCGGCGATGTCGGTGGACAGCGCCTGCTCCTGCTTGCCGTTGGCGCCGATGTGGCGACCGGTAGGGCCACCGAGCCCATTGGCTGTGCTGAACATTGGACGGTGTTCTCCTGATCGGCGTTGTGTGAACGCGCGGCATGGTCGTGGTGGTGCCTCGGGATCGCGCGAGGGGAAGCTGAGAGCTCGCTGAGACTGAATCCGCGCTCGCTAGGGTCACGTCCATGAGCGACGAACTGGCGGAGATCAAGTCGGTCCAGCGGGCGATCTGGACCGCAGGGGATTGCGACGTGATCGCCGGCCACCTGTGGGACGCCGGCAGGGTCGTCGTCGATGCGGCGGCGATCGAGCCGCAGATGGACGTGCTCGACGTCGCCACCGGGACGGGCAACGCCGCGCTCCGGGCCGCCGAGGCGGGTGCACACGCCATCGGGCTCGACCTCACCCCGGAGCTCTTCGACGCCGCGCGGCGGCGGGCGGGGGCGGCACGCGTCCATGTCGACTGGATCGAGGGTGACGCCGAGGAGCTGCCCTTCGGCGACGAGAGCTTTGACCGCGTCCTGTCCACGTTCGGCGTGATGTTCGCGCCGCGCCACGAGCTGGTCGCATCCGAGCTCGTCCGCGTCTGTCGCAGCGGCGGTCAGATCCTGCTTGCCAACTGGGCTCCCGAGGGATTCTTCGGGCGCTTCATCCAGACGATCACCCGCGCCCTCCCGCCGCCGCGCGCCGGAGCGCAGCCACCGATTCTCTGGGGCAAGGAGTCGTACGTGCGCGCGCTGCTCGGCGGGCAGATCCTGCTCGGCATCGAACGCCACGCCGTCGAGTTCGTGTTCGCGACGCTCGACGACATGCTCGCCGCCTCCAAGGAGCATTTCGGCCCGCTCGTGCTCGCGCGGCGGATCCTCGAGCCGCAGGGGCGCTACGACGATCTCATCGCCGACGTCCGCGCGCTGCTGGAGCAGTGCGACATCGGCGACGGCAAGCTGCGGATCCGCGGGGAGTACCTGCTCGTCGTCGGCCTCAAGCCCTGACGGCGGGCACCCGGACCGTGGATCCCGCTCCGTCCACGCCGGCGCCTGCCGACGTTCCCACCGCGCGCGAGTCCTTCCGCCTTGGGGTGCGCGCCGGGGTCCCGTACGCGGTCGTCGGCTGCGTGCTGGCCCTGTCGTTCGGGGTCCTCGCGCGCGATGCCGGGTTCTCTGCGCTGGGGGCGCTTGTCATGTCGGCGATCGTCTTCGCCGGCTCGGCGCAGTTCACCGTGGTCTCGATCCTCGCCGGCGGTGGAGGCATGGGCGCGGCGATCGGCGCGGCGGCGCTGATGAACTCGCGCTTCCTGCCGATGGGCGCGGCGCTGGCGCCGTCGCTCAGCGGCCGGGCGTTGCAGCGCGCCGCGCAGGGACAGACCGTCGTCGACGCCTCGTGGGCGATGGCGAACCGCGGCGAGGGCCGCTTCGACCGCCACTTTCTGTTCGGCGCGAGCGCCGTGCAGTACGTCACGTGGCTCGGCGGGACCGCGTTCGGAGCGTTCGGCGGTCAGGCGCTGGGCGATCCGAAGCTGCTCGGCCTTGATGTCATCTTCCCGGCGTTCTTCCTCGTGCTGCTGCTGGGGGAGCTGCGAGACGCGCGGTCGCGCGGCGTGGCGCTGGCCGGTGCCGCGATCGCGCTGGCACTCGTGCCGATCGCCCCGCCGGGAGTGCCGGTGCTCGTGGCGAGCGCTGCGGCGCTGGTGGGGCTGCGCCAGCCCGCCGGCGACGATCCCCGGCGAGGCGGCGTCACGTGAGCACCGAGCTGTGGCTCGTGATCGCCGGCTGCGCCGCCGTCACGGCGATCATCAAGGCGGCCGGCCCGGTCGCGCTTGGCGGCCGCGAGCTGCCGCCGCGCGCCGCCGGGGTCATCGGGCTCATGGCCCCGGCGCTGCTGGCCGCGCTGATCGTCACGCAGGCGCTGGCCGACGGCAGCCGGCTGCACGTGGGCGCGGACACGGCGGGCGTGGCGGTCGCCGGCCTCGTGGCCTGGCGCGGCGGATCGGTGCTGCCGGCGGTCGCGCTGGCGGTGGTCGTGACGGCGGGACTGCGGGCGCTGGGCTAGGGCGCGGGGCGCGGGGCGTGTCCAAACGCCCCGCGGCGTGACGGCCTGCGACGCTTTCGCCACACCCCGCCGGAGGAGCCACATGCGCCGCGTCAACCTCACCGATCCCTCCTTCACCTACGACGACAGCGACCCGGACGGGTTTCGCGGCGGCATGTTCCGCTTCGGGCCCAAGCTCGGCGCACGGCAGACCGGCGCGACGCTCTACGAGATCCCGCCGGGCCAGGCCGTGTGCCCGTATCACTACGAGTACGGCGAGGAGGAGTGGCTGCTCGTGATCGACGGCCGACCCTCGGCGCGCGATCCCGAGGGCACGCAGCAGCTCGAGGCGGGCGACATGGTGTTCTTCCCGATCGGGCCAGAGGGCGCGCACCAAGTGCTCAACGAGACCGATGAGCCGGCGCGCGTGCTGATGTGGTCGACGGTCGTCCTGCCGACCGCGACGGTCTACCCCGACAGCGACAAGATCGGCGTCTGGACCGGCCACCGAGACGACGACATCATGGTCGAACGCTCAAGCGGCGTGGAGTACTACCGCGGCGAGCAGCCGCCGCGCTGACTACTCCCAGCGCAGCGTCCGCGGCGTCTTGCGCATGCGCAGCACGCGCACCGGCACGCCGGCGGCAACGGCGTTGTCGGGAACGTCGCGCGTGACGATTGTCGATGTCCCCAGGACGCAGTTGTCGCCGACGGTCGTGCCGCGCAGGATCGCGACGCCGTAACCGATCCAGACGTTGTGGCCGACGCGCACGTCGCGCTTGTAGATCCCCTGTTCGCGGATCGGGCGCTCGCTCTCGACGACGCCGTGGTCGAAGTCGATCAGCATCACGCGGTCGGCGATGATGCACTCGCGGCCGACTGAGACGTGCTGGAACGCCGAGATCGTGCATTCCTGGCCGATGACGGTCTTCGCGCCGATGCGCACCTCGCCCTCGTGCGCGCGCAGCTTGCAGCCGTGGCCGATCCACGACCAGCGCCCGAGATGCAGCGTCGCTCCCTTGCCGATCTCGATCGTCACGCCGGGGCAGACGAAGCACAGCCCGTCGGTCTTCAGGCGCCCCCGCCAGCGCAGCTTAAGCCACAGCCAGCGAGCGATGAGCCGGGCGTAGCGGGAGTTGACCATCCCGTGCGAGCGCATGAAGCGCCACAGCGCGAGCGGCCCTCCGCGCAGGGGCGCAGGCTCGCCGCGGACCTGGAGGGCCTCGGTCGGGGCCGCCTCGACGATCGTGAGCACCCGCTGCACCGCGGCGAATCCTATGCGTCGGTGGCCGGATCGCGGCCCTGCGGTCGCGTCGGGTGCGCTGGTTGAGGCGTGCGATGGCGGGTTAACTCGTCAGGCGCTCGCGCTCGCGGGCGGCTGGGCCGTCACGTGCAGGACCGCCTTGCCCGGCTGGATGAAGACGACGACATCGTGCTCGGGGCTGTGCTGCACCGCGCCCCAGCCGTCGACGATCAGCGCGTGCTCGCCGGGCTGCGGCGCGGGCCACAACAGCGCGACGGCGTCGTTGCCCTCGACGTTCTCGGCCGTCCGCCGCCCGGCTCCGACCATCAGCAGCGTGCGATGCCAGCGGACGGTCACCGAGGTCGCGCGCGGCCGGCCGTCGGCGCCGACCGAGACGATGTACGCGCTGGATCCGAAGCGCTCGATCTGCTCGGGAAGGTCGTCCAGTGGCACGGGGACGGACACACCGCGCATGCTACGGACCGCCCCGCGGCGTCACGAGCGAGCAGTCGTGGCGACCGCCCGCCGGCTCGCCCTGGCATGATCGTCCGCCGTGGCAGCCGACCCCGACCTCGCACAGCGCCTCCTCGACGGCGACCGCCGCGCGCTCGCCCGCGGCATCTCACTTGTCGAGAACGACGACCCGGACGGCTGGGCGCTCGTGCGCGAGGTCTATCCGAACACCGGCAAGGCGGTCGTCGTCGGCATCACGGGAGCGCCCGGCGCAGGCAAGTCGACGCTGATCAGCGCGCTGGTCAAAAACCGCCGCGACGCCGATCGCAGCGTCGCCGTGCTGTCGATCGACCCGTCGTCGCCGTTCACCCACGGTGCGCTGCTCGGCGACCGCATCCGGCTGACCGAGCACTTCCTCGACGCCGGCGTCTTCATCCGCTCGATGGCCAACCGGGGCGCGCTCGGCGGGCTCTCCGAAGCCAGCTTGCAGGCCGCGCTGCTGATGGACGCCGCCGGTCGCGACGACGTCTTCCTCGAAACGGTCGGCGTCGGTCAGGCCGAGATCGACATCATCGACCACGCCGACACGGTCGTGCTCGTGCTGATGCCCGGCGGCGGCGACTCGGTCCAGGCGCTCAAGGCCGGGATCATGGAGATCCCCGACATCATCGTCGTCAACAAGTCCGATCATCCGATGACGCAGACGATGGTCCGCGAGATCCGCGGCGTGCTGTCGCTCGCGCCGCAGGGTCCCTGGAAGGTTCCGATCGTGCAGACCGAGGCGGTTGACGGCAAGGGCGTCGACGAGCTGATGGAGAAGCTGCTCGAGCACCGCGCGCACATCGAGCAGGACGGCACGCTCTCCGAGCGCCGGCGCCACAACCTGCGCAACGAGGTCATCGCGCTGGCGACGACGAAGCTGCGCCGGCGCCTCGAGCACCAGCTGCGCCAGGACGAGAACTTCGAGGGCCTGATCGACGACGTCGTTGCGCGGCGGTTGGATCCCGCTAGCGCGGCGGCGGCGATCCTCGACGCGCAGTGACGCCCGATCAGCGCCGCACGCGCATTTGGAAGTAGTGCCGGACGACCGCCGTCATTCAACCCGCGACGCGGGCCCGCCACGAACGCCACTCGAACACGAGCAGCGCGAGCAGCGCCGCGCCGCCCGCGGCGTACGCCGCGGTCACGCCCGGCGATCCCGTGCCGAACAGCGGCAGCGCGCCGTCCAGCGGGCCAAGCGGCGCGCGGGAGGAGGGGCCGACGATCGGGCCACCGCCGATGCGCAGCTCGGCGAACCACCACACGCTCGTGACGACGGTCAGCGCCACAAGGACGCCGCCGACTCGCGGCGCCGTCCGCAGTCCCCAGGCCACGAGTGGGACCGCAATCGGCAGCGCCGCCACGAGGTAACGGCCAGGGAAGAAGAAGCCGAACATCGTCGGGGCGATGAACGCCGCGACGAGGACCTGCGCCGCGCAGACGAGCGCGCATAGCGTGGCCGTCGCCTCGACGTCGTGGCGATCGGGCAGCACGCGCGCGAGGTGGTCGCGGCGTGAGCGCCACAGCAGCCAAAGCGCGTAGAACGCCAGCGCGATGACCGGCGCCCAGCGCAGCGCGCCGTAGGTGCGATCGAGCCACAGCGCGACGAGCCGCGGCACGCGATCGACGTAGTCCGAGAAGCTCAGGTCGCCGAGGCCGTGTCCGCCGACGTCGGCCGCGGCCGGCACAAAGCCGCCGTAGAGCTGGTCGTTGACCGTCACGTACATGACAGCCGAGAACAGCAGCACCTCCACGACGACGAGCATCGCGAAGCTTCGCGAGCGGCGGCGCAGCCAGCGCAGCATCGACAGCGCGATGACGAGCCCAGGCACGGCGAAGGACAGGCTCAGCCACGGCAGCGCGCCGAGCATGATCGCGGCGCCCGTGACCCAGCGGATGCGCGGGCGCTCGCGCAGACGCAGCGCCAGTAGCGCGGCGCCAGTCAGCAGCGCACCGGCAGTCAGCTCCGGCGTGACGGTCGTCCCGTAGGCGAGCGCGGGCGGCGAGAGCCCGCAGGCCAGCGCGGCGACGCTCGCCCACGGGTCCGGCGCGATCCGCCGCGCGAGCGCTGCCGCCAGCGTGAACGCGAGCGCCGCGATCGCAGCCATGAGCAGCTGCACCGCCAGCGGCCCGCCGACCGCATAGGCCGGGGCGATGAGCAGCGGAAAGCCGAGGCCGTGCGGCTCGTTGGCCTGGCGGTTCGTCAGCCGGCCGTGGCGCGAGAGGACGTACGGGTACCAATCGCGGTAGGCGCGCGTGGCGTACTCGTCGCGCAGGTCGAGATCTCGGTCGCTGACGATCGACTCGGCGGTCAGCAGGTAGTGCGGCTCGTCGCCGCCGAACTGCGACGCGCCGAACGACGGCATGCCCAGCGTCGCGGCGTACGCCGCGAACAGGACGAGCCACAGTGCGGCGCCGCGGCGCACCCGCCTAAACGACGCGCGCTCCAGTACGGTCGAGCTCTTCGCGCTCGATGCGCAACTCGTGCGGTGAGCAGCTTGGCCGGTGGTCCTTGAGCGCCACCAGCGCAACCTAATCCGCCCGGCGGACAAAGAGAAGCGCGAGCCGGCGGTGGCGAGGGGGCACGGCTCGTACTCGCCGGCGAGCGACGCCGTGCGGAGTTCCTGTACTTAAGTATTTACTTGCTCTACACTCTGGACGTAAGCAAGGAAAGGAGCCTCGACATGACAGTCGAGTCCACCACGAAGGACAAGCAGATCACGATCGACGTGCCGGAGGATCGCGTGGCCGAGTTCTACGCGTTCTACGGCCGTTTTCTCGCCGGCTTCCCCGGTCGCAGGCGGCATGGGCTTGGCCCGCGCGGCCATCGCTGCGGTCCGCACCGCGAGGATCGCCAGACCGAGACCGAGGCCGCCGTGCCGGCGCAACGGCCGCACCCCGAGCGGCTCCGCCCGGACATCGCAGACGCCTGATGGCGGGCAAGCAGGTCACCGTCTCGGTCCCCGAGGAACGCGTTCCGGAGTTCTATGTCTGGTTTGCCAATTTCCTCATGGCCGAGCCCGGCGGCCCGCCGTGGGCTGGCCCGGGAGGTCGCGGACGCGGTCGCGGGCCGCGGGCGCACCACGAGGCCGTTGCCTGGTCGGCGCAGGACGCCGACCAGGCCACATGGCTGTACGGCAAGCTCGCGCCGCCCGCGCGAGAGCTGTTCGACCTACTGATCGACGCACCCGGGCAGCGCTTCTCCGGCAACGACATCGCCGCCCGGCTGCGCGTGGAGCGCGGAGCGCACGGCGTCGCGGGCATCCTCGCCTGGCCGGGGCGCTACAGCCGCAAGCTCGGCCGCGAGGTGCCGATCTCGACCGAGGGTCGCGACGACGGCGGGACCGACTACTACCTCGATCCCGACGTAGCGAAGCTGTTCGCCGCTGCGCGGGCGTCGCGCGCACCCGAGTAACTCGATTGCGCCCGCATCGGTGGCGGCGCATGTAGTTGGCGGCAGGCCGCCCTCGTCGTGTCGGCGCGAGGGCGGTGTGCGTGTCAGCGCTTCCGAGCGAGTATGACGAGCCAGGCCGTCACCGTCGGCAAGTGGCGTTGCCTCGTGCGACGTGGCCTCATACGTTGCACTCGCAGCTGCATTTCTGGCTCCGAGCCAGGTACACCCTACGTCAGCGAGCGGGCGAGCTCGACGAACAGCCGCACGCCCCAACCCGATCCGCCCTTGGGCGTGTACGGCCTGCCTGAGCCCGATGCTGTGCCGGCGATGTCCAGGTGGGCCCACGGCACGTCGCCGGTGAAGCGCTCGAGGAACTGGGCAGCGACGATCGAGCCGGCCTTGCGCGTCTCGTTGACGTTCATGATGTCCGCCGTCTCGGAGTCCAGCGCCTTGGCATAGTCCTCGTGCAGCGGCAGCCGCCAGACGATCTCGCCGGTCGCCGTCCCGGCCTGCGCCACCTGCTCGGCCCAGTCGTCGTCGCTGGCCATGAGACCCGCATGCGTGTTGCCCAGCGCGACGATGATCGCGCCGGTGAGCGTGGCGACGTCGACGAGCCGCTCGGCGCCCTCGTTCACCGCGTGGGTGAGGCAGTCGGCGAGCACGAGCCGCCCCTCGGCATCGGTGTTGATGATCTCGATCGTGGTTCCGTTGGCGGCCTTGACGACGTCACCGGGCTTCATCGCGTGACCCGAGGGCATGTTCTCTGTCGCGCCGACCACGGCGACGATCCGCACCGGCAGCTTCAGCTCGGCGATCGCCTCGACGGCGCCCAGCACCGCCGCGCCGCCGGACATGTCGAACTTCATCTCGAACATCTTGTTGGCAGGCTTGATCGAGATCCCGCCGGTGTCGAACGTCACCGCCTTGCCGACGAGGCCGAGCACCGGCCCGTTCGCCCCCGGCCCGTCGTACTTGAGCGTGATCAGCGCCGGCTCCTCGTGCGAGCCCTGCGCGACGGCCGCGAACGAACCCATGCCGAGGCGTTCCAGACCCTCGCGACCCTCGACCTCGACCGTGACTCCCTCGATCGACGCCAGCGCCCGCGCCGCATCGGCAACGTGGCGCGGCGCCATCTCGTTGGGCGGCGTGTTCTGCAGGTCGCGCGCGGCGTTGACCGCCCGCGCGACGACATCGGCTTCGGCGACGACGTCCGTCAGGTCGTCGTGCGCGGAGACGACGAGCGCTTCGAGGCCGTCTGGCTCTTCGGCCTCCTTGCCCTTGAAGCGGTCGAAGCGGTAACCGGCCAGGACCGTGCCCTCGACGATCGCCACGGCGATCTCGTCGCCGACCTTGTGCGGAACCTCCCAGCACAGCCGTTTTGCACCGACCTCGCGGGCGCGCCCGAGGGCGCTGGCAGCGGCGGCGCGCACGCGCTCGCCGTCGAGCTTGTCGCGCGTGCCGAGGCCGACGAGGATCCAGCGCTTGCCGGCCGCATGGGTGACGGCGAGATGGCGGTGCTTGGCCTTCGCCTCGCTCGCCGCGATCAGGCCGTTGAGCGCGCCGTCGTCGACGTCGTGGTGGACCTTCTCGTCCTCGAGGACTCCGATGACGATGGTGTCAGCGTCTGCTTCTGCCGGCAGCGCGGTGGTGGCTTGCACGATCACGAGCCGGAGATTAGCTTCGATCCGCCGAACGTCGTGGAAGGCTGCGGGCGGAGGGGCGCCACCCGCGATCGCCCCGCCAGCTTCTCACTGACGAGGCGATCGAACGGTTACTCGGCGCGCCCGGCGCGCTTACGGACAGTTGTCGATGTCGCTTTCGGAGGACGCCACGACGATGTTCGTCACGGCGAGACCCAGCGCATTGACCCTCACGTGGATGGCGTTGACCGTGAGGCCGTCGTCGGGAACGTGGAACGGGATCTGCTCGTTGAGGACCAGTGAGACCAACCCCACGTTGATCGCGGTGTTGGGCGCGATTGCGGTGGGTTGTGCGATCACGACCGTGTTACCGACCTTGAGGAACGCGATCGTGGTGGTGCCGGTTGACTGCGCGCAGGTGGTCGTCGACGTCGACTTGACCGCCGTGAGCGTAATCGTCGGGATAGTCGAGATCCCCACGGTGGCGTCGGCGACCGACGCCGTCGCCGTCGATTTGCCGGGGAAGGCGACCGTGGTCACGTTGGCGCACAGCACATGCGCGCCCACGAGTCCGCTGAGCGTCGCCACACACGGCGTGGACGTGCTCGATGACGACGTCGTCGAGATGAACCCCGTGTCTGGAGTCGGCACCACGTTGACGAGCGGATTCCCGAGCAGCGTTGCGGTGGCCGTCAGGCCGTAGGCTCGCCCCGTAAGTCTCTGGGAGGTGACGACGACCTTCTCACTGCCGCACGGCGAGGTGACGGAGGCGTTGTTGGCGTCACCGTTGTAGACGGCGACCCAGTTGTAGGTGCCGGCGGCGCCCGCGGTCACGTTGCCCGAGGAAGCCGTCTGGTTGACGAGCGTCCCGGTCCTGGTGGCAAGCACGGTCCCGGTGCAGTTGGGGTCGCCCGGGCCGTACAACTTGAACGTCACGGTGCCGCTCGGCGACACGCCGCCGGTCATGGTGGCCGAGTCGGAAATGGAGCCTCCTGCGGGGACGCTCCCCGACGGAGTGGTGGAGATGGCCAGTGCGGGCGGCGGCGGGATCGAGCCACCCGAGCAGGTGCTGACATGATTGGTATCCATCGTCACCGCGCCGGTATGCGCGTACAGGCTGCCGGTGCTGTTGGCGCCGGCGGTGAGGGTGATGGACGTGTTGGCCAGGATGTTGCCAAGGAACAGGGTGCCGGAGCCCACCGTGGCGCTGCTACCGACCTGCCAGTTGATGTTGTTGGCGCACGCGGGGCCACCGTTGACGAGCACGACGGCCGCGTTGCTCGCCGTGGTCAACGAGCTCGTGATCTGAAACAGCCACTTCGCGTTGGGATCCCCCAGAGCGTCGAGCTTCAAGACGCCGGTCAGCTGAGCCGAGCTGTCGAAGCAGTAGACGCCCGGAGTCAGGGTCCTGCCGCCGAGATTCAGGCCGGTCAGGTTGGTGTCACATGACTCGCCGGCGGCGAAACCGTAGGCGGTGCCGATGGCCGCCTGAGCTGCGGTTGATGCAGGGTCAGCGCTGTGAACCGTGCCCGTGACCGAGCCGGGCGGGAAGCCCGAGATCGACGTGCCGGGGCTGACGCCGAGGTCGCCGGTTACAACGGTCGCGCCGGTGTTGGTCACCGCACTGCCGCCGAGCACGGCGAAGCTCGCGGCCGAGCCGAGCGGCGGGTTGACTGCGGCGGCTTGGGCCGGAAGTGTGAACAGCAGCGACAGCAGAAATGCGGCGCCCACGGTGCGAACGGAGGCGGTGGCCGCAGCCACGGTGGTGGCTCTGGTCAGCCCCCGCCGTGTGTTGCTGCGCGGTCGGGAAGTACGGGGCATGACAACTCTCCTCTATGGCACTACTTTCTAGATGAACGGGGCGTGACACTAGGGGAGAAGCTCCGCACGAATATCCCTGAACTCAGCCATATCGACCGAGAAAGGCCGGATGCGGCGTGCGACGGCGCCAGCACCGCCCTTGTGGTGTGAGTCGATCCGTCCACGGCGAGGCCGGAAGCGGCGAAACGACGCCAGACCGGCGATCCGAGTCAGGCGACCGCGCGCCGCGCCCGCAAGGCGCCGCGAAAGCGGCGGACGGTTAGACGACGTGCTGGCGCCGGGCGCGGCGGGCGCGGCGGGCGCCGACGATCAGCGCGATGCAGACGAGCAGTCCCCAGCCGATCCAGAGCAGCGGTGGCGCACCGCCGGAGTCGCGCGCCGCGCCCGTCGCGAACGGGTCGTTGTCGATCGGGAAGAAGACGTCGGCGCGCTGTGGCGCCTTGCCGGCAACGGTCCTCACGCCCTCCAGGCCAAGCTCGATCCCGCCGATGCCGCCCTCCGGAACGGTCGCCGTCGCGGTGTAACGCCCGGTTGGCCCGTGGCCGTAGGCGATCGCCGGCGCGCCGCCGGACTTGCTGTCCAGCCGTACGTATAGCCCGGAAGCCCCGAACGGCTTGCGCATGGCATGTTGGGTCGGGCGCGTGCCGGGCGGCCATCGCACCGGGGCGGTCAGCGTCCAGCCGATGCTGATCCTCGTCCCCGCCGACGCCTGAAGCGCAGCGTCGGAGATGTCGATCGCCGCCCGTACCGCCTCCTTGCCCACCGCGGTGGGTGCTGCGGCAAGCGACAGCAACGATCCGACGAGAAGCGCGACGTACGGGCGGGACATGGCTGCTCGTCGATGGTACGCCGCGGCGGTGCCTTCGGTTCCCGCAAACTCCCGCGTCCGCGCGCGACCTCATAGACTGCCCGGCCTGCCTTGACCCGCGAGATCTGGAGAGTTCGCTCCATGCCAAAGACCGTCATCCTCGGTTCCGCCCGTACCCCGATCGGAAAGATGGGTGGCGGCCTTGCCACGCTCGACGCCACCGAGCTCGGCGGAATCGCGATCAGGGCGGCGCTGGAGCGCGCCGACATCGGCGGCGAAGAGGTCCAGCACGTGATCATGGGCCAGGTGCTGCAGGCCGGTCAGGGCCAGATCCCCTCGCGCCAGGCGCAGATCAAGGGCGGGATCCCCAAGGAGGTCAGCTCCGAGACGATCAACAAGGTCTGTGCCTCGAGCGTGCGGGCCGTCGGACTGCTCGACGCGCAGATTCGCGCAGGCGACGTCGAGGTCGGCGTCGGCGGCGGGATGGAATCGATGTCGAGCGCGCCCTACCTGCTGCCCAAGGCCCGTTTCGGCTTCCGCATGGGCGACGTCAAGGCGCTGGACGCGATGGTGCACGACGGTTTGACGAATCCCTTCAGCGGCCGCCAGATGTTCGACGAGGCGACCGAGATCGGAGACGAGCTGGAGATCTCGCGCCCCGACCTCGACCGCTGGGCGCTGCGCTCGCACGAGCTTGCGATCGAGGCGACCGACTCGGGGCGGCTGCCCGAGGAGATCGTCTCCGTGACGATCAAAGGTCGAAAGGGCGACACGGTCGTCGAGGTCGACGAGGCGCCGCGCCGCGGCTCGTCGCTGGAGTCGCTGGCCAAGCTGCCAGGTCTGGTCAGCAAAGAGGGGTCGCACACAGCGGGCAACTCGCCGGGCGTCAACGACGGCGCCGGCGCGATCGTCCTCGCCTCCGACGAGTGGGCCGCGGCCAACGGCAAGCAGGTGCTCGCGACGATCATCGCGCAAGCGCAGGTCGCCGAGGACTTTGCCTACCTCGCCCGGACGCCTGCGGCCGCCGCGAAGGTCGCGCTGGAGAAGGCGGGACTGACGGCCGACGACATCGACCTGTGGGAGATCAACGAGGCGTTCGCCTCTGTCGCGCTGAACTCGATGCGGATGCTCGGTCTCGACGAGGACAAGGTGAATGTCAACGGCGGCGCGGTCGCGCTGGGCCATCCGATCGGGGCATCGGGCGTGCGCATCATCGGCACGCTCGTGCACGAGCTGCGCCTTCGCGGCGGCGGCTACGGCTGCGCGGCGATCTGTTCGGGCGGCGGGCAGGGCGACGCCGTGATCCTGAGGGTCGACCCGCCGCAGCCAGACTGAGGAAGGCGCACGCCCCGCTGACCGGCACGGACGCAGAAGCACGCACGGCTGATCCCGAGCCGGCCGGCGCTGTTGCCGGTCATCGCAGCGCCGCGTTCTTCGACCTCGATCGCACGCTGATGGCCGGCTCGTCGGGATTTCACTTCGTCCGGGCCGCATATCAGCAGGGCATGATCAGCCGCCGCCGCCTGGCGGGCCACACGCTCGACGCCGTGAAGTTTCGCCTCTGGGGCTCGACCGACGCGGGCACCGCGAAGGTGCGCGCGCGCCTTGGGACCTACCTCGAGGGCGTGCCGGAGCGAGACATCCGTCGCATGGCGCCGCGCGTGCTCGCCGGGGTGCTCCCGCGCCTGTACCCGCAGATGCTCGCCGTCGCCTACGCCCATCAGGACGCCGGACGGCCGATCTACATCTGCACGGCTGCGTCGGATGACATGGCGCGTCTGCTGTCGTTCGTTTTGAGCTTCGACGGCGGGATCGGATCGCGCTCAGAGGTGCTCGACGGTGTCTACACCGGCCGCGAGGGCGGGGTGTTCACCTACCGCGAGGGCAAGGCGCAAGCGATCCGCGAGCTCGCAGAGGCCAAGGGGATTGACCTCGCCCAGTCCTACGCCTACTCCGACTCGGAGTCCGACCTGCCGATGCTGCGCGCTGTCGGACACCCGGTCGCGGTCAACCCGGACAGCACGCTGGCCCGTGTCGCCCGCGAGGAGGGCTGGGAGGTGCTGCGCTTCGACCGCCTGCACTGGCGGCTGAAGATCGTGGCGGCGGCGCTGGCGGCGGCCGCCATGGGCGGGGTCGGACGCAGCGCCAGGCGCCGTGCGCCGGTCGCCCCGGCGCCGCGTCGCGCGTCGCGCCGATGATCGGTGCCCTCATGTCGTACGTTTGATGAGAGATGACCAACGCCCCGGCGATCTTCGACGCCCACGCATCCGACTACGAGGCTCTGCGCCGCCGGCTCGTCCCGCCCTACGAGGCGTTCTACGGCGCCGCGATCGCGGCGCTCGATCTGGCAAACAGGCCGCTGCGGCGGATCCTTGATCTCGGCGCGGGTACGGGTCTGCTCGCGCGGGCAGTCGCCGACGCGTATCCGCACGCGGCGCTGACGCTGTTCGACGGGGCACCGGCGATGCTCGAACAGGCGCGGGCCGCGCTCGGGAGGCGCGCGTCGTACGTGACCGGCGATTTCGGCGCGCTTCCAGCGGGCCCGTGGGATGCGGTCGTCAGCGCGCTCGCCGTCCACCACGTCGACGACGCACGCAAGCGCGACCTCTTCGCCCGGCTGCATGACGCGCTCGCGCCTGGCGGGATCTTCGTCAACGCCGAGCAGGTGCGCGGCGCGACCGCGCTCTTCCACGATGCCAACGCGCGCTGGCACAAGCGTCGCGCGGCCGAGCTGGGAACGACGGCGCAGGAGTGGGCCGCCGCGCGCGAGCGTATGCTGCTGGACCACCTGGCGACGGTCGACCAGCAGCTCTCCTGGCTGCGCGAAGCCGGATTCGCCGACACCGACTGCGTGTTCAAGGACCACGGGTTCGCCGTGCTCGTCGCGCGGCGATGCGGATGAGCATCTACGACCTCACCGACGAACAGCGCGACATCCGCGCGCTCGCCGCCCGCTTCGCCAACGAGGTCGTCGCTCCGCAGGCGATGAAATGGGACCGCGAGCATCACTTCCCCAAGGAGGTCATCACGCAGCTCGGCGAGCTCGGGTTGATGGGCATCTGCGTCCCGCAGGAGTTCGGCGGCGGGGGTGCGGACTTCCTCACCTACGTCCTCGTCGTGGAAGAGCTGTCACGGGGCGATGCCGGGCTCGGCGTCACGGTCGCGGTCCACACCGCGGTGACGATGGCGATCATCGCCCGTGGCACGCACGGACAGATCGAGCGCCTCGTGCCGCCGCTCGCCCAGGGGCACGAGCTCGGCGCCTTCGCGCTGACCGAGTCCGGCGCGGGATCGGATGCGGGCGCGCTGCAGACACGCGCGCGCGACGGTCTCCTGACCGGCACGAAGCAGTGGGTCACCAACGGCTCGCACGCGCATACGTTCATCATCTTCGCCAAGGACCCCGACCGGCCCAGCGCGTTCATCGTGCGCCGCGGAGCCGCCGGCTTTAAGCGGCTGCGCGAGGAGAACAAGCTCGGCCTGAACTCCTCGAGCACCGCCGACATGGCGTTCGAGGACACGCCGGGCGTCCGCCTGGGCATGCCGGGCGCCGGCCTGCGAATCGCGCTGAGCACGCTCGACAGTGGGCGGATCGCCATCGCCGCGCAGGCGACCGGGATCGCTCAAGCGGCGCTCGACCTCGCCGTCCAGCACGCCCGCGAGCGACGGACGTTCGGTAAGCCGATCGGAGCGCATCAGGCGATCCAGCAGAAGCTCGCCGACATGCAGACCGAGATCGAGGCGGCCCGGGCGCTGACGTGGCGCGCGGCGCGGCTTGCGGCCGGCAAGCGCCCGCACACGGTGGAGGGGGCCCAGGCCAAGCTCTTCGCCTCCGCCGTCGCGCGGCGCGTGACCGGCGACGCGATCCAGGTGCTCGGTGGCTACGGCTATACGCGCGATCTTCCCGCCGAGCGCTACTACCGCGACGCGAAGGTCACCGAGATCTACGAGGGCACGTCGGAAATCCAGCGGCTCGTCATCGCCCGCGCGCTGCTCGGCGAGGCCGCGCGCGAGTAGGCCGTCCGGGTGGCGATCCGGCGCCGATCCTGGCCTGTCATCCGTGGGTGCGTGAATTTGGAATCAACCATCTAGGGTGCGCAGGGCATGACGAGCAAGCCGCTGAGCATCGACCCGATCGCCGAGGCCCGCCGCCATTGGACGGAGCGCTGGGGCGAGGAACCCGCGCGCCCGATGGCGGCGATCACATCGATCATGCGCGCCCAGCAGGTCCTGCTCGCGCGGCTGAACGAGCTGCTTGGCCCACTCGGTTTGACGTTTCCCCGCTACGAGGCGCTGATGCTGTTGTCATTCACGCGCGAGGGGACGCTGCCGCTGGGCAAGGTCGGCGAGCGCCTCCAGGTCCATCGCACGAGCGTCACGAACATCATCGACAAGCTGGAAGCCGACGGCCTCGTCCAGCGCATCCCACACGAGGTCGACCGCCGCACCACGCTGGCAGCGATCACCGACGCCGGCCGCGATGTCGCCCGCCGCGCCACGACGCTACTCAACGCCGATGCGTTCGGGTTGGCAGCGCTGGACGAGGACGAGCAAGAGCAGCTCACCGCGCTGTTGCGGACGCTGCGGCTCGAAGCCGGTGACTTCGCCGACGACACCTGAAACCCTGTCGGGATGACCCCCACCACCACTCGCACGCTCGGCGACCTGACCGTGCCGCCCATGGGCCTCGGCTGCATGGGCATGAGCGCGTTCTACGGCAGCACCGACGAGGCTGAGGCGATCGCCACGATCCATCGCGCCCTCGAGCTCGGCGTCACGTTCCTCGACACGGCGGAGATGTACGGACCGTTCATCAACGAGGAGCTGGTCGGCAAGGCGATCGCATCCGCGCCTGCGGCTCGCGAAGAGATCACCGTCGCGACGAAGTTCGGCATTCGGTTCGCGCCGACGCAGGACAATCCCACCAACCGTGTCCAGGACGGCTCGCCGAAGAACGTGCGCGACTCGATCGAGGGCTCGCTCAAACGGCTGGGCATCGAGTACGTCGACCTCTACTACCTGCACCGCGTCGACCCGAACACCCCGATCGAGGAGACCGTGGGCGCGATGGGCGAGCTGGTGACCGAGGGCAAGGTCCGCCACCTCGGGCTCAGCGAGGCCAGCGCGGAGACGATCCGCAAGGCCGCCGCGACGCAGCCGATCGCCGCGCTGCAGAGCGAGTGGTCGCTGTGGACCCGCGACATCGAGGGCGAGATCCTCGACACCTGCCGCGAGCTCGGCATCGGGATCGTCCCGTACTCCCCGCTCGGCCGCGGGTTCCTCTCAGGGCGCTTCACGTCGCCCGACGAGCTCGACGCCGACGACTTCCGCCGCCACGGTCCGCGCTTCAGCGGCGACAACCTCGAGCAGAATCTGGAGCTCGCGGGGAAGGTCAAGGCGATCGCCGACGAGAAGGGCTGCACGGCCGCGCAGCTCGCGCTGGCGTGGGTGCTCGCCCGCGGCGACGATGTCGTTCCGATCCCCGGCACGAAGCGCCGCACATACCTCGAGGACAACGTCGGCGCGCTCGACGTCGAGCTGACCGCCGACGACCTCGCGCGGCTCGACGAACTTCCCCAGGCGGCCGGCGACCGGTACGACCGCACCGGAATGCAGACCGTCAACCGGTAGCGTTGGCGCTCACTGACGTAGGGAGGAGCCGTCATGTCGACGTTGCCACCGAGCGACGAGCCTGAACCAGAGCCCGGCGATCTCTTCGAGGACATCACCCGTGAGCTCGGGCGCCTCTTCCCAGCCGACCGGATGCAGCGCATCATCGCGCGCCTCGAGATCGAGCCCAGCGAAGAGAACGTCCAGTTCCTCATCGACCTGATCAGCGCGACGTTCACCCGTGGCATCGAGTTCGGTGCGGTCGAGGTCACGGCCCAGCAGATCGAAGCCGGCGAGCAGCTGAATCCCCAGATCGATATCACGCATGTCGATCTGCCGTAGGCAAGCGCCGAGAAACGTCCAGACCGGCGGACGAAGGTGGATACGCCGCCCGCGATCAGGTACTCTGCATCGAGAAAGGCGGACTTCCGACTATCGGGCTCCAACACTATGGCGACCACGCAACAGCCTCCGAGTACCGCCGACGAGTGGCGCGCGGCCTATGGCCTGGCGCCCGAGCGCGACGCGGCGTTCACGACGCTGAGCGGCACGCCGGTCCAGCCGCTGTACACCGCGCAGGACGCACCCGGCGATCCGGGCCATCCCGGCGTCTATCCCTACACGCGCGGCGTGTACCCGTCGATGTACCGCGGCCGCCTGTGGACGATGCGCCAGTTCGCCGGCTTCGGCACCGCCGAGGAGACCAACGAGCGCTTCCTCTACCTGCTCTCCCACGGCCAGGACGGCCTCAGCACGGCGTTCGACATGCCGAGCCTCATGGGCTACGACTCCGACCATCCGCTGAGCTTCGGCGAGGTCGGCCGCGAGGGCGTCGCAGTCGACACCGTCGACGATATGCAGACGCTCTTCAGCGGCATCGACATCGGCGAGATCTCCGTCTCGATGACGATCAACGCGCCGGCCGTGGTCATGCTCGCCTTCTACATCGCGGCCGCCGAGGCGCGAGGGATTCCGGCCGAGCGCCTCCGCGGGACGATCCAGGCCGACATCCTCAAGGAGTACATCGCCCAGAAGGAATGGTGCTTCCCGGTCGACCCGGCGATGCGCCTGTGCGGCGACATGATCGAGCACTGCGCCACAACGATGCCGCGCTGGCATCCGATCTCCGTCTCGGGCTACCACATCCGCGAGGCCGGATCGACCGCTGCGCAGGAGCTCGCGTTCACGATCAAGGACGGCTTGACCTATGTCGAACAGGCCGTCGAGCGCGGCCTGAACGTCGATGATTTCGCGCCCCGGCTGAGCTTCTTCTTCAACGCCCAGATCGACTTCTTCGAGGAGATCGCGAAGTACCGGGCCGCGCGGCGCATCTGGGCCAGAGAGCTGCGCGAGCGATTCGGCGCCCAGGATCCCCGCTCCTGGCGCATGCGCTTCCACACGCAGACCGCCGGCGTGTCGCTGACCGCTCAGCAACCGCTGAACAACATCGTCCGCACGGCGATCGAGGCGCTCGCCGGCGTGCTCGGCGGCACGCAGTCGCTGCACACCAACTCCTACGACGAGGCGCTCGCGCTGCCGACCGAGGAGGCGGCTCGCATCGCGCTGAGGACCCAGCAGATCATCGCCCACGAGACCGGCGTCACGAACACGATCGACCCGCTCGGCGGCGCGTACTTCATCGAGGCCATGACCGACGAGCTCGAGCGCGAGGCCTACGACTACTTCAGCCGCATCGACGAGCTCGGCGGCATGGTCGAGGCCGTCAAGCGCAACTTCCCCCAGCGCGAGATCGCCGACGCCGCCTTCCAATTGCAGTGCGAGTACGACAGCCGCGAGCGGATCCTCGTCGGCGTCAACGACTACGTCGACAGCGGCGAGCAGGAGATCCCGATCCTGCGCATCGATCCGGAGCTCGAGCGCAAGCAGATCGACCGCCTGCAGGCGGTCCGCGCTCGTCGCGACGCAATCGAGGTGGAGCGCACCCTCGTCACGCTGCGCGAACACGCGCGGCACGAGGGCCAGAACCTGATGCCGGCGCTGCTGGATGCGGCGCGCGCCCACGCCTCGGAAGGCGAGATCGTGGGCGCGCTGCAGGACGTCTTCGGGACCTATCGCGAAACGCCGGTCTTCTGAGACGCAGCGCCTAGCTGAACTCGCCCGTGTCGACCCACTCGTTCTTGATCAACACCCACCAGTCCTCGGCGAGCCCCTTGAGGACGTACTCGTAGGGGAGCCAGCCGTAACCGCCCTCGCCCCAGCCCGAGCCCCAGGAGTTGCGGATGCAGACGGCGCCCGTCGTGGACGAACCGTCGGGATGCTTGACCACATGGCTGTCGTCGTAACCGACCGCGGAGACCGCATGACCGCCATTGACGACGTCGGTCTTCGATGGGAACGGGATACCACCGGTGGTCTGGGAGGCGCTGATCGACGAGTAGACGGTGAAGCCGAACATGCTCGGCAGGCCCGACGACAGATGCGACTTGACCGACTGGAGTACCTGCTCCGGTGTCGCCGAGTGTGGGTCCAGCCGGTAGAACGATTCGGCCTGGAATGACTGCGCGAGCGCATAGACGAGGCCGCTCGGCTCCTGCTCGAACTTGGTGACGTCGTAGGGCATGTACTTCTCAGGCGGAACGCCGAACAGGCGCAGCGTGCCCATCGTGGCGCGCAGGTACGCGCCGGTGTCACCCGTCCACCCGAGCATGCTGCGGGTGACCTTGTAGACGAACAGCCGCGAACCGTCGATGTGCTTGCCGAACGCGCGCCGCTCGTAGTACTCGACGATGCCGACCGCCGCGTTGGCCGTGCAGGATCCGATCTTGCCTTGATCCTCGATCGGGGAGCACCATTCGCGCAGGTCGACCGACGCCGGTAGCGGTGCCTCGTCGGCGACGCTGGTCTTGGCGAGGATCGGGGCGATCGTCTCGCTCTGCGCCGTGTAGTCGCGGTGGTCGGGGAGATCGGGAACCCAGCCCAGACCCTTTCCGGCGACGCTCTCTTTGCGGGCTTGCGGCAGGCCTTGTACTGCGAACTGCCCGTCCGCAAGGGTCGCCGCGCCGTTGGCCGGCGGGGCTTCGATAATTGCCATATCTGCTCCGTGTGTTTGAGGATGACCGGCCGCGCGGAGGGCTGTTTGCGTCATTGCCCCGGCTCGCGGGATGGTCCGGTCACGCAAGTAGATACCTGCCGCTCGGGGCAGTGTGTGGCATTGATCACGTGCAAGCTCAGCGTGCGAACACGCTCACACGAGCAGCGCGACAGCATGTTCGCCCGTCGGCGCGGATCAGATCCAGAAGAACGACGTCGCGCCGAGCAGCAGGAGCAGGAGGAACAGCGTGAGGATGCCGACGCCCACCCAGCCCAGGACGATCCCGGCGACGGCCATCCCCATGCCCTGCTCGCGGCCGCCGGACTGCTCGATCTGCGACTTCGCGATATAGCCGAAGACCAGCGCGAGGATCGATCCGATCCAGTAGACCCAGATGATCCCCAGCACCATCGACGCGATTGCGAACCCGTTCCACCGGGCTTGCTGCTGAACGGGATACGGCGGTGCAGCGGGAGGCGGAGGCGGCTGCGGACTCGTCGGATACTCCATGCAGCGCGAGCGTATTCGAACTCGCCGGCGATGCAAAGCATCCGCGAGTCCGCAAGCGGCTGGTAGATTCGGGCTCAATGGATCTTGAGAAGTCGGCCGCTCCCGCTCCCGGCTGGTACGCCGATCCAGAGCACCCCGGTTCGGAGCGCTACTGGGACGCAAACGCGTGGACCGACCAGCGCCGCTCCGCGCAGGCGAGCATCGCGCCGTCCAACGGTTTCGCGGTCACCGCTCTGGTCTGCGGCATCGTCGGCATGGTCCTTGGCGTGCTGCCGTTCACGTTCTTCGTGGCCTGGATTCTCGGCATCATCGCGATCGTCTTCGGTGTGCTCGCGCGCAAGCGGTTCGATTCGGAGCCGGTGATCGGCCGCAAGGGGATGGCGACCGCGGGCATGATCCTCGGCATCCTCACGATCGTCGCCTGCGCCATCTGGGTCATCCTCTTCATCGCGGTGATCGACGGGAGCAGCGTCGTGTGGGACGACCTCCAGTACTGCCTCGACCACCCCGACGCCAGCAGGTGCAACTGAGGCTCGCGACCGCGGGCCACGGCCACGCGGATCTGACGCACGCGCTCGCATCGCACGCCGAGCCAGCCTCCAAACGGCTCGCATGACTATGATCCGCGCCCCGGCGGACGCCCATGTCTGAGTCCACTTCGTCCAGCAAGAAGATCCGCGTCGTCGTGGCCAAGCCTGGCCTCGACGGACACGACCGCGGCGCGAAGATCATCGCCCGCGCGTTGCGCGACGCAGGCATGGAGGTCATCTACACCGGCCTGCACCAGACACCGGAGCAGATCGTCGAGACCGTCATCCAGGAGGACGCCCACGCGGTCGGCCTCTCGATCCTGTCGGGCGCGCACATGACGCTCGTGCCGCGGATCGTCGCGTTGCTCAAAGAGCAGGGCGTCGAAGACGTGGTCGTCACGGTCGGAGGAACGATCCCCAGCGACGACATCCCGGAACTCAAGCGCCTCGGCGTCGCGGAGGTCTTCACGCCGGGATCGAGCACCGAGGCGATCATCGACTTCATCCGTGGCGCCGTCCCTGCGTAGTACTCCCACCGAAGCGGCGCCGCGACAACGCGATTGACTGGTCAGTCAATCGGCTACCCTCTCGACATGACCCGTTTGCCCCAAGGAGGCTCCCTTTGAAGATCTGCGTCCTGGTGAAGGAGGTGCCCGACGCCGCCGTCGAGAAGCGGATCAATCCTGCGACCGGGCGCATGGACCGCGGCGGCGAGCGCAACCTCAACCCGTATGACACGCACGCGATCGAGGCCGCGATGCAGGTCAAGGAAGGCGGCGAGGTCGAGGTCGAGGAGATCGTCGCCGTGACGATGGGCCCCTCCACCGCGGTGCGCGCGCTGCACAAGGCCGTCTCGCTCGGCGCCGACCGCTCGGTCCATCTCTCGGACGACGCGCTCGCCGGCTCCGACGTCGCCGCCACCGGCTACGCGCTCGCCAAGGTGCTCGAGCGCGAGAGTCCCGACCTCGTCCTGCTGGGCCAGCAGTCCGACGACGGCGAGTGCTACACGATCGGCGCCGTCGTGGCGGACCACCTCAAGATGCCCTCGCTCACGCAGGTCATCAAGATGGATGTCACCGAGGGCAAGCTGCGCTGCGAGCGCCAGGCCGAGTACGGCTACGACACCGTCGAGATCGAGCTGCCCGCCGTGATCTCCGTCGGCGACGCGATCAACGAGCCCCGCTACCCGTCGCTCAAGGCGATCATGGGCGCGAAGAAGAAGCCGCTCGACGCCGTCGGCGTCGGCGATATCGGCATCGACGCCGCGATGGTCGGCGAAGCCGGCTCGAAGGTCATCTGCGGCGAGTTCAAGCCGCCGCCCCAAAAGGCCGCCGGCGAGATCATCGAGGACGAGGACACCAACGAGACGGTCCAGAAGATCATCGCCTGGCTGGACGAGAGGAAGCTGCTGGCATGAGCGGGATCCTGGTTTTCGCACTGCACTACGAGGGCGCCTTCAACAAGAACTCGCTCGGCGGCGTCTCCGAGGCAGCGAAGCTTGCCGGGGAGCTCGGTGCCGAGGCGCACGCGGTCGTCATCGGCGACATCTCCGACGAGCTCGCCGCCACGCTCGGCAACTACGGCGTGACCAAGGTCTTCCGCGCCAAGGACGTCCCCGAGGGCCTCGCCCAGCCGGTCGTCGACGTCATGGCGAAGGTCATGGACGACAACGGCCACGACTACGCGCTCTTCGGCGGAGGCCTGCTCGGCTTCGAGATCGGCGCCGGGCTCGCCGCGCGGCTGAACGCCGGCGTGACGATGGAGGTCACCCAGGTCAACGTCGTCGACGGCAAGCTCGAGGCCGAGCGACCGATCCACGGCGACTCGTCGATCTCGACCTCGAAGTACAAGGACCGCGGCATCATCATCGGCCGCCTGAACGCCTTCGAGACTGCCGCGCCGAGCGACGCCAGCGCCGAGCTCGAGGACGTCGAGGTCGAGTTGTCGCCGTTCTCCACCAAGGCGACGATGGTCCAGCGCGGCGAGGCCCGCGGCGAGGACATCGACATCGAGGGCGCCGACATCCTCGTTGCCGGCGGCCGCGGCCTGGGCAAGCCCGAGGGCTTCGAGCTGTGCGAGGCGCTGGCCGACGCGCTCGGCGGTGCGGTCGCGGCGACGCGCGCGGTCGTCGACGCGGGCTGGTACCCGTACTCGACCCAGATCGGCCAGACCGGCAAGACGGTCTCGCCCAAGCTCTACCTCGCGGCCGGCATCTCGGGAGCCATCCAGCACAAGGTGGGCTTTCAATCGTCCGAGAACATCGTGGCGATCAACAAAGACTCCAACGCCCCGATCTTCGAGTACTCCGACCTCGGCATCGTCGGCGACCTGAACAAGATCCTGCCCAAGCTCACCGATGCAGTGAAGGCGAAGAAGGGCTGAGCGGATGGCGGCGGGTGGCAACGGTGGAGCGCCCGCACCGGCGCAATTTCCGCCTCCGGTCGATCCGCAGGGCGAGTTCATCAAGCACGGCCTCGATCCGGAGGACGAGCTGATCGAGGTCGGCATCGCGATCGTCGGCGGCGGGACGGCGGGGCTGGCATGCGCCAATCGCCTGTTGCAACTGCTCGCCGACGACGAGGAGTTGCTCGAGTCCCTGGGCGAGGTTCCCGTCGCGGTCATCGAGAAGGCGAAGACGTGCGGCGGCCACAACCTGTCTGGTGCGGTCATGCGTCCGGGGCCGCTGCAGGAGCTCTTCCCCGACCTCTCCCGCGAGGAGTGGCGCAAGGAGGGCTTCGCGTTCGGCGAGGTGGACAAGGAAGCCGTCTACATGATGCCCAGCGCCAGCAAGGCGGTGAAGATCCCGACCCCGCCGCCGTTTCGCAATCACGGCAACGAGGTCATCTCCGTGGCGGCGCTGGCGCGCTATCAGCAACGCCTGGCGGAGGACGCCGGCGCCTACGTCCTCACCGAGACCGCGGCGTCGCAGCTGATCGTCGAGAAGGGCGCGGTCGTCGGCGTGCGCTCGGGTGACAAGGGTCGCGGCAAGCAGGGCGAGGAGCTGCGCAACTTCGAGCCCGGCACCGACGTGAAGGCCAAGGTGACCGTGCTCGCCGAGGGGTGCTGGGGACATCTGACCGGTGCCGCGATCCGCGAGTTCGACCTCGCCGAGGATCGCGAGCCGCAGGTCTGGGAACTCGGGGTCAAGGAGGTCTGGAAGGTCCCCAAGCCGCTTGACCGGCTGATCCACACGATCGGCCCGTGGCCGCTGAAGCTGTCGCCGAAGTATGGCCAGATCGGCGGCACCTGGGTGTACCCGATGAAGGACGAGAAGACCGGTGACGACCTCGTCTCGATCGGGTTCGTCATCGACTTGGAGTACGCCGACGCGACGACCTCCGCCCACGACCTGCTGCAGCAGTTTAAGCTGCACCCGCTGGTCAAGGAGATCCTGGAGGGCGGCGAGCGCGTGGGGTGGGGAGCCAAGGCGCTGCCCGCCGGCGGCTGGTGGTCGATGCCCAAGCTCACGATGCCGGGTGCGCTGCTCGTCGGCGACTCGGCCGGCATGGTCGACACGGTCTCGTTGAAGGGCGTGCACCACTCGCTGCTGTCGGGCAAGCTCGCCGCCGAGGCGATCTACGCGTCGCTGAAGCGCGGCGACGACGACCTGTCGTCATATGAGGATGCTGTCGAGAAGTCGCTGATCGGCAAGGAGCTCTACGCGGTTCGCAACACGCGCCAGCCGTTTCAGAAGGGCTTTTTGCGCGGCGGGCCGCTGGTGAACCTCATGATCATGACCAAGGGCCGCTTCCCCGGCGGTCGTTGGAAATGGCACCGCAACGACGAGCGCGAGGTCTTCATCGGAGACACGAAGGACGGCTATCCCAAGCCGGACGGCAAGTACATCTTCGACAAGCTCTCGTCGGTCTACATCACCGGCAACGTGACCCGCGACGACGCGCCCAACCACATCCGCGTGCAGAAGAACGTCCCCCGCGAGGTCGCCGAGACGTGGGCGTGGATGTGCCCGGCGGCTGTCTACGAGATCCCCGACGACGCTCCGAAGCACGGGCGCGTCGACGTGATCGTCAACTACACCAACTGCGTCCAGTGCGGTGCGATCACGGCCAAGGGCGGGCGGCTGACGACGCCCGAGGGCGGCGACGGGCCGCTGTACCAGAACACGTAGCCGGGCCTTCCGGCGTGCAGCGCCCGCGCTCTTTCGGCGCCGCGCAGCAACATCGCAACTTGCGCATCCGCCGGCTGTCTTAGTACGCGGAATGCGCTCGCTGCCGCTCAGCCTTGCCCTGCTCGCAGTCGCCGCGCCCGCGCCATCGGCCGGCGCCGCCCAAGCGCCGCCGGCCATCGACCGGCCAGCGCTGAGCGCTGCGCTGGATTCCTGTACACCGAGCGTGCTGCCAGCTGAGCGCGTCGCCGTCTTCACCGGTTCGATGCCTGCGCTCGACACCTCCGATCGCATGTCGATGCGCTTCGATCTGGAGCGGCTGCGCCCCGGCGAGCGGCTCTGGCGCCGGGTCGTCGGTGCGCCGACCTTCGGTCTCTGGGAGCGCTCGCTTTCCAATCGCGCCGGGTTCGTCTTTCGCAAGCGCGTCGACGGGCTGCAGGTGCCGGCCGGCTACCGCGTGCTCGTGCGCTTCCGCTGGGAGAACGCGGACGGCGAGATCGTTCAGCGCACCCACCGGCGAACCGCCGTCTGCCAGCAGCCCGACCTGCGGCCCGACCTCGTCCCCGAGACCGTGACCGCGATCCTCGACGCCGCCGGCCTCGTGCTCTACAGCGTCAAGGTGCGCAACGTCGGTCGTTCCACCGCGGGACCGTTCACGGTGCGTGTCGGCAGCGCCAGCACCGAGATCGCGCAGCTCGTGGAGGGCAGGCGAACCACTGTGCTCGTGCTCGCGCCGGCGTGCGCGTCGGGCTCTCGCCTGCTCGTGCGCGTGGACGCCGACGGGCGCGTCGAAGAGGCCGACGAGCGCGGCAACCTGCTGCGCGGCTTGTGTCCAGTTCTGGGGGGCTAGCGCTCCAGGGAAACCCGGCGCGGTCGATACACTCGCAGGACTATGAAGACCGATATCCATCCCGAATACGTGGCTTCCCACGTGCGCTGCACGTGCGGCAACGAGTTCGAAACGCGCTCCACGCAAGCTGAGATCCACGTCGAGATCTGCTCAAACTGCCACCCCTTCTACACGGGCCGCCAGAAGCTCGTGGACACCGGCGGTCGCGTCGACCGCTTTAAGCGCCGGGCCGCCAAGCGCCAGGTCAACAAGTAGGGCGACACCCCGATGGCAGCCGCCGAGCGACCTGAGCGGCTGCCGGAAGGCGGACGGGTCGCGACCTCAGACGCGCCGGTCGGCGGCCAGGCCGTCCTCGAGGGCGTGATGATGCGCGGCGTCTCGACCTGGGCCGTCGCGGTTCGTGTCCCGACCGCCGAGCAGATCAGCGGCGGCCGGCATCTGGAATCGGACGAGGCCGCGCTCGGCGATATCAAGGTCCAGAGCTTTCCGCTCGTCTCGGTCCTCAAGCGCCATCGCTGGCTTCGCTGGCCGATCATCCGCGGCGTCGTCGCGCTGGGCGAGTCGCTGAAGATCGGCTTCAGCGCGCTGAACATCTCCGCCAACGCACGGTTGTCGGAGGACGAAGAGCCGATCTCCAACGGTACGTGGGCCGGCACCGTCGTCCTTGCGCTGACGCTCGCGATCGGCCTCTTCTTCCTGCTGCCCGTCGGCCTGACGAGCATCTTCAAGGACGCGCTGCCCAACTCGCTGGTCTTCGTCATCGTCGAGAAGCTGATCCGGATCGCGATCTTCCTCACGTATCTGTGGGCGATCTCGCGGCTGAAGGACCTGCAGCGCGTCTTCGAGTACCACGGCGCCGAACACAAGACGATCTTCTGCTATGAGGCCGGACTGCCGCTGACGCCCGAGAACGCGCAGCAGTTCAGCCGCCTGCATCCGCGCTGCGGAACGAGCTTCTTGCTCGTCGTCATGATCGTCGCGATCGTCGTCTTCGCCCCGCTCGGCACGCCGGCGTGGTACTGGCTGTTCGCCTCGCGGATCGTCGGCATTCCGCTCGTCGCCGGTCTCGCGTTCGAGGTCATCAAGTGGTTCGGGCGCAACCGCTCAAAGGCCTGGGCGCGCGCGCTCATGCTGCCGGGGATGAAGCTTCAGCTGCTGACCACGCGCGAGCCCGATCTGGCGCAGCTCGCGGTCGCGATCGCAGCGCTCGAGGCGGTGCTCGCAGTCGAGTCGCCCGCCGACGCCGGCGACGAGGACCGGGTCGGGATGGAGGTCGTGGCGTAAATCAGGCACCGAGGCGCAGGCCCGCGCGCTCGGACATGTCCGGCTCGTAGCTGACGACCTGGTTGCGTCCCTCGTCCTTGGCGCGGTAGAGCGCTTGGTCAGCGCAGCGCAGAAGGTCGTCGGCGCTCTGCCCGGGGGAGTGGGCGGCGACGCCCGCGGACACGCTCACGCCGTGGCGCCGCGCCAACGATGTGTCCTGCGCGATCGCAGCGAGCATGCGTTCGACGACGTGCGCGGCCTCCTCGGCGCCGCAATCGGGCAGGATCATCGCCATCTCGTCGCCGCCGTGGCGGGCGAGCAGGTCGCCGGAGCGCATGACCGCTCGCAGGCTGTCGGCGAGGTTGACGAGCACGCGGTCGCCGGTCGCGTGACCGAAGCGATCGTTGATCGCCTTAAAGTGATCGACGTCGACGAGCATCACCGACAGCGCGCGCATGTGGCGGTTCGCGAGATCGGTCTCCTGGGCGAGGCGCTCGTCGAAGAAGCGCCGGTTGGCAAGACCGGTCAGCGGATCGGTGCGGGCCTGCGTCGCGAGCCGTTCGTGGGCGTGCGCGTTTGCGACCGCGACGGCTGCAAGCTGGGCGAAGCGGACGATGCGCTTCTCGTCGTCGCGCGGGAACTCACCCGATTGCCGCGCCGCGGCGACCATGCCCCAGGCCCGGCCGTCGACGAGGATCGGCGCGGCGATACGGTGGCTGAAGTGCAGCGGATCGATGTTCGGCGCGACGCTGAGGCGCCGGACCGTCCGGCCATGGCGCAGCTGCGCGCACATGCCGTCGGGGAGCTGCTTGACGAGCTCGTCGATCGGCGGGGCGGACGTCAGGCCGCGGGCCCAGATCCCCATCGATCGGTAGCAGTCGTCGTTCTCGAAGCGCACGACGTACCCCGCGGCAGCTTTCAGCAGCCGCCCGACCTGCTCCGCGACGAGCGCGAACAGCACGCCGGGATCGCTTTCGCTGGCGACGCTCGTGGCGACGCGTTGAAGCGCCGTCTGCTCGCGCGCCAGCGACTGGGCTCGGGAGGCGCTTCGGCGCAGCTTGCGGGCGTCGTCTGCCTGCTCGATCGCGAGGCGCGCGAGGTGGGTCGAACGATCGACCACGTGCCGTTCGCGAGCATCCGGAACTCGTCTCGACCTGAAGTACATGGCGAACGTGCCGAGCAGCGCCCCGGTGCTGGAGTAGATCGGCGTGGACCAGCCGGCCCGTAGCCCGTGGTCTGCGGCGAACTGCCCCCACGGGGCGGTGAGCGGGTCGCCGGCGATGTCTTCGACGACGACCGGTTCGCCGCGGAAGGCGGCGGTCCCGCAGATGCCCTGGCCCTCCGCGATCACGACCCCGACGCAGGCGCTCGTGAACGAGCGCGGCAGGCTCGGCGCCGCCGCGTGGCGCAGGATTGCCGGAGCGCCGCGGCGGCGCGCAAGCATCAGGATCGAACCGACCATGCCGGGGGCGTGGGCCTCCGCTGCACGCAGCAGCGCGTCGAGGGTGCTCTGGAGCGGGGCACGCTGGGCGATGAGCTCGAGCACGGCTTGGCAGTTGTCGCTCCAGCGCTGCTCGCGCTCGGCGTCGCTGCGCGCGTGGTGAAGCTCGACCTCGGTCATCGCCGAGGCGGCCAACTCGCCGACGAGCTCGATGTCCTGGATCGTCCATCGGCGCGGACGCGTGTCGGCAACGCAAAAGCTTCCGACGACCTTGTCGTCGCGGTCGACGAGCGGCGCACCGAGGAACGCGCCGCCGTCGATGTCGTTCTCGGACAGTCCCCGCTCGGGGCGGAGGTCACCGACCGCATGCGCCTGTCCCATGCTGAGGACCCGATCGGCGAGCTGCGCCATTCGCGGGTCGTGGCTCGGCGTGGCTGGTCCCGTCGTGCTGGCGAGAACCCGCCGGTCACCGTTGACGAGCGTCACGATCGCCTCGGAGGCGCGCAGCGCCTTCGCCGCCCATCGCGTCAGCCGGTCCAGGGCGGCGGTGGCATGACCATCGAGCCCGGATCTGCAATCGCCGTCGGGCTCGTGTGAGTCGATCGGTCGATAAAGCTCCACCTCCCCTACATCGGTCAGTCGGCGAGCGATCTTGAGCGCTTTATGACACGAACGCAAACACCACGAATGTTCGATACGACCCCAACTGACGCTCGATAGCACGGCCCGGCCGGTCGTCGCTCTGCCCTGCACTACTCTCGGGCTTGTGATCGAGCGACTCGTCGAGCAGATCGAGACGCGCTTCGCGGAGGCGGAGCGCACCATGGCCGATCCCGAGATCTTCACCGATCGCAACAGGGCGGCCGCGGCCGGGCGGACCTATCACCAGCTCGAGCCGGCGGCGAAGCTCGCGACGCAATGGCGGCGCGCGATCGACGACGAAGCCGGTGCGCGCGAGATGCTCGACGAGGACGAGGACGCCGAGGTTCGCGAGATGCTCGGTAGCGCGCGCGCAAGGATCGAACGTCTTGAGGAGGAGATCCGCCTGGCGATGGTCCAGCGCGATCCCAACGACGACAAGAACGTCATCGTCGAGATCCGCGGCGGCGCCGGCGGGGACGAGGCCGGCCTGTGGGCAGCGGACGTCTTTCGGATGCTCGGCAAGTACGCGGAACGGCGCGGTCTGCAGGTCGAGCTGCTCCAGGCCGACGACGGCGCCTACACGTTTGCGATCAAAGGCGACGGCGCGTATTCGGTCTTCAAGTTCGAAGGCGGCACGCACCGCGTGCAGCGCGTGCCGGCGACTGAGTCGCAGGGGCGAATCCACACGTCGACGGCGACCGTCGCGGTGCTGCCCGAGGCCGAGGAGGTCGACGTGCAGGTCGATCCCAACGATTTGCAGATCGACGTCTACCGCTCATCCGGGCCCGGCGGGCAGTCCGTCAACACGACCGACTCCGCGGTGCGGATCACGCACAAGCCGAGCGGGATCGTCGTCTCGATGCAAGACGAGAAGTCCCAGCTGCAAAACCGCGAGCGGGCGATGCGCGTGCTGCGTGCGCGGCTGTACGAGCAGGCGCTGGCCGAGCAGCAGGCCGAACTCGCCGCCGACCGCCGCTCGCAGGTCGGGACCGGCGAGCGCGCCGAAAAGATCCGCACGTACAACTACGGCGAGCGGCGGGTGACCGACCATCGCATCAAGCTCACGGCGCACAACCTCGACAACGTTCTCGAGGGCGAACTGGACGACTTCACGGCCGCGCTGCAGGCCGACGAGAAGCGCCGCGGACTGGAGCAGCAGGGGGAGAGTTGACAGCCTTCGGCGGGGCGACGGTGGGCGAGGCGCTCGACTCCGCCGTCATCGCGATCGGAGCCGCGGGGTCGCCGACGCCGCAGCTGGACGCCGAGATCCTGCTCGCGGCCGTGCTGGGCGTGGATCGCACGGCCTTGTTCGTGGACCCGGGCCGCGAGGTCGTCGGCCCGGCCGTGCGGGCGTTTCAGGACTGCGTGCGGCGCCGCTCCGTGAAGCGCGAGCCGGTGGCGTACATCGTCGGGCGGCGCGGGTTCCGCCACGTCGAGCTCGCGGTCGACGCGCGAGTGCTCGTGCCGCGGCCGGAGACCGAGCTGCTCGTCGAGGTCGGGCTCTCGTTCGCGCCACGCGCGCGCGTTGTGGACGTCGGCACCGGCAGCGGAGCGGTCGCGCTCGCGTTAAAGGCCGAGCGCCCGGATCTGACGGTCGTGGGGACCGACGTGAGCGCAGGGGCGCTCGCCGTGGCGCGGGCAAACGGCGCGCAGCTCGGGCTGGACGTCGAGTTCGTGGAGGGCGATCTGTTGGCCGGGATCGAGCAGTGCGACGGCGTGCTGTGCAACCCGCCCTACGTCTGCGACGCAGAGCGCGCCGGCCTGGCGCCCGAGATCGTGCGCCACGAGCCGCCAGGTGCGCTGTTCGCGGGGCAGGACGGGCTCGACGTTATCCGGCGGCTGGTGCCGGCGGCGGCCGGCGTTGCGCCGCTGCTCGCGGTCGAGGTCGGCAGCGGGCAGGCGCCGGCCGTGGCAGAGTTGATGGCCAGCGCCGGATACACCGACGTGTCCGTGCGTTGCGACCTGGCGGGGATCGAGCGCGTGGTGGTGGGGTCGCGGTGAGGACAGGCGCAGCTGAGGCGTTCGAGCGCTGCATCGCGGATGGAGGCGTCGTCCTGTTTGGCGCCGACACGGTCTACGGCCTGGCCTGCGACCCGCGCTCGACCGCGGCCGTGGCGCGGCTCTACGAGCTCAAGGGGCGGCCGGCTGACAAGCCCGCAGCGGTGATGTTCTTCGCCATGGCGCCGGCGCTCGCGGCGCTGTCGCAGCTCGGCTCGCGGACGCGCGCCGCCGTCGAGGCGCTCCTGCCCGGAGCGCTGACGCTCCTGCTCCGCAACCCCGACCGCCTGTTCTCGCTTGCCTGCGGGCCTGACCCCGCGACGCTCGGGCTGCGTGTGCCGATGCTGCCGGCTCTTGCCGGTGTCCGGGTGCCGGTGCTGCAGTCAAGCGCCAACCTGTCGGGCGGCTCGGACCCGCGCGCGCTCGCGGACGTCGACGCGCGCATGCGCGACGGCGCCGACCTCGTGCTCGACGGCGGGACGCTGCCGGGAACGCCCTCGACGGTGGTCGATCTGCGCTCCTATGAGGCGGACGGCGCGTGGTCGGTGCTGCGGGAAGGGGCCGTGCCTGCTGACGAGCTCGCGCGGCTGCTGGCAGCACCCCAGCGCCCACTGCAACAGCAGGATTGCGTACCTTGACCGGCGTGAGCAGCTCTGCCGGCGACGAGTCGCCTACCCTGCAATCCCGCATGGAGGTCGCCGACCCGGCCGGTCGCGACGATCCCGCAGCGCCCCACGCTGTCGCCGAGCCGACGATCTCCGACGCCGCCGCGCTGTTCCGCCAGCTGGATGTCAGCGGGCGCTTTCATCGCGACGGCCGCCTCGGTCGCCTGTACCACCCCGGGATGGTCTCGTTGCGCGAGAACGTGTCCAACAACAGCCTCCACATCTCGGTCGACGACAACCAGGTGGCGGCACATGTGGACCGAGTCTCACCGCTGGCGTTGGAATCGAAGAGAGCGTCTGCGTACTCCCTTCGCCAAGCGCTGGCGCACAACGTGGCCGGCATGGCCCAGGACCTCATGTGGCTGATGCGTGGGCGCCAGGGCGACCATCGCTGCGAGCTCAACTGCGAGTGGGTCTCCGGTGAGGCGCAGAGCACTCCTGCGCAGGCCGATCTGCTCGATCCGACGGCATCGAGGTGGAGCGTGCAGCTGGAGGCGCGGGTCGCCGGTCCGCTGGACGAAGCGCGGCTGCGCGCGGCGCTGGAAGTGATCCTGGGAGGCTGCACCCTGGAGCGCGATCCCCTGGACGTCGTCGACTGTCTCGACGACGAAGCCCTGGACGCGGCCCGAACGCGCCTTCAGAGCATGGTCGTCCCGGTCGGCGGGTGCCCGCCGCTGCACGTATACCTGGCCCGCCACCCTGCCGGCGACGTCCTCATGCTCAATCTCAACCACGCGGCCAGCGACGGCTTCGCTGCCCTGCGGGTGCTGCAATGGATTGCGCGGGCCTACGCCGGCGACACCGCCGGGGCGCTCGACTTTCTGGCTGTCCGCGACCTGCCCGTCCGGCCGGCATCGGTGCGCACGTCGGTCTTGGAGCGGTCCTACAAGCGGGTGGTGGAGCGGCTGCGCGACATGCTGGACCGGCCGGCGCGCGTCGCCGCCGACCAGCCCGGCGACCACCCCGGGTACGGCTTTCATCACGTGGGGCTGTCGGCGCAGGAGACACGGCACGTCGTCGACGTCGAGCGCCCGCGCAACAGCACGAACATCCTGATGGCGGCCCTGCACCTTGCGATCGGCCAATGGAATCTCCAGCACGGCACGCCCGCCCGGCGCATCGGCGTGCTCGTGCACGCCGACCTGCGTCCGGCGGGGTGGCGCGAGGACACGATCGGCAACTTCTCGGTGACCGCCCGGATGTCGAGCACCCGCGGCGAGCGCGCCGGCCCCGCCGTCGCGCTCGACGTCATGACCGCCCAGATCGCCCGCAACAAGCGCACCCGCACGGGGGTTGCGCTGATCGCCGCCCTGGAGCGATCGGGCCTGCTGGCGCTGTGGGCCAAGCAGTCGATCGTGGTGCTCCAGCCGCTCACCGGCAACCACATGGTGGACACCACCGTGCTCTGCAACCTGGGGTCCCCGGACGAGACGCCGTGCTTCGGGCCGGACGTCGGCGAGGTCGTCGAACTGTGGTGCTCCACGCCGGCGAGGGCGCCGCTGAGCCTGTGCCTGGGGGCGGTGACGGTCGCAGGGCGGCTGCACCTCACGTTCCGCTACCCGCATCGCCTGTTCGGCCCCGATGCCGCCTGCCGCTTCGCCGAGTGCTACCTGCGCCATCTGCGCCTGGTGGCGGACTGCGTGACGCCGTGAAGGCGCTGTTCGAGGAGGACTGATCGCGCCGCCACGGGTGCGCGACGGCGGCCGGCTCTCGCACTGGACGGGCGTTCGAGCACCCCCTACCAGACCCGTAGAGTGCCCTCCGAAAGAACGTTTACTTAGGGGGCCCCATGGACGGGTTTAGTGCACGATGTACGCCGCGAGAGCGCGCGGTTGCAGCGCCGGCGGCAGGGCGTGTACTGATGCGCGCCGTGCTGGCTACCGCGTTGATCGCGGTCGGAATGTTGGCGTGCGCGTACGGCGTGCTCATCTATACGAGCATCACGCGTTCGGACACGGTCACGCGGGTGCTCGTCGGCTTCGGGCTGGCGTTCGTCATCCCCGGGCTGGCCGCGATCGACGTCGGGACTCGACTGCTGCGCGGCCGGCCGTCGCATGAGGCGTCGTGGGGCTTGGTTCAGGCATGAGATCCCGGCCGCCGCGCAGTCGCAAACGCCGACGCGCCTAACGGCGACGGCGGCGCCGAATGGCGAAGCCGCCCGGCGCCGTAGGATGCCTCGCATGCGTATTGCCATCGGCTCAGACCACGCTGGCTTCGAGCTCAAGGAGCACGTCAAGGCGCAGCTCGCGGCGGGCGGCCACGACGTCGTCGACGTCGGACCAGCGACCGACGAATCGACTGACTACCCCAGCTACGCGCGCCCCGCGGCGCGACTGGTCGCCGACGGCGATGCCGAGCTCGGCGTTCTCGTCTGCGGCTCGGGCGTCGGCGTGGCGATCGTCGCCAACAAGGTGCCGGGCGTGCGGGCCGTCAACGCGCATGACGTCGAGGAGGCACAACTCGCGCGCGCACACAACGACGCGAACGTCGTGACGCTGTCGGGCAGGCGCCTGGACGGCGAGACCGCCGATGCGATCGTTTCCGCGTTCCTCGACGGCGCGTTCGAGGGTGGCCGCCACTCACGGCGCGTCGCGCTCATCGAAGACGGCCCGCAGGACTGATCCTCGCAGGCGGCTGAACGGACCGCACCGGGCCACCAGCGGTTCATTACAGTCGCAGCGTGCTCGACGAGCTCGACGCCCTGAAGGCGTTCGCGATCGCCCTCGTGGCGACCGCCGTGCTGACACCGCTGACGATGCGCTTTGCGCGGCGCGTCGGAGCGATCGACCGGGCGCGCGGTCGTGGCCTGGCCCCCGGTGGCACGCCGCTGCTCGGTGGCCTGGCGATCTTCGCCGGCGGCACGATCGCCGGCGTCGTCGTCCTGCACGGCACCGAGCAGCTGCAGGGCATCCTCGCGGCCGCCGCGATCATCGTGGTCGTCGGCGCGCTGGACGATCGTTTCGAGCTGCCGCCGCTGGTGAAGCTCGCCGGCCAGATCGCGGCGGCAATCGTGGCGGTCGACGCCGGCGTCGTCGTCGACAACGTCACGATTCCGTTTGTCGGCTCGGTGCAGTTCGGCAGCCTCGGCGGCCCGCTGACCGTGCTCGGGCTCGTCGTCGTGATGAACGTCGTCAACCTGTCGGATGGCGTCGACGGGCTCGCCGCCGGTGTGTGCGCGCTGAGCGCGGCTGCGCTGGCGGTGATCGCATTCGACCTCGGTCGCAACGACGCCGGCGTCCTCGCGGCGCTGACGGCCGGCGCCGCGCTCGGCTTCTTGATCCACAACTTCCACCCGGCTTCGGTCTACATGGGTGACTGCGGGTCGAATCTGCTCGGGCTGCTGCTCGGCTGCGTCGCGGTGCTCGGCTCGGTCAAGACGAACGCCGTGCTCGCGCTGATCTTCCCGCTGATCGTGCTGGCGGTGCCGTTTCTCGACACGACGTTCGTCGTGCTCAAGCGAATGAAGTACCACCGTCCCGTGTACGAGGCCGACCGCGAGCACTTCCACCATCGCTTCGACCGGATCGGCTTCTCGACACGGCGCACGGTCCTCTATCTCTATGCCTGGACGCTGCTGCTCGCCGGCCTGGCGGTCGCGCTGCGCTTCGTGCCCTACTCGGACAACGGCGGTGCGCTGCGCCCTGGCTGGACGGCGGTCATGGCGGGGCTCTGCCTGCTCGCCCTCGCAGCCTCCGTCTATCTCGTCTACGTCCTGGAGATCTTGAAGTTCAAGCACCTCGACGCGCTGCGGCTGCGGCGCGTCAAGCCGGACACGACGGAAGACGAGGTCGACGAAGACGTCGCCGCGCGGATGAAGACGGGCGAGTTCGATGCCGTCCGGCGTGAGACCGAGGAGTTCGAACGGCTGCAGTCCTAGCCGGTCTCATCAGCGGCACGGAACTTTCGGCCAGGCGATCCGATCCGACCATTACGGTTGCGCCTCGCATGCACCACTCCCACCTCGATCACGCCGGCGCGCTCGTGTCCCCGTTCAGATCCACGATGCGCTACGGCGGCGACGACACCGTCCTCACCGGCGGTTGATCGTCGCGATGCGCATCGCCGTGCTGGCCGTGCTTCTCGTCGCCGCCGTCGCGCTGCCGGGCGGCGTGAGCGCGGCCGTGGTCAAGTCGGCCCAGACAGGCGTCCAAGTCGGCATCTCCGATCAGAAGCCCGACATGTTCAGCGACCCGCGCTTCGGCGCCCTCGGCATCCAGCGCGCACGGTTGGCGATCGGCTGGGACGCGCTGACGAGCCCCTGGCAGGCCAAGGAGCTCGACGCGTGGCTGTCCGCTGCGCGGGCAGCCGGCGTCGATCCGCTGATCTCCTTCGGGCACTCCCGCACGACCCGGCGCTCGCTCCCCACGCCGGAGCGCCTGCGGTACGAGTTTCGCCATTTCCGTGAGCTGTACCCGTGGGTCAAGACGTTCGCGACTTGGAACGAGGCCAATCACTGTGGCGAGCCGACCTGCAATCGCCCGGCGCTCGTCGCCGCGTACTACCGCGCGCTGCGCGAGGAGTGCCCGTCGTGCACGATCCTGGCGGCAGAGATGCTCGACATGCCCAACATCGCCCGCTACGTCCGGGCGATGCGGCGCAAGCTCGGCTACACGCCGCCGGTCTGGGGGCTGCACAACTACGTCGAGGCCAACCGCTTCACGATGCGGCGCCTGCGCGAGCTGCTGCGCGCGACCCCGGGCGCGAAGCTGTGGCTGACGGAGACCGGTGGCCTCGTCGCGCGGCGCAACCGCAGCACGACCGACATTCCCCAGGGACCGCGCCACGCCGGTGAGGTCATGCGCTACATCTTCGACCGCATCCTGCCAGGCAACCCGCGCATCTCGCGGGTCTATCTCTACCACTGGAACGCCGGCCCGCCGGGCGGCACGTGGGACTCCGCGCTGATCACGCCGGGAGGTCGCCGGCGCACCGCGCTGGACGTCCTCAGACGGGTGCTGAGATCCGGCGTGCGCCCGCGGGTGAGCTTTCGCTCGCCGCGCCCCGCCCGCCGCTGACTGGTCAGCATCTGCGCAGCCACGCGAGGAAGTCCACCGCGACAAAGGTTGACCCGAACACGGCGAGTGGCAACCCACGCGCTCGGGCGGCCTGCAGTGCCGCGGCGAACGCGGCATCCGGCTGTTCGACGACCTGAGTTTCGACACCGGCGCGCACGAGATCGTCGGCGATCGCAGCCGGCGCCTGCGCCGGGCGAACGGTCGTCGTCGTGACGGTCACGCTCGCCAGCTTGTGTGACACGGCGGATAGGACGCGTACGAGCTCGTCCACGGGACGGGGCACGGAGATGGCGACGACGACGACATGCCGCCGATGGGGAAGGCCGTCCAAGAACGCGCACCAGGCCGTCGGGTTGTGACCGACATCCACGATGTAGGGCACCCCGGCAGCGGTGCCGGATTGGAGTCGGCCGTCGATGTTCGAGGAGATCGGCGGCGGGAGCACGCCCGGCAAAAGCTGGGCCATGCCCGCGCGGGCGAGTCGCAGGTTGCTGCGCTGCAGCCGCGGGGCGGCTCGGTCAGCGCTATCGGCGTCGCCTTCTCCGTCGCCGTCGCCGCCGGCGTCGGCGTCGGCGTCGGCGTCGAGGAGCTCGACGTGGAAGTCGCCCGCCGCGGCGATCGTCAGGAGCTCTGCCTCGAGGGCGCGTCCGAGCGGCACGCTGACGAGCGTCGAGCCCGGTCGTGCTGCGAGTGCCTTCTCTCGTAGCCGCTCCTGCGGCCGCGCGCCGAGGAGGGACTCGTGGTCATCGCCCACGCCGGTCAACAGGACCAGTTCCGCGTCGAGGCATCGCGTCGCATCCAGGCGTCCGCCGATACCGGCTTCGAAGATTCCGACGCCGGCTCTCGCGCCGCCGAAGATCTCCTCCGCCGCGATCGTCAGGATGTCGAAGAACCGCAGGTCTCCCGGCCGCTCCAACGCCGTTGCTCGCGCGGCGATCGCATGGACCCCGAGCACCGCGTCGGCGAATACGCTCGAGGGCACCTGCTCGAGATCGACGCGGATGCGCTCGGTCCAGCTGCGCAGGTGCGGTGAGGTGAACAGCCCCGTCCGCTGACCCGCGGACGTCAGCAGGCGGGCGAGGTATGTCGCGGTGCTCGTCTTCCCGTTGGTCCCGACTACCGTGACATGGCGTGCCGATCGAGCCGGCAGCGCCGATCGCAACAATCGCCTGACCGCTTCGATGTCCGAGCGCCGCGCGCCTGAGTTGTACGCAGGCATGAGCTTCGCCATGACGTCGTCGAGCGGGTCGCCCCAGCTGCTCGACCGAGAGCTCAGCGGCCAGGGTCGGTCGACCATGGGGCCTGCGCCTCAGGCTCGCCCGGGCCCGGTATCGGTCCGCATCGGAAACCAAGATACGGCTCGAGCGCGCACCATCGCGGCGCGCGGACCGGATGGCTGTAGCAAGATCCCGCGATGGCACACGAGGGGACCTACATCCTGATCGCGGGCGCGCTGCTCGCGGTCGGCCTCGGCGCCTCGTTGCTCGCCGGGCGCCTTCGGATCCCGGGCCTCGTGCTATTCCTCGGCGTCGGGATGGCGATCGGCTCGGACGGCCTCGGGTTAATCCCGTTCACCGACTATAAGGTTGCGCGCTCGATCGGGATCGTCGCCCTCGCGCTGATCCTCTTCGAGGGCGGCCTCGCCGCCGGACTGCCCGAGATCCGGCCGGTGCTCGGTTCGGCGCTGAGCCTCGCACTGGTCGGGACGCTGCTGACCGCGGTTGTGACGGGTCTGATCGCCTACTGGCTGCTGGACTACACGCTCCTGCAGGGACTGCTCGTCGGATCGATCGTGTCCGCGACGGACGGCGCGGCGATCTTCGCGCTGTTGCGCGGCTCGCGACTCAAGCGGCGACTCGCGCGCACGCTCGAGGGCGAGGCGGGGATGAACGACCCGGTCGCGGTCCTGCTCGTGATCGGCTTCATCCAGTGGATCGAGAAGCCGGACTTCGGCGTCCCGGACATGGTCGTGCTGTTCGTGCAGCAGCTCGGCATCGGCGCGGTCGTGGGTGGGGCGGTCGGCTGGCTGGCGGTCCAGGCATTCCGGCGCGCGCGGCTGGCGACCGGCGGCCTCTATCCGGTCGCGTCGTTGGCGGTCGTGGCGGTCGCGTTCGGCGCGGCCGACGTCCTGCACGGCTCCGGCTTCCTCGCCGTGTACCTGGCCGGGCTGTGGATGGGGTCGTCATCGCTGCCTGCGCGCCAGACGGTCTACGCGTTCCACGACGGCCTGGCATGGGTCGCGCAGCTGGCGATGTTCCTCACGCTCGGTCTGCTCGTCTTTCCGCACCAGCTGGGCGACTTCGCGGTCCAGGGCACGCTCGTGGCGGTGGTGCTGGTGTTCGTCGCCCGCCCGCTGGCCGTCTCCGTCGCGACCGCGTTCGCGCCGCTGTCCTTCGCGGATCGCCTCGTCCTGGGATGGGCCGGCTTGCGCGGCGCCGTGCCGGTCGTACTCGCGCTGTTTCCGATCATCGCCAGCGTCCCCGCCAGCCATGAGTTCTTCAACATCGCGTTCTTCACCGTGCTGCTCTCGACGCTGCTGCAGGGCTCGACGTTCGAGCCGCTGGCGCAGAAGCTCGGAGCGACGACGACCGAGCCGGCGCTGGGCAGGCCGCTGGTCGAGGTCGGCTCGATCCGCCAGTTGGGCGCGGACGTGGTCGAGGTTCCGATCCTGGAGGGTGACGCCGCAGTCGGCGTGCGCGTGCGCGACCTCGGCCTGCCGCGCGATGCCCTGGTCAACGTGCTCGTCCGCGGCGACGAGGCCCTGCCGCCGCGCGGCTCCACGCGCCTGGAGGCGGGCGACCGGCTGCACATCGTCGCGCGCCAGACCGCGATCGCGGCGTTGGAGGAGGCCCGCCAACGCTGGCACTCCGGACCGGTCGGCCCGGAGTCGCGTCCCGACCGGGTGCCCACGGGCAGCGCGCCGATCTTCACCACGCGTCCCTGGGCTGCTGACGACGGCGATCCCGACGCTCCGGAGGTCGTGCTCGGGCTGGCCGTCGTCGAGCGGCTCAACACCCGCTGGGACGTTCCCGGCGCGCTGGTGGTGCTCGAGGACGGCCGCTACGCGGTGACCGGTCCGCACGTGCTGGTGGGCTCGCGCGAGCAGCTGCAGTGGCACGTACGGCGGCGGCTGCGGACCGCCAAGACGGACGCCGAGCGGGCGTGGTGGCAGGAGGTGATCGGGGCCTCGGCGTTGTAGGACGCCGTTAAGAGTCGCCGCCGACCCGTGGCACGACCGGAGCGATCTCCACCAAGCGCTGCCACGAGACATGGTCCACCTGCAGCGTCGTGTGGCGGATCCCGAAGCGGTCGCGCAGCAGCGTCTGCAGCTCGCGCCGGCGCGCGTGGCAGTCGTCATCCGGCTGCACCATGACGTGCGCGGCGAGCGCGGGGAAGCCGGACGTGACCTCCCAGACGTGCAGGTCGTGGACCTCGACGATTCCGGCCTGGGACGCGAGGGCGAAGCCCACTTCGTCGGGATCGATGCCCTCCGGCGCGGCCTCGAGCAGCACCCGCGCCGAGGCGCGCAGCAGCGACCAGCCCGAGCGCAGCATCAGCGCCGCGACGGTCAACGCCGCGACGGCGTCGGCCTGCGCCGGTCCGCCCGCGGCGATCACCGCGCCGGCGACGATCGCAGCGCACGACCCGTACAGGTCGGCGAGCACGTGTGCGCGCGCGCCCTCGACATTCAGGCTGCGACGCTCCGAGCGCGACAAGGCCCAGAACGAGGCGATGTTCACGAACGCGCCAAGCACACCGACGACAACTACAACCGGCCCTGCCACGGACGGCGACGAACCGAGCCGCCCGATGCCCTCGACGGCGATCACGCCCGCGAGCACAAACAGGGCGGCGCCGTTGACCTGCGCGGACAGGATCTCCGCGCGGGCGAAACCGAATGTGAACGCACCGCCCGCGGGGCGCGCGACCAACCGCGCCGCCACCAGCGCGAGCCCGATCGACGCGGCGTCGGTGAGCATGTGGGCGGCGTCTGACAGCAGCGCCAGCGAACCCGCCAGGATGCCGGCGACGACCTCGACGCCCATGAAGCCCGCGATCAACAGCAGCGCGACGGTGAGCCAGCGGCGGTCGGCTTCCGCCGAAGGCGCATGCGAATGCCCAGCGTGGGAATGATCGTGAGTGTGCGTCATGCGCGAAGGGACCTTACGCCTGAAGGGCTCACCCTCGCGAGGCGGTCAATTGCAACCAAGCAATGACAGCTTCCATAGGCAGAGGTCGATTTGCGCGAGCTGTCGTGCTGCCTGTCACAAGGTTGTTACAAAGTCCGCGGAAACAGTATGCTCCACGGTGTCGCCCCCAGCCCTCGGCAGCAGCCGCGCAGCCAGCGCGGTTTTTTCGTCTGTAGGGTCCGCGACCCTCCATGTCTGAATGTGCGAACACGGATCTCCCAGCCGATGAGCCAACCTCCCATTCCCGAGCGCAAGCCAGCTGCGGCTCCGATCGTTGCCGGCAGCCTCATCGTGGGCTCGATGGTCGCTGGCGCGGGCGCAGGCTTCGGTCTCGGATCGCTCGTCGGAGCGGCTGTCCTCGCAGGCCTAGTAGGCCTGTTCGTCGGTCTGATCGTCGGTTTCGTCCTTGTCCACGATCGCTATAGAGAGCTCTGAGGACGGCCGCGTGGTCGCGCTTCGCAACCTCGACCTCGCGCTGCTCGCGCTGGCGCTGCCGGTCTTCCTCGTGGCCGGCCTGCCGCTCCTCGGTTACGCCACCGCTCTCGTCATCTGGCTGATGTGGCGCTCTATCGGCGCCTACGCCGACCGCAAGGCCCAGGCCACGACAGATCTTGGCAAGATGGCCGCAATCGTGACCGGCTCGATGATCGGCCGCGGATACCTCATGGGCCTCACGCTCCTCGCGGTCGGCCTAAGCGCCGGTGACGATGTCGGCCTCTCGGCGGCCGTGCTCTGCGTCGTGCTCTTTACCGTCTCGTTCACGACAAAGCTTGCCGCGCACCCAGTTGACGGTACGAGGCCGTCAGCGCCATGAGCCGCCGCATCAAGATCCTTCTCGCTGGCTCGGTCGTCGTCGGCCTCCTGCTCATCCTCTTCGCCGCCTTCGGCTCCGCCGGCAAGAACGACGCCTTCTATCCCCAAAACGAGTTCAAGCTCGAACCGTGGATCTCGATCAAGCTCGGCCCGCTGGATCTGTCGATCAACAAGGCCGTGCTCTACCTCTGGCTCGCCGCCGGCCTGACGATCTTCACGGTGCTCTGGATCGCCAACCGCATGACGGCCCGTCCGAACCGCATCCAGACGGCCCTCGAAGCCGCATTCCTGCTCATGCGCGACACCATCACGCGCGGGAACATGGAAGACGCCATGGCACGAAAGTGGTTCCCGTTCGTCGGCACGCTGTTCCTCTTCATCTGGTTCTCGAACATGATCGGCTACATCCCGCTGCCGACGAACACCCACGAGACCGTCGACGTCTTCGGCTTCGCGATCCCCACCTTCGCGATCTACGCCGCGACCGCGAACATCTCCGTCCCGCTCGTCCTCACGCTCATCGTCTGGATCACCTACCACGTCGAGGGCGTGCGCAAGAAGGGCTTCGTCGGGTACCTCAAGAGCTGGGTCCCCGCCGGTACGCCCCGGCCGCTGCGGCCGGCGATCTTCGTCATCGAGGTCATCTCGCAGTTCGTCCGGGTCATCTCGCTGAGCGTTCGACTGTTCGCCAACATCCTCGCGGGGCACCTGCTCATCCTCTTCATGGCAGGCGGGCTCGTCGTCCTGCTGGGTCTCGCCGCTCTGGGCGCCCTGACGCTGCCGGTAGCCGTCGCCTTCTTCCTCTTCGAGGTCGTGCTGATCTCCACGCTGCAGGCGTTCATCTTTGCCACGCTGACCTCGATCTACTTCGGCGGCGCAGTCGCCGAGCATCACTAACAAGAAGGAGCTACGAACGTGGATCCCATCGCCCTGACCGAGATTGCCGCCGCGGCGTCTGGAGGAGCGGACCCTACGAAGGGCCTCAAGGCCATCGCGCTCGGCGTCGGCGCAGGCCTGGGCACCATCGGCCCCGGCATCGGCGTCGGCTACATCTTCGGCAAGGTCATCGAGTCGGTGACCCGCCAACCGGAGATGAAGGAGGAAATCACCTCGATCCAGTGGCTGGGCTTCGCGCTCACCGAGGCGATCGTCTTCTACGCCTTCATCTTCGGCCTCATCGCGTTTTTCCTCTAGGCCGATGTCCGCGCTCGCGAACGTCGTTCCGCTCGCCGCCACGAAGGCCGGCGAGGGCAACTTCCTCGTCACGCCCGGCCTCGGGCTGATGCTGTGGACGCTGGCCGCCTTCGGCCTGACGCTGTTCGTGCTCCGCAAGGCCGCCTTCCCGAGGATCGCCGAGGCGCTCGACCGTCGGCAGCGCGCCATCGAGGAGTCGATCGACAGCGCCGAGCGCCTGAAGTCCGAGGCCGAGGAGCTGCTCGCCGAGTACCGCGAGCGTCTGAAGGAGGCGCGCGGCCAGGCCGAGGCGATCATCGCCCGCGCGCGCAAGGCCGCCGAGACCGTCGAGCATGAGACGATCGAGGACGCCAAGAAGCGCCGCGAGGAGCTGCTGGAGCAGACCAAGCGCGACATCGAGGCGGAGACCCGGCGGGCGATCCAGGACATTCGCAACGAGGTCGCCGACCTCACGATCCTCGCCACGGAGAAGGTCACGCGCAGGACGCTCACCGAGAAGGATCAGCGCCGGCTCGTCGACGAGGCGCTGGCGGAGCTCGACTTCTCCGCCCTCGCGGGGGACGGGAAGCACTAACCCATGGAGGAGATCGCCGAGGTCTATGGCCGGTCGCTGTTCGAGGTCGCGCAGGAGCACGACACCCTCGACCTCATCCGCGACCAGCTGGGCCAGTTCGCCGACGCGCTGCACGAGAACCGCGACCTGGCGACCTTCTTCTTCTCGCCCTACTTCTCCACGCAGGAGAAGGTCGACGGCCTCGACCGCGCCGTCGAGGACGCCGATCCGACGCTGACGAACTTCCTGAAGCTGCTGATCGAGAAGCATCGGATGCCGGCGATCTTCCGGATCCGCCGCGTCTACGACGAGCTGTGGGCACGCGAGAACAAGGTGCTGGCCGTGCAGGTCCGGACCGCGACCACGCTTGACGAGAAGATCGTCAGCGAGATCGGCGACAAGATCGCGGAGGCCACCGGTCAGAAGATCGAGCTGGCCGCGAGCGTCGATCCCGACCTGCTCGGCGGCATCGTCCTGCGCGTCGGCAACTCGATCCTCGACGCCTCGATCCGCAACCGCCTCGAAACCCTGAGAAAGCACGTCGCCCGCGGCGGCGTGTGACAAGGAGCTGACACGACCTCCATGAAGATCAAGCCCGACGAAATCACTTCCATCCTCAAGAGTCGCATCGAGGGGCTGGACGCCGACTCGGCCGAGCTGACCGAGGTCGGCACCGTCCTGTCCGTCGGCGACGGCATCGCCCGCGTCCACGGTCTCGAGAACGCGATGTCCTTCGAGATGCTCGAGCTGCCGCACGGCGTCACCGGTCTCGCGCTGAACCTCGAATCCGACAACGTCGGCGTCGTGCTGTTCGGAGAATGGCAGCGCATCCGCGAGGGCGACACGGTCAAGCGCACCGGCAGCCTGCTCGACATCCCGGTCGGCGAGGAGCTGCTCGGCCGGATCGTCGATCCGCTCGGCAACCCGCTCGACGGCAAGGGCGACATCAACGCGAGCGAGCGCCGGGCGGCGGAATTCAAGGCTCCCGGCGTCGTCCAGCGCCAGCCGGTGATCGAGCCGCTGCAGACCGGCATCAAGGCGATCGACGCGATGATCCCGATCGGCCGCGGCCAGCGCGAGCTGATCATCGGCGACCGTCAGGTCGGCAAGACCGCGATCGCGATCGATACGATCATCAACAACAAGGGCAGCGACCTCATCTCGATTTACGTGGCGATCGGCCAGCGCATGGCGACGGTCGTGGCGCTCGCCCAGACGCTGGCCGAGAACGGCGCGATGGAGAACACGATCATCGTCGCGGCCGCCGCCGACGAGGCCGCGCCGGTGAAGTTCCTCGCGCCGTACGCGGGCTGCGCGATGGCAGAGCACTTCCTCTACAACGGCAAGGCCGCGTTGTGCGTCTACGACGACCTCACCAAGCACGCCTTCGCCTACCGCCAGATGTCGCTGCTGCTGCGCCGCCCGCCGGGCCGCGAGGCATACCCCGGCGACGTCTTCTACCTGCACAGCCGCCTGCTCGAGCGGGCGGTCAAGCTCAACGACGACCTCGGCGGCGGGTCGATGACGGCGCTGCCGATCATCGAGACGCAGGCCGGCGACGTGTCGGCCTACATCCCGACGAACGTCATCTCGATCACCGACGGGCAGATCT
>JAWVGJ010000149.1:0-15072 GCA_033855115.1 Solirubrobacteraceae bacterium
TACGGAGGCGGGTGTCCCGAAGGGTCACTCGGCTCGGTATCGTCCAGTCGGTCGGTGTCGACTCCGCCGCCGTCATTCGCGATCTCGTGGGCAGATCGGACTTCGCACTGGGCCATCCTCGCGCCGCGCTTGACCCAGATCATCTCGCGGGGATCCTGCGCGTTGGCTTGGATGTCGAGCCGGCCCGCGATGTCGTCTGTGCTTACCACGAGCCAACGGATGAACTGGGCGTCCACGTAAATGCGACAGGTACCGGCTTCCCCGGCAGCGAGATAGCCCCTGAACGGGACATAGCCCTCCGGTATGGCTCCCTTGCCGAGTTGGGCTGCCATGCTGTCACGAGTGATTATTGGCGGCATTGTCGATTGTTCATCAGGCATGGTCGTTCCTCTGGTCGAAAGTCAGAATCTAGGCGCAATCCTCTACACCTGTCAATGTCACGATGAGACCCTTCGGGGTCTGGCGCCGTCAGCGGCGCAGCTAACCCCGAACGAGCGGGCGCGCAAATCGAAGTTGTGTGCTCCGTGCGCGCTGGCGCGCCCAGCTGACCCACGGGCGGGCGCCAGCTGGGCGGAGGGTTCCGCGGCTACCTGTTCGGGCGATCGTCCTCGCGCAGCTGCTTCTCCAGCGTGTCGATGTCGAAGCGCCGGACCTCCGGGATCTGGAGCTCCTCGGGGATCACGTCGGCGATGCGATCGAGCATGGCGATGGTCTCCTCGGCGTGCGGCGCTACTTCGGGCGCCGCCTTCTTGTCACGGGCGATCGCCTTCAACGCCAGCGACAGCCACCAGACGCAATAGTGAAGCGAACGCGGGATGATGGTGACGCACACCCGCTGGTCGCAACCGACGTTCACGATCGTCTCGTTGGAGTCGTAGTTGACGTAGAAACCACCCTTGGTCGCCGTCACGAGGTAGCGGCCCGGCGGGAGGTCGATCGATGCGCGACCGTTGGGCGCCGGAACGCCGATGCGCTCGGCGCCGGTCGGGTTGAAGACGTTGACGCGAAAGAAGTCCGTCTCGTCGTTGGACCACGGCGCGTTGACCTGCGTGAAATACACTTCGATGCCTGTGTTCACGGGATCTCCTGCTTCGGTTTGAGGCTGCGTGTCACGGCTCAGAGCGACGAGCGGTGAACTTGATACCTGGGAAACTGGAGACGCTGTGAGCGTTCGCGATCGAACGCATGGTTCGGCGATCCGCGGAGCACCAGGGACGCGCCCGATCGATGCCGGCGCAGTTCATATGCTGATCGGGTAATATGAGCGGCATGACGGCCTACTCGGCGCTCGCGGAACCGTCCCGTCGACAGATCCTCGACCTCTTGCGCGGCGGCGAGCGGTCGGTCAACGAGCTCGTGGCGTGCCTGGAGCTCAGTCAACCGGGAGTCTCAAAGCACCTCAAGGTGCTGCGTGAGGCCGGTCTGGTCGACGTTCGCCCGGACGGCAAGCGGCGCTGCTACGGACTGCGCGCCGAGCCGCTGGCCGAGGTCGCAGACTGGCTCGAGCCCTACCGCAGGCACTGGGTCGCTCGTCTGGACGCCCTCGAACGACACCTGGAGGCACACCCATGATGACCGGCAGTCAACAGATCGTCGACGGCCGTCCGGCGCTGCGCTTCGAGCGCCGGCTCAACCACCCGCGCGAGCGCGTTTGGCGAGCGGTCACCGAGCCGGCCGAGCTCGCCCGATGGTTCGTCAGCGAGGTGCCATGGACGCCGAAGGCCGGCGAGGTGTTCGAGGCCGGTGGGGAGAGCGGTCGCATCATCGCGCTTGAGCCACCGCGCCTGTTCAGCTGGACCTGGGGCGTCGAGCGCTACAGCTTCGAGCTGCAGTCCCGCGGCGACGGCTGCGTGCTCATTTTTACCCATGTCTTCGATCCGCGACTGGGTCCGGATTGGCAGCACGCCGCCGGCTGGGAGACCTATCTCAGCCGGCTCGACGTACACCTGGCCGGCGGGTTTCTCTCAGAGGAAGAGGCTCACGAGAAGATCGACGAGCTGTTCGAGCGCTACCGGGAGACCTTCGGCTCTAGCCGTGTTTGAGCTCCTTGCGTGCTCTCTCCGCGGAGCGGCTGCCGCGTGCCTTCACCTCGGTGCCACCCATCAACGAGAACGCTCGGATGCGCACGATCGGCGTGCCGGGCCGCACCGGCGCCGTCCCCGGCCGGTGCTCGTTGCCGCCCATGATCGCGAGGCCGCCGAGGTCGACCTCGACGCCCTCCGGCACGATGACCTCGACGCCGCCCATCAGCGCAAACGCCGTGATGACGAGCTCCTCCTCCTCGATCGACGCGTCACGCAGGTCGAGGCTGACACCGCCCATCAATGCGATCGCCACGCTGTGCGGGGAGGGCCGCCAGCGCCCTCGGCGCTCGCAGCCGCCCATGATCGCGACGTTCCAGCGGCGCTGCTTGCCGCGCGGGACCGGCTTCGTCTCGGTCCTGGCCGTCGCCGACGCGGCCGGCAGGTCCGCGAGCAGCTCGTCGAGCTCGGCGGTCGTCGCAGCGGCGTAGGCGAGCTCGACGCGGTGCGCGAGCTCGTCAAACGTCAGCCGGCCTTCGGACGCGCCGTCGCGCAGGCGCGCGACCGCGTGATCTCGTTCGGCATCGGAAGCACGCAGCGCAGGGGCACGGTCATCCGGTGGTCCGGGGACGCCCATCGACGTCAGTCCTCGTAGGGCGTGAAGTCCTTCTTGCGGGCGCCGCAGACGGGGCAGAACCAGGTGTCGGGGATGTCCTCGAACGGCGTTCCGGGCGGGATGCCGCCATCCGGGTCACCGTCGTCGGGGTCGTAGATGAAGCCACAGGATTCGCAGATCCAGCGCGTGGTGGTTGTCTCGGTGGTCATGAGCTTGAGGGTAAAGGTCGGGGCGCGTTGCGAGTCGCCAGGGGGCACTATCGTCATCTCGCATGAGCGAGCGGCCTACGACCACGGAAGCGCTCAACCACGGTCAGCCGAGCGTTCCCCGACAATCGGCGTGCGTGATCCTGCTGCGCGACGGCGGCGAGGGCATCGAGGTCCTGCTCGTTCGCCGCAACCCCGAACAGCGCTTCATGGGCGGCTTCTGGGTCTTCCCGGGCGGGGCGGTCGATGCCGGCGAGGGCGAGGGTAACGCGGCTCATCGCGCGGCCGCCGTGCGCGAGCTGGAGGAGGAGGCAGGCGTCACCGGGGTCGCGCCGGACGGCCTCGTGAAGTACAGCCGCTGGATCACGCCGGAGCTCATCGAGATCCGCTTCGACACGCAGTTCTTCCTTGCGCGCGCGCCCGACGGCGTCGCGGCCCGGGTCGACGGAACCGAGTGCGTCGACGTCCGCTGGACCACTCCGAGGCGGGCGCTCGAGGATCACGCCGGCGGTGCGCTGCCGCTTGTCCTCCCCACGCTGAGGCAGCTGGACGAGCTGTCGTGCTTCGCCACCGTCGGTGAGCTGCTGCGGCGCGCGCGCGGCCGCGATGTCCAGCCGGTCCAGCCGAAGGTCGTGCTCACCGGCCAAGCAGCGCGGATCGTCCTGCCCGGAGAACCGGGCTACGACTCATCCGGCTGGTAGCGCGCCTGATCTCGCGCAAAAGCTGTGCAGAAGCTGCAGGCGCTTCAAACGCCGGCGCATGCAGCTTCGTGCGCTGCCCGGCTCACGAGAAAAGGCTGCAAATCGTAGCTATTCCTGGGGTACCCCAGGGTGTTGCGTGTGCGTGAAGGTGCGCACACTAGGGTTGACCGCCGCAGGGGGTTCTGCGTAAGCTGGCAACGCAAAGCACTCCTTTTTCTGCAGACCAGTGACGGTTTGTGATCGAGAAGGCAGGGACGTGAATGAGTCTGGGGCAGCAGGGATCGGCGCACGATGCGCGCGTCGACAATACGGATGTAGTTGCGCTGCGCAAGCGTGCCATCGAGGCGTGGCGTGCGAGCGAGCGTACTCAACTACGGGCGCGACTACGGACGATCATCGTCCCCGGCCTGGAGGAGCTCGTCGATCCCGGCGCGAGCCCCTCTGACCTGATCAAGCTCGCCGACCTGCAGGCGGGCCGCCTGCGCGCCCAGCTCGAACACGACGACGACCCTCGCGACATCGTCGGCGTCGAGAACCCGATCTCACGCGTGCGACGAGAGGAACGCGACCTCGTCCGCGGGCACCTGCACGACACGGCGCTGCAGATTCTCGAGTTCATCGCAGGCGACGGCTTCGGGACCGGGCTCTCGGCCGCGAAGATCTCTCGCCTCGCCGGCGGCGCCGCGCGCGACCTGCGCCGCTGGATCGACACGATCGGCGAGCCCGCCACGGCCGAGCTGCTGCCCGCGCTGGAGCTCGTCACCAACGAGGCGCGACTGCTGGACTCGCGCGTCGAGCTCGTCATCGGGGAAGTTGGCGGGTCGCCGACGGGCGACCAGGTGACGGCGATCGTCGGCGCCGTGCGCGAGGCCGTCACGAACGCCCGCAAGCACGCCAACGCGGCGAACGTCGTCGTTCGCGTCGAGATCAGCACGAGCGGCCAAGCCGCCGTCACGGTGACCGACGACGGAGTCGGCATCGATCCCGAGCTCGTCGCCAACAGCAACGGACTCGGCGTCAAGGGGAGCATTGTCGGGCGCATGAAGCGCGCCGGCGGGAGCGCCTCTCTGGAGGAAGCACCGGGCGGGGGGACGCTCGTAACGCTCGCAACTCGAAGGCAGGGAGGCTGAACATATGACGATCAGGGTTGTAGTTGCCGACGACTTTCCGCTCGTGCGAGAAGGTGTCGCACGGGCGCTCAACGCCGATCCCGCGATCGAGGTGGTCGCGCAGGCCGAGAATGGCCAGGAGGCGCTCGAGCTGGCGGAGCGGATGCGCCCGGACGTCATGATCCTCGACCTGCGCATGCCGGACCTCGGTGGGCTGGCGGTGCTCGACAAGCTGCGCACCACGCGGCCCGAGATCCGCGTCATCGTCATGACCGCCAGCGAGCAGGCCAGCGTGCTGCTGGATGCGATCGCGGCAGGCGCAGCCGGATATCTCTCCAAGCGCAGCACCGGCGAGGAGCTGCGACAAGCCGTCATCACCGCTCACGGCGGCGGATCGGTCATCACCCCCTCGCTGGCGAGCCATCTGCTCAAGGAGTTCTCGAGCTCGGCGCGCGGCGAGCAGTCAACCGTCCGCCCGCTGCAGGGCCGCGAGCTCGATGTCCTGCGCCTCGTGGTGCAGGGCAAGACCGACAACGAGATCGGACAGGAGCTCTTCATCTCGCCGCGCACCGTGCAGAACCACCTGACGCGAATACGCGAGAAGACGGGTCTGCGGCGCCGCTCGGAGCTCACCCGCTGGGCCGTCGAGCACGCAATCGGCTGAGCCTGGGGATCCAGGCTCAGCGGGGCCGGTACTATTCGGCCACGCGTACGCGGCCGACCATCCCCAGCCGCGCGTGGTCGCCGATCGGGCAGTACCAGCGGTACGTGCCGGGCGGCAGGCGCAGTGCGATCGTCGCCTGCTCTCCCGGCAGAAGCGCCGGGGTTCGAACCTCGCCGGCCGGCCCGTCGACGGCGAGCGCATGGCGTAGCTCCCCGTCGTTGGTGGCCACGAACGCGATCGTCCCCGCCTTGGCGATGCGCGGGTCACGTGGGAGCCGGTACTCGAGCAGGGAGACTTCGATCTTCGCGATCGTGGGTTCTGGGGTCGTCGACGCCGCCGTCGCCGGCGGCGCGGGCACCGTGTGCATCGCGTCGCCGCGTTCCTCGCCGCAGCCGCCCAGCGCCAGCGCGACCGCCAGCGCGATCGCGGCGAGGGCGAACCGCATCATGCGCTGCTCTGCGCCCGTCACGGCGACGGTGCCTGCGGAAGCGTGACGACCAGGCGACTGCCGTGCGGCTCGCGGCGTTCGGCGTGGATCGTGCCGCCGTGCAGGTCGACGATCCAACGCGCGATCGCCAGGCCGAGACCGGCGCCGCCACGCCCGGAGCTGCGCGCGCCGTCGCCGCGGTAGAAGCGCTCGAAGACGCGGTCCAGATCCTCCACCGCGATGCCCGGTCCGTCATCCTCGACCTCGAGCTTCACGGCGCCGGGGCCGTCGTGACTCGCGCGCAGCGAGACAAGACCGGGTCGCGGCGAGAAGCGCACCGCGTTCTCGACCAGGTTCACGACGACCTGATGTACGCGCTCGGGATCGCCGTCGACGGCGAGGTCGCCCGGGGCGTCGATCGCGAAGACGACGTCGTCGGGCGCGTGCAGGCGTGCCTCGCGCGCGGCGTCCTCGAGCACGTCTCGCACCGGGAACGGGCGGATATCGAACGGCTGCTCGCCGGCCTCCAGGCGCGAGAGGTCGAGCAGCTGGGTCACCAACCGCCCGAGCCGCCTGGTCTGGGCAAGCATCGTCGCGATCGTCTCCGGGTCGGCCTCGCTGACGCCGTCGACCACGTTCTCGAGCACTGCCTGGAGCGCCCCGATCGGCGTCCGCAGCTCGTGCGAGACGTTCGCGACGAGGTCGCGGCGCAGGCGATCGGTCTGCGCGAGCTCGGCGGTCATGCGGTTGAACGCGCGCGCCAGCTCGCCGACCTCGTCGTTCGTCGTCACCGCGACCTGCCGGCCGTGCTCGCCGGCCGCCATCGCGCTCGCGACGGTGGCCATTGCACGCAGCGGCGCGGTCGTACCGCGCGCCAGCAGCTGGGCGAACCCAAGCGCGAGCGCGATCCCCGCTCCCGCGCCGAGCAGTAGTGGGAGTCCGACGATTGCGGCGATGACCGTCGTGACCGCCGTGACCCAGACGGCCGCGACGATCACGATGCCGAGCTTGAGCTTCAGCGACGAGAGCGACCCGAGCGGCTTCATCGTGCCGGCATCCCGAACGCGTAGCCGATGCCCTGGACCGTGCGCAGGACGTCGGCACCGAGCTTTCGCCGCAGCGCGGCGACGTGGGAATCGACCGTGCGCGCGCCGGTCCTACCGTCGGCGTAGCCCCAGACCTCTTCGAGCAGCTGCTGGCGGGAGAAGACGATGCCCGGCCGCAACGCGAGCCGGTGCAGGAGCTCGAACTCGGTTTGCGTGAGGTGCACGAGCCTGCCGTCGCGGCGCACCTCGCGCCGCTGCGGATCGATCTGGATAGGGCCTCCGACGATCGCCTGCGACGGTGTGCCCGAGCGCTGCGCGCGGCGCAGCAACGCGCGCACGCGAGCCACGAGCTCGCGCTGGCTGAAGGGCTTGGTCATGTAGTCGTCGGCGCCGCTCTCCAGGCCCGTGAGGAGGTCGGCCTCGCTGTCGAGCGCCGTCAGCATGAGCACCGGAAGCGGGCGCTGACGCTGGATGCGGCGACAGACCTCAAGGCCGTCGAGGTCCGGCAGCATGACGTCCAGAACGACCAGATCCGGAGCGATGCGCTCGCATAACTGCACGCCCGTGATGCCGTCGTGCGCGACCTCCACGGCGAAGCCTTCGGCACGCAAGCGCGCCGCCAGTGCGCCGGCGATTGCCGCCTCGTCCTCCACGATCACGATGGTCGCGTCCGCCATTGCTGCGGATGCTAGGCGGCGACCGCCATGCGTTGGGGATGATGTGGAGATCGTGTGGACGCCCTCCCGCCTGGCCCGGACGGCGCCCGCATCGCTCTTCGTCGTCGCAGCGATCTCGCAGTACGCCGGCGCGGCTGTGGCGGTGCTGCTGTTCGCCTCCGTTCCCGCCGCCGGCGTGGCGTGGCTGCGCGTCGTGGCATCGGCGGCGGTGCTCGTGGCTTGGCGGCGGCCTCCACGATCGACGTGGAACGCTGCCCGGCTGCGACTCGTCGGCGCGTTTGGGATCGCGCTCGCGCTGATGAACCTCTGCTTCTACCTCGCGATCGCGAGGTTGCCGTTGGGCACGGCGGTCGCGATCGAGTTCTGCGGTCCGATCTTCGTCGCCGCACTTGGCTCGCGGACGCGGCGCGACATCCTCGCGCTCGCGCTCGCCGTTGCCGGCGTGCTGGCGCTTGCCGACGTCCATCTCGCCAGCAGCCCGGACGGGCTGGCGCTGGCCGCCGCGGCGGGGGTGTTCTGGGCCGGCTACATCATGCTGGGACACCGGATCGCGGCAGATGAGGGCGTGCGCCCGCAGGACGGGCTCGCTGTCGGTATGGCGATCGGTGCACTTGTCCTTGCGCCCGTGTTGGTGGTGAGCGCCGTGCCCGCGCTGGTCAGTCCACCACTGCTGGCGGCGTGTCTGCTCGTCGGGATCGCGTCCAGCGTCGTTCCCTACGCGCTGGAGCAGATCGTCATGCGGCGGCTGCCCCGAGCGCGGTTTGCCCTGCTCCTGGCGCTATTGCCGGCAACGGCCGCGATCATCGGAGCGATCGTGCTGGGGCAGGTCCCGGGGCTCGTCGAGGCGGCGGGAATCGCGCTCGTCGTCGCCGCAGCTTCATTGCGCTCTCACGCGGATGATTAATGGTCAGCCCGTAGTTGCACAACTTCCGCGGCCCGCTGCGGTTACAGTTCGTCAGGAGACAGCATGGAGGCCGGAACACTTCGAGCACCCGCCGGACTCAACCGGATCTCGGTCACGGCGCCTCTGTTGCGGCTGCGCTCGGATGAGCAACTCGTCGCGCTGTTTCGGGCGGGCAACGACGCGGCCTTCAGCGTCATCCACGATCGCTACCGCCAGCGCCTGTTCGCCTACTCGCGGCAAATGCTCGGCGGCTCGCGCCAAGACGCCGAGGACGCGCTGCAGGATGTCTTTCTGCGCGCCTACTCGTCGCTGCGCTCCAGCGACCGTCCGCTGTCGCTACGCGCCTGGTTGTACAAGGTCGCGCACAACCGCTGCATCGACCATCTGCGCAAGCCGGCGCCGCTCGCGGCCGACCTCTTCGACACCTCGCGCAGGCCGCTGCACGACCCGATCGAGCAGTCCGAGCGCCGCGAGGATCTGCGCCAGCTCGTCGAGGACGTGCGCCGGCTGCCCGAGCAGCAGCGCTCGGCGCTGCTCATGCGCGAGATGGACGGTCTGAGCTACGCCGAGCTGGCCGATGCCCTGAGCGTGTCGCTTCCAGCGGTGAAGTCGCTGCTCGTCCGGGCGCGGATCGGGCTGGTGGAGGCCGTCGAGGCGCGTGAGACGGCGTGCTCGGACATCCGTGAGGATCTCGTCGACGCCTTCGACCGCGGAGTGCGCGCGAGCGGCCGGGCGCGGCGCCACCTGCGCGACTGCACCGGCTGCGTCGAATATCGCACGCAGCTGAGGACGGTACGCGAGGGCTTTCAGGCCTTGATGCCCAACCCCGGGCCGCTGGCTGCGGCGCTGAAGCTGCTCGGCCTGGGCGGAGCGGGCTCGGCCGGCGCCGCGAGCGCCGGTGGCGGAGCGGCGGCGGGCGGTGGCGCGATCGTGATCGCCGGCGGCAGCGGAACCGCGGCCAAGTTGGCCGCGGTCGTGTGCTGCGCGGCGTTGACGGCCGGCGGCGCCGCGGAGGTCACGTCGCTCGTCACGCCGTCGTCGAGCGGTGCCGGCGCCGGCCTCACTGCAAAGGACTCGGTCGCCCCGGCGATGGCCAAGGCCCGGCAGCGGGCGATCGTGCCGGTCATCACCCCGGCCGTGGACAACCGCGGCGTGCGTATCGGCGTGTCCGCTCGTGCCCCCGCGGCGCGTTCGGCCCTGCGCCGCAGCGCCCGCGAAGTGACGGCCGGACGGACGATCGACGGACGCGCGGCGACCTCTCTGATGCAGAACGCGGGCAGCACCGACGCTGTGACCGGCGGCGTCACCGCGCCTGCCGAGGACACAGGCTTCGGCCACGGCGTCGATGGGCTGACGCCGGTCGCCCCGGTGAAGCCAGCGGAGCAGCTCGCCTCCCCCGCCGGACCGGGCACTGGCAGCAGCCCGCCGGCCGGCGGGCAATCGTCGCCCGGCACGGGCATGACGGGCGCGAGCACCGCGAGCGGCAGTGGCGCTCGGAGCACCGGGAGCGCCGCGCCCGCGGGCGGCGCCCAGGGCCCTCCGCCCGAATAGCAGACGGCCTGTTCGCAGGCCAACACGTGGCCGTGACGCGACGTGTATTAGCGTCCGGCTCATCGACCGCTACGCCGAAGCCCTCGACCACGAGACGCTGCTCGTCCGCCGCGGCCGGCGCTCCGGGCAGTTCACGATCATCGCCGTGCACTCCACGACGCGCGGGCCCGCGCTCGGAGGGTGTCGCCTGTGGTACTACGACGACGCCCGCGGCGCGGTGCGCGATGCGCTGCGCCTGTCGCGCGCGATGACGTTCAAGTCCGCCGTGGCTGGACTGCCGCTCGGCGGCGGCAAGGGCGTGATCATGGCTCCGAATCCCGCTGCCCCCGTCCGCCGCGGCCGGCGCGCGGACGCATTGCGCGACTTCGGCGACACGGTCGCGGATCTCGACGGGGCGTACATCACCGCCGAAGACGTCGGAACCTCATCGCGCGACATGGAGGTCATCGCGTCGTCGACCGCACACGTGACCGGCCTTTCGCGACGGCGCGGCGGCTCCGGCGACCCAAGCCCTTGGACGGCGCTCGGCGTCGAGGCCGCGATCGGCGTGTGCTGCGAGCACGTCTTCGGCTCACCGTCGCTGGAGGGACGGACGATCGCGATCGCAGGTCTCGGTCACGTCGGCGCCCGAGTCGCAGCGGCGTGCGCGAAGGGCGGCGCGGAGCTGGTCGTGACGGACATCGATCCAGGCAAGCGCGATCTCGCAGCGGGGCTCGGCGCTCGCTGGATCCAGCCGACGGCGGCGCTCGACGCGGCGGTCGACGTGCTCGTCCCGTGCGCGCTCGGCGGCCTGCTCGACCACGACACGGTCCTGCATGTGCAGGCGCCGATCGTCGCTGGTGCCGCGAACAACCAGCTCGCCAACGACGACGTGGCGCAGTTCTTGGCCGAGCGCGGCGTGCTGTGGGCGCCGGACTTCGTCGTCAACGCGGGCGGGATCATCAACATCTCCGTGGAGCTCGAGCCGTCGGGCTACGACCCGCGCAGCGCCCGCGGGCGCGTGCTCGGGATCGCCGACACGCTGCGGCGCATCTTCGACGACGCGACGGCGCGCGACACCACGCCGCTGGCGGCGGCGATGGCGCTGGCGCGCGAACGTCTGGCCGAGGCCGCCTAGCGGCCTACACCACCGGCCGCAACCCGCCCTCCGGCGGCCATGGCGGGCGCTGCACGCCGTCGGGCAGCAGCCCCTCCTCGTCGAGCTTGTCCAGGTGTGCCGCGAGCGTTGCGGCGGCTGCCAGCCGCAGGCTTGCGGGCGCGTCGTCCCAGACGCGATCGAGCAGCTCGTCGATCGTGCGCAGTCCGTCGGCCAGCGCCGCCACCAGCCGCCGCTCGCGGTCGCGCCGATGGGCGAGGTAGCGGTCCAGCAGTCCCGCCGGGTCGGTGACCGGCGGACCGTGGCCGGTGCATAGAAGCTCCAGGTCCATCGCCCGAAGGCGCTCGAGCGCCGCGAGGTAGCCGCGCAGCGCGCCGGGATCGGGCGCGACGAAGACGCTGCTCTGCGCGAGGACCGCGTCGCCGGTGAAGCAGACGGCGCCCGCGACGAAGGCGAGGTGGTCGGGCGCATGGCCCGGAGTCGCAACGACTCGCAGCGGCCCAAAGGTATCGCCGTCGGCGAGCACGAGCTGCGCGCCGGAGCGCCGTGCCGCGCCGACACGGGGGCTGCCGGCACGATCGCGCACCGCCTCGACGGCGCCCGAGTGGTCGAGGTGGTCGTGCGTCAACGCGATCCCGCCGACACCGCCGCGTCGCGTCGCCTCGGCGAGGACCGCGTCGACATGCGCATCCAGCGGCGGACCCGGGTCGACGATCCAGCACGGGTCGCGGCCGATGATCCATGTGTTCGTCCCCGTCAGCGTGAACGGCCCGGGGTTGTCGGCGTGCACGAGGGTCACGTCGTGACGCGCCAGCGCGATGGCCGCATCGGTCATGCGGCTCAGAGTACGGCGAGCTTGGACTCGAGTGTGCGAGCCTCAGCCGGGTTGCGCTTCAGCGGGGCGCGAGCCGGTACACCGGTCCGTCGAGCGAGGTGACGTAGACGCGACCGCGCGCGTCCTCGCCGAACGACGACAGGCTGTCCACTGTCCGCAGCCCGAGCGCGCGGTCGCCGGTGGCTGAACCCGGCCCCAGCCGTGCGGCGCGCAGCTGGCCCTTGCAGTAGTCGCCGTAGACATAGCTGCCGACCAGCGCGATCAACGAGCTGTCGCGCACGACGTGCCCGCCGGTCACCGAGCAGTTGCCGTCGTCGTGCGACAGCTCGATCACCGGGTCTACCGCGCCCGGCGCCGGCTCACCGAAGTTGCGTCGGCGGCCCTCGAACGGGCGCCAGCCGTAGTTCACGCCGCTCGCCGCGCCCTTGGAGGCGAAGTCGATCTCCTCGATCGCGTCCTGGCCGACGTCGCCGATCGTCAGATCGCCGGTCGAGCGATCGAACGAGAAGCGCCATGGGTTGCGCAGGCCGTAGCTGTAGATCTCCGGCCGGGCGCCTGCGCGCCCGACAAAGGGGTTGCTCGACGGGACGCTGTAGGGCTGCCCGCCGGATGGGCGCGGATCGATGCGCAGGAGCTTGCCGAGCAGGCTGTTGAGGTTCTGGCCGTTGCCGCGCTCGCCGTGCTGGTCATCCGCGCCGCCTCCGTCGCCGGTGCCGATGTACAGCAGGCCGTCGGGACCGAACGTCACCAACCCGCCGTTGTGGTTGGACTCGACGCCGTCGTAGCGCAGAACCGTCCGGCCCCGCCCGAGCGCGCGCTCGCGGCTGGCGCGTGAGCGGCGGTACTCGGCAACGACCTGCATCCCGTCGCGGGCGGTGTAGTTGACGTAGAAGCGCCGCGTCTTGGCGTAGTCGGGCGCGAAGGCCATCGACAGCAGGCCCTGCTCGCTACCGGTCATGACGATCGCGCGCAGGTCCAGGAACGGACGCGCCAAGCGCTGACCGCCGCGCACGACCCGGATCACCCCGTTCTGCTCGACGACGAAGATCCGCCGGTTGTCGCCCGGCGGCGCGGTGACGTACAGCGGGGCGTTGAACCTGCCGACCTCGACGAGCTTGACGCCCGTCTGCGCCGGGCGCGCCTGCGCGGTCGCCGACGCCGTGGCGGGCTCGCGGGCGCTCTCCTGGTCGGAGCCGCAGCCCCCGAGCGCGAGCACGGTAGCGAGCAGAACCACAGCGAGCGCCGGGCGACGGGCCATCGCGGCAGGATCGCATGGCGGGTCGTCGAGCGCGCCAATTTGGAATCAATTATCTAGCCGTCGATCTTCGGCAGGACCCCGGCGACCCATTCCGGCGGGCCGTCCCCAGGATGTTCCTGCTTCCAGATCGGCGCCTGCGACTTGATCGCGTCCAGCAACGCCCGCGCCCCCGCGAACGCCTCTTCACGGTGCCCTGCGGAGGCGGCGATCACGATGCTCGGCTCCATCAGCTCGACCGTGCCGACGCGGTGCGCGACGGCGACGGCAGCGAGCCCATGCTGCTGCACGACCGCCTCGGCCAAGCGCTGGATCTGCTCGAGCGCCATGTCCTCGTAGGCCTCGTACTCGAGCGTCGGGACCTCGCGTGTCGTGCCGAGGAAGACGACCGTCGCGCCGGTCGAAGGGTCGGCCACCAGGCGCCGCAGCGCCTCGGGGTCCAGCGGCTCGGCGGTCACCTCGGCGTGCCGGACCTCGCCGCCGCCGCCGCTCACGGGGGGCACGAGCGCGAGTTCGTCGCCGTCGGTCAGCGGGTGATCGTGCTTGACGTACTCGCGCGCGACGGCTGCCACGAACGGCGCGTTCTCGGGCAGGCCGGACAGGGCACCGTCGCGCAGCTGGGCGATCGCCTCGGCGACTGTTGCGCCGTCGTCGAGGGTCAGCGGCACGGTGCCGGCGCCTGCGTGCTCGCGCAGGCTTGCGAAGAGTCGCACGGTAACGTCCATGCCCGGATGCTACGACGCAGCGAACCTGGGCAGGTCAGCGGCGATTGACGCGATGGCGACCGCGGCGATCCTGACCGTCAGCGACACCCGTTCGGCGGGCACGCGCGCGGACACGACGACGGCGTTGATGGCGGAGATCCTCGACGGCATCGGTATCGAGGTCGTGGCCCAGCGGCTCGTGCCCGACGAGCAGGACGACATCGCGGCCGCGATCGTCGAGCTCGCAGAGCAGGCGAACCTCGTCCTGACCTCCGGCGGCACTGGCCTGGCCCCGCGCGACGTCACACCCGAGGCGACGCGCTCGGTAATCGACCGCGAGGCGCCCGGGATCGCCGAGGCCATGCGCTCTGAGACCGCCCGTCTGCAACCGCTGGCATGGCTGTCGCGCGCGGTCGCGGGCACGCGCGGCAACACGCTCGTCATCAACCTCCCGGGCAACCCGAAGGCCGTTCGCGAGTGCCTCGACGTCGTCGGGCCGATGCTCGAGCACGCCTTGAAGCTCAGCTCGGGCGAGGACGCTGCCCGGGAGCACAAGCCCAACGGCTGAAGCCGCAGATCGCGCGGTCGCCGCTGCCGTCGCGATCGGGTGTCGAGATGTGGGCGGGCGTTGCCTCGGGCCGGCTCACGGGAGCAGACACACGTCATGCGCCGCGGCGGCGGCGTGGACCTGCGCGAGGACCGCCCCGCGTGCGTCGAGCACGGATAGCGCGCCGGTGCCAAGCGACGGTGTCACGACACGCGCGTGCGCGTGCTCGATGTTGTACGAACCTGCGGGGATGCGCGTGCGGTGGCGCAGGCGTGCATCCGACAGCGCGTGGAGGCAGAGCGTGCCCGCCTCGCCGCTGGACACGTAGGCCAGCGCGCGACCGAAGGCGATGTGCTGGGGAGCGGCGTCGGCGCTCAGCTCGCGGGTGAGGGCGCGCATGCCCGCTGCGTAGACGGCGATGCGCGGCTCGCGCCCCGCCGTGACCCAGACCCGCCGGCCGCTCGGCGAGAAACCGATGTCGTGGGCGAGGAAGGGCGGGCGGACGTGCCCGGCCAGCCGCGGCCGTTCCGGGTCGCGCAGATCGACGACCGCGATCTGCGCGGCGCTCGATCCGAGCGCGACCCACAACGTATGCCCGCCGGGGCGCAGCGCGAGGTGCCGAGCGCCGTCGCCGACCGCGACACGGCGCAGGACGCGTCCCCGATCGAGGTCGATGACGGCGATCTCTCCCATCGCAGAATCGCTGACGTACG
>JAWVGJ010000150.1:0-11116 GCA_033855115.1 Solirubrobacteraceae bacterium
GCCGCCGCCGGTGCAGGAGCCCACGGCGCCCGCGATGTCCTCGCCCAGCGCGTCTCCGCCTCACTGACGGCCGCCACCGTGATCCTCCTCCTCGCCCTCGTCGTGACGCTGATCGCCCGCCCGCGCACACAAGCCGAGGCGCAGGACGGCCCCCGCGCTCTTCTGCGGACACGACGGACCCAGTGCCCGCGACCCGTGGGTCGCTGATCGACGACTGCGCCGCCGCCTGACGGCTCGACCTCAAAGGAGCACAACTTCATGCAGATCACCCGCAATTGCCTCGACACCAATCCCGGCCCCAGCGACTGGTTCACCGGCACCGTCTACATCGACCCAGTCGCGGCTCCCTCGCCACCGTCGCGCGTGGGCGCCGCCATGGTCCACTTCACCCCCGGCGCCCGCACCGCCTGGCACACCCACCCCTACGGGCAGACCATCTACGTGACCGAAGGCCTTGGCCTGTGCCAACGCCGCGGCGGCCCGATCGAGGCCATCGCTCCCGGCGATCGCGTCTTCTTTGAGCCCGGCGAGGACCACTGGCACGGTGCGGCCCCCAACCGCTTCATGACTCACCTCGCCATTCAAGAATCCGACGACAACGACAGCCCCGTCAGCTGGGGCGAGCAGGTCACCGACACCGAATACGGCGCCGCTGCAGCGTCCTGATCACGAAGCTCGGCCGGCGCCCGAACGCGGCCACAGCGGGGCGCCGGCGCACACTCCAAGGCCCGCTCATGTCGACGCCCACCATGCGCTGCCGCTCGCGCAGGAATGGGGCGGACGGATGCTTCACAAGCTCCGACGGCGACGCTACCCCGTCGGCGTCGACTCACCCTAAGCCCGCCCGGAGTCGCGCACCGTCACCGCGAGCCTGCTCGTCGGGCGCCTACAGACCGCCGGCGGCAAGCTTCCGCTCCCCCCGTGCGCTGCAGGAGTACGGGTGCCTCGTCAAGACGCGGTTCGTGCTCGGCTACCTCGCCGACGAGACCGAACGCCGCGCCATCGGCCGCCAGCAAAACAACGGCGAAAGCCTGCACGCCCTGCACGACCGCACCTTCCACCGCAAACACGGCACGGTCCGCCTGCACACGCTTGGGCGCCAATCCACGCAGGCGCATTGCCTGCACCTCGTCGCCAACGCGATCGTCTTGATCGGCGTGATCGGCGCGCCGAGGCGGCTGCGCTCGTCGCGGCGGGGCTGCTCTCGCTGCTGATCCCCTGGCCGACGGGCCTGACGTGCTGCGCCGCGACGGTCAGCCGCGTGCCGCGGCGTCCACGTCGCGTTCGGCGACCGCCACGTGACGATCGGGACCGACCGTCAACGACCGGCGACCGTCCAGCAACTCCAGCAGCTCGTTGCCGACGACCTCGCGTCGCCAGCCCTGCAGCGTGCGGACGTCCGGGGGCGGCCTGCCGTCGCGCATCGCCAGCACGATCGCCTGTAGGTCCGCGCGGGCGGCGATCAGCTCATACGCCAGCTCACACTCGAGCGCGCGCGTGCGCACGAGCGCCTCGGCGAGCGCGATCACAGGTGCGTCGAGCGCGCTGGGCTGTGCCGGCCGGTCGCCCTCGACGGGGATCGGTGGCCGCTCGCGGCCGCGCTCGACGGCGGCGAGGATCGCCTTGCCGCGGCGGCGCAGCGTCGGCTCGTTGATACCGCGGATCTGCTCGAGCTGGCCGATCGCGCTCGGACGGCGCTTTGCGATCTCGATCAGCGCGGTGTCCGACAGCACCGCCGGGATCGGGCGGTCCTGCGTTCGGGCGGTCTCCTCGCGCCATTGCACGAGCTCGCGCGCGACGGCCCGCAGCTTGGGATCCAGCGAGTTCACGCGCGGAAGGCGCGCGAAGATCGCGTCGGGATCGCGTTCGTCGGTGGCCGCGGCAATCGCGAGGCATTCCTCGCGCGCCCAGTCAAGGCGCTCGCGCACCGCTAGGCGCTCCTGCAGCGCCGTGGTCGCCTGAAGCAGGTGGCGCACGTCGTCGCGCGCGTAGTCGATCTGCTCCGCGCTCAGCGGGCGCGCGTCCCAGCGCGTGAAGCTCGCGCTCTTGCTGAGCCGCACGCCGAGCAGCTCGTGCAGCAGCGCCTCGTAGCCGAGCTGGGCGCGCATGCCCGCGAAGCCGGCCGCGAGCTGCGTATCGAAGAGATTCGTGATGTCGGTGCCCCACACCCGGCGCAGCAGCGCGACATCCTGACGGCCCGCGTGCATGACGATCTCGACGGCGGGCTCGGCGATCACAGCCGCCAGCGGTGCGGGGTCGATCGACTCGTCGAGCGGGTCGACGACCTCGATGCGCACGCCGTCCGCGGTCTCGACGGCTACCTGTACAAGGCACAGGAGCGTGCGGTAACGCCCTTCGCCCATGAACTCCGTGTCGATACCCAGGCGCCCGCCTGCGCGGGCCAGCTCAGCCAGCTCGGCGACGTCCGTGCTGCTCGCCAGGTCGCTCAACTACTCGTCACGCCGCTGAACTACTCGTCACGCCGGCGGTTCACCTCGTTGAGGTACAGGACGCGCACGAGCCAGATCGAGCAGGCTCCGACAATGACGAGAAACGCGTAGCCGACCCCGCTGAGGCTCGGGTTCAGCGCGATGACGACGATCACGAACAGGATCGTGAGCACGATGCCGACGCGCTCGGGCGTATCGCCGATCATGGCGCCAGCACCGTCGGCTCGCTCGGCAGAGCGGCGGGGTCGAAGCGCTCGAGCAGCTGCGCCATCGAGGGCAGCTCGCCCGCCGCGGCGAGTCCGACGGAGGCGGCGAGCCGCGACCGGACCTGTAGCGGCGACTCGCCGGCGGCGGCGCGGTCGGCGAGCGTGACGGCGCCGTGGCGCTTGGCCAGGCGGGTGCCGTCCGGACCGAACACGAGCGGCACATGGGCGTGCCGCGGGGCCGGCAGGTCGAGCAGCGCGCCCACGTGCAGTTGGCGCGCTGTGGTGTGCAGCAGGTCAGCGCCACGCACGATTTCTCCGATCCCCTGAGAACTGTCGTCGACGACCACGGCGAGATTGTATGCCGGGGCGCCGTCGTTGCGGCGCACGACCAGATCGTCGACCACGCCCGAGTGCTCTCCCAGCAGCCGATCGGTGAACGAAACGACGGCTGCGCCGGCTCGGATTCGCAGCGCCGGCGGGCGTCCGTCGCGCTCGCGGTCGGCGCGCTCAGCGCTGCTGAGATCGTGGCAGGTGCCTGGATAGCCGCCCTCCGGCAGCGCTCCGTGCGGCGCCGACGCCGCCTCGCGGATCTCCCGTCGCGTGCAGTAGCACGGGTACAGGACCCCGTCGGCATCGAGTTGCGCGAGCGCTTGCGCGTAGAGGTCCAGCCGCTCGGATTGGCGTATGACCGCACCGTCCCAGTCCAGCCCGAACGCAGCGAGGTCGGCGAGCTGCTGCTCGTCGGCCCCCGGCCGCACGCGGATCCTGTCGAGGTCGTCGAGGCGCATGAGGAAGCGCGCGTCCTGGGAGCGCGCGAACAGCCACGCGAGCAGCGCCGTGCGCAGGTTGCCGAGGTGCAGCGAGCCCGTCGGCGAGGGGGCGTAGCGGCCGCTGGCGTCGATCGCGCTAGCGAGCTCGCATGCCTGCGCGGGGCGTGATGGCCGTCTCGTCGCCGATCGGCGCGACGCTGACCACCGGATGCTCGCCGGTGCGCACCTCGACAACGACGCCGCCGGTGATCGACAGCTGCTCGCTGACGTGGCGGCCCGTGATCGCGCGGTCGGCTGGCGAGACGCCGGCCCCCTCGAGGAAGCCGTCGAGATTGGGGCCTTCGGTGTCGAGCACGTCGAGCTTGAGCTGCTCGATTCGCGCGGCTGGCGCCGACGCGCCGGGAGCCGCGTGGACGACGACGGCCGCCAGGTCGTCGGGGACGCGATCGGCGCGCTGGACCACAAGTTCGAGCAGCGCCTTCGCCGTCGCCTCCGGCCCGAGCTCTGTCAGCCAGGTCGCAAGGCGATCCGATCCCAGCGGCTTGCCCTCGATGCGGGCCTCCAGCAGGCCGTCGGAGTAGACGGCGACCGTCGCGCCCTCGGGCATCGGCAGCACCGTCTGGCGCTGGCCCGTCGGGAAGCCGACGCCGATCGGCGGGGCGGAGGAGGCGGTGACGGCCTTGTGGGCGGACGGACCGAGGACGAGCGGCGGCGGATGCCCCGCGCTGGCGTAGGTGAGCGTTCCCTCGACCGGATCGTGGATCGCGGCGATGACCGTCGCGAAGTCATCCGACAGGCGGCCGTCGAGCGAGCGTCCCGAGATCGCGAGCGCCTCGCGCGGGGAGAGGCCGGCCTCCAGGTGCGCGCGGATCGTGAAGCGCACCAGCGTGGTCTTGGCCAGGGCCTGGCGGCCGTGGCCGGAGACGTCGCCGAGCAGCAGGCCGACGCGCCCGTCTGGTAGGGCGAACGCGTCGTAGAAATCGCCGCCGGCAGCGGGTCCGTCGGCGGGGCGGTAGGCGACGGTGGTCTGCAGCGCGCCGAGGCGCGACGGCACGGCGGGCAGCAGCGCGGCCTGGAGCAGGCCGATGTCCGCCATGAGCCTCTCGCGCTGGTGGTGCAGGCGGCGCGTGCGGGCGGCGGCGACGAGCGTGTGGGCGCCCAGCAGCAGGACGAGGACGCCAAGGACTGCGAGCGCGATCTGCGCCGCCGGACCCGCCGCCTTGACGGCGCGGGCGAGAGCGCCATCGCTAGGCGCCCGCGACGCCGGATCGTTGAGCGGGGGGGCGTCATACAACGTCGGAGCGGGCGGCGAGGACTCATAGCCGGCGCCCGAGCGCACGCGGTTGCGCGTGATCGCCTCGGTCGCCGGCGTGTTCAACGGTTCGGCGATGGCGTTCTGAGGGATCGCCTGATCACCGGAGGTTCCGGTATGCGCGGAGGGCTGTCCGGGTGTGCGCGTCGTCGTGTTCCCGCGCGAGCGCTCGAAGGCCTGCGCGGTGCCGGTCGGGGCGGTTATGCCGAGATTCGCGCTGGGCGTCGCGTCGCCGCCGCGTTCCGGCGTCTGCGGGGGGGCGAGCGGCCCCAAGGCGGCCGTGCCGCCGACCGGCAGGGCCTGGGCCGCGGACGCGCCGGTCGGCCCGCTCGCCGGCTGGATCGTCTCGGGCTGAGCGTCGGCCGGCGTTTCGACCGCGCTGGCGCCGCGACTCGCGGCCGGCCGCGCCCCGGCGTCGCCCGGCACCAGCGCTCGCGGCGCCGCCTGCTGCTCCGCAGCGGGCGCGGGCGTCGGAACGGGCGGCGTCGGCGCGCTGTCCCCGGCGCCCGCTTCCGGCGCGGACGCGGCCGGTTCGACGGGGGGTGGGGGTGGCGGAGTTGTGTCCGTTCCCGGAGGTGCGACCGGCGGAGGCGGAGGCGGTGGCGGCGTCGACATCGACGTGGCCACCGGCTCGGCTGGCGCAGGGTCGGTCGGTGGGGTCGGGGGCTGCGCGCTCTGCGCCGCCTGCGCCGCGCGGACACTGCGGACCCGAGCGGACCTGGCGCGGCTGTGGCGTGCCGGCGCCGCCTTGGAGCTGGCGCCGCTGGTCGCGGCTGTGGCGACGCCGATCTTCCCGGCATCCTTGTCGCCGAGCGCAGGCTGCCCGGCGAGCGCCGCGACGAGCAGCGCGCACACGAGCATCTCGAGGAGTGATCGACGCCTCGAAGTCTTCCTCATGAGCCACGCGTCCGACGCACGCCGCGACGACCTCCCGTTGGCGTCCTTACCTTCCGGCATGTCTGCATTGTGCCCTTGAGCGGACCTGGAGTCCAGCCGAGAACCGGTGCTTCGTGCAGGACTTGGATGCACACCTGCGCACTCCTGGTTGCGGGATCTCGCACCTGTCGCGAAACGGGCGCGAGGGGCACTGCTAGCGTGCCGCGTCAGATGCCAGCAGACGACGATTCCCAGACGGGCGGTCCGGTTGCGTGTGCGCCTTGCCGGGGCACCGGCTCGGTGATCTCCAACCTCGGCGGCGAGCCGTCGCACGTGCGCTGCCCGTGGTGTGAGGGCGGGGGAACGCAGATTCCAGGGCACGACGCGCAGGCGCGCGAGCGCGCCGGCGCCGCCGAGTAGCGTCGCGCGCAGACCGCAAAGCGCTGGCCACCTGGCCGCGCATCCGAGATGCGTCCAGAAGTGCCAATTCTCGCTGTATGCCATCTGTCCGCCGGCCGATGACCGACGCGTGCAACAGCCACCGTCGAGGTGCTAGCGACCAGACCCGCTCGTGAGGGTGGGGCGGGACGTCACGTGATTCTCCGGCTGCGGAGACGGACGGACCAACCCCGATCACCGGCGCGGAGTGTCGCGACGTGGGCCTGCACTCATTGTCAAACGGATCCAGGAGGGATCATCAATGCTGCAGAACCTGCGCAACCGCGCACAAAGCGAACAGGGCTTCACGCTCATCGAGCTCCTCGTCGTCATCTTGATCATCGGCATCCTCGCCGCGATCGCCCTGCCCACGTTCCTCGGTCAGCGCGCGAAGAGCCAGGACGCCGCCTCGAAGTCCGACGCTCGTAATGCCGTCTCCCAGATGGAGTCATGCTTCACGGACAACGAGACGTACGTCGGCTGCACCGCCGGCGCCGGCAACCCGTCGGTCATCACCGCCCCCGGCCCGGACACCTACGTCGTGACGGCGACGTCGAAGTCAGGCAACACGTTCGCGATCACGCGCAACGCCGGTACCGGCACCTACACGCGTAGCTGCACGGCCGCGAAGACGGGTGCCGGCTGCCCGACGCCGGCCCTGACCTGGTAATCACCGCAACAGTTCAGCATTGACAAGGGGCGGGCCTTCGGGCCCGCCCCTCGTCGTCGAGGGCGCGCCCGTCAGGTGTCCAGAACGCGTCGTCGCGGCTCGGTCATGCGTCCAGAACGTTGCGTGGCATGCGTCTGGCGACCGATCACAGACCGTGCGACAAGCACCACCGTCTTCAGCAGCGCGGAAGTGTGTCGGCGGCGTGGGCCTGCACCTATCGTCAAACGAAACCAGGAGCGATCATCAAGAATGCTGCAAAGCCTGCGCAATCGAGAACGGAGCGAAGAGGGCTTGACGCTCATCGAGCTCCTCGTCGTCATCCTGATCGTCGGCATCCTCGCCGCGATCGCCCTGCCCACGTTCCTCGGTCAGCAGGCGAAGAGCCAGGACGCCGCCGCGAAATCCGACGCGCGGAACGCCGTCTCCCACATGGACTCGTGCTTCACCGACGACAAGACATATGTCGGTTGCAGTTACGCCGGCCCCGGTAATCCAGCGGTCATAAGCGGCCAGACGGTTGACGGGTACATCGTCAGCACGATGTCGAAGTCCGGCAACACCTTCACGGTCCAGCGCCTCGCCGCGGGTACCTACAGCCGCAGCTGCGTCGCCAACACGGCGGGGGCGGGCTGTCCGACGACCCTCAGCTGGTAACCGGGTCCCACATCCGCGCAGCGACCGGGGGTGGGTTATCGGGCCCATCCCGTGTCCTGTGCGCCGATCCTCATCTGTCCAGAGAACGCGACGCCGGTTCGCCGATCCACGCGGACAGGCCGATTAGCGGCACACAAGTATTCCAGCGCCTCGGTGCCGGGCCGTACATCTCACTGATCCAGGAGGATCGCCAATGCTGCCGAACCTGCACAGCGGCGCCCGAAGCGAGGAGGGCTTCACGCTGATCGAACTGCTCGTGGTCATCTTGATCATCGGCATCCTCGCCGCGATCGCCCTGCCGAGCTTCCTCGGTCAGCGCTCCAAGGCCCAGGACGCCGCGGCGAAGTCCGACGCTCGTAACGCGCTCTCCCAGATGGAGTCGTGCTTCACGGACAACGAGACCTATATCAACTGCACGTCCAGCGGCCCCGGCAACCCCGCGGTCATCAGCGCCCAGACCATTGACGGGTACGCCGTGACCGCCACGTCCAAGACGGGCAACCGGTTCTTCATCTACCACAACCCATCCGGCACCAACACGCGTATTTGCTCGGTTCTCGGCGGCAAGACGGGCGCCGGGTGCGCGACGGTGGGCGCTGCGACGCAGGGGACCTGGTAGGCACCGCGGCGACCCGAGGACCGCGCCATGCCTCTTGTACTGCTGCCCGCAGCAGCCTTCGGCCTGATCATCGGGTCGTTCCTAAACGTCGTCGCCTACCGTTTGCCCAAAGGTGAATCGCTGGCGACGCCCGGCTCTCGCTGTCCGTCCTGCGCCGCGCCGATCAAACCGATGGACAACATCCCGGTGCTCTCGTGGCTGGCGCTGCGCGGGCGCTGCCGCGGATGCTCGACGCCGATCGCGCGCCGCTACCCGCTTGTCGAGGCGCTGACGGCGGCGCTGTTCGCCGCGGTCGTCGCAGTCCACCACGACAGCGCCGCGGCGCTCGTCCTCGGGATCGTGCTCGTCGCCTTCCTCGTCCCGATCGCGCTGATCGACGCCGAGCTGCGGATCATCCCCAACAAGCTGACGCTGCCGGCCGCGGTTCTCGCGGTCGGGCTCGGCACCGCGCTCGATCCGGGTGGCGAGATCGAGCGGATCATCGCCGGCGTGGCGGCGGGGGCCGTGCTCGCGCTGCCTTCGCTCGTCAACCCACGCGGCATGGGGATGGGCGACGCCAAGCTGATCGCCGTCCTCGGCCTGTTCCTCGGTCGCTCGGTGGCACCCGCCTTCTTCGTGGCGTTTATCGTCGGAACCGCGGTCGGCATCGGCGTCATCATGCGCGAGGGGATGATGGAGGGGCGCAAGACGGCGATCCCCTTCGGGCCGTTTCTGGCGCTCGGCGGCGTCGTCGCGATACTCGCCGGCGACGAGCTCGTCCAGCTCTACCTAGACACGTTCTAGGCAGGCGGATCTCGCGGATGCCGGGCTGGTCAAACGTCGAAGGACAGCGACGCTCATTCAAGACCCCGGTTCATCGGCCGATGGGCAGGGCGATGCGTGGATTCAGTGCAAGCCGGCTGCTGGGCGACGAGCGCGGCTCGTTCCTCATCGAGGTCATGGTCACCGCCGGGATCGTCCTCGTCGTCGGACTCGGGGTCTTGGCGATGGTCGATCGCACGACCGAGCTCAGCGGCCAGCAGCGTACGCAGGCCGTCGCCGGCAACATCGCGCAGGTGGAGCTCGACACGGTCAAGGGGCTCCCGCTCAGCCAGCTGTCGAACCTGCGCAGCACGTCGTCGCGCACCGTCGGCGGGGTCGCGTACGCCATCACGACCCGCGCCGACTGGGTCAACGACACCACGATGGCACCCAATTGCTCGACGCCGGGAGCGACCGCGGACTACCTCCGCGTCCACACGACGGTGACCTATCCCGGGATCCGCGCGCGCCGTCCAGCTGTGCTCGACACGCTCGTCTCGCCGGGGGTCCGCGCGTTCGACGGCAACCAGGGCTCCCTCGCGGTCCTGATCACCGACAGTGCGGGCAACCCCGTCTCCGGCCTGCCGATCGCCCTCACGGGCCCGGCGACGAACCTGACCGAACCGACCAATGCCAACGGCTGCGTCCTGTGGGGCTACCTCAAGGCCGGCAGCGGCTACAGCGTCTCCTTCTCCAAGACAAACTGGGTCAACCCCAACGGCACGAGCGCCGGCGGCGGCTCGGTGAGCGTCGTGGGAGACGAGACGGTCACCGCCGGCTACCAGTTCGATCACGGCGGCGCGATCCGCGCGAACTTCACGACCAAGCGTGCGGGAGTGCCGATGCCGACGAAGCCGACGATCGTCCGCGTCGAGAACAGCACCGGCGCCGGATTCTTGAAGGACTACAGCGTCGGAGCGTCGAGCCTGGACACGACCGCGTCCGGCCGGCTCTTCCCGTTCGCAAACCCATACGCCGTCTACGCCGACAACTGCCCTTCCGCCAAGCCGCCGACGGCGACCTCCGTCGCCCTCACGCCAGGCGCCACCGTGCAGGCGGCCGACGTCCAGCTTCCGGCGCTGAACATCACGGTGAAAAACGACGCCGTCGACGTCGCGAACGCCACCGTCACCGTCACCACGCCGTGCGGCAACACCTACACGCGCCAGACGGACAGCGCGGGTCTGATCGACGATCCAGGCTTCCCGTACGCGACTGCCGGAATGACGCTCTGCGCCAGCAAGGGCGGCCGCAAGCGCGTGCTGAGCAACCAGGCGAACACGAGCTTCCAGGGGGCCGCCGTGACGCTGGACATCGGCAGCTCCGGGAGCAACGGGACCTGCCCGTGATCGCGCGCCTGTCAGACGAGCGCGGAATGACGCTCGTGGAGCTGCTGGCCGCGATGGTCGTCGGGATGATCGTGCTGTTCGCGCTCTTCGCGATCGTCGACAACGCCGTCCATCAGCAGGCCAGCGCCGTCGACCGGCTGGAAGCCAACGCCGGTGGCCGCCTGGCCATGGACCGCATCTCCCAGCAGCTCGGCTCGCGGGTCTGCCTCAGCGGCACGCAGGGCTCGCTCGTCTCCGCCACCGACAACCAGGTGGAGTTCTTCGCGAGCCTCGGCCTGACCGCCGAGAGCACGACGGCCAGCCAGAGACTCGTCCTGCAGCGGCGGCGACTGACCTACCGGCCGGCCAGCAAGGACGTCTTGGAGGAGGTGTGGGTCGGAACCCAGCCGGCGCCCGCGCTCCCGCCCGGGCCTCAAGACCTGCCCGCCCCGACGCCGGCGACGACGAAGCGCATGGTCGCCTCTCGCGTGGAGCCCGTCGGCGCAACCCCATTCTTCAGCTACTACGCGATGACGGGCGATCCGCCGCAGCCGACGCAGCTGCTCACGACACCGGTGCTCGGAGCCGATCTGCCCAAGGCGTCCCGGATCAACGTGAGCTTCGTCGCGCGAGGCAGGATCGCCGGCGTGAGCAGCGAGTTGCACAACCAGATCCTCGATCGGAGTCCAGGATGCTACTTCGGATGAGGCGCGACGAGCGCGGGTTCACCATGGTCACCGTGGTCGGCGCCCTGCTCGCCGTCACGATGCTGTGCATCGCGGCTCTCTCCTATGCACAGGGCGACCTCAAGCCAGGGGCGCACGACCGCGACCGTAAGATCGCCTACGCGGCGGCAGAGGCCGGCATCCAGAACTACGCGTACTACCTCTCCCAGGACCCCGGCTTCTGGGCGAAGTGCGCATCGTCGACGGCGCACGTCAGCCAGCGATGGAGCGGCACCGGGCCGGACCCGCGCACGTGGACTGCGCTGT
>JAWVGJ010000151.1:0-55128 GCA_033855115.1 Solirubrobacteraceae bacterium
AGAGCTGGTCGGTGCGGATCTTCGTGCGCACGAAGACGATCGCCTGGTCGGGCTTCTCGGCCTCGAGCACCTCGACGAGCTTGTCGGCCTTGTCGGCGGTCTTCACGTCGACCTGGAACTGCTCGACCGAATCCACCGTCAGCGTCGCCGACTGGACCTGCACGAGCACCGGGTCGTACAGATAGTTGTCCGCGAGCTTGCGGATCGGCGGCGGCATCGTCGCGCTGAACAGCGCGGTCTGGCGGCTGTTGGGCGTCAGGCGCAGGATCTTCTCGACATCCTCGAGGAAGCCGAGGTCGAGCATCTCGTCGGCCTCGTCGAGGACGACGAAGCGGCAGCTGTCCAGGACGAGCGAACGGCGGCTGATGAGGTCAAGAACCCGGCCGACGGTCCCCACGACGATGTGGCCGCCCGCTTTGAGCTGAGCCTGCTGGGTCCGGATCGGCGCGCCGCCGAAGACGGCGACGACATCGGCGCCCTTGCGCTGGGCGTAGGCCCGGATCGCCTGCGTCACCTGGATGCACAGCTCACGCGTCGGCGTCAGGATGAGCGCCTGCACGTCCGGCTCGGTCGGATCGACGTACTCGATGATCGGCAGGCCGAAGGCGGCGGTCTTTCCCGAGCCGGTCTGGGCCTGGCCGATGACGTCGCGGCCCTCGAGCATCGGCGGGATCGCCTGCTCCTGAATCGGGCTCGGAAGCTCGTACCCAACGTCGTGCAAAGCGTCGAGGGTGCTGGCGGAAAGACCAAGGTCGGCGAAGGCGGTCACGATCTTCAGCTTAGCCTGGCCCAGGACGGCCAGCCGGGCTGCCCCTGGTCAGAGTCGGTCGACCGCGGCCTGGCGCGCCGACGCGGACTGCGCCTCGTCGCCGGCGAGCTCGGCGAGACGCTGCGCGGCCAGCCGCACCCGGCGGTCGACGTGCTCGGCCGCGACCTCGCGCGTTTCGCTCTCGCAGTCCCACAGGCAGTCGACCGCCACGTCGCCCGCGAACGTCGGGTCAGCCGCCGCCAGCGCCGAGACGACGATGCGCCGCCCGTAGGAGTACGGGATCTCCTCGTACGCGCGCGAGAGCTCCTCGAACGGACCGCGCTCGGGGATGCGCCCGAGCGCCTCGGCGAGCGAGCAGATCACGAAGACGTCGCCCTCCAGGCCCGCGTCGAGCTCGCGACCCAAGGCTCGGCGGGCGTGCGGAAGGTCCTCCTCGTCGGCCCAGGTGGCGAGCAGCCCCGCGGCCTTGCGCCGCCGCGCCCAGTCGGGCGACGTCAGCCAGTCGTGCGCGAGCGCCCGCGTCTGCGACAGCGGCATCGCCTCGAGCGCGAGCGCGATCGCGCCCTGCAGCGTGCCGCGCTGCGCCTGCGCGGTGTTCTCCTCGGCGATCCGCAGCAGCTCGCGATGGCCCTGGCGGCCGAGGGCGAGGATCGCGGCCCTGCGCATCGGCAGGCCCGGGTCGTTCGCCGCCGCGACGAGCCGGCGGACGTCCTCGCCGCTCGTGCGCCTCGCCAGCTCGTCGGCGATCTGCGTCCAGCGCGAGCTCTCGGTGATCGCCAGCAGCGCGACCGTGCTGAGCTCGTGCGGCTTGGGCTGGATCTTGCGCGGTCGCCAAGCCCGGCTGCGCGGCGGCGCCGGCTCGCCGTGGTCGAGCGCGAGCGCGCGGGCGATCGCCGGGTTCTGCACCGACCACAGCGCCCACGGCCGTCCACGCGGATCGATCCCGCCGAAGGCGGCGGCCAGCTCGCCCTCGCCGGGGAAGCGCCGCACGAGGACCTCGTCGAGGTCGGCCACCGCTTCCGGCCACGGCGGCCCGACGCGGATCGCGTCGAGGTCGCCGATGAGCTGGTCGATCGCCCGTTCCCACGATGCGCCGTAGGCGACGTACTCGCGCAGCGCGCGGCGGGCGTCGGCGTGACGGCGAACCGCCATCCGCCCGAGCATGCCGATGATGTCGTGCGTCGTCTCACGGTCGTCGTCGCAGTCGTGCAGCCACGACTCCAGCGCTGCGGTGTCGAGCTCGACGTCGAGCGCAAGCGTCGCGTAGTAGTCGTCGCGGTGGTCGAGCTGGCGGTCCCAGCGCGGGTCGTTGAAGACGCAGTGCAGCAGCAGCGCATGCGCGACCGAGCGGTCCGCGTCAAGCGCCCAGAGGTACCCCGAGCCGAGCCCGCGCTGGAGCTTGCCCAGCGGATCGGTTGCCTCGGCGAGCGTTGGAGGGCCCGGCGTCACGCTGCCGATCGTGCCACGTTGGCGCAGCTACGGCCTCGCGAGTCAAGCCTCGGCCCCTGCGAGCCGACAGCATCACGATGGCCGCGGGCGACACATGCAGTCCTTCGGCGCGCGTCGACGACATCGTGCTGCGGTCGTCGTTGGACGGCATCATCTCGATCGACGCCCGTGGTGTCGTGCTCGAGTTCAATCCGGCGGCCGAGCGGATGTTCGGCTACGCGCGGGCGGAGGTCCTGGGCGTCGACATGGCGCAGCTCATCATCCCGCCGAAGCGGCGGGCGGCTCATCGCGGCGGCCTGCGGCGCATGCTCGAGGGCGGCGAGGGGCGGATCCTCGACCGGCGGATCGAGTTCGAGGCCCAGCGCGCCGACGGCTCACTCTTCCCCGTCGAGCTCGCGATCACCCGCATGGGCGGCGCCACCGCGACGTACACCGGCTTCATCCGTGACCTCACCGCCCACAAGCTCGTCGAGCGGGAGCGCGCCGAACGGGTAGCGCGCCAGGCGCTCGTCGTGGCGCTCGGCCAGACCGCGCTGTCGGGCATCGATCCCGCGTACCTCGCCGCGGCCGCGCTGTCGGCGCTCGTGGACGGTCTCGCCGTCGACTGCGGCGTCGCGCTCGAGGTCGAGCCCGACGGCGGCATGCGGCGCGAGGCCGCGATCGGTCTCGGCTCGCTCGCCGGTCATGGCGAGCCCGTCGGCGAAGCGCAGGCGTTGCTGCTGCAGCGAACCATCGAAGCCGGCGGCTCGCTGCTGCTCAAGGGCGCCGAGCTGCTGGAGTTCGCGGCGACCGGGCTGCTGCTCGTGCAGGGCATGGGCTGCGTCTTGGCGGTGACGCTGCATGGCGACCGCGGCACCGCGACCGGGCTGCTCGCAATCGCCGCCTCGGAGCCCGGTGCTATCGGATCGGAGGACGTCGGCTTCGCGCAGGCGATCGCCAACGTCGTGGGAACGGCGGCTGCGCGGTGGCGCGCCGACGAGGAGATCACGCGACTCGGCCTGCACGACCCGCTCACCGGCCTGGCCAATCGCCCGCTGTTTGAGAATCGCTTGGAACAGGTGCTCGACCGCGCCCGCCGTGGACTGGGCGAGGCGGCGATCCTGTTCGTCGATCTCGACGGCTTCGGCAAGCTCAACGACGGTTTTGGCCATCGAATCGGCGACGAGGTGCTCGTCGGTGTCGCGGCGCGGATCGCCGGCGTGCTGCCGGCGGACGCGACTGCCGGGCGCCTGGCGGGCGACGACTTCGCGATGCTCGTCCCGAACGTGGCCTCGGAGGCCGACGCGCTGGCCCTCGCGCAGAGCGTCGGCGACGCCGTCAGCGAGCCGATGCTCGCGGGCGGCCGCGCGATGACGGTCACGGCGAGCATCGGGGTGGTGCTCACCGACCGCGGCGGGGGCAGCATCGGCGAGCTCGTGCGCACGACGATGGCCGCGGCGATCCTCGCTCGCGAGCGAGGGGGCGCACGCGTCGAGCTCGCGACGCAGGGGATGCGCCGCCGGCTCGTCCACGCCGGCGAGATCGAGCAGGGCTTGCGCCGCGCGCTGACCGACGGCGAGCTGCGCCTGCGCTACCAGCCGATCATCGACCTGCACAGCGCGACGATCGTCGCCGTCGAGGCGTTCGTGCGCTGGCAGCATCCCGAGCACGGCGTGCTCGCCCCGGCGCAGTTCCTCGCAGCCGCCGACGCGACCGGACTCGCCGTTCCGCTGGGCGCCGAGATTCTCTGCATCGCTTGTTGCGAGCTCGAGCGCTGGGGAACCGTGCTGCCGGCCGGAAGCGCGCCGGCCGTACACGTCAACGTGTCGGCCCGTCACTTCGCCTCTCCGGACTTGGCTGGGACGGTGTCGCGCGCGCTGCGCGACAGCAGCCTGCCGCCCGACCGGCTCGTGCTCGAGATCGCCGAGACGGTGTTCACCGGCGACGGTCACGTGGCGCTGGCGCAGCTCGACGACCTGCGCGGCATCGGGGTGCGGATAGCGCTTGACCGCTTTGGCACCGGTTATTCCTCGCTGGCGGCGATCCGCCAGCTGCCGTTCGACGCGTTGAAGCTCGACTCGTCGTTCCTGGATGAGCTCGGCGACGGCACGCGCGACGCGCAACTGATCGAGGCGATGATCGGGATGGCCCACTCGCTCGGCCTGCCGATGACGGCGGCGAAGGTGGAGACCAAGGAGCAGCTGCGGCTGCTGCGCTCGCTGGGCCTGGATCGCGCCCAGGGAGAGCTGTTCGCGCCGGGGCTGTCAGCCGGCGGGGCGCTGGAGCTCGTCCGCTCGGGACGGTCGTGGTCGGCGCTGCTGGAGGCGACCAAGCCGCTGCCGCGAGCTGACACCCAGGGCGCGGCGCGGGTGCTCGAGAGGGTCGACGGCGCTTCCGGACAGCCGGGTATGACGCTCAGCCTCGGCCACGTCGCGCAGGCACTTGGGATCTCGACGACGACGGCGCGGCGCTGGGCTGACAACGGCCGGCTCGGGACGACGCGCACCTCCGGCGGGCACCGCCGCTTCGCAACGTCAGAGGTGCGCCGCCTGCTCGTCGAGCGCGGCCATCCCGCGATCGCGTCGACCGATCCGCCGCGGCGTCCGCTGCCGGCGCTCGCCGAGCTGGCCCAGAGTGACGGCGCGGCGCTCGCCGACATGAGCTGGCGCGGCCTGTACGTCGAGCTGCACTCGGGCTTCTTCGCCGATCCCGAGGGAGTCGACGCCGCCGAGCGCTGGATCGGCTCGCTCTCCTCGGCTGCCGCGACCGCGAACTACGAGATGCTCCACGAGGCGACCAGCGCGCTGATGCGGGCAGCCGAGCGCACCGGCGCCTCGCTGCTGGAGCGCCACCTCGCTCTGGAGCGGTTCGCCGAGGCGGCGACGCGAGCGCTCACGCGCCGGCGGGCTGCGCGGGAGGAGATCGTCGAGACGCGGCGGCTGTTCGCGTTCTTGGGGCAACGACAGCTCGCGGATGCGGGGTGAGCGCGGGCTAGACGCCTTGGACGCCCCGGCATTTGTGAGAACCCTGGCCGCTTCAGCGGATCGCGCCCGCCGTCACGGAGAGGTTGGCGCGTTGGCGCTCGTGTGCGTGTCGACGGGCGGCATAGTGACGCTCCTATGGGGTCTATACCAGTCGCGATTCGGCCGGGCGAGCACGCGTGTTGTCGGCTGCCGTGCGAGGAGGATCGCGAGCTCCTCGTGACGAGCTTCGTCCGTCACGGCCTCAGCCGCGGACGCAAGGTCGTCCTCTTCGACGCCGGCGACGATGTGGACGCGTTCGCGTCCCGGCTCGCAGGCAGCGACGACGACATCGCGAAGGCGCTCGCCAGGGGGCAGTTGGAGATCAAGTCCGCGCGCGAGGCCTACATCCCCGACGGCGCCTTTGACGCCGAGCGGATGCTCGCCACCGCCAGGAGCGAGCGAGAGCGCGCGCTCGCCGCCGGCTACCGAGCCGCGAGCTTCACCGGCGACATGCGCTGGCGGTTGACCGATCCGCCCGGCTGCGAGCAGCTCGCCGAGTACGAACAGCGCCTCGCTGAGATCCTGGGCGACGAAGCGATCATGCTGCTGTGCCAGTACGACGACGCCGTGCGCGCCGAGGTCACCGCGGCGCACGATGTCGACGTCGCACCCGAGCTCGCACCGATCGGCCGCTGCGGCTACCTCGCCGCAGCCCTCACCGGGTCCGGTAGCAGGGTGCGGCTCGCCGGCGAGCTCGACTTCGAGGCTGCCGCGACCGTCGCAGCGGTGATCGACGAGCGTGGCGACGCGCCGATCTGCCTGGACCTCGCCGATCTTGAGTACGTCGACGTCGCGGGCCTGCGCGCGCTGCGCGGCAGCAAGCGTCACCCGATCGCGATCGCCACGCCGTCAGACGCGGTTCAGCGTCTCGTCGGCCTGCTCGGCTGGGATACCGATCCGGGCGTGCAGTTTCAACCGGAATGCGCCGCATGAGCCTGCGCCACGACGCGTTTCTCTACGACAGCGACGACAGCTTCGTCGCACAGATGAGCTCACACCTCCAGGCCGGGCTGGGCGCGGGCGCTCACGCCGTCGCGATCACGACGCAGCACAACCTGGGCTTGCTGCGCGACTCGCTCGCAGCCGACGCTGACAGCGTGTCGTACGTCGACCGCGACGAGTGGTACCGACACCCGGCCAACGTGCTCGCCGGCTTCGAACGCGTCGTGCGCGACGCGGATGCCGCCGGCGCGCCGTGCGTCTACGCGATCGGCGAGGTGCGCTTCGGCACGACGCCGTGCGAATGGGACCGCTGGACCGCGTACGAGGCGACGATCGACCGTGCCCTTGCGGGCCGCAAGCTCCAGGTCATCTGCCCATACGACGAACGTGTGCTGCCGGGGGCCGTGCTCGACAGCGCGTGGGCGACCCACCAGCACGTCATCACCGACGCCCGCCGCCCGAGCCCGGATTACACCGACGCCGCGACGGTCATACGCGCCCATACGCCCCTGCCCGAGCCGTTGCCGCAGCTGCGCACGCTGCAGGAGCCGACCTGTGCGCATGGGCTGCGCGAGCTGCTGGCCGCCGAAATGGCGGCGGACGGCGTCCCCAACGCCGCAGCCTGCGACATGCTGCTCGCCGCCGGCGAGGTCTTCGCCAACGCCACCTGCCACGGCGGCGGCGCGACGTCGCTGCGCGTGGGCCGCGTCGGGACCCACTTCGTCTGCGAGATCGCCGACGCCGGCGAAGGCCTCGACGACCCGCTCGCCGGCTACCTGCCGCCGCGGCCAGCGCAAGCCAACGGCGCGGGACTGTGGGTCGCGCGCCAGGCGACGAGCGCAACCGAACTCCTGCGCTCGGACGCCGGCGGACTGACCGTCCGCCTCTGGACCTGAGCGGATCGGCGTCAGCCATCCATTCGCTGTCGAGTGGGGCCGACGGCGCTCGGCAGCGGCGTAGGTGCTCGGTGCAGCCTGGCAATCCTGCGGTGACATAGGCTGTCGCCGTGAAGACGAGGCTCGCGTTCCTGCTCGTCATCTGCTTGGTGCTCCCGGCGGCGCCGGCTGCGGCGAGTCACTACGGAAAAGCACGTGCAGATAGCGGCCCGCTGAGCGTGAGCGAGGTGCGTCTGGAGATTCGCAGGATCCTTCGACAGCGGGGATTTGCCAAGACGGTCACCGCCGGCTTGCAGCCGAAATGTCGCCGCCGCTCACCGCTGCGCTTCGAATGCCGGTACTCCCGCCGACTCGAGGGCGGCAACGTCAAGCTTCGCGGTAACGGCGTCGTCTCCGTCGGAGCGCGGTCGACAGGATCGCTGCTGCGCTACCGCCTCGACACGACGGTCTCGACCGCGCCGCCGTGCGCGACCTCCCAAACGGTGGCATGCGTCGAGCGATTTCGCTTTACGCACACAAATCACCAGCGCGTGAAGCCGCCTGCTCCGCCTGCTCCCCCCTGTGGGTTGCCTCCGATATCCGGCACGACGACAGAGACGATCGTGGTCGGCGGCGTTCAGCGAACCTACCTGAAGGTCGTGCCGGCAAGCGTCGTTGCAAACCGTCCCGTTCCAGTCATCGTGGGCTTCCACGGCGGCAATGACACAGCGCAGGCCGCGGAGGCCTACATGGGGCTGACAAGCGCCGATCCCGTGCTGTACGTCTACCCGCAGGGGGCGCGGTTCGGTCTTGCGTGGGCAGGTTGGAACGTCGATCCTGCCGGCGCGGACTTCCCCTTTGTGGACGCGATCCTCGCCGACCTGAAGAGCAAGCACTGCGTGGACCCCGCGCGCGTGTTCGCCGCCGGCAAGTCAAACGGCGCCTTCTTCGTCAACTCGCTGCTCTGTCATCGCGCGGCGTCATTCAGGGCGGCGGCATCGGTGGCCGGCGGCGGGCGACCGTCCACATGCGCTGAGCCCCGCGCGTACATGGGCATCCACGGAAGCGCCGACCGTACGGTCCCGATCAGCACCGGGATTCAGAGTCGCGATCGCTGGCTTGCGGATAATCGGTATGCAAACGCGCCTATCGTGGCCGTCGATCCTTCGCCTTGCGCCTTGTACCCAGGCACGCTCAACCGCGTCGTGTGGTGTGGGCACCCCGGTGGTCATATCTGGCCCGGCTGGGCGGGCGCCGCGATCCGCAGCTTCTTCCTCGGTCTCTGAGCAGCGGCGCCACGCTCAGCTGACAACGGAAGCGACAGCCGTCGCCGATCTGCAGACCGTCGACGGTCGCATGCCAGCTGGATTCCTGATGACCGAAGGCGTAGAGATCGACGCCCGCGGCCGCGCCGGCCAAGACCAACGCACCACGGGAGCGTGAGGCCACGCACCGACTCGCATCGCAGCGCGGTCGACGAGCGGTCCGAGGAGGATGGTCAACCGCAACGGTTGACAGACGGGACCCGCCTTGGCGCACGATTGTGGCCATGGCAACTGAGCCGTTGAGGTTCGTTCGAAACCATCTGTCCGAAGTCGTCGATCGCGTCGAGCGCGAGCACGAGCGGGTTGTCATCACACGCAACGGCCATGATGCGGCCGAGATCATCAGCCCCGCAGACCTCGCTCAGCTCGCGGAGACGCTCTGTGTTCTGAGCGACCCCAAGGCGTTGCAGGACATCCGCGAGGCCGGCGCCGCATAACGCCCGCGGCGATGTCCTACGCGACGCCGTCCGCCGCCTCGGCCGGTGAGCCCGCAGGGGTCCGAGCGACCGGCGTAGTCGGCTCACCACCGGGCGGCGTCCGTGAGCGCACGTGTTAGGTCGAGACGGATTCGGGATCGGGCCGTACCACGACGGTGTCGGCGAGGGCGATGATCTCGTCGGCGGGCAGGTCGGCGCGCCTTGCGTGCTCGCGGATCGCTCCGGGGCTGCTGGCCTGGTAGATGCAGACAGTTCCGACGCTGCCGTCGGTCTCGGCGGTGACGTAGCTGCGGATCCAGCGGATGTCGTCGGGCATCTGGTCGCCCTCGGCGGTCGAGCGGGCGGCGGCCTCTTCCAGGTCCTGTGCTGTCGCCCACCCGTTGCGGCGAAGGATGACGTAGGTCTGCATGGTGATCTCCGATGTGTGTTTGGGCATGTCTGGTTGGTTGGCGCAAGCCCGCAGCGAGTGCTGCGTTACCGCGTTTGGCACGAGCGCCGCGAGGGCGGTGACGCTCGGAGCTGGGGTTCACGAGCGCCACCGCCCGCTGGAACCATCAGGAGCCTGCGGCGCATAGAGAACCTCCATCGTGATGTGGTGCGCCGGTCAAGAGCACTCTGGGTGCGTCTCGTGATCGACGACTTGGGGGAGTGCAGTGAGGCGTCCAGGGTTCCAGCGTTCGCACACGCCGACATGAGTAGTCGGCTACTCAACCTGCTTGTGGGCGCTACTCAGACGTTCGACATCTGCCAGAGCGTGTCGCCTCCCGTTCAAAGCGGCTTCAAACAGGCAACGGGGTCGCGATCGCCGGCTTCGGGAAGTTCTCGGACAGCATGGCTACAACGCCACCAACACGACGAGCACTTACACCACTTCAGACGACTTGACTACACCGGACGTCGCTTTGACCAGCCTTCGTCTGAGACCAGGCGGATCGTCGTTCGCGCGATCTCAGCGCGGCTCGCAATCACCGTGCCCCTGGACGCCCGTGCCGGAAGGGATCCTTAATTGGGACAGCGCGCTGCCGTCAGACCGTCAAAGCTTGGTTATCGCCCAACCACAACCCTTCCGCGGCGTTGTAGCGGATGGATCCAGGCAGACAAGAGAGGCCCATCACGGAGATCGCGCACCGCGATCAACGCTGGCAGCGCGGAGAATCAACTCTAATCGAAGGCGAGCACCCAGAAGATGACTTCCTCCCACTTCAACCGCCGCCGTTCCCCCCAGGTACGGACACCGCAAGCCGAGCCTCTCTGGGCGAGATACTCCACTCGCGCAAAGCCTCGGGTGAAGACCGCACTCATTGGAGTCCTCGGATGTTGCGTGATCGTCAGCCCTGCGGCCGGTTCGACATACAAGCGCATTGGATCGAAGACAGCTTCGGGCGACTTCGCTATCGCGATCGCGTCCGGAACAGCCGTCAAGCCACGAGGGGTCTACGTTGCGGTCGTAGCCACACCCCGTCAGGAGGTTGCGGTCAACTGGACGGTCGTCTGCAGCAGAGGGGCGGGCGCAGGCTCGAAGAGCGGCGACTACAAGACGAGAAGCTCAGGAAAGAGGAAGCTCAAGCTGCCGATGAGCGGGTCAGACTCATGCAGCGTCAGCGCAGGCGGATCTCTCGCGCGAGGTGGCCGAATCAAGGTGCAGCTCTTCCAACGCTGAAAGCTGACAGGCCACAGAGGGGGACTCGGTGTCGCTCTAGTCTGTCGACGGCTGACGGCGGTCATGGGAATCTCCCCGTAGGCGGCCGTCGGATTCTCCGCACTGGCGGTCGCCGGATCTCGGCGCTGGTGGTCATCGGATCTCCTCACGATCTTGTCTTGATCGGCCGGTACTGACCGGCGTCTTGTCATCGACGCGGGGGAGGCCGGCTTGAAGAGTTCGGAGGAGGTGATGGAGATCCTGGAAGCGTTTGACCTGACTGGCACGCTGCGCGGTGCCGCCGAGTTGGCCGGGTGTGATCAATAAGACCGTTGCGCACTGGGTTCGCGCGCGTGACGAGGCCGGCGGCGGTCTGCCGGTGTCGGTGCCGCCGCGGCCGACGGGCGACCAGTATGCGAGCATGAGAAACTGATCACCCAGAGCCGCCACGAGGGCGTCCTGCAACCTCCCGGGACTGTATGGCTCGCCGAGACGTTCGACGAGCTCGGACATCGCGCCGGCGCTGTGCAGGCGGTTATGTAACAACGCCCACACGAAGGCGAAGGGAACAGACGCGAACGCAATCAGCCACGCCCATTCAAGTGGCCCCGCCATCGTATAGGGGTCGCCTGACTCGCTGACCGCTGCGACGCCGACGAGCACGGCTGACGCGCCGGCGGACCACGCGATCGGCGCCAGCGCACGCCGCTGTGGCGCCGGCGAGCGCGGCCCGGCCGGCGGCCAGGGTCACGGGCGGCTGGCCCTCAACGGACACCGTCACGTCGCCGTCGATGACATAGAAGGGGTCTCTTGTCGCGATGGTGGGCGTGGAGAGGCGGCATGCCGTCGCGCCGGGCGCGCCCCGAGAACGGCAAGCGCCCGCCGCTGGCCTCCGCGTCGACGCTGCGCTCTCCGACCGCTGCAGCCGGGAGCGACCGCTGGACCTCGGCGCGGGCCCAGGAGGACGGACCAGGATCCTGCGCAGCCGCGGGCTGGAGATGTGGGCCGTGGACCCGGGCGAGCTTGCGGCGAGATCCGCTCGTCCGCCACGTTGCTATGACCGCGGGGCGCTTGTTCGCCTCCCCGAGCCGACAGTTCGATCTCGTGGTCAAACGACATGCGCATCGAGGCCGCCCTGTCTGCTCAGGTAACGGCCGATGCCGCCGACAACCTCCGCCAGGAGGCCTCGTATTAATCATGTTGAAGATCACCCCGCGAAAGCCACGAGAAACAGTACCCACCGGCTGCGCATTTGGCAGAAACGGCTCCACTGCCGCGCGCGATCCTGCTCTCGAAGCGATTGAGGAGGCCGGTCGGTACGTTGAGCCCGCGTGCCGGTCGAATTCCTCACGGATGTCTAGGCCGGCGGCACGGCGGCTTCGCCGGCCCGCCGTCGCGGATGCAGCTGGAGCGCTCTTCTTCCTCGACGACATCGGTCTTGGCCTTGCCGGCCGCCACAGCGGCGATCACAACCGGCGTGGCTTCGGCGTGCAGCTGGCGACGGTCCGCTCCGTTGGCACGTTGCTCGCCAATCTCGGTGACGTCGCCGACGACGTGGTCGCGTGCATCGCCGCGCAGCTCGACGTCGCCGCGGCAAGCATGGCGACGTGGGCAGCGCGAGTAGACGCCGCGAAAACCAGCGCTGCGTCAATCGCGCTCTCAGGCGCGTGCTGCTCGAGGTATCGGATTAGGCACGATCGGTATGTCGAGCGCGTGTAGGACGCGCTGAATCGCCAGACGCGCGTCGTGCGGTCAGTGCTGGGTGATGGGCAGCCGAACGCCGAACGTCGTACGGCCCGGTTCGGACGCGGCGACGAGCGAGCCGTCGTGCCGATCGACGACGATCCGCCGGGCGGTCGCCAGGCCGAGCCCGGTGCCGAGACCGACGTCCTTGGTCGTGAAGAAGGGGTCGAAGATCCGCTCGATCACGTCGTCGGGAATCCCGGGGCCGTCGTCGGTGAACTCGACGAGTGCGCAGGTGTCGTCGTGGCTGGTGCGGATCGTGATCGTGCCCTGCTCGCCGAGCGCGCCGATTGCGTTGTCGAGCAGGTTCGTCCACACCTGGTTGAGCTCTGAGCCGCGCACGGTCATCTTGGGCAGGCCGCGATCGTAGTCGCGCACCACCTTGATCGCGGTGTGCTTGAGCTTGTGGCCGAGTACCGTGAGCGTCGTCTCCAGGCCCTCGTGCAGGTCGACCTCGACGAGCCCGCCACGGTCCATGTACGCGTAGCTCTTGACGGCGCTGACGAGCGCAGAGATCCGGTCGGTCGACTCGCACAACTCGGCGGAGACGCGCCCGATCGTGATCGTCGCAGCGACCCAGTGCAGCGCTGCGGGCGTCGCCTTGCCGGCGTGCTCGACGACGCGGTTCAGCCATACGTCGTCCAGACACGCGCCAGCGAGCGGTTCGACGAGCCGCCAGGCTTCCGGGACGCCGAGCGCCTCCAGGCGCTCGAGCAGTTCGTCCTCCGCGTCGGCGGCGTCGAGCGTGTCGAGTGCGGTCGCGGCGGCCGCCCGCGTGATCGCCTCCTCCTGTAGCTCGACGAGCTTCTCGGCCTCTGCGCGCTCGACGCCGGACTTCACGAACTTTACGAGCGTCGACTGCACGATGGCGACCTCCTCAGCGAGCTGCGATGCCGCCCGCCGCGCGGCGGCCGCCGGGTTGTTGAGCTCGTGCGCGAGGCCGGCGGCCATCGTGCCGAGCGACGCGAGCCGCTCGCGGTTCTGCTCGATCCCGCCCAGGCGCTGCATGACAGGCGAGATGCGCCTGATGACGGTTTGATGTACGGCCACGTGCGAGAAGAGCAGGCGGAGAAACTCGCCAGCTTGGATGATTGCCAGGCGGCAGGCCGACTCGGCCACGATCCGCACCGGCAGCGGGTCCTCGGTGAGGACGGAGATCGCGCCGATCCAGGTCGGCGCAACCTGGCGCCCGAGCGGCTCGGGGGTGCCGCGGCTCGCCAACTGAGTGACGGCGGTGCCTTCGAGTAGGAGGATAAGCCCTGGCACGTGCTCCTGCGCCTCCACGATCAGCTCGCCGGGCAGGATGTCGCGCAACTCCGCGACAGCCAGCCACTCCGCGAGCTGCTCGTCGTCGATGCCGTCGAACAAGTCGACACCGCGCAGCTCGGTGAGCGTGACGGGACGCACGGTCATGGCTCGACGAGGTACTGGTGGATGAGCGAGACCGCCATCGAGCCCTCGCCGACGGCGCTTGCGACGCGCTTGATCGAGCGCGCACGAACGTCACCGGCGACGAACACGCCCGGCACGCTGGTCTCCAACAGAAACGGATCGCGCTTCAGCGGCCAGCCCATCGCCCGCACGTCGGGCCCGGCGAGGATGAAGCCGTGGTCGTCGCGCGCGACGACGCCTTCGAGCCAGTCGGTATGAGGCACGGCGCCGATGAACACGAAGCAGGCGTCAGCATCGAGGTCGTACTCGCCTTCGCCGGTGCTCCTGACGCGCAGACACCGCAGTCGACCGCCTTCGCCGTGCGCCGCGATCGCCGTACTGGCGGTACGCACCTGGACGTTCGCCAGCTCCGCGATCTGCTCGACGAGGTAATGAGACATCGACTTGCGCAGCGAGGGGCCGCGCACGAGCATCGTCACGCTGCTGGCGTAGCCACTGAAGTGCACGGCCGACTGGCCGGCCGAGTTTGCGCCCCCGATGACGACGACGTGCTGGTCAGAGCAGGCGCGTGCCTCGGTCATCGCCGCGCCGTAGTAGACACCGGTACCGCTTAGCTCGGCGAACCCTGGTGCTGTCATCTGGCGATAGGACACGCCCGAGGCGATGATCACGCAGTTGGCGCTCAGGACACCTCCGCCACTGAGCTCGACGAAGCGGCCCGCGCCCTCGACACGCAGCGCGACGGCGTCCTGGACGGTCAGCAGCTCAGCCCCCAAGCGCCGCGCCTGGTCGGTCGCGCGACGCGCGAGGTCCGATCCGCTCAGACCGGCCGGAAAGCCGAGGTAGTTCTCGATCCTGCTCGATTGGCCGGCCTGGCCGCCGGGCGCCTCGCGCTCAACCATGATCGTCCGCAGTCCCTCCGACGCGCCATACACGGCGGCGCCCAGACCAGCTGGCCCGCCGCCGATGACGACGACGTCGTAGTGCTCCTGCGTCGGCTGGCCCACGACGCCAAGCCGTTCGGCGAGTTCGAGCACCGTCGGGCGCTCGAGGATCGAGCCGTCCTCAAGCAGCGCGACAGGCAGACCCAGGGCGTCGACGCCGGCGATCCGCAGCAGCTCACGAGCTTCGCCATCGCGCTCGATGTCCAGCCAACGCGCCGGCACGCGATTGCGCGCCAGAAAGTCGCGCAGGTCATGAGTGTCCTTCGAGAAGCGGTGCCCGACGATGCGCACGCCGCCGGCCTCGAGCGCGGCGCCGGACTCCCACGTCGTGAGCAGATCCTCGACGACAGGAAAGAGCTGCTCCTCGGGCGGATCCCAGGGCTTGAGCAGGTAGTAGTCCAGCGCTACGTCGTTGATCGCGGCGATCGCCGCCTCGGTGTCAGCGTAGGCCGTCAACAGGACGCGCTTGGCGTCGGGCACGAGCTTGCGCGCCTCGACGAGATACGCCGTCCCCGTCATCACAGGCATGCGCTGGTCGGCGATCAGCATCGCCACCTGGTCACCGCGGGCGCCCAGCTGCGCCAACAGGTCCAATGCCTCCTGCGCGGAGGTCGCACGCATGACGCGAAAGCGCTCGCCGAACCCGCGGCGCAGGTCGCGCGCGACCGCGGCCAGCACCGCCGGCTCGTCGTCGACCGCGAGGATCACGGGCCGCCGCTCGCTCGCAGCACGGTCATGCTCTGAGGCACCCTCAGCGGGAATTATCGCCATCGCTCAGGAACGGTACGTCAGTGGACCCGTGGGGTCTGAGCTGTTGTGGAGATTCCTACTGCCGGGCGCCTTGAGCAGCTCATCCGAAGCAGCATCCTCAAGCGGGGCGCGGACCAGCGTCACGAGGCAGTGGTACACCGCGGCGAGCGCCGGGTAGGAGGTCGGCGGACGGCCGTTCCAGGCGCGAGGGGATCCGTCGGGCTTTGACCAGTACCACGAGCCACCTGAGGAGCTGAGCGCGGGGGCGCGGATCTTCGCCAGGATGATCGTCTCCGTCAGCGCGGATCGGCCGCGAGTCCCGACGCCGTCGAGCTGGCTGAGGCGGCGTAGCCGACGACGGCCGCTCCCGCGGCGTCGACCGCACGGGGGCTCGCGTCGACTGCGCGCGCTCCCGAACATCGAGGCTGCTCCGTCTCCTGTGTCCGGGCTCCTCGGGCCGGGGGGAGAGGCCGTCTCGCAGCGGATCGGTCAGCGAGACGTCGCGCCTGCTGGGTTCGCCTCGGCGCCGAGGTAGGTCCCATGGCCTTGCGTGACGAGCGAGCCGTCGAAGATCAGGACCTCGTTGACCAGTCCGCCATTCTGGTTGCGGTAGTTGATCACCAGGCTGCTGACTCCGACGTAGAGGCCCAGGACCTCGAAGCGTAGGTCGGGGATGCGTCGAAGACCTTCGCTCCAGTAGTGACGTAGGGCTGCCTTCCCGCGGATGATCCCGTCGCTGTCGTCGAGCAGCTGCACGGCCACGGGTGAGGTGAAGACGACATCGTCGTCGAAGTGACCGAGAACCTGCTCGACGTCGTGGGCATTCCAGCCCTGCACCCAGCTGTCGACGAACTTCTGCGCCTCTGCGCGATCCATGCCACAGATCATTACGCACCCTCGGGCCTGTCGATGCTCAGGCAGCCGATCGTCGTGGGTATGGGCCGATGCTGGCGCTGGCGAGGAAAGAGGTCGCCGTCCTCGCGGGAAGGGGTCGGTTTTGATCCGGCGCCAGCCCGGCCCTACGTGCTCCCGGTCGAGTTCGATGGCCCGTGTGGGGCGGGCGATGACGTTGTGCGATCGCTGTGCTCCTCGTCGCTGATACGCGCACAGCGCGCGTTGGAGTTCGCGGACTGAAACGATGCGGCGATGATCGAACGTCTTGACCATCTCGTGCTCACCGTCGCCGACATCGAGGCGACGGTCGCGTTTTATGAGTGCGCGCTGGACATGCGTCGGGAGCACTTCGGCGAGGGTCGCGTAGCGCTGCGCTTCGGCGACCAGAAGCTCAACCTCCATCAGGCCGGTCGCGAATTCGAGCCCAAGGCCCTGCGGCCGACGCCGGGATCGGCCGACCTGTGCTTCATCGCCAGCGTGCCTCTACCGACCATCGAGGCGGCGCTCGCGCGCGCGAAAGTCACCGTCGAGGAAGGCCCCGTGCAGCGCACCGGGGCGCTGGGGCCGATCCGCTCGCTGTACTTCCGCGATCCCGACGGCAACCTGGTCGAGGTCTGCGTCTACGACAACGTGCATGAGCCCTAACGGACCGAGACGCACGGGCACCCGCAGGAGGATCCGTGGCCGGGATGGTGCCGGCCGTGTTCAACTGCCGGCTATGTATGAGAGACGTGGCGCCGTCGATCAAGCCGTGAGAGCCGTCGTGGAGTACCGGTTTTCGAAAGCTGAACGCTGTCGTCCATCGCGCACTCGGCACCCGCAGGAGGAACTCGGGCGGTACACCCCCGGCAGCGAACGCCCCGTCGCTGATCGACGCGGAATCCGGCTCTCCGGGCTCTGGAGAAGCACGGTCGCGGCGGGTAGCCTTGGGTCATGGCTCAGCCGTCGTCTAACACTCCGCCGGATCCGCTTGAGGTGCTCGATCGACTCGCGCGAGATGGCGTCGTGCAGCTGCCGACGCGGCGTCTGGAGGACTTTTTGGCTGCTCGCGGCCCGCACGCCGGGCCCATGAGCGACGCTGGCACGCGCGCGGTTCAGCAGCAGCGCGGCGAGCGTGTTTGAACCCCCCGGCGGCGTCGCCTACGTGGACACCTCCGCGCTGGTCAAGCTCGTCGTCCACGAGGCCGAATCTGACGCGCTCGAGGCTGCACTGTCGACATGGCGGGGACTGGCGACGAGCTCGATCACGACAATCGAGCTGCCGCGTGCCGCGCAACGCGCCCGTGCAGATGGGCGCGATGGCGTCGCCGACGACGAGACCGTCGTCGTTCTCCTGGCCGCGCTCGCGCAGATCCCGCTCGGAGCTGTCGTGCGACAGACCGCGGCGACACTCGACCCGGCCGAGCTGCGAACGCTCGACGCCATTCATCTGGCATCCGCGCTGGCACTCGGCAACGACCTTGCGACAGTGATCACCTACGACCAGCGCATGGCGACAGCCGCGATCGCACTCGGGCTGCAGGTCGTCGCTCCAGCCTGAATCGCACAAGCCGAACCTTGGGTTCTCGCGGTGATCGCAACACCCTGATTATTTGACGGATGTTGATGACTCGGTTTTCTGATCGCATGGTGGCGGAGGTTGTGCAGACGTTCTGGGCGGCGATGCAGCGCGGCGAGTTCATCAGCGACGCGGCTGCGGGGCCGGGACGGATCGCAAGAAGGGCGCTCGGTGGTTAGCCGCTGAGGGCGGTGTTCGCCCGCGCCGCGGTCGGGATCTGAAGGGCCGTTGTCTGTCGTTCTCAGAGCGCGAGGAGATCGCGCTGGGAAGCTCGCGAATCACCGCCGCGGAGCCGTTCGCGTGCTGCAACGAAAACGAGAACCTCGCGCGCGCTCACGGGCATCATCGTGACCGCAGGACTCGTGATGCAGCCGATCGCGATGTGGCTCGTTTCTGTGCCGCCCGGACTCCCTGCCGCCGCCGCAACGCCCACATGTGGAAGGCTGCCCCGCCATGGCGCGACCAGCCAGCTACCGCCGCAGCGGCCCCGACGAGCGCCAAGTCCTCGCGCGCTGGCTCGACAGCGCCGAACAAGCCGCCCGCAGCGTGTGCGAACGGACGCAGGTCAAGCGACTCGCCGCTGCCTCGGTGCCGGTCATGGTCGCGCTGACCGCAGCGCGCAAGCGGCTTGGCATCCACCCGGCCGCGACGCTCGTCATCGGTTGCGGGATCCCGCTCGGCTGTGCGATCGCGCTGCCGCGGGGGCGCAAGCGCTACGCCGCTGTCGGCGCCGCCTACATGTGGCTGTTTAAGACGAGCTGGGAGCTGCCCTACGACGATGTGGACAAGCTGCGCCGGCGCCTGCTCATCGACGCGCCGATCCGATTCGACGCGTTGCTCGGCGGCGGCGTTCCCGTCGGCGTCCGCCTGCAGCGTGCGCTACACACCCGCGGGCAGGCGAGCCTGTTCGACAAGGCCATGACGCTCGTCTACGGCTCGTGGTTTCTGCCGCACATCCTGCTCGGCTACCTCGCCTGGCGCCATCACGAATACGTCCCTCGTGCGGGCGCGCGCCTGTCGGCCACGTACCACCTCACGACGCCCTTCTACTGGGTCACGCCCGAGGCGCCGCCGTGGTGGGCTTCGGAGAAGGGCGGCAGGATGGACGGCGAGCTCGAGCGCATCCTGCGCGTCGTCGTCTGCGATGTTCTCAAGCGTCCCCCGCCCGCCGACGGCGCCGTTCCCGGCAACCCTTGGGGCTCGATGCCCTCCGACCACATCGCGTCTGCCGCCATCACCGCGATGGGCCTGGCGGAGGTGAGCACCGCCTACGGTGTGCTCGGCTGGGCCTACGTCGCGGCAGCGAGCTTCGCGGTCGTCTACCTCGGCGAGCACTACGTCATCGACGTCATCGTCGGCTTGGCCTGCGCTGAGCTCGCGCGCCGCATGGAGCCGTTCGCGGCGCCGTTCGTGCGGGCGGTCGCGCGGGCGGTCGAGTAGGGACGTTTGGGATACCGCTCGGGAAGGGCATCTGCCCGCCATGAACCCGGGCAGACGCAAGGACACAAGACGTCCCCCGCGCTACCGCCGTCGCGGTCCGGACCGGCGCCCCATCCACGTCCGCTGGACCGATCCTCTGCGGCGCGCGCACGGGCGCACAAAGCGCCGGCTCCTCTGGCCGTGGCAACACGTCCGCCTCGTCGCCGGCCTCACGGCGCCGGTCATCGTCGGCCTTACGAGCCTGCGCAAGCGATTGGGCGTGCAGCCGACGGTCGCGCTGCCGCTCGCGTCGCTTGTGCCCCTGGCTGTGATCGTCGCGACGCCCTCGCGCAGCCGCGTGCGCTACATCGCGGCGGGCGCCGCCTATATGTGGCTCTTCGCGGTGAGCTGGGAGATGCCGGCCGACGACACGGGCGCGCAGCGCCGGCGGCTGCGCCTGGACTATCCGATCCGGCTCGACACCCTCATCGGTGGGGGAGTGCCACCCGGGCTTCGCTTGCAGCGCGCGCTGCGCGACACCCAGCGGGTCACGCTCCTCGACAAGGTCGTCACCGTCATCTACGGGTCGTGGTTTCTTCCGCACGCGCTGCTCGGTTACGTGGTCCTGCGCCACCACGAGTACCTGCCGCGCGCTGCCGGGCGGTTGTCGGCGGCCTACCACCTGACGATCCCGTTCTACTGGATCGTTCCGACCGCGCCGCCGTGGTGGGCGGCAGAGCACGGAGACCGGATGGACCGCGATCTTCAGCGTGTCGTGCGCCGCGTCGCCAGCGACGTGCTGGACCGCAAGCCGCCGCCGCCCGGCGAGTCGCCCGGCAACCCGTGGGGTTCGATGCCGTCGGATCACATCGCCTCGGCCGCGATCACGGCGATGGCGCTGTGGGAGGTCGGCGTGCTCTACGGCGTCTTCGGCTGGGCCTATGTCGCGGGCGCAGCGTTCGCGGTCGTCTACCTCGGCGAGCACTATGTCACCGACGTCCTCGCCGGCCTTGCGATCGCCGCGGCGATCGAGTTCGCCGAGCCGCACGTGACGCCGATCGTGCGCCGGGTGGCCCACGCGGTGGAATAGCTCGGAGCGCAACCAACGCGCCCGACGAAATTCGTACTCAAGTTCGCGCGATAGCGGTCGATTACCGCGGGTGCGGGAGGAACGGGCCCGCACCCATGTAGCGATCGAGACGGCTGGAGTGGTGCGTGGGGCGCCACTTCAGCCGTGTCGAAAGTCTTACGGTTGCCAGCCGCCGGCGGCGGCGTTCACAGGGTCGTAAGCGCCGGCGCTTAGCGTGGCTCATGTGCCCGCGATCGCAGTAGCAGAGCTCTACGCCCGCGGTCTCGCCGGCTTCGAGCCACGGCTGCTCGCGCGCGACGAGGACGGGCGCGCGCGACCGCTGCAGCTTCAGCGCTGGCTCGGCTCCCCGACGGCGGCCGACCAAGACGTGCTGGCGCGCGCGGTCGCGCCCGTGCTCGACGTCGGCTGCGGCCCCGGCCGCCACGTGCTCGCGCTGATGCGCGCCGGCTGCAAGGCCGTCGGTGTGGACATCGCTGCGGCGGCGGTCCGCGTCGCCCGCGGTCGCGGCGCCGAGGCGATCCAGGGGTCGATCTTCGCCGACGTACCCGGCGCCGGTTCGTGGGGCAGCGCGCTGCTGCTCGACGGCAACATCGGCATCGGCGGGCACCCTGCGGTGCTGCTGGCGCGCGTCGCCTCCCTGCTGCGTCCCGCAGGGCGACTGCTCGTCGAGTTCGAGCCGCCCGAGGCGGACACGGTCACCCAGCTGCTACGCCTCGAGGGCGCGGCGCAGGTCAGCTCCTGGTTTCGCTGGTCGACGGTGTCCGTCGCCGCCGTGGGCGAGCTTGCCGAAGCGAGCGGGCTGACGGTCAGCGAGACGTGGGAGATCGAGGGTCGCTGGTTCGCCGAGCTCGAGTGCGGACCAGCAGCAACAGCGCCGTGACGCCCCAGACGATCGCGAGCACGATCGCGAGCTCGCCGGCGTAGTCCGAGTCGGGCAGGATCGACGGATTGTTCGGATTGCGCCCGCGCCCGGTCAGCACTGGGATCGCGATCAGGATCAGCGCGGCGCTGACGAGCAGGGCGCCCTGAACGGTCGCGCGCGGTGCACGAGGAACGATGCGCGAGACGACCACGCCGGCGAGCGCGACGCCCGGCAGCACGAGGAAGTCGCTGACGAGCAGCCCGCCGACGAAGAACGTCGCCCAGCTGCTTGGAACCGTCTGGGCGGCGTTGCGTAACAGTCCGGCGAGGCCGAAGACGATCACCGCCGTCCCGACGGCTCCGAGGATCCAGAACGCGCGCCCGCCCGGTGCCCGGCGCGGGCTCACACGACCTCCAGCCGCGCGACCCACTTCGTCTGCTGCACGCCCGGGCGATTGGGCGCGATCAGCCGCGCCGGGTAGCCGTGGTCGACATGCAGCGTCTCGCCGTTGATCTGCAGGGCCAGCAGCGTGTCGGGGTGGCGGGCGTGTGCGACGTTCAGCCGCGACGAGCGGTAGGACCCGCGCTGCTGCAGCGAGTGCACGACGACCTCGGCGCCGGGCTCTGCGCCGGCCATCTCGAGCAGCGTCCCGACCGCGACGCCGCGCCAGCGCGCGGCGGCGCTCCAGCCCTCGACGCACGCGATCGGCAGGTGCGCTTCGCGCTGGGGCAGCTCGCCCAGCTGCGCGAGCGAGAGGCGCAGCGGGCGCGCCACACGTCCGCCGACCTCCAGCGCCCAGTCGGCGTCGCGCGCAGCGTCGACCACCTGCGCACCGACCGCGGACTTGTTGACGGGGATGCCTTGCGGGCCTGCGTCCGGGCGCCGGGGCGCGAGCCGCGCGAGATCCTTGAGCGGGCGGAACGTCTGGCCGACGGTCGTCAGCGTGACCGCCGCGACGGCCGTGCCGGCGGCAACGAACAGGCCGCGGCGGCTGATCCCGTCGCCGTCGGACTCGGGCTCGGGCGATCGCTCGCGGCGCGGCCGCCGCAGCGCGGGTCCGGCGACCGCCAGCTTCGCGCCGATGTGGACGATGAGCGCGCCGATGACGATCCACGCGGTCCAGTAATGGGCGACCGTGAAGTTGAATCCCCACGGGTACCAGCGAGCTGTGTTGAGCAGGCCCGTGAAGAGCATGAAGATCGCGCCGCCGGTGAGGAACGGAATCAGCGCGCGCTCGAAGGCGTGGACGAGGTTCTCGACCGGTGGGAAGGCGAACAGGCGCGGATAGACCGCCCACAGCTTCGCCGCGAGCAGCGGAATCGAGGCGATGCCCGAGGCGACATGTACGCCCTGCGTGACCCTGTACAGCCCGGCCGGCGACGCCGGCATCGACAGGAAGCCGATGTCGAGTGGGTGCTGGGCGAAATGACTGATCAGCCCGGTGAGAAAACAGGTCGTGAAGGTCACCCCGAGCGCGATGCCAAGGACGGTCGCAACGCGCTCGGCATGCAGGCGCGAGCTGAACGCGCCTGGCCGCAGTGGACCACGCTGCAGTGGCGCGAGACGCTCCTCGAGCACGTCTCCGAGCGTGCGGCCGGCCTTGAGCTCCTGGGCGAGTGGGCGGCGGTGGCCTCGGGCCGGCCGGTTCGGTGGGTGCGGTTGCTCGCGGCTACGCGCCACGCCGCACCGCGTGAGCCAGGTCGAGCGCCTTCACCGTCGCGGCGAAACGCGTCTCTGGCGCCTCGGCGGCCACCGCGAACGCATCGGCGATCGTGTCGACGTCGCGGACGGTTGGGAGCACCAACGCATCGCGGCCGAGCGCGCGCAGCCGCGCGGCCTGCGCGGCGTGCGTCGTGCGGAGGCTCATCGGCACGCCGAGCACCGCCTCCGCGGTGGGATCGCGCAGGCCGATCCCCCAGTAGCCGCCGTCGGGGGCCGGTCCGAGGCAGGCGTCGCAGGCTTCCAGCGCCCGCAGCCCATCGGCGATGAGGTCCGGCGCGAGCTGTGGCGTGTCCATGCCAATGAGGAACAGCGGGCCGTCGAGGTCCGTAAAGGCTGCCGCCAAGCGTTCGTCGAGTCCGTCGCCACGCTGCGCCAGGATCTCGAAGCCGTCCGCCCAATCGCCCGGCGCGCCGTCGAGCACCAGCACGCGCCGGGCGGCGACCGGCGCCGCGCGCACCGCGGCGAGCGTGTCACGCAGCGCGGCCTCGGCAAGCGCTGCCGCCTGGCGGGGCGTGCACGGTGGGCACAGCCGCGTCTTGCTGCGTCCGGGCTGCGGCGTCTTGGCGATGACCGCCAGGACGCCGCTCACGCGAGCACCTCCGCCATGTCGCGAATGGCGCGCACGGTTCCACGGAACGTTCCGGTCACCTTCGGTCGGCCGCCGCACCGTGCGCGGTAGCGAACCGGGCGCTCCTCGATGTGCCAGCCGTGATGGGCGGCGCGCAGCACCATCTCGAGCGGGTAGCCGAAGCGGCGGTTCTGCAGGTCGAGCGCGAGCAGAGCGGCGCGGCGCGCCGCGCGCATCGGCCCGAGGTCGGTGAGGTTCGCGGCGCAGCGCCGGCGCAGCTCGAGCGCGAGGATGCGGTTGGCGGCGCGCGCGTGCAGCGGCCAGGCGCCGCGCTCCGCTCGGCGCGAGCCGAGGACGAGATCCGCCAGTCGGGCGCACACCGGATCGGCGACGAGCTCGAGCTCGCGCGGGTCGAGCGAGCCGTCGGCGTCCATAAAGCACACGACGTCGGCCGTGGCGGCGAGCAGGCCGGCCTGGCAGGCGGCGCCGAACCCGCGGCACGGCTCACGGACGACGAGCGCACCGAGCTCGGCCGCGATCGTCGCGGAACCGTCGGTCGAGCCGTTGTCGACAACGATCGCGCGGAAGCCGTCGGGCATCCGTTCGAGCACCCAGGGCAGCGCCTGCGCCTCGTCGAGTACGGGGAGGACGACGTCGATCACGCGACGGACCGTAGGCGGGGAGGAGCCACAACTCAATTACGAAGAGCGGAACTTGCAGGTTTGCGCCGCTCGCACGTGCGGTGGCCGTTGCAGCTCGTCCGCCGGGCACGCGAGCCATAGTTTCCGGCGGAAGTGGTCTCGGCCGTCATCTCACCTTCTCCCGCGCGCGCGGCGCTGCTGCGCCCGCTGCCCGTGCTCGCATGGGCCGCGATCGTCGTGCTCGGCCACGTGCTCGGCGCGGCGCTCGTGACGCGCGATCCGCTCGTACACGTCAACGCCCCGCCGCTCGTCGGCACGTTCGATCTGCGCGTCGGTCCGTCGCTGCTGCCGGCGGCGCTGCTCGCGGTCGCCGTCCTCGCGGCCGGGCCGCGGCTCGCAGAGCGCTGGGGGTTCGGGCGGCTGCTGCTGGCAACCTGGGCGACCGGCGCCGCGTGGGCGGTCGCACTGGCCGCGAGCGCCGGATGGTCGGCCGTCGCCGCACCGCTGTCCAGCCGCTACGAGTACCTCGGCGCGGTCTCGCGGGTCGGTTCGCCGGCCCGCTTTCTCGACACCTTCGTGAGCGCGCTGGCGTCATATCCGACGCACGTCAAGGGCCATCCGCCGGGGATGGTCCTCCTGCTGTGGGCGCTGGACCGGGTTGGCCTCGGGGGCGCCAGTCCCGCGACCGTGCTCGTCATCGGCGTTGGGGCGCTGGCGGCGCCCGCCGTGCTCGTCGCCGTGCGAGCGCTCGGCGACGAGCTCGCTGCGCGCCAGGCGGCGCCGTTCCTCGCGCTCCCGCCCGCCGCAATCTGGCTCGCCACATCAGCGGACGCCCTGTTTGCGGGCGTCGCTGCGTGTGCCATCGCGGCATTCGCCTGCGCGAACCGTCCCGCGGCTGCGTTCGCGGCCGGGCTGTTGTTCGGCTCGGCGCTGATGCTGTCCTATGGGATCGCGCCGCTGGGGCTCGTGGTGCTCGCGATCGCGCTCCGGCGGCGTGCGTGGCGGACGCTGGCGTGGGCCGGCGCCGGTGGCGCAGCCGTGTTCGCCACCTTCGCCCTCGCGGGCTTCTGGTGGATCGATGGCTTGCAGGCGACGCGCGCGCTCTACGAAGCGGGGATCGCGAGCAGGCGCCCGTACGCGGACTTCGTCTTGATCAACCTCGCCGCCTTCGCCTTGGCCGTCGGTCCGGCCGCGGCGGTCGGACTCACGCGCCTGCGCGGCGCGACGGCCCTGCTCACCGTCAGTGCGCTCGCGGCGGTGGCCGTCGCAGACGTGTCGGGTCTCAGCCGCGGCGAGACCGAGCGGATCTGGTTGCCGTTCGTCCCGTTCGTCGTGCTCGCCGCCGGCGCGACGCGATCGCGCGCGCTGCTCGGCGCCGCCGCCGTCCTCGGGTTGGCACTGCAGGCGGGAGTACGTTCGCCGTGGTGAGAGCAGTCGCGACGCTGGGCCTGGTGGCCGGCTGCGGAGCCGAGCCCTCGCGGCGCGTCCCCGCCCTCGGCCCCTGCCGCGACGGCGCCGCGCGCACGGAGCGCGCGATCGGCACGTCCACCGACCGCGGCCCGCGGACGCTGCGGCTTCCATGAGCCTCGTGCTCGTCACCGGCGGCGCCGGCTTCATCGGCTCGCACGTCGCGGAGGCGTTGCTCGACGCCGGCCACGCCGTCCGCACGCTCGACGTCCTGCACGCGGGCGCGCACGCAGCGCAGCCGGATTATCTGGACCCGCGCGCCGAGGACGTCCGCGGAGACGTGCGCGATCCGGACGCGGTGCGCGCCGCCCTGCGCGGCGCGGACCTCGTCTGCCATCAGGCGGCGATGGTCGGCCTCGGGACCGACCTCTCGGACATCGTCGAATACGCGTCGATCAACGACGTCGGGACGGCGGTGCTGCTGCGCGAGATCGCCTCGCAGCGCCGCGTCACCCAGCTCGTGCTTGCGAGCAGCATGGTCGTCTACGGCGAGGGCCGGTACGCCTGCGAGCAGCACGGGATCGTCCGGCCCGGTCCCCGGACGGTCGCCGACCTCGAGGCCGGCAGCTTCGATCCGCGCTGCCCGGCGTGCGACGCGCCGCTGCGCCCGCAGGCGATCCCCGAGGACGCCCCGCCGGACCCGCGCAACGTCTACGCCGCGACGAAGCTTCACCAGGAACACCTCGCCGCCGCGTTCTCTCGGGAGACCGCCATCCCCGTCACCGCGCTGCGCTACCACAACGTCTACGGACCGCGCATGCCGCGCGACACGCCCTACGCCGGCGTCGCAAGCATCTTCGCGAGCGCGCTCGCCGCCGGTCGCGCCCCGCAGGTGTTCGAGGACGGCGCGCAGCTGCGCGACTTCGTCCACGTACGTGATGTCGCGCGCGCCAACCTGCATGCCTTCGCCAGCCGCGCTCCCGGCGCCTTCAACGTTTGCAGCGGCACACCGCGCTCGGTCGGCGAGATGGCGCACGCGCTCCATGCGGCGGCTGCGCCCGGAACGCCGGCCCCGCAGACCACGGGCGAGTTCCGGCTCGGTGACGTGCGCCACGTGTTCGCGGACGCGACCCGCGCGAGCGCCGTGCTCGGCTTCGAAGCGCGCGAGGACTTTGGCGCCGGTATGGCCGAGTTCGCCGCCGCGCCGCTGCGCGCACCGGTGAACAGAGCCTGAACAGCATTGCCCTCCGGGCTGCGTGGCCCCACAATCGATCGGGCATGGATCAGCACACACGCGGACTCGTCCTCATCGTCGACGACGAGCCGACCATCGGCGACGTCGTCTCTCGCTATCTCGAGCGCGCCGGCTACGACACGCGCGTGGCCCGCGATGGCCCCAGCGCGGTTGCCGCGGCGGCTGAGCGCACGCCAGATCTCGTCGTCCTGGACCTCATGCTCCCGGGACTGGACGGCCTCGAGGTCATGCGCCGCCTGCGCGACGGCGATCGCCGCAAGCCGGCGATCGTGCTGCTGACCGCCCGCGGCGAGGAGGCCGACCGGATTGCCGGCCTGCGCCTCGGGGCCGACGACTACGTCGTCAAGCCGTTCTCGCCCGCCGAGCTCGTCGCCCGCGTCGACGCCGTGCTGCGCCGCGTGGAGACCGCGCCCGAGCTCGAGCCGCCGCTGGAAGTGGGAGAGCTCGTCATCGATCCGGCCGGACGCCGGGTGACGTTCGCCGGCGAGGAGGCTGCCCTCACCCAGCGCGAGTTCGACCTGCTGCTCTTTCTGGCACGCCACCCCGGCCAGGCGTTCACGCGCAATCAGCTCATGGACCTCGTCTGGCAGTACTCCTTCTACACCGACACGTCGACGGTCACCGTCCACATCCGCCGGCTGCGGGGGAAGATCGAGCCCGACCCGGCGGTGCCTCGCTACGTCCAGACGGTGTGGGGCGTCGGCTACCGCTTCGCCGCTGGAACGTGAGCCGCTCACTTGCGTTTGCGGTGGCCGTCGCCGCGCTCAGCGCGGCGTTCGCCGCATCCATCCAGGGCATGGCCGCGGGCGTCGGCGTCTTCACGATCCTCGCGCCGCTCGCCGTCGTCACAGCCGCGGCCGCGCACCGCCTGGCGGCCAAGCGCAGCGGCGGCCTGCGCCTGCGCTTCGCGCTCATCGCCACCGTCGTGGTGGCCCAGACGGCGGTCGCCGTCGTGCTGTTCGTCGAGCTGATGTTCGTCTCCAGCCACGACGCCGCGCTGACGATCCTCGTCGCCGCCTACACCGCCGCGCTCGGCGTCTGGGCCGGCCGGCTCGTCGGCGCCCGCGCGCTCTCAGACCTCGATCGAGTGCGCGAGACGCTCGGCGCGGTGGGCGCCGGTCGCCGCGACGTGACGACGGGCGTCACGGGATCGGACGAGCTTGCGAGCCTGGCCGGCGACGTCGACGCGATGATCGCCCGGCTCGATGCCGAGGAGCGGGCCCGTCGCGCACTGATCGCGGCCGTGTCGCACGACCTGCGCACGCCGTTGACGTCGCTGCGGCTGCTGACCGACGCTATCGACGACGGGATCGTCGATGACCCACGCGAGTACGCCGCGCGCCTGGGCATCCACGTGCGCCAGCTCTCCGCGCTGATCGACGATCTCTTCGAGCTCAGCCGCTTGGAGAGCGGGGATTTGCGCTGGAGCGTCGAGCGCGTGAACCTCGACGAGCTCGTGACCGAGACGGTCGACGCGATGCGCCCGCAGGCCGATGCGCGCGCCGTCTCCGTTTACGCCGAGCTTGACCCGCAGCTCGCCGCCGCGAAGGCGAACCCGGAGCAGATCCAGCGCGTCCTGTTCAACCTCATTCAGAACGCGATCCGCCACACGCCGGCGGACGGCAGCGTCGTCGTGCGCACGGTCGGTGGCGCCGGTGCGGTCGAAGTCGAGGTCGCCGACACCGGGGAGGGCATCTCGCCGGCGGATCGCGAGCGCGTCTTCGAGCCCTTCGTCCAGGGCGCGGGCCGCGAGGCGCGCGCCGACGGGAGCGCCGGACTGGGACTCGCGATCGCTCGCGCGATCGTCCAGGCCCACGGCGGGGAGATCTGGCTCGAGGACGCCAGGCTGGGCACCCGCGTGCGCTTTCGCCTCCCCGCGGCGGCTTAAATGGGTAGAGGCCGCGCGCGTTGATCGCCACGCGCGGCGGGAGCTGGTGCGAACGGAGTTGCACGTTGGTGATGGCCTACCGTGGCCCCATATGCCAACGCTTCCGCGATCCGGCCCGGCGCTCAGCATCGCGAACTTCGAAGCCTCGCTGTCAGGCCAGCGCTTTAGCTGCGACCTTCGGCAGCTGAGGTTTATCGACGCCTACGGTCTCGTCGGAACCGCGTGCGCCATGCGCGCAGCGGCCGAGGTGGAGCTCCTCGTGCCCACCGCGGCGAACGCATGCTCGCATCTCAGCGCGATGGGCTTTCGAGACTTCCTCTCAAGCACGAGAGGGCGCTGTGAGCTCCCAGTGGTTTCCACAGCGGACGCTCCGGATGTTGTCGTTCCGCTCCGGTCTACTTCGGACTCGGGCGGGGCGCAGGCGCTGTCCAACCTGCTGTGGGAGCAGCTCAGAGACCATGTTGCGCCTCAAGTGCTGCAAGCGATGACAGAGGGCGTGTGGGAGATGGTCGCAAACGCGCTCGAGCATTCGGGGACCGATGCGCTGATCATGGGACAGGCGTACCGGGCTCCTCGCGGGACGGCCCCCGACCATGATAACCGCGTCCAGCTCGTGATCGGTGACACGGGGCGTGGTATCCGCGAGTCGTTCCTAACCACCTCCGTTCACACTCCGACCACCGATCGCGAGGCCGTCAGTCTGGCACTCGAATACCTGGTGAGTTCCGTTGCTGACGATCCGGGTCGAGGGCAGGGACTGTCCACGACGATGGAGCAGGTCGTCGAGACGCAAGGCCGCATGGTCGTTCGAAGCGGGACTGCACGGGTGTCGATCAGTGGGGAAGGTCGCGTCGAGGAGTTGGTGCCGTTCCTGCCTGGTGTTATCGTGGCGCTCAGCCTGCCTCTCTATCCTGGGTAGCGATGGTACGACGGATTGAAACGCCCGCCCACGCTGGAGCACGCGACCAAGCCCGAGATCTAGTTGATGCGCTTGGCCCCGATCTCGCCGGTGACGATGTCGTGCTCGATTGCACGAGGCTCCTGGTCGGCACGCCGTCGTTCCTGGATGAGATCGTCAAGCAGGTGCTCGTGCAGCGCAACGCGAGAACGCTGTCTGCCCAAGCGGCTTCGGCACGCGTGCAAGACCTTCTTGAGCGATCGGCCGAGAATCGCGGCTTGCGGGACCGGCTGATGTTCGCTGTACCTTCCTGATCTGCTGGCGGTTGGGCTCGCATCAGACCACTTGTTCGGACGTCGGCGCGTGCGCTTTCGCCCTCCCGCGGCGGCGTAACTGTCAGAAGCCGCGCGCGTTGATCACCACGCGCGACGGAAGCTGGCGCGACCGGCGCTGCCTGTTGGTGATGCGGGCCCGAGCCTCACGCCGCGCGCTGACATCACAGAGGGTCAACGCGACGATTGCGACGACGGCCCAGAGTACGAAAACGCTATAGGTCAGCATCGTGGCATCTCTCCTTCGGTCAGGCGTACAAGCGAACTGTCGCGCTGCATCCTGCCGGGGAGAGATGTGAGAGAAATGAGAGCTCTCGCGCCGCGTAGTCGTCACCCTCGGCGCACGTACACGGTCGCGGTCGCTCGAAGCGATCGTCCCTTGATGGCGACGGCGCGATAGCGGCCCGGCTGGCGCACGCGGGTCGCGATCGTCGCCCGACCGTGGGAGTCGGTGCGCGCCTGGCGCGAGGCGAAGGACACCGTCGCCCGCCACACGGCTAGGTTGGCACCCGCGGAGGAGGACACGACCACGAAGCGAACACCGTCAGTCGGCCTTCTGGCCGCCGGATGCTCGGAGAGCCTCAGGGTCCGAGCCGGACTGCTGCTGACGACGGGGGCGGCGACGCGGGGCTCTCGCGGCGACCGAAGTGTGAGACCCAGATGGCATTTGTCCAGTGAAGGCACCCCCAGGGTGTACGTTCCACCCGCGCAGAAATCATGCAAAGGTCTGCAGCTTGTGGCGTGATGTGACACTGATCGCCCGGCCCACATGAAAGGTGCCGAGATGACCTGCGCGCAACCCTGGTGCAGCGGCACGATCGAAGACGGCTACTGCGATCTGTGCGGCCTCGCGCCTGCGCGTGACAGCGCCGGCGCAGCACCGGCCACGGAGATCGCAGAGGCGACCCGTCCGCGCCGCGTGCACCCGCCCGCGCCGCCAGACGCAGCCGTGAGCTCTGCGCCACCGACGCAGCGCTGGGGCGGGTCGGCGCGCACGCGCACCACCTCCCGCCCGCACCTCGGCGCCGGTCTCGTGGAGGTGGCGCCCGTTGCGCCCCGGAACCCATCCGAGGCAGTCATGGCCGATCCCACGGTGGCCGAGCAGCGGCGCGTGTGCGGCCGTTGCGGCAGCCCGGTCGGCCGCGGTCTCGAGGGGACGCCCGGTCGCAGCGAAGGATTCTGCCGGCAATGCGGCACCCCGTTCTCGTTTGCGCCGAAACTGCGGGCGGGCGATGTCGTCGCCGAGCAGTACGAGGTCGTGGGATGCCTCGCGCATGGCGGGCTGGGCTGGATCTACCTGGCGAAGGACCGCAACGTCGCCGACCGCTGGGTCGTCCTGAAAGGCCTGCTCAACGCCGGCGACGAGGGGGCAATGGCGGCGGCGCTCGCCGAGCGGCTGTTCCTCGCCGAGGTCGAGCATCCGAACATCGTGAAGATCATCAACTTCGTCGAGCGTGACGGCTCCGGCTACATCGTCATGGAGTACGTCGGCGGCGTCAGCCTGAAGGAGCTGCTCACGACGCGGCGCGAGGCGAACGGAGGCGCCCCGGATCCGCTCCCCGTCGCCCAGGCGATCGCGTACGCGCTCGAGATCCTCCCCGCGCTGGCCTACCTGCACAACTCGGGACTGCTGTTCTGCGATCTCAAGCCCGGCAACGTCATCCAGACGCAGCACTCGCTGAAGCTCATCGACCTCGGCGGCGTCTACCGCATCGGCGACACGGTGAGCCCGGTCTACGGCACCACCGGATACCAGGCCCCCGAGATCGACCACGCCGGGCCATCCGTCGCGTCTGACCTCTTCACCGTCGCTCGAACGCTCGTCGCGCTGAGTGCCGATATCGAGGGCTTCCAGTCGACGTCTCGGTTCACGCTGCCGCCAGAGCGCGAAGTGCCGCTCTTTCAGCGCTACGACTCGCTCTACCAGCTGCTCTGCAAGGGCACGGCGCCGAATCCCGATGACCGCTTCCAGACGGCCGAGGAGATGGCCGACCAGCTCTACGGCGTCCTGCACGAGGTCGTCGCCGACGAGACAGGAGCGCCGGTACCGGCGCGCAGCACGCTGTTTACCGCCGACCTCCGAGCGCGTCCCGACAGGCCCGACGGCCGGTTGCTCCCGGCGCTGCGGGTCGCGACCGGCGACCCCGCGGCCGGGTACCTCGCGACGCTCGCCGCGATCCGTCCAGACGAGCTCGTGGGAGCGCTGCGCCGCGCGCCCGAGCGGACCGTCGAGGTCGAGCTGCGCCTCGCCCAAGCGCTGATCGACGCGCAGGATTGGGACGCGACGCACGAGCTGCTCGCCGAGATGCAGCGGCGCGACCCATGGGAGTGGCGCGCGCACTGGTACCGCGGCGTCGCAGCGCTGGCCCGGCACCATGCGCTCGCTGCCCGCGCGAGCTTCGAGGTCGTCTACCACGCGGTTCCCGGCGAGCTCGCGCCGAAGCTCGCGCTCGGCGTCTGTGCCGAGCTGGCGGGCGAACCGGACGCAGCGGCCGGCTGGTACGAGATCGTCTCGCGAACGGACCCGAGCTACACGTCGGCGACGTTCGGACTCGCCCGCTGCCGCCTCGCCTGCGGCGATCGCCTCGGCGCGCTCGCAGCGTACGAACGCGTGCCGGAGTCCTCCAGCGCCCACGACCAGGCGCAGATCGCACGCGTACGCTGCCTGCTGGACGACGGACCCGGGATAGAGCAGCTGGGCGCGGCCGCCACCGGCATCGACGCGCTCGTCATAGACGGCGAGCAGCGCGCGCGGCTCACAGCGGAGCTGCTGCGCTCGGCGCTCGCGCTGCTCGCGCGTGACGGCAGCGCCGAAGATCCGGCCGTGACCCTCGGCGGGGCTGCGCTCGTCGAGTCCGAGCTGCGCCTCGGGCTCGAGCGCGCGTACCGCTCGCTTGCCGCCGTGGCCGCGACGGCGAACGAGCGCATCCGGCTCGTCGACGAGGCCAACCGCGTGCGACCGAAGACGTGGACATGAGTGCGTTCGCCGTGACCGCGGCGTACGACGCGCACCTGCCGCGGGGAGCATCCAGCGTGACGGCGATCGTCCGGGCCATGGCTTCGGAGATCGGCGAGTCAGGCGTCGAGGTGTCGCTGCGGCTGCGGACGCCGCTCGGCGTGATGGTCTCGGTCCTGCGCGAGATCTCGCCCGCAACCAGGGACCTGCGCGACGGTGCGGTCCGGTTCGACGACCGGACCGTGGAGTATCCCGCCGGTCGCTGGGCCGACGGCGCACGCGAGTACGAGCTCGCCCTCGCCCTGCCGGCACGCCGCGCCGGCGACGAGATGCTGGCCGCACGGGTCGGCGTCGCCGTCGCGGGGGAGGTCGTCGCCCGCGCCCAGATCGCGGTCGCGTGGACCGACGACCAGCGGCTGCTCGCCGGGCGCGACGGCTTCGCGGCTGAGCCCACGATCGCGGCCGGAGAGCTGCCGACCGGCCTGTCGCCCCGGCCGCGCCACACGTTCGTCGGCGAGCCGGCGGGCGGTGAACCCTGTCCGGGCTGCGGTCTTTCCCCGGCCGACGGCGACCGCTTCTGCGAGGGCTGCGGCCAGCAGCTCGTCGCCGACCGGTCGCGCTGATCTGACGTCATCGGAGCTCGGCGAGCAGTGCCACCCCTTGCTCATTGAGTCGCTTCAAGTCGAACTTCCGAGATGGCAGGCATGCCGAAGCTCTCGGTCACTCTTCCAACCTAAGAGCAGGAACATGTTCGGCGCGGGTTCAGGCCGCGATGACGTCGGTGAGCGCCGACGGTGAGGGGGCGAAGAAGTAGCCGCCGCCGGTGGCGAAGATCCACGGCGGGCCGGTGCCGGTCGAGAACGAATGGGTGGTCGCGCCTCCTTGACCCACGGTCGGCAGTGTCGCGCGCCGCACGCGGCCCTCGCCGGCGGCGCGATTCTGGCCGACGAGCACGTCATGGCCGTCGCCGTCGTCGTGCTGCGGCTTGCTCTGCGTGTTCATCCACGACGACGCGAGGAACTCGAACTGGTCGGTAATCGACGTCTGGTAGGAGAGGTACAGCAGGCCGCGTGGCCCAGCGGCGCCTTCGGCGTCGAACTCGGCGCCGAAGGGGATCCCGCGCCGCAGGAGCCGGCGTGCGAGCGTGTCAGTGTCGGATCCCTGTTCGGTCGTGATGTCTCGGGGATTGACCTTGCGCACATGCGCCCAGATCGGGCACCGCACGCCCGTGTTATCCGCGGGCGCCGGCGGGAACGGGTCCTCGTGGCCCGGCAGGAACGCGTGCACGGGCTCCGCGCCGTCGAACCGGAATGCGTTCGCGGGAATGCCGTCGGCGAGAAGCGTGTCGTCGCCGGCGGGCGTGCGCATCAGCGGCGCGCCGCTCGGCCAGCGGCCGACGAGCAGCGCTGCCAGGTGCTGCTTCGTGAGGCCGGCGAGATCGGTATGCGTGTCGAGGTCCGACGCTGCGCTGGCGACGAAGGCCCGGAAGGCGGCGACGTCTTGCTCGAGGCGGCGGAAGACGAGGAAGGACCCGTTGCGTGCCCAGGGCGGCGCGTCGCGCACGCGTGCGGGCGCCTCCGGAACGAAGCGATCCTGCGTCGCGTATCCGAAGAGGAACTGCCCCGCACGGACGAGCGGTTGCCCGGGCCGCGCGAACGCCCCGAGGTCGGGATCCTCGGGCGCGAGCACCCGGGGCGTGAGGAATGCCTCGGAGTCCCAGGGGAGCCGGCCGCGGACGCCCGGCTGCGAGATCCCGTCGCGGAAGCCGAAGTGCTCGTGGCCGCGCAACGGTCCTTCGAGGTCCGCGCCATGCTGCTCGAACATCAGTTCGAGGCCGTCACCAGCCGCCGCGATCGACCCGCGGACGCGTCGCAGGTGAAACTGGAGCATGTCCTGGCGGTCGGCGGCGAGGATGAGCAGCACGTCGGCGGTTGTGGTTTCCGTGCCGCCGAACTCCCAGAGGTCCGGAGAGCCGGGGATGCCGCTTCCCGCGTCGGGGTCTCCCAGGGTGCTGGCGCGTGCGTGGAGACCGACATGGAACGCCTCGTCCTCGAACAGCTCGACGTCCGCGTCGGACACGAGCCGCCGGAGCGAGGGCGCAGAGAAGGCGATGGCCATCCAGACGGACGCCAGGCCAGTGGGTGCCGCACCGCGTCGTGCGCGGAGCGCGCGACGTAGGTCCTTGAAGCGCTGGACCTCCGTCGCGGTCGTGATCTCGGGCGCGGCGCAGGCGAACCAGCGCTTGGCCGCCGGCACGTCGACGACGCGAAAGCCGACCACGCGCTGATGGCGCTTGTTGAAGCCGGGCAGGATGTTGCCCTGGACGTCGTCGAGGGGCAGGATCGGCTCCAGCGCGTCCGGATCGTCCTGGCCCTCGGCCGGGACGCTCACGGCATAGCCCCTCGGCGAGAGCCGGGCTCCCCGGTCGCCGAGCGGACCGTCGCGAGCGTCACCGGTGTATCCAGGAGCTCCTGCGACGCGGGGAACACATCCGTGCAGGGGTCATCGACCGACGCGATGCCGAGCACGCCTTGGCGGCGGCAGCACTTCGCCCGGCATGGGAGCCCGGCGTTGTTGAAGGCGCCCTCCCGGCAGGCGCGAGCGAAGAACTGCATCGTGATCTTCTCCGCCAGCTGGCCGCCGCGCGTGATCGGGACGCCGCCGATCTGGAGGTCGCTGACCGTCAGCTGCCGGCCGTCGGGCCCCCGCTCGCCCGCCGGCACCTCGTAGATCGCTCGGACGGACAGTCCGGCCGTGTTCGCAGACGCCTTCGGCCGCACGACTCGGAAGAAGTTGCCGACGGGCTGCCGTGTGCCTCCGGGTCCCGGCTTCGTGATCGCCGTGTCGTCGATGCCCTCCATGTAGATGCCGACGGGGTTGCGCAGCGTGATGGCGAACCCGTCGCGCGCGAACGCGTTGACCTCCGCGCCGAGGTGCGGATCGCTGGCGCGCTCCGGCCCGCCGAAGCCGCCGCAGCAGATGAGCCGCGTGGCATCGGTGACGGGCCCTGCCTTGTCGCGCAGCACGGTCCCGTCGGCGCCGATGTGGATCTCGGCACCCAGCGTGTTGTTGATCTGCTGCAGGTGAACGATCCCGCGCTGGGTGTTCCAGACGTTCCACGGGTTGTACGTATCCGGACTGTCGGGGAAGAACAGGTCCGCTTCCTGGACCTGATTGGTTCCCACCAGCATCCGGTAGAGCTGCACGAGGAGCTGGCGGTCTCCGTTCGCCCCGAAGTCAGCCGGACTCTCTCCCGGATTGTTGTAGAAGCTTGGGCCGCCCGCGATCGACTGCCAGTACTCCGGGCCCTCGCACGTGAACGTGACGCGCACGATCTTCCCTGCGCGCCTGGTCACCTGCCATTCCAGGTACTCATCCTGCTGCCGGGAGATGATGTTGTTGCTCTGCGGGTCCGGCGCGGGATCGTCGGCGATGCGCAGTGCTCGGCTGCGCCCGAACTGCGCCACGAGCGTTTGCGGAAAGCCGAGCCACTGGATCGCCTGGTCGCTGACGGGCGGGTCCGAGGACGTCTTCGTCTCGTTGTAGAACTGCACGCCGTTGACGGGGACGCCCTGCTGTGTCACGGCCGTGATCGCGCGATCGAAGGTGGCGGAGATGTACTTGCTCCAGCCCTCACGCTGACCGGGGATCTCGTCGAAGTCGTCGAGGAACGCAGGAGGATCGAAGCGCGCGAGCTTGGGCACCTTGTGACTCCTTCCAGACTGGGAGCGGAGGTCATGCGCGACAGTCACCGGCACCGCGCGACGCCCGTCGCGTCTTGACAGATTGAGCTGCCGACGTTGCGACGGTAAGAGGATGACCTGACGATGTCAAGGTCGGGGCTGCGGTTCACATGCGACCCACGACACACCCTCTGAAACCTCCTCCGAGCAACGACTCTCCACAGTTGCACCAGCACGCAAGGTCGCGACGAGAACCGCGTTGTCGCAGAACATCAATCCCACGTCTCGCGGACCCTCGATAACGCGCAGGACGCGTGATCGCGCAAGGGCGCGTCCATGCCCAGAGTGCTGGAGGACCGACCGTGTCGATCGACCGTTAGATGCTGCCGCGGAGAGGCACGCGCCTCGACTTCGGATAGCGCGCACGAACGCATGCTTTGAGCGCGGGGTTCACTCACCCCAGAACTGTGCCAGCACGCGCGGACGGCTCTCCCCGGTGGGGGCGCAGCGGCGGCAAAGCTCCCGTCGTCGCTGAGGCGCAGCCGACGAGTGGTTTGAGGTCGCGCGGCCTTCAGGCGGCCGGTTGGGTGGCTGGCGCAGGCGTCCGTGGTTGTGCGCACTCCAGTTGTGCGGCGAGGGCGAACAGGGCGGGTTCGTGACTGGGTGGCGCGACGAGCTGGACGCCGATCGGGACTGCGTTGGGGTCCTGACCGGCGGGGAGCGTCAGGGCGGGCCAGCCGACGAGGTTCCACGGCGGCGTGAACGGGATCAGGCGCGACTGGTGCCCGAACGTTCGCGTCGCGCCGAGCCCGTCCCAAGCGTCGGCACGCGGCGCGATGCCCGCGCTGACCGGCATCAGGAGCACGTCGACGTCGGCGAGCGCTGTCGTGAGTCGGCGCTGCTCGCGTGTCTGCGCACGTTGCGCGGCGCGCAGCGCGCGCTGTGGGACAAGCCGTCCGGCCCGCACGACGGCGCGGGTGCGGGGCTCCAGACGCTCGGGTCGCTCAAGGCCGGCGGCGTGTGCGCACGTCCCGTCCAAAACACGCGCGAGGATGGCCAGCCCGACGCGCTGGGCGTCGCGAAAGCCGCCGAACACGTCGCGCAGCTCGACGTGGTGTCCGAGCGTCTCGAGCACCTGGGCCGTCGTGAGCACGGCGTCGCGCACGGGTGCGTCCACGGGCGCGGGCGTGGGCGGTGTGACGGTCACGGCGATCCGCAGGCGCCCCGGCGGACGCGCCGCGGCGCCGACAACGCTGCTCGCTTCCGGGCGCAGATCGCCGGCGATCACGGCGGCCAAAAGCGCCGCGTCCCTGACTGAGCGGGCTAAGGGGCCGTGGACGGCCAGGCCGTGCCAGGACTCCCGCGAGATGACAGCGCGATCGGGCGCTGGCTTGAAGCCCACCAGCCCGCACCACGCGGCCGGCAGGCGGATCGAGCCGCCGCCGTCCACGCCGTGCGCCAGCGCGGTCATTCCCGTCGCGACGGCCACCGCCGAGCCTCCGCTGGTGCCACCGGCAGAACGCTCGACGTTGTACGGGTTGCGCGTCACGCCCCACGTTGCCGACGCGGTCAACGCCCAGATCTGAAGCTCCGACAGATTGGTCTTTCCGATCAGCACGGCGCCGGCCGCCGCCAGCCGCCGTACCAGCTCTCCATCGGCCTGGGCCCGGCGCGTCACCGCGCCGGTCCCGAGCGTGGTCGTTTCGCCCGCCACGTCGACCACATCCTTGACCGCTACCGGCACGCCCAACAGCGGACGCACGTCGCCGTCTCGCAGCGCCCTGTCGGCGCTGTCCGCGTCGGCCAACGCGCGTAACTGCGTCACCACCCGAAACGCCCGCAGGCCACCGTCAAGGCGCTCGATGCGCTCCAGACAGCTGCGCACCAGCTCCCTCGAGGACACCTCACGCCGAGCCAGCAAATCACGCAGCTGCCACGCATCGGCGAGCGGATCGCCGACGCTCACACCAGCGCCTCGCGGTCGCCTCGCATACACGCATCGTGGCAGCCCGCGCGCACCGGCGACCGACTGTGACCACAACTTTGCGTCGGGCAAACCCAGGCGTCAGAACGCGCCAGCCAACGAGCCCGCTTCAACGCGATCGCGATTCCCGAGAGTCACTCCGCACGGCAATCGCTGAGCATGCCTGAGACATCAGCAATTCACCGCCAAACTGCGTCATCTCATGGCCGAGGCAAGGTCAGTCGCTGACGCTGTGAGCCATGGGAACGGCGCAGCTCGAATAGGTACAGTCAAAAGTCGTGCGGCGTCACCGCACCCGCGGCGAGGGCCGCGTACGCGAGCCGGGGCGCGCTTCTCGTTCTGGGGCAGCTCGCCAAGGCCGAAGCGCTCGAACAGCCCGCGCAACTGAGACTTGACGGAGTCGACGCTGACGAACACCTCGTCGGCGATCTGCCGGTTGGGGGCCGGAAGCGTCGAGGATCCGTCGTTGAGCGGGCGACAGAGCGCGACGAGCACCTTGTGCTGGCTCGGGGTCAGCGGCATGGCCGTCGAGGGGGCCTCGCGGCGGGTCACCTCCGACTCGGCCGGGCCCGGGTCGCGGAACAGCAGCTGCGAGTTGCCGAAGCACAGCCGGTCGCCCTGGCGCAGCCGCTGACGGCCGATGACGCGCTGCCCGTTGACAAACGACCCGTTGCTCGACAGCCCGTCGTCGACGAGCGTCCACTGGTCACCGACCTGTTCGAGCAGCGCGTGGGCGCGCGAGACCTCGATGTCCCAGCCGAGCGAGATATCGGACCCGGGGTTGCGTCCGACGGTGAGCCGCCAGCGGTCGCGCGGCAGCAAAAAGATGACCTGGCGGCCGTCCTGCATGCGCCCGGTGAGAAACGGCTGCCCGCCGCGCTCTGCTGCGATCAGGGCCTGCACGTCGGCGGTCGTGCGCGCGACGGGCTGCCCGACCGGACGCGGCCCGTCGTCAGTCATCGCCCACGCTCATCCTTCGGACGGTAGCGGTCGTGCCCCGGGGCGTCACACCGAGCCGTGAGCCGGTGTGCGCGCGCCCAGAGCAACATGCGTGGCCCGACCGAGGTGTCGGTTAGGCACCCTGGGGTGGCTATCCATCCGCATACGGCGTAGGCATGATCCTGTCCGGAACATCGGCGACCACGTATGTGTCACCCGCTCTGTTCCGAACCGCCGTCCGACGCGCCATCCGTTAGGCCGACCATGAACGTACGCCAATCCGCCCCCACGGTAACTCCGGCGAGAACCCGCTCGCGAGAGATCGCGGACGAGCTCAAGGCGGTCATCCGCCTCGCCGGGCGCGACCCGGAGGCGCTCGAGGGCGAGTTGCCGGCGCTCTCGGCGTTGTATCGCGTCGGTGCGGCCGAACTGCTCGACGAGCCGGCCCGCGTTCATTTCATCCTGCACCGGCTGATTCCCGAGTATCTCGACCGGCTGCCGGCCGGACGCGACTGCCGGGCGATCCGCGAGCTCATGACGTGGGAGGACACCGACGGCGAGATCCAGTCGCTGACGACGCGCTACCACAAGGCCGCCGCACACCTCGTCGGCGCGGCCAGCGACTTCGGCCGCCGCCAGGAGCCGCGGCTGCTGCTGGAGTGCGCGCGTCGCTTCATCGCGCTGGATCACGAAGATCGCCTCGGACCGCCACCCCCAGCGACGGACATCGCGTGCGCCGCGCCCGCGGACCCGCCGATCGAAGTCGCCGCGCAGCAACCACCGCTGACGGCCGACGACGCGCGCGGCGGCGTCGTACGGGTGCATCGAAACCTCGACTATCACCAGCTCGTGGAACACATGGCCGGCGCCGACGAGATCGTGATGCTCAACACGTGGATCCCGGGACTGGACATCCTGGCCGACGCGCTGGTCGAGGCCCTCGCCGGCGGGACGTATGTGTCGATCCTGCTGCTGCATCCGGAATCGCAGATCGCGCAGTTGCGCAGCCAGGCGCTGCAGGGCGCGACGCGGCGGCGCTTCGGCGACGACATGGTGCGCCGGGCGTCCGTCACTGCCTCGACGTGCTGGCGGCGGTGTCGAGCATGGTCGACGACGAGTGCAAGCGCAACCTGCGGGTGCGGCTGTACAACTCGCTGCCGTCGGTCTCCGTCTACGGCATCGACGACCGCGCGTTCGTCAGCTTCTTCCTGCACGGGCAGCTTGCCGTGAAGTCAACTCAGATCGAAGTGCTGGGCCAGGACACGGTGATGGGCCAGCTCGTCTTCGGCGAGCTACAGACGCTCTGGAGCATCGGCCAGGAGTTGACGGACATCACGCAATGGCGGGACGAGACGCACGAGCGCCTGCGCTCGGTTCCAGCGCCGCGGCGATCGTCGCTGGGCACCTTCGCGCCGCCGGGCGCCCGAACGCACGCCGTCTGAGAGACGCGTCGGGATCGTATCCCCGGGCGCTCGACTACGAGCGTCCGCGCCCGCCGCCGCGCGTCGCATCGAAGCGCCGCCGGTCGCGCTTGGTCGGGCGCCCGGCGAGGTTCGCTCCGGGCGGCGGTGACGCCAGCCGCCGCTGCCGCGCCGCGAGCTCGCGCGCCGCCACGCTCTCCTGCGTCTCCTCGTAGAGCAGCGCCGCCTCGCTCGCCGGCCCGCGCCGCTCGGCAACGCCCCGCACGATTACGATCCGGCGCAGCTGGCCGATCGTCACCTGGAGCTCGTCGCCGGGACCGACCTCCTTGCTGGCCTTCACGCGCTGGCCGTTGACCTGCACGCGACCGCCCTTCACCGCCTCGGCCGCGAGCGAGCGGGTCTTGAGCAGGCGAGTGGCCCAAAGCCACTTGTCCACGCGCAGGCGATCGGCCGATTCGGGCACGCGCGCGATGATCGCAGCCTGCTGGAATGGGTCCCTATGCTCGTCACTGCGATGGCCACGTCCCTGCAGCGAATGGACGCGTCGGAGGTCGCCGGGCTTCGCGATCGCCTCGGTGACCTCATGATCTGCGACGAGCACCGCCTGCGCCGGCGGCTGGATCGCGCACGCCGCGACGCCAACGCGGGCGACGGCGCCGGGCTGGTCCGCATCGCCGGCGATATCGCTGTCGCGGCCGCCCGCATCGCCACCCGCCGCGAAGCGGTTCCGACGCCGATCGAATACCCGCCGCAGCTTCCGGTCAGTGCGCGCCGCGACGACCTGATGGGCGCGATCGCCTCCAACCAGGTCGTCATCGTGGCCGGCGAGACCGGTTCGGGCAAGACGACGCAGCTGCCGAAGCTCTGCCTCGAGCTCGGGCGAGGAATACGCGGCGCGATCGGCCACACCCAGCCGCGGCGGCTCGCCGCTCGCACGGTCGCCGAGCGGATCGCCGAGGAGCTGCATGTGGATCTCGGGGCGGCGGTTGGATATGCCGTGCGCTTCGACGACCGCTCCGGCGCGGACACGCTTGTGCGGCTCGTCACCGACGGCCTGCTACTCGCCGAGATCCAGCGCGACCGGCTGCTGCGCCGCTACGACACGATCATCGTCGACGAGGCGCACGAGCGCAGCTTGAACATCGACTTCCTGCTGGGGTACCTGCACCGCCTGCTGCCCCAGCGCCCCGACCTCAAGCTGATCATCACCTCCGCGACGATCGACCCGGAACGGTTCAGCAGCCACTTCGGCGGTGCTCCGATCGTGGAGGTGTCAGGGCGCACCTATCCCGTCGAGGTGCGCTACAGCCCGCTCGTGGAGGAGGACGATCCCGTCGACGCGATCGGCGACGCCACCGAGGAGCTGCTGCGCGACGGACCCGGCGACGTCCTCGTCTTTCTCAGCGGGGAGCGTGAGATCCGCGATACGGCCGAGTCGCTCGAGGCGCGCCTGGCGAAGGGCACGGAGATCCTGCCGCTGTACGCGCGCCTGTCGCCCGCCGAGCAGCAACGCGTCTTCAAGCCCCATTCCGCGCGACGCGTCGTGCTCGCCACGAACGTCGCCGAGACGTCGCTGACCGTGCCGGGGATCGGCTCGGTCATCGATCCGGGCAGCGCGCGGATCAGCCGCTACAGCGCGCGGCTGAAGGTCCAGCGGCTGCCGATCGAGCCCGTCTCGCGCGCGTCGGCCGATCAGCGCAAGGGCCGCTGCGGACGCACGTCGGACGGCATCTGCATCCGTCTGTACTCAGAGGAGGACTTCGCCGCGCGTCCCGCGTTCACCGATCCGGAGATCCTGCGCACGAGCCTCGCCTCGGTGATCTTGCAGATGGAGGCGCTGGGTCTCGGTGAGGTGGAGGACTTTCCGTTCCTCGACCCGCCCGATCGCCGCCAGATCCGCGACGGGATGGCGCTCCTGCACGAGCTGGGCGCGATCGATCCGGCGGCCGAGCCGCGCAAGCGATTGACGGCGCTGGGCCGCCGGCTCGCGCAACTTCCAGTCGACCCGCGGATGGGCCGGATGGTCCTGGAGGCCGACCGGCTCGGCTGCGCCGACGAGGTCATCGTCATCGCCGCGGCGCTCTCGATCCAGGACCCGCGCGTGCGCCCGGCCGAGCAACGCGGCGCCGCCGACCAGCAGCACGCGCGATTCGCCGACGAGCGGTCGGACTTCCTCGCCTACCTCAACCTCTGGCGCCACCTGCGCGAGCGCCAGCACGAGCTGTCGCGCAACCAATTTCGCAAGAGCTGCCACGCGGAGTTCCTGCACTACATGCGCGTGCGCGAGTGGCAGGACCTCGCCGGCCAGCTGCGGCAGGCCGCTCGCTCGGTGGGCGTGACGATCAACCAGGAGCCCGCCGATCCGCAGCACGTCCACATCGCGCTGCTGTCTGGCTTGCTCTCGCACGTCGGCGTGCGAGACGCTCGCCGGCGCGGCGAGTACGAGGGCGCTCGCGGGGCGCGCTTCGCGATCTCGCCCGGCTCGGCGCTTGCGCGCAAGACCCCGTCGTGGGTCATGGTCGCCGAGCTCGTCGAGACGACTCGCCTCTGGGGACACACCGTCGCGCAGATCCAGCCGGCATGGCTGGAGCCGCTCGCCGGCCACCTGCTCAGCCGCACGTACTCCGAGCCGCGCTGGGATTCCCGCCGCGGAGCCGTCGTCGCCACCGAGCGCGCGACCCTGTTCGGGCTGCCGGTGGTCGCCGGACGGAAGGTCGCCTACGGGCCGATCGACCCCGTCCTGTCGCGCGAGCTGTTCATCCGTCGAGCGCTCGTGGAGCGCGACTGGTCCACGCGCCATCGCTTCGTCGCCGACAACGCGTGCCTGCTGGAGGAGGTCGAGGAACTCGAGCACCGCGCGCGCCGGCGCGACATCGTCGTGGGAGAGCAGGCGCTGTTCGACTTCTACGACGAGCGGATCCCTGCCGATGTCGTCTCCGCTGCGCACTTCGACCGCTGGTGGAAGCACGAGCGCGCTCGCGACCGCCGGCGCCTGCATTTCACGCGCGAGCTGCTCGTAGACAGCGATGCGCTGGGCGCGCTGGACGCCGCCGCGCTGCCCGACAGCTGGCGTCAGGGCGAGCTGACGCTCGCGCTGAGCTACCGCTTCGAACCGGGCTCGGAGGGCGACGGCGTGACCGTGCATGTTCCCCTCAATGCGCTCGCGGGGTTGCGCGCGGAGGGCTTTGACTGGCTCGTGCCCGGCTTGCGCGAGGAGCTCGTCATCGCGCTGATCCGCTCGCTGCCAAAGGACCTGCGGCGCCCGCTCGTGCCGATCCCGGAGGTGTCGTCCGAGGTCGTGGCGGCGCTGAACCCGCGCCGCGGCCTGCTGGTCGACGCGGTTGCGCGCGAGCTCGAGCGCGTGCGCGGTGTGCGCGTCCCGGCGAGCGCGTGGGACCTCGCGCGGCTGCCCGCGCACCTGCGGATGACGTTCCGCGTCGAGGACGCGGGCGGCGCGCTGCTCGCCGAGGGCGACGATCTCGATGCCCTGCGTGAGGCCGTGCGCCCGCGGCTGCGTGCTGAGCTGGCGGCCGCGACGGGCTCGCTGGAGCGCCACGGCCTAACCGGCTGGGATGGGATCGGCGACCTGCCGCAGAGCGTGGCCCTGGCGGGTACCGGCGACGCGGTGCGGGCGTATCCGGCGTTGGTTGACGAGGGGGAGCGGAGCGTCGGCGTGCGCGTGCTGGAGACGGCCGCGGCGCAGCGCGTTGCGATGCGCGCCGGGACGCGGCGGCTGCTGGCCCTGACCGTGCCGTCGCCCCTGCGCGCGGTCGAGCGTGGGCTGAGCAGCGCAGCGCGGCTGACGCTCGCGGGCGCCCCGCACGGTGGCGCGGCCGCGGTCCTCGACGACGCGGTGACGGCGGCGCTCGACGCGCTGATCGTGTCGGGTGGCGGACCGGCATGGACGGAGGCGGACTTCGCGGTGCTGCGCGAGCATGTCGCGGGCCGGCTGGCGCACAGCACCGCGCAGGTCGTCGCGCAGGTCGTCGAGATCCTCGACGCTGCGCGCGCGGTGCAGCTGCGCCTGGACGCGCTGCCCGCCGATCCGTCGCTGCGCGCGGCCCGCCTTGACATCGCCGCGCAGATCGGCGGTCTCGTCTACCCGGGCTTCGTCACCGCCGCGGGCGCCGCTCGCCTGCCGGACGTCGCGCGTTACCTGCGAGCCACGGCCCGGCGCCTGGATCGCCTGCCCGACGCGCCGGCGAGCGACCGCGACCGCATCGGCGTCGTCCATGAGCTCGAGGCCGAGTATCGCCGTCGCCGCGACGCGTGGCCTGCCGGTGAGCCGCTGCCTGTGCAGCTGCTGGAGATCCCGTGGATGCTCCAGGAGCTGCGTGTGAGCACCTTCGCCCAGGGGTTGGGCGTGCGGGGGCAGGTGTCGGCAAAGCGGATTCGGCGGGCGCTGGCGGAGGTCGGGCTGCCTCACTGAAACGTTCGCCCGTGCTGGCTTGAGTTGAGGCCTGCGGTCTCTGCGTCAGGCGTTGCTGCTGTGGGCGCGGGTGCCCTCGAGAGGCGGTAGAGGACGTGTCGGCGCAGCGCGGCCTCGCGTACGTTCGGGTGATCGAAATCATGCGCGGCATCGTGTCGCATGCCAAGGCGGTGCATGACCGCGCGCGAGCGCGTGTTGTGCTCCGTGGTGAAGGACACCAGCTCGTCGAGGCCGAGCTCGTCGAACGCGAACGCCGCGGCGGCGCGTGCCGCTTCGGTTGCGAAGCCAAATCCCCATGCGGCGGGTGATAGGCGCCAGCCGATCTCGACAGCGGGCGTGAACGACGCTTCGAACGTGGGACGTGCCAGTCCGGTGAACCCGAGGAAGCGCGAGGTGGCTCGCTCTTGGAGAGCCCAGAGTCCCCACCCCTCGCGTTCGATGTGGGCGTCGACTCGGTCGGCGAGGTCGTCGCTCTGCTGTCGCGTGAGCGGTGTCGGGAAGTAGCGCATCACCTCCGGATCGGCGTTCAGCACGGCGAACGGCGCTCTGTCGTCCGGGTGCCAGCGCCGCAACAGCAACCGCTGCGTCTCAAGCTCCGCCACCGCTTTATCAGGCGATCGGCGGGGGCGTGCCTTCGGCGGTCGCGGCCAGTGCCAGATCCCAGGCGCACACCTCACACGCGTGGCGAAATGCCGAGCGGGCGAAGCTGAGCGCGGCTGCGTGCGGATCGCTCGCGGCGAAGGCGTCGTCCCAGTCAAGGACGTATTCGCCGATCGCCGCGTCCCAGTGTGCAGCTTCGGGTGACAGCGTCGCCGACGCAAACTCCTCTGGTGCGGGGTGCGCGTAGGCGTAGAAGGCCGCCTTGGAGTAGCGCGCATCGCCCGGCCACCACCCGACGGCGACTTCCTGTACATCCATGGCGTTGCGCATGATGAAGTCGTTCGACGGCGGGTCGGCCGGCATGCCCGAGAACAGGTTCACCGCCAGATCGAACGAGCCCCACCAGGCATTGACCGGCGTCGAGCGCCCGCGATAGGGCGCGCGAAACGCGGCCAGAACGAGCGCAGCCTGGGTCGCGCCGGCAAAGTACGTCGCCACCTTGTCTGCGTCGTACGTCGCATGCTCGTCGTCCTCGTCAAGCGGCGTGGTCCAGGTCGTCTCCTGCGGCGTCGGGTTGATCTCGACCGGGCCTCCGAGGCTGCGAATCGCCGCCAGCAGCTGCCGCGTGACCTCGCCGACCGATCGGTCGGGGGCAAGCGCGAGGCGCCGCTCGCGTCCGTCGCTGTGCTCGACCAGCGCCTCGTGGCTGCGCAGGTCAAGTGCCGCGACGAGCGCGCCCGAGCCATCGGGCGCGGGCAACGGGAGCGTCTCCCATCCGCGCGCCGTCAGCCGCAGCGCCGCGTGCTGAAGCTGCGGCTCAGGCGGCGCGAGCGTCACCGCCAGCTTTCCCAGCACCTGCGTGTGTCCATGCAACGTGTCGCACGTCGCCGCCCAGGCGTCGTACGTCGGGAGCACGGGCCAGTGCGAGGACATGGGCGAACGCTACCCGACCGTCGCTTGCTCCTGCTCGACAACGCGGGGGAGCTCACTGGTAGCTGTCGCTTACCGCGCGATAAGCGGCACTCCCAGGTCCCCGCCGAATCGCGCGAACGCGGCCTGGCTACAGCGCTCGCGCGGCGAGTCCGAGAAGTTGCTGCTCGCCGCATAGCCGGTTGGACGGCAGTGCCGATTCACCGAGCGACAGCGGACGCGATCCTCGGGACAACCGTGCGGGACTCATTGGCGTGACAGCCGCGAGGTGAATGCCCGGCAGCATCTGGCCGGCCTCGGCTTCTGGCGTACACGGAGATGTGCCGTCGGTTGTGCACCGTGAAGGCGGCGCGGCCCACGAGGCGTACCGGGCGATGGGGTCATCCCGTGCGCCTGCGCCATCACATCGAGCTCGCCGGGACCCACGTACGCCCTCGGAAGGTCACGAACTCCGGCCCCTCCGGCCGTAGATGCACGAGGGTGCGCTCCCGCTCCCCGCACCTCATCGCGACCGGCAAACTGCCCGCGACGGGCGCTCGACTTGCCCGTGCCGGGGGAAGTTCTTCAGCTGCGCCTCGCTGGGGTTCAGCTGCGTTCATGGGCCCGCGAGCACGGCGACGATCGCAAGCCCGACCGCAGCGACCGCGACCGCCCGCCGCAGGGCGAAGCGCGCCCAGCGGCCCAGCCGCCGTCTTCGTGATGGCCGCGGTCGACCAGACGCTTCCGCATCACCCGGACGCTGTTGATCCGCTCGCCGAGAACGGCAAGCAGCGCCGGCAGCAGGTGATCCTCGCGAGCACGGAGACGGCCGGGATCAGCATGCCGTCGATGCCGATCGAGCGGATCAGCGGCAGCGGCAACGCGACCATCGAAAGCAGCCCCAGCGCGACCGTCGAGCCGGACAGGATCACCGAGCGGCCGGCGTGGGTCCTCGTCTCGACGACCGCCGACTCGATCTCATCCTCGACGGTCTCGACCGGTTTGCCGCGGTACCTGACGGTCGCGCACCGTTGCGAGCGGTGTTGCGCGCGCCTAGCGAGCGAGTAGTCCAGTCAGAAAATCTGTGTCAGGTTCCAACCTGAGCGCACGAGCGACGTTCATCTAAGCACAACAAAGTTCGAGCCGTCCGGGCAACTCGAGAGTGCTTGCGCGCTGCGGCTCACTGATCTAGAGGGGGATTCATCGTGCGAGCGGCGTGGCCGACGACACTGATCCGTGGCCGCAGCCGTTTGCGCCACGCAGAACGCCGCGGTGATGCGCACCCGTCGCGCCAGCCGGGAGTGCTTGAGAAAGACTGGTCACCCGACCTTTCGGATGACGTCGCCGTACATCGGACCAGGCGTTTTGAGCGTACGCGTTGGCCGCGGCCTGCGCAGGTTCGCGTGTCGGTCGTGATTCCGGCGATGAATGAGGAGCGCAATATCGGCTGGGTGCTGGAGCGCATGCCCGAGACCGTCGACGAGGTCATCCTCGTGGATGGCAATTCTGAGGATGAGACGGTGGCGGTCAGTCGGCAGATCCGGCCGGACATTCGTGTGGTGGGGCAGGAGCGTCCTGGTAAGGGCGCTGCGTTGCGGGCGGGTTTCGCGGCGGCGCGCGGGGAGTACATCGTGATGATCGACGCGGATCGCAGCATGGATCCCGCTGAGATCCATCGCTATTTGGATCTGCTTGATCAGGGTCATGATCTCGTCAAGGGGTCGCGCTTCATGGATGGCGGCGGGACGGCGGACATGGAGCTGATTCGCAAGCTGGGCAATGGCGTGTTGCGCGGTCTTGTCAACGGCTTGTTTCAAACGGACTTCACGGATCTGTGCTACGGCTTTTTTGCGTTTCGGCGCAATCGCCTGGAGGATCTGGCGTTGCGTTCTGATGGCTTTGAGATCGAGACCGAGCTTGTCGTGCGCGCGATCAAGGCCGACTTGCGCATTGGGGAGGTTCCGAGCTTTGAGTCGCCTCGCGCGTATGGCGAGTCCAATCTGAACACCTGGCGTGACGGTACGCGCGTGTTGCGCACGCTGTTGCAGCATCGGGTGATGCGTCGCGATCCCACGCCGGCGTTCGTCGCCGCGCCCGAGCCCGAGCCCGACGTCATGGTGGCGCCCGAGGCAGCTATCGAGATGACCGGATAGATCGAGTTCCCGAGGCCGCGCTATCCCGTCACCGCGGTAGGCACGCTCATTTCACAACCCGGTAGCTCAGGTGGGTGACGGTGGGGGATTGGATCGCCCTCGTGCCCTGGAGCTCAACCTGGTCCGGTGCGAGCTGATCGAACAGCCGGACGCCGCCACCGAGCAGTACGGGGACGAGGTGGATCTGCAGCTCGTCGAGCAGCCCGGCTTTGAGGTACTGCTGAGCGACGTCCGCACCGCCGCCCACCGCGACGTCCTTGTCGCCGGCGGCCGCCCGAGCCTGGTCGAACGCAGCCTGCACGCCGTCGGTCACGAACGTGAACGTGGTTCCTCCTTGCTTGGTCACCGGCTGGCGAGCATGGTGGGTGAGGATGAAGACCGGGTGGCCGAATGGAGGATGACCTCCCCACCACCCGTCAGCATTGGGATCGCTTTCCCACGGGCCTTCCCCGCCGCTGAACATCCGCCTGCCCATCACCGTCGCCCCGATATTGCCGACCGATTCCTCGATGACGTCGGAGTCGGTGCTGGCCTCTCCGCCGGGGAGGCCGTGTCGCTCGCGCCAGCTCAGCGCCGCCAATGCCCATTCGTGGAGCCCGCTGCCGCCCTGACCCAGCGGCTCCTCGAGCGTCTGGTTCGGTCCCGCGATGAAGCCGTCGAGCGACATCGAGATATTCAAGGTGAGCTTGGCCATCGTCCCTCCTGCGTCTCGTGATCGGCTTCGATTGGTCCTACGTATCGAACCAATATGCACCAGCCTGTCCGGCTTCAGCCGCAACCGACTCGGTTATATAGAGCGCTGACGATGTCTGATGACGGCTTTCAAGCAATCTTCGAGTACTCCCTGGACCCGATGCTCGTGGCTGCTGACGATGCCCGCTACGTCGACGCCAACCCGGCCGCCTGCGAGTTCTTCGGGCTCTCGCGCGCGGAGCTGTGTGCCCGGCGCGTCGTCGACTTTGCTCCACCGGAGGCTAAGGCGCAGTTCGACGCGGTCTGGAAGCTGTTTCTGCGCGCCGGTCAGCAGCGCGGCGAGTACCAGCTTCTGCTGCCCGACGGGCGGATACGCGACATCGAGTTCAGCGCGACGGCGAACATCCTGCCCGGACGCCATCTGTCGATCATCCGGGACGTCAGCGAGCGAAAGACGCTCGAGGCCGAGCGTGAGCGGCTTATCGCCAAGGTGCAGGAGCTTGCGCGGACCGACCCCCTGACGGAGCTTCCAAACCGCCGGTTCTGGACTGAACGCGTCGCCGACGAGCTGCAGCGCGCCAAGCGCTCCAACCAGCCGCCGACGATCGCGATCATCGACCTGGACGACTTCAAGACGCTGAATGACACCCACGGCCACGCAGCCGGAGATCGAGTGCTGAAGCTCGTCGCTACGAGATGGCGGTCAGAGCTGCGTGAGATCGACGTGCTGGCCCGCCTCGGAGGCGACGAGTTCTGTGTCCTGCTCCCGTGCTGCTCCACGGGCGAGGAGCATCGAGTCCTGCAACGCCTGCGAGCGGTGATGCCTGACGGTCAGACGTTCTCGGCTGGCGTGGCCCGGTGGGACGGTGAGGAGCACGCCGAGCGGCTCCTCGAGCGTGCCGACGACGCGTTGTACAGAGAGAAGAAGCGCGAGCCGCTCAACGAACCGCAGACCGGTGGCCGGTAACGCGGCCGCGCGAACCCCGGCGCGTCGGGGGGTGTGGCAAACCGTACCCCCAAACGCCTGCTGGCCGCATGGTGGTGCACGGTTGACGATGGCAGGCTGTGCGTCACCAACCGACAACGAAGCGACTCTCGTGCGGGCACCTCTCCTCCCGGCCCGCGACGACGAAAGCGCCTGAGTGATTCAGACCAGCGGCCGCCATTGACCAGGCGGTCGCGCGAGCCACTCACGTGCGTCGCCGGAAGTACCCTCGCAGGCCCCGCTTCTTCCACTTGTGGGAGAGCGGCGCGCGCTCAGGCGACTTCGCGCAGCAGCTCTGCGTCGCTGGCCAGCGTCCGGCGCAGCGTCTTCTTCAGCTCGCCGTGGATCTGGCAGACGCGGCTCTCGGAGACGCCGAGGATCTCGCCGATCTCGCGCAAGGTGAGGTTCTTGACGTAGAGCAGCACGGCGACCTCACGCTCACGGCGCGGGAGGGCGGCGAAGGCGCGGCGGAAGCGCTCCTTGGCCTCGGTCTTCGTAGCCTCATGCAGGGGGTCGGGCGCGTCGCGGCCGCCGGCGAGCACATCGATGTGCTCGATGCTCGCGCCGTCGTGGGCTAAGACCAAGCTGTTCAGGGAGGTCACATCGGAGGCAACGAGATCCTGCTGGCGGCGACGCAGCTCCTGGGGCGTCATGCTGAGCGCAGCGCCGAGCTCGGACTGGGACGGCGACCGACCGTGGATCGAGCGGAATTCCGACTGGACGCGGCGCATGTCACGCTCCCAACGGCGTAGCGAGCGTGGCGCCCAGTCGCTGCGGCGCAGCTCGTCGATGACCGCGCCGTGGATCCGCGTCCAGACGAACTGCTCGAGCGTCGCGCCCTTCTCCGCGCCGTAGCGGTCGAGCGACTTGACGAGCGCCTCGAGGCCGGCGGAGACGAGGTCGTCGACCTCGCAACTGGCCGGAAGCTCGCCGATCTTGCGGCCCACGATGAACTTGACGAGCGGGGCATATGTGAGCACCAGACGGTCGCGCAGCCGTGGGTCGCCGCTGCGGTGGTACTCGTGCCAGAGCGCCATGGCGTCGTCGGACTCCATCCAGCGACGCGGCGAAGCAGGCGCTGGCGAACCTGTCCCAGGGCGGGCTGCGGTGCGCGAGCGACGACGACGGATGGCCATGAGATCCTTATCGCGCCAGGCGGACAAAAGCACGAGCCCTCGGAGGAATTTCCGTTCGTGTCAGGACCAGATGAATAGGTTTGGTCCCGGATGAGTAGGTTTTCAGCCTCTCTCGCGCGGTGCGGACCAGACGCGTGTGCCGCTCAGCGGGTCCGCGGCTCTACGCCTTTCGGCCAACGACCGGTGTGCGCGACGTCACACAAGACGTCACGCGGGCAGGCGTAGGATCAGAGATGGTGGTGGTTCGTGGCGCGTTGCACGCCACGAGCTCTACGGGGGCTAGATCCACGCTTGGCGTCAACGTCATGCCGCGTGTCGCCGCGTCACCCACGAGGGGCGCGACGGCCAGGGCGCATCACGTCGCGATGGAGGTGAAAAGCACATGGTTTTCAGCCATAAGGCCCGGAGCGCTGCCCCAGCAGGCCGGATGCGAGCGACGGCGGTGGTCGCGCTCGCGCTCGCGGCGCTCGCGGTCACGCCGGCGGCGGCACAGGCCGCGCCGGCGACCTCGATCAACTGGAAGAAGTGCTACGGCCAGGTCGGGCCGTTCGAGTGCGCGACGGTGCCCGTCCCGCTCGATTACGACAGCCCGGACGGCGAGACGATCTCGATCGCCGTCACGCGGTTGCCGGCGAGCGTCCCGTCGAGCCGGATCGGCTCGCTGTTCCTCAATCCCGGCGGGCCAGGTGGCTCGGGCGTCGACTACGTCGTGGGCGCGGGCCCGTTCCTCTATACGCCGGAGGTTCGCGCACGCTTCGATCTCGTCGGCTTCGATCCGCGCGGAATCGCCCGAAGCAGCGGCCTGCGCTGCTTCGGCACACCGAAGCAGGCGAGCAATCTGTTCCCGCCGTTCGCGTTCCCGACGACGCCGGACGAGGAGCAGGTCCAGGCCTCGATCGATCGCACGATCATCGGTGCGTGCTCCAAGCACGCCCGCTCGATCATCGACCACATGTCGACGGCGAACGTGGCGCGCGACCTCGACGTCCTGCGCAGCGCGGTCGGCGACGAGAAGCTGTCCTACGCGGGGCTTTCGTATGGCTCGTACCTCGGCGTTACATACGCAAACCTCTTCCCTGACCGCGTGCGCGCGGTCGTCGTCGACGGCGTGGTCGATCCGATCGCCTGGTCCACCGGCCGCGACAACGAGGCTGCGACGCTGCCGTTCTCAACGCGCCTGCGCAGCGACTCAGGCTCACAGGCGACCCTGAAGGAGTTCTTCCGACTGTGCGACGAGGCCGGGGCGAGCTGCGCGTTCTCCGGTGGCGCGGAGGCGCGCTACGCCGCGCTCGCAGAGCGCGCACGCCGGAGCCCGTTGCAGATCGTCTTCCCCGATGGATTTACCCTGCAGTTCAGCTATTCGGATCTCGTCGGACTGACGCTCGGGGCGATGTACTCGTCGCCGATCTGGGGCGGGTTCGCCGCGCTGCTGGCCGATCTCGAGCGCTCGTCCTCGCCGACCGTGCTCGGAGCGCGATTGCACGCCTACCTCGCCAAGCATGGCTGGTCGCTCTATCCGAACTTCCTCGAGGGCGGCCCCGGGGTGATGTGCTCTGACAGCGACAACCCCCACGGCTATGACGCCTGGTCGCTGGCGGGAGCGCAGGCCGACGAGCAATTCCGGTACTTCGGCCGCCCCTGGACCTGGCAGTCGAGCATCTGCGCGGAGTGGAAGGGCGCCGACGCCGATCGGTACATCGGTCCGTTCACGAAGCAGACCGCGAATCCGGTGATGGTCGTGGGCAACCAGTTCGACCCGGCGACGCGGTACGAGGGGGCGGTTGTCGTCCACGACCTGCTGCCGAACTCGGCCCTGCTGACCGTGCATGGCTGGGGTCACACCTCACTGTTCCTCTCCGCGTGCGCCGACGGCGCGATTGCGCGTTACATCGTCGACGCCAAGAAGCCGGCGGTCGAAGCCTGCGAGCAGGACGTCAAGCCGTTCGCCGTGACGCCGGCTGCGAGGACCGCGGAGCGCCAGCGGACGCAGGCGCTCAGTTCGGCGCGCGAAGGCTTGCCGGTACGGTCGCGCTGGGATTCCCATGGGCGCAGCTGGCAGTCCGCGGGGCCGGCCTCCGTGCAGGACGCGTTCGATCCGAAGGTGGCGATCGACGACGACGGTGTCGCGACGTTCGCGTGGGCGCTGTCGGATGGCGCCAGCGGCCGGGCGCGCATCCAGCTGCGATCGCGCTCGCCGCGCGGCGCGCTCGGGCCGGTGACCGACATCTCCGATCCCGCCAGCGACGCCTTCGCGGCACAGCTCGGCGCTGACGCCGACGGCGATGCGGTGGTCGCCTGGGGCACGTTTGATCTCACGACGTTCACCTCTCATGTGTGGGCGCGGACGCGCTCCGCGAAGGGGACACTCGGCCCGCTGCTCGAGATCTCCGACCCCGCGGTCGGCGGCTTCGGCGCGCAGCTGGCTGTGGACGGCGATGGCGACGCGGTGGTCGTATGGGGCGTGCCCGATCCGGCGACCTTCACGATCCACGTCCAGTCGCGGTCGCTCTCGCGCACGGGCGTGCTGGGGCCGATCGTCGAGGTGTCCGATCCGGCGCTCGATGCCCTCGGTGCGCAGGTCGCGATGAACGAGCGCGGCGACGCGGTCCTCACGTTCCCGGTGTTCGACCAAGCCCTTGGGCGGCCGGTCGTGCATGCACGGATGCGTTCGGCGCAGGGCGTGCTCGGGCCGATCTTCACCGTCTCGGATACGACGCTTCCGGCCCCCCAGGCGACGGCGGCGATCAACGAAGACGGCACGACCGTCTTCGACTGGCTGACCTACGACGGCCCGAAGGGTCTGTTGCACACGCGCACGCGCTCGGCAGCGGGCGAGCTTGGCGCGGTGACCGACCTGTCGGAGGCCGGCCAGGACGCGTGGGACCCGATGGTCGCGATCGACGACGACGGCAATGCGGTGTCGACGTGGTGGCTGTCCACCCGCGAGGGTGCGCGCGTGCAGGCGCGGGCGCGCTCGGCGACGGGCGTGGTAGGTCCGCGGCTGGACGTCTCCGACCCGGACCAGGACGCCTACGAGTCGCAGGTCGCGCTCGACGGCGACGGCAATGCGCTGCTGACGTGGCTGGCGTTCGACCGCTCCGGAGTGCGCGTCCAGGCGCGGTCGCGGTCGTCGCGCGGCGTCGTCGGTCCGCTGACCGACGTCTCAAAGGTCGCCGAGGATGCGATCGGGGCGCAGGTGGCCGCCAACAAGGACGGCGCCGCCGCGTTCGCGTGGTCGCTCTTCGACGCCGAGACCTACCGGGTGCAAGGGCGCGTCCGATCGCGCCGGGGGGCATTCGGGTTCCCATTCGACCTCTCGACAGCGAGCCGAGACGAGTTCGAGGCGCAGATGAGTGCGACGACGAGCGGCGTGGAAGAGTCGTTCCGTCGCCAGCAGGCGGCCGTCGACGGCGGCTGACGAGACCGCTGGCGCGTGCGC
>JAWVGJ010000152.1:0-47283 GCA_033855115.1 Solirubrobacteraceae bacterium
CTGATCTACGCGAGCTTCACGCTCATCTTCTTCGCGCTCGAGGGCTCGATCATGGCCCAGGGACTGCATCTCGGGCTGGGCATACCGCTGTGGCTCGGGTATGGGTTCTCGGCCCTGATGATCCCACCACTGGTCATCTTCGGGATGACGCTGCTGTCGAAGATGCAGATGTGGACGCAGCCGCTGTGGCTTGTCGGCATGTTCCTGCCGTTCGTAATCATCGCCATCCAGGACCCCGCCGCGTACTCGAACTGGACGCACTACGGCGGCGCGAGCGGCGGCAACGCGGCCTTCAGCATCGTCGCGCTCGGCGCCGGCGCAGGCATCGCGCTGTCGCTGATCGCCCAGATCGGCGAGCAGGTCGACTACCTGCGCTTCATGCCGACAAAGACGCGCGAGACCCGCGTTCGCTGGTGGGCAGCCGTGATCGCGGCTGGACCGGGCTGGGTCATCCTCGGTGCGCTGAAACAGCTCGGCGGCGCGTTCCTGGCCTTCTACATCGTCGCCAAGGTCGGCTCGGCGGTTGCGACGCAGCCGGTCGAGCAGTTCCTCGCGGGCTTCGATCAGTTTCTGCCCTACGGGGTCGCGCTCGGCATCGCGGTGTTCTTCGTCGTGCTCTCACAGGTGAAGATCAACGTCACCAACGCCTACTCGGGCTCGCTGCGCTGGACGAACTTCTTCTCGACCGCGCTGCGCTGGTACCCGGGACGCGTGTACTTCGTCTTCTTCAACGTGGGGATCGCGCTGGTGCTGATGGAGGCGAACATGTTCAGCTTCCTCAACGATCTGCTCGGCTTCTACTCCAACGTCGCCATCGCCTGGATCGGCGCCGTCGTGGCGGATCTCGTCATCAACAAGCCGCTGCTGAAGACGAGCCCCTCGTTCATCGAGTTCAAGCGCGCGCGCCTGCCGATGTTCAACCCGATCGGATTCGGTGCGATGACGGTCGCGTCGGCGGTCTCGATCGCCGCTTACTTCGGCGCCTTCGGCCCGACCCTTTACGCCTGGTCACCGTTTCTCGCGCTGACGATCGCGATGGTGCTGTCGCCGGTGCTGTCCGTGGTCCTGAAGGGCCGCTCGCGCTACATCGCGCGCGAGCCGTCGGTGCCCGCGGCGGAGCGCTCGGTCGTCCAGGTGCAGTGCAGCGTCTGCAGCGAGCGGTATGAGATGCCGGACGTCGCGCTGTGCCCGTTCCACGCGGGCCCGATCTGCTCGCTGTGCTGCACGCTCGAGCGTTCGTGCAAGGACGTGTGCAAGACCGAGAGCGCGGGGGGCGAGGTGACCGGGACGCCGCCGCCGATGGCAGGCGTGGCTGGGTGAAACGGAATTTGTGACTCGGCGGCCGGGCGGCGCAGAGGGTGCGCCGCCCTCCGGCCTTGTCTTGCTTTGTCGTGCCGCGGAGAGCGCCGCCGATTGCTCATTCCGTCCGCCCGGCGGCCTAACGTGCTCGCCTGTGTCGGCGACCTCTCGAAACGCGCCCTGCCCCTGCGGAAGCGGGCGCAAGTTCAAGCGCTGTTGCGTCGACGCCCTGGATCACCCGCAGCGCGTCGCCAAGGGGCACGACGCGGTCGGCGAGAGAATCAGGGCCTGGGCGTTTCAGCATCACCACGATGCCATTCGTGCGGCGCTCGCCGACATCACCGCAGGTCACGAGGACGTGGTTCTCGGTGACGCTGACATCGAGTTGATCTCGACCTGGGCGCTCGGCGACCGCGAGTTGCCGGGCGGCGGTGGCACCCTCGCGCAACGCTATGCGCGACGGCCTGACCTGCCGGCCGACGAGAGCGACGTAGCCCGACGCATCGCGGCGGCACGCCTGGGATTGCTTCGCGTCGTCAGCGTCCAGCCGGGCCATTGGATCGAGTTCGACAACCTGGCCGGAGGAGGCCACGGGCACGTCATGAGCCACGGCGTCTCACGTGCGGTGCGCCGAGACGACATGCTCGTGGCTCGAATCATGGAGGGGCCGCCGGCTCGGTCGCTGTGGGGACCGGTCGGAAGGCTCACGCGGGAAACCGGCCGTGAACTCCTGGATCTGCTCAAGGCCGGCATTGAGTCGTCTGGCCTGCACGACGAGCCCGGCGGCCTCGCGACGGCGATGTACCTGACGGCGCGCGAGATCACCACGCTGCTTGCCCCAGGCCTTGGACGGGCGCGCGAATTTGACCGGGCTGCATAGCTATCACGCCGACCACCTGACCATGACTCAAGCCTCGATGACGAAGAGGCGGGTCAGCAGCAGCCCCTCCCGACCAAAGCCTCCTACCATCGTAGTATGGTTTTGCGCATGCCTCGTGGAAACCCATCACCGAAGCTCGCGATAACCGTTGACGCTGAGATTCACGCACAGGTACTCGTCGCGGCTGACGAGGAGGGCACGAGTGTCTCAGCGTGGATGACCAACGCGGCCCGGCGAGCGCTGCTCGTTCGCGACGGCCTCCGAGCGGTCGCCGAATGGGAGACGGAGCATGGTGCCTTGACCGACGCCGAACTGACCGCTGCTCGTCGCCGCGTAACTCGTGCGGTCGGCGGTTCGGCTGGATCGCGGCAGCCGTGACGTTCGTATACGACGCCGGTGTGTTCATTGCCGCCGAGCGCGACGACCGCGCCGTCTGGGCGGACCACCGGGCACGGCTCGAGCTCGAGTTCGTGCCAGTGACCACGGCCCCAGTCGTCGCCCAAGTCAGCCGCTCGGGTCGGCAAGTCCAGTTGCGCCGGTTCCTGCGAGGTTGCGATGTCGTTGCCTTTACTCCGACTCAGGCCCACGCGGTTGGCGCGCTGCTCGGCGCGGCCGGAGCGACGGACGTCATCGACGCCCACGTCGTCTTGGTCGCCGGCGCGTCCGGCGCCGACGTGCTGAGTTCCGACCAGGAGGACCTCATCCCCCTCGCTGCAAAGCTTCCGTCGCCCGTTCGCATTCTTCCGGTCTGATCGAGCCGTCGTGAAGCAGCCTCGTGGCGCCCGGCTGCAAAGCGGCGCTCGGCCTAGAGGAGGCGCCGTACCTTCGTTAGGGCGTTCTCAAGACACTGAACGATCGCGTCGCCGCCGCCATCCCGCTGGTCAGATCAGCGCACGGCTCGCCAGCTTCTTGCGAAGCGAGGCCGGAACGCTGTGGCCGAGGTTCGCGTCAAGATCCATGAGCTCAAAATCGACCGCGAAGACGACGAAATCGTCGGTCACCGGCGCGATCGAGCGCCAATCGAGCTTCTGCAACCGACGAGCCGCGCGATTGAGCGTCGCTCGCCCACGCTCTGCAGCGCCGTCGGCGTTCTCGGGAATCGCGTGCAGCGCCCGCGCAAGCTCAGCGTCGATCTCGGTGAGATCCCAATTGACCGTCCCGGCCCCGTAGTTGCTGAACTCCGCCGGGTTCCACACCGTGAGCCTCAGCGTCTCGGCGTCGTCAATGGTGTTCATCCATGCCTGACGCTCGCGCTCCAGGCCGAGTCCGACTGTCGGGGGTAGCGGCCACTCCGAGTGGTAATGCAAGACCAGACAGTAGAGCGGTTCGTCGCCCGAGTGCTCGCGCACCAGCTTCGGCAGCGTCTCGACAAGGCGATCCTCGACGCGACGCAGCAACTTCTCCATCGACGGCCCGGTGCCGGAAGCGCGGTAGAGCACCTTCTCGCCACGCCCACCATGCTCGCGCAACTCCAGCACGCGCCCGAGCGGGTCATACGACGCCCGGACGATCGTCGGCCCGTCTTGGAGCGGCACGCCACGAAACCAGACGTCTGACTCATCGTGGATCTCCACCACAAGGTCACCGTCGTACACATATCGCTCGGTCGACCAGCCACGCAGCGAGTCCGCGTGGCCCTCCGCTCGAACGGTCACGCAGGAGCGGATCTTCCCGTCGGCGTACCGCGCGATGTTGACCTCCGACGGCTCGCCGCTTTGCGACCAGCGATATCCCTCTACGGTCTCGCCACGGCGAACCCGAAGCTCCTCGCGAAAGCTTCCCGAGCCCCCGTACTCGCGAGCCACGACAATCTCGCCGCCGGCGTCAAATCCATACTGCTGCTCGTCCCGAGGCGACGCTGGTACCTCCTCCAGAAGCAGGGGCGCGGGCTGCCCGTACCGCTCGCGATGCAGTGGTTGGGGGCGCTGCAAGTCCGAACCCTCACGCGCCCAACGCCACTGCACGACCGCGCCCTCGCGCTCCCGACGAAGCTCTGTCCGCCGGTCGCCGAGATCCTCCAACGCCTGCCTTGCCCTGCTCAAATCGGTTTCGATCAGATCATCCATCGGCTACAGCTGAAGCTGACCCTTCTCCAGAAGCTGCCCGATGCGCGCAGATCGTTGACCAACTCCGATGTCGGACGCCATGCGCAAAGTAATACTTCGCCATCACCGCGTTGACGTTTGCGTAGCAGGCGTTGGTGTGAATCGGTGCATGCAATGTTCGATGAAGCCATACGCCATTTGGCCGCGCTGTTGGGATCGATGCCGCGCAGATTCAGCACCATCCGGGAGAACGCACGCACGTGAATCTGCGACCGCCACGATGTGATGGGCGTTGAAGCCCCCCGATCTCCGGAGGCTCTTGAATACCGCTACGGGGATTCGAATTGCACCACGGCCCCGCATTTAGGCCTAGACCGGTGCTGCCCTCCCGGGCGGCGCCACATCGCTGCTCGCACGCCGCGACGACCGCCGGCTAGCGAGGCGCCGCGCGAATGACCGCGGAGGAGCTAATGCTGGCGACGCATCGGACGAACGCCGTCGTCGAGTCAGGCACCTGAGGCAGCCTGTCTACACAGCCCATCGAGTCGCCGCATTGGCATGACCACGAGCCGCTGTTTGGCCCCACGATCACGGACCTCGAAAGCTAATTCGACGTGTACAACGCTTACCGGTACTACGAGCACGTCAACGACGCGGCCGCACGCGCTCGAAGCCCCACTCAGGGCCTCACCGACGGGCAACGCGACAACGTCGATCAAGCGTCCTATCTCGCCTCACGCGGCGCAATGACGCAAACGAGCATCGGCTTCTACGGCCCTGCGAAATGGAATCTACGCCGGGGGCTAGCACGCCTCCGCGGCTGCTGCCCTTCAGCGAGAGCAAGCTCGCCGAGGACACCGCACGCCGGCCTGGACCCTCGCCCTGAACCATTCCAACCCGACGACACCCGCGGCCACTGACGATACGTCCGACGTAGGCGATATAAGCCCGTCCTCCGCACTGTTCAACACGGCCATATGCACCGCAGAAGTGAGGTCTCGATGGCACCCGTCCTCCTCGTAATTCGAGTGCTCTCCGGCGCAGGTAACGCGTTCACCCGCACGACGTTCATCGCCGCGCGGAACTCGTCCACGGGCAACCGATATCGCGCTCGTCGATCCGCAACCCCCCCAGCGTGTCGTCGGAGGAGGACGCCGCCATCGAGCGCGTGGCATACGGGCAGCCAGCGACTGCTTTGGCAGCCCGAGGGCTGATCGTCAGTCGCGATAGCTGCGCATTGAGCGGCGCCGCGTCTTGGCGTCGCGCCCGACGGCGGATACCATCGCGACATGTCCGTCAAGCAGCGCCTCCACGCCGCCGTTGACGCCATGACGGAGCCAGAGGCGACCGCCGCACTTCAATCGCTAGCTGATGCATCCGGCGATCCCGTCGGGTGGATGCTGGACCACGCGCCAGCCGAAGCTCCCTTGGACGATGAGGTGGAAGCCCTTGCGCGGTTCGACATCGAATACGCGGCAGGCTCATCCACGCTCTCGGCCGACGAGCTGAAGCGGTCGCTCGGCATCGAGTGACTCGCCCACCCTGGCGGGTCCGCTACACCCACCAAGCCGAGAAGGATCTTGGCCGCCTGGACCCACCAATCCGTCGGCGCATCGTCGCTGCCATCGATCGCCTTGCAGCAGGGGATGGGAGCGGCGTCATCCGACTGCGAGGAGCGGACGCCGTACCGCCTTCGGGTGGGCGACTGGCGAGTGATCTTCCGACGTCTCGATGACGAGCTCGTCATCCTGGTGGTGCGAGTCCTGCCCCGGGCACGGGCGTACGATCGCTGAGCCCCAACCAGGCATGGATCGCATGGCCGGAGCAGCCGAAGCCGGCACGAAGAACCGCGGCTCCGCAAAGCGTGCCGGACCCGAGCGTAAGCTCTGGTGTCGATGTACACTCCGGCTCGCGCCCGCCACCTTGCCGCCGTTGAGGCGTCGTTAGCGCCGGAGCCGATCTGTGCCGCACGCGACCCGTTGCGCGCGGTTCGTCGGCCGCCTGATCCGCATTCGCTCATGATGGTCTGCTTCGATGGTCTGCCGGTGAGTGAGGAGGCGTTAAGGACCGCGAACACGCTCGTTCAGCCCGTCGGAACCGCGTCAGTCGACCTCCGGTTGATCGAGCCATTGGCCTACGTCCCGCTCAACAATCTGATCGCCTTCAAGAAACGCGGCGGCCAGATCCTCTTCGCCAAGTCTTACCTTTCGGCCGTCGACTCGGACGACGCCAACGTCCGTCGTGGCTACCCACTTACCGAGGCACAGCGGCGGATGTACGCGGAATTCGACGAGCCTAAGCCGCCGGTATACGGGCTCTACGACCCTGAGCTCGATGCGCTCGTGTTCAGCACCGCGCTAGAGCCACCAGGAGCATCTCGTCCTCCACGAGTTTGGCCATGCAATGACGTTTCACGCGTGGCAACTGATCGCGCACCAGCGCGCTGACCTGTTGTTCGGGCTGCCCCCTCAGATCGCCGACCTCCTCGAGCTGTATCCGGCCGGCGGGGAACTCCAGGCGATCAGCACGCGGGTCCTTGAGGTACTTGCCGAGGCTTACGTTTGGACCGTTGTCGGCAGGTTCAGCGAGTTGCCTGGTCGGCTCGGGAGGATCGTACAAGACGTCCTGGCAGGTCAGAACCTCCGCCCGACAGGCTGAGACGCTGTCGGCGAGGTCGTCCGAACCACCCGTCAGGCTCGCTGCGTGACACCACATCTCGACGAGGCCACGAGCGTTACTCCGCGTCTTTTCCCGGAGCTCGAAGCCGACACGGAGTCCTCGAGGTACACAGCGCCTACCTGGGTCCGCGCCAGCCCTCGCCGGCGTCCGGCTCGCGCGCAGCACCCTATGCCCGTCGGCACGACGGCGGTCGCCGGGGTCTACAACGCGCTGCTGGCGGTGCTCGACCCGGAGGCTGACGTCGCACGAGATGTGGGAAGGTGGGCGCTGCAAGCAGCCAGCCGTCTTGCCGAAGCGGTCCGAGTCCACGTCGGAGACGTGGACTCCGTCGTGTGTGGCTCGCTGGCGTCCGGCGCGCACGTCGCGACGGCGCATTGGGATGTCGACGTCTGCATTCAGGCTCACGCAGGGCGGCCACGATGGGACCGCGATCCGGACGCCGCGCTCGAAGACGTCTCGCGCTGGATCACGGCGATCGTCGGCGTCAGCGCAACCGTTGACCAGGCACGGAACCACATCATGATTGATACCACCGGCGGGCTGCCGGTTGACGTCATTGTGGCTTGGGCGACACCCCACAAGCCCGGCGGATTCGTCTCCGCACGCCCGGGACGCAGCGATTCCGAGCTCATCCCTTGCGCCCCGGCTATGCACTGCGACCGGCTCCGAGCCCGCGACGCCCTTCTCGGCCGAGACGGGGCGTTCCTGAAGGTCATTCGAATCGCTAAACACGTGACCCGACAGTGGGCCGCGCTGCACGAAACTACGCCCCTGAGCTCCTTCGAGCTCGACGTGCTGGCGCTAGACGCTCTGACTCAGCCGTTTGAGATTGCCGAGGGGGTAGCGTTCATGTTCCGCCGCGCCGCAGAACTCGTCCGCCGGCCTGTGCCTTGCGCCCTAGCGCCCGGGGCCAGTTCGCGGTCGCGGCACCCGAAGTTGCAGAGGCCTTTCTGGCCGAGGCTGCGACTCGCTGCGACGAAGCCATGTTCGCCACAGACGCCGACTCGGCGGGTGCCGCACTCGGCGAGGCCTTTGCCGCTTGATGTCGGTGCGCGATCGATGGGCATCGTGCAGGTCGGTCGGGCCCGTTTTTCGTAACAAGGGCGGGATCGAGCTCGCACCTTCGAGCTGGAGATCGAGTCCCGTTGCTCACTCGGAGCGTCCGCCAAGTCCATCGGCGCGCGCTGTGCTGGGTTTGACGAGTCCGGCTCGGCTTGGAGCATCATGACGCCCACCACCCTGAAGATCGCCTCGGGTCACGAGCTGCGAGCTAAGCGTCGCGCCCGACAGCTCGTCCGTCAGAACACGCCAAGGACCCGACATCTGTCGGCCAACCCCGCTCTGCCCTCAAGCCGGCTGGCTCCACATCCAGAGTGATCACCCGCGAAGTGAGCTGCAGTACCGCTACGGGGATTCGAACCCCGGTTTCCGCCGTGAGAGGGCGGCGTCCTAGTCCCCTAGACGATAGCGGCGCGCGCGACGGCATCACGGTAGCAAAGGGTCCCCAAAGCGATACTTTCTTCGGCCTGCACAGTGGGCCACGTCCGATGTAGTGTCGGCCTAGAGGTACGGGCGGCGAGTTCAGGCCGCAGGGACAGCACTACCAGGGACGGATCGCATGAGCCACAGAGGGCTGCTATCAAGCAGCTCCCGCGGGCGCATGGCGTTCGCGGTGACGATTATCGCATTCCTGGCGAGCACCGGCATGGCCCGTGCCGCCACGATCTTCCAAGATGGCTTCGAGTCCGACTTCTCGGGCTGGACCCAGGCGCTGACCGCAGGCAACGGGACGGCAGCCATCCAGAGCACGCACGTCGCCAGCGGCGCGCTCGCGGCGCAGTTCACGGCGACCTCGACAGCCGGATCGAAGGCCTACGCGCGAAAGACCTTCTCGACGGTGCAGCAGGACCTCACCGTCAGCGGCGACTTCAAGCTGCTCACGCAGGGCGCCACCAACCAGAACGTGCCGTTCTTCCGCCTGTTCGATCCGACCTCGTCACGGCTCCTGAGCCTCTACCGGCAGAACAGCACGAAGGGGTCGATCGAGCTCAACGTCGCCGGCGCGCGACTTCAGACGAGCGGATCGCTGGCGCTGAACACGTTTGCCAGGATCTCGCTGCACACGATCGTCAACGGGACGAGCAGCACGGTCGAGGTTCGCCTCAACGGCGCGCAGATCTACTCGACGACGAGCGCCAACCTCGGCACGACGGGCATTTCGACGTTCCAGGTCGGCAACGACACGGCTGCCCAACCGTTCAGCATCATCGTCGACACGATCGCCGCGCAGAACGCGGCCCCCTCCGATCCCTCGCCGCCGATCAACACCTCGCTGCCCAGCGTCACCGGAACGCCGCAAGACGGCCAAACGTTGACCGCAGGCTCCGGCGTCTGGACCGGCGCGGCCCCGACCACGTACGCCTATCAGTGGCAGCGCTGCAACAACGCCGGCAGCGCCTGCGCCCCCATCGCGGCCGCTACCGGCCCGACATATGCAGTGACGAGCGCCGATGTCGCAGGCACGCTCCGCGTCGCGGTCACCGCGACGAACTCCGTCGGCACAGCCACCGCGACTGCCAACGCGACGACGGTCGTCGCAGGGCTGGCGACGGCGCCGCTGAGCACATCGCCACCGACCATCTCGGGCACCGCCACGAGCGGTCAGGCGCTCACGGCAAGCCCCGGCGTCTGGACCGGAACTCAAGTGATCAGCTACGCCTACGCGTGGCAGCGCTGCACCACCACGGGCACCGGCTGTGCCGTGATCGCGGGCGCCACCGGCGCGACCTACATGCTGGGCGCCGCCGATGGCGGAAGCACCATCAAAGTCGCCGTCACCGCAACGAACTCCGCCGGCACTGCGCTCGCGACCTCCGACGCGACGGCCGTCGTGCAGGCGGGCGCTGTCGTGGCCGCAGCCGGTCTCGTGGCGCTGTGGCACATGGACGAGACCAGCGGCACCGTCATGCGCGACGCCTCGGGTCGAAACCACAACGGAACCTTGCGTTCCGGTGTCGTCCTGGGTCAGCCCGGGTCCACCGGATTGGCGTACAGCTTCGCAGGCAGCGCCTACGTGTCCGTTCCCCACGCCGCCGATCTGAACCCCGGCGCCTCGACCCTCACGCTGACGATCCGCGTCAAAACGACGCAGCACCCGGCCACGCCTGACTGGGATCTGATGCGCAAAGGCCTCTACACCACGCCCGGAGGCGAATACAAGATGGAGGAGCAGCCCTCAGGGCAGGCCTCGTGCGGCTTCAACGGCTCAAGCGGATACAGCGAGCTGACGGCAGGACCGCGTATCGACAACGGCGTATGGCACACGGTGCAATGCATCAAGACCGCGACGCAGATCAAGGTGGTCGTCGACGGCACGGCGTACCCGAAGTCGGCCGCCCTCGGCACGATCGCCAACACGGTCGATGTGCCGATCGCCGCTCGACCCGGCTCGGAGTACTTCCAGGGCACGCTGGACGAGGCCAGCATCCAAGTCGGCTGAACCCGCTAGTAGGCTCCGCGCGAATGCGCGCCACCCGCGGCCGATGACGTCCGAGCTTCAGACCCCGCAGCAGGCGATCGTCGCGGCGCGCCTGCTGCTCGCCGAGCGTGAGAGCGAGTTCGGCGACCTCAACCCCGAGAGCCTCGACGCCGCGGAGCAGCTCGCGCTCGCATACGTCACGGCGGGGCGCGGGGCTGAGGGTGTGGCACTACTGCGCGGGCTCGCGCAGAGCGCGACGAAGCGGCTGGGCGACGAGAACGAGGTCACCGGCATCGCTCGCAGCAAGCTCGCAACCGTGCTCGGGCGCGCTCGCGCTCCCGAAGCCGAACAGCTCTCCTGTCTCACCGAGGCCATCCAGGCGTTCTCGGCATCCGTCGGCCCGTCTCACCCGCACACGACGGCGGCGTTCATCCGGCTTGCGGTCGTCGCCCTCGACGCCCAGGCGATCGAGGTCGCCGTGACCGCTGCGATGCAGGCGCTCGGCGGGCTGCAGACGCGCGGCGAGGACGAGACGCCGATGGCCGGCGGCATCTACGCCACGCTGGCGATGGCCTCGGCAACGCGCCGCTCGCCGGCCGCCCCGGGAGCGGCCGAGCGCGCTCACCGCCTGACGCAAGCGTCCGATCCTGCGTCGCCCGACCGCAAGCGAGCGCAGATGGCCTTCCGGTCGCTCGGGTCGCCACGCCGCCATCCGATCACCGACGAGCTGTCGGTGATCGCGTTCGGGACGCCTCCGGCGCTCGTCATCGAGCTTGACCACGTCGCGCCGGACGGCGCCATCGACCAGCACAACCACGGGCTGCGCACCGAGGCCGCGCGCGCGTTTCGCAGCGCGATCGCGACGGCGCCGTTCTCCTGGCAGGCGTCCGCCGGCGGCTTCGAGATCGCAAGCCGGACCGCCGGCGCAGCAGTGCTGAGGTTCATGCCGACCGGCGAGCAGGAGGACCTCGCGGGCGTTGAGGTGCTGCTCGAGGCGACCGCGCTCGACAGTCTGCGGCGAGCCTTGGCCAGCGAGCTCTCCGGCACCAGCGCGGCCGCCGAGCCGGGCCGCAACGACCCGTGCCCCTGCGGCTCGGGCCGGAAGTACAAGAAGTGCTGCGGGCGCGACTGAGGCACCGCTGAGGCCACGTCCGCGCTGCGAAGCCGGTCGGGGATCAGTACGCCTTGCGATAACCGGGCACGCGCCGCCGCCAGGGAGCTCTTCGAGCAGTCGAGGTGGGCATACACGAGATCGGCGGCGTCTCCGGCGCAACTCGACGACTCCGCCGAGGGGTGTTCCGGGTTTGTCGCTCTCAAGACACCAAACCCGGAACACGCCCGGGCAGGAACCGGCCCACGGGTGACCCGTTCGCGCGGGACTCCGCACAATCGGGACGCGCGCCGCTAAGGTGGCGTTCCTGCGGATGTGGCGGAATTGGTAGACGCGCGGCGTTCAGGTCGCCGTGAGCTCACGCTCGTGGAGGTTCGAGTCCTCTCATCCGCATAGGTCGTCTACGTTCCTGCCGTGGCCCTCGTTCGCGCAGCCGTGTTCGGCTCGGGCCTCGACCGCGTCCATCAGGCACGATCAGCGAGTGCAGCCCGCTGTGACCTTGAGCGCTTCAGAGCGCGACGCGCGTGCGCTTGAGACTCGGCATCCCGGGAGAGCGCCATGACGGGCGAGGACCAACGTCGGGGCTGCCCGCACCACCAGACCGGGCGGGCAACGCGGTCACGACGCCGCGACAGCGGAGCGGAACGACGCGAGGTCGCCCCACTCGCCGGGCTCGCCGAGCGGATGCTCGTCGTACGCGGAGTACGCGGCGTCGATCTCGACGGCCCGGTGACGAGCGAGCAGGGCGGCAAGCGCCTCGTCGAGCCACGCCGAGTCCGTCAGACCGGCCCGCAGAAGGCGCGCACTCGACAGCTGCTGCTCGTCGACGGTCGTGCTCACCCTCGCTCGCGCCATGCGACGAGCGTGCCACGTAGGTGTCGCTCAGACGACGTTTCGAGCTGAGCCCGAGCGCCCTCCCTGGCGCTCGAGCCCCGCGAGATGTCCGGATGCGCTACGCGCCGGGCGTGTAGCTGACGAGCGCAGCGCGGCCGCCCGTGCCGTCGGTGTGCACGCTCAGCAGTGGACCGACGCCGGGCGCATAGAACTTCAGCTCCTGGACCTTCGGCTCCGTGGGGACCAGGTCCCGGGTCATCAGGACATCCTTCGTGTAGTAGCCGAAGGGCACCTCGACCCGCTCCTCGCCGACGGTGATGACCGCGGACTTGTCCTCGGCCACGCCCTTGTAGTACTCCTGGCGATAGGACAGGCCCGGCCTCGGCCGCGCAGGCATGGCGATCCCGGCCTGTGCTCCGTCAACGCCGGCCTCGAAGGAACCGGCGTGGTCGATGACCTGCCCGTTCTCAAGATTGGTGACGTACTCGCCGAGGTACCAGACGTTGCCGTCGTCGTCCTGCGCGTACCAGTCGTCGGTGATCTCGACCGGCACACCGTCCTCGCTGACCGTGTCGCGGATCACCCGAGCCTCGATCCCGTTGGCGATCATCCTCGTCGTGTTGGTGACCGTGATCACGACGTCCTGATGCGCCCCGGTGGTATCGGTCTCGCTGTACACCCACTGGCTGCCGGGCTTCATCGGCCAGTACGGGTTGTCGATGTTCGTCGTGAAATCGGCGGGGTCCAGCCTGACCGGCTCGCTGCCCTGCGGCAGCCCGCCGTTCTCGCGTGGCTTGTCAGCAGGAGCAGCGTCAGCGCTGTTGCTGTCCCCGTCCCCTCCGAAGGCCGCTAGGACGAGTCCCGCGGCGACGATGCTCAGCGCACATGCGATCGGCTTTCTCGTCTTCATCTCGATCCTCCTCCGGTCCTTCCGGATCTGAATTGAACTAAGCGAGGTCCATGTTCATGAGTATCGAATGAGGTGGGGATGGGAAGAGAGTGAGAGGTTTGTGAGACCGCGCAGGGCGCATATTCGGAGAGCAGCTCGCAGCCTGCTCCACCGTAAAGCTCGGGATCGTGCGCGTGCGCCGGTAGGTCAGCGGACCAGAACCCGCCAAAATGCACGTCAACGCTGTTCGTGCTCGAGCCGCCAACCAGGACTCGACAATCGCCCAGACCTCAGTGCCGCGGCAGCTGCTCCATCTGCAACAGCAGCTCGCGCGCCGCGCGCTCCCCGAGCTCGAGGCTGCGAAGCGAGAACGACTCGTTTGGAGCATGGAAGGCGTCGTCGGGCAGCACGAACCCGGTGACGATCGTTGGGATCCGCTTTGCGGCGAGCTCGGCGACGATCGGGATCGAGCCGCCGATGCGCACAAACGCGGGCGCCACACCGCAGGCGCGCTCGATCGCCGTGCCCGCCAGGCGGATCGCCGGCTCGTCCACCGAGAACAGTGCTGGATCGCCGCAGTGGTGGCTGATCTCGACGTCCGCGCCCGCTGGCGCAGCGTCGCGCAGCAGACGCTCCAGCACCGGCCGTATCTGCTCCGAGCGCTGCCGCGGCGCGAGCCGCATCGACAGCGTCGCGCGTGCGCTCGCCGGCACGACGGTCCGGTCGGCGCCGCCGGCGATCAGGTTGACGTCCAGCGATGCGTCGGCACCGGTCCGCCGGTAGTACTCGGCGGCGGCCCCGGGGTACAGCTCGCGCGCGCCGATCTCGGCGAGGACGTGCTCTCCGGCCGGCAGACCTTCCCAGGACGCGAGCTCCGCGGCCGCCGGAGGCTCGATCCCGGCCAGCAACTCCGAGCGCAGCCTGCCGTCGGGTCCGGGCATGACCGCGGCCAGCATCCCATGCAACGCGTGCAGCGCGTTCTGGACGCTCCCGCCGTACAGCCCAGAATGCATATCGCGCATGCCGACGCGCACCGAGATTCCGAGCTGGACGATCCCGCGCAGGCCGATCGTGATCGCCGGCGTCTGCTCGTCGACCATCGTCGAGTCGAACACGATCGCGGCGTCCGCACCACGATCGTCCGCGCTCAGCCATTGCACGCACCCGGCGCTGCCCGTCTCCTCCTCGCCCTCGACGAGGACGCGCACATGCACCGGCAGCGTCCCCTCGTGCGCCAGCTCGCAGGCCGCCCGCAGGAGGGGCAGGAAGTTGCCCTTGTCGTCAGCCGCCCCGCGCGCGTAGACCCGCCCGCCGCGAACGGTCGGTTCGAACGGCGGCGTCTGCCACAGATCCAGCGGCTCCGGTCCCTGCACGTCGTAGTGGCCGTAGATGAGCACGGTCGGGGCGTCGGCGTGGGCGGCGCGCAGCTCCCCAACGACCAGCGGCGGCCGATCGCCGATTCGCACGAGCTCGACCTCCCCGCCAGCCTCGCGCACGTGCGCCGCCGCCCAGTCCGCGGCGGCATCGAGGTCGGCGCGGGCGCCGCCGCCCGTCGAGATCGAGGGGATGCGAAGCCAGTCGATGAGGTCGTCGAGCAGCGCGGGCGGCACGTCGTGAACGAGCCTAGAGGAACCGCTAGCGCCGGTCGACGAACAGCGCCTGCGCACACACGCCCACGGGCCCGCGCAGGTCGTGCAGCACGCCGGTCGACAGGCCGGTCCCACTGGCATCGGACACCGTCCGCGCGTCGAGCCCGATCCACTCGCCCTCCGGCTGGCGTTGGAGGTGAATCGTCAACTCCGTGTTGACGAACAGCCAGTCCTCGAACGGGAGGATCCAGCTCAGGCCATTGGTGAAGTCGGCGGCTGCCGCGACGCGGGCGAGCGCCGACGGCGCCGTGCCGGGGAGCAGGTCTCCGCGCAGGCGAATCCAGGCGGCGGCGGCACCCGAGCCGATCTCCCCGCCGACGTGACGGATCTCCGTAGCGTCGGGATAGAACAGCTCGCGGCCGCCGTCGATGAACATCGGCAGCGGATCGCCGCTCTGGAACGCCGGCATCGCACGCGGCCCACCGGGCCCCGCGGCGGCCGCCTCGGGCAGCTCTGCGCGGCGCACTCGGACCGCTCGCGCAAGGCACGCCCGGCGTCCGGCGGCGTCGAGCGTGGCCTCGACGACCTGAAAGCGCCGTCCGGGCTTGGCCAGCGACGTCGCGACATCGACGGCGCCGACCGGCACGCCGCTGAGGAACTCGATCGTCAGCCGGGTCACGAGCAGATCCGAGCCCGGCTGCGTCTGCTCGATCGCGTGCGCGAGCAGCGCCGAGGGGGCGCCACCGTGCATCATCCGCTCGTCCCACGGCCCGCGCGTCGTCGGCGCCGCGGCGAAGCCGTCGCCGTCGGGCTCGAAGAGCGCCGCGATCGTGGTCGGTTCGCTGCCCGCGAGCACGCGGCGAACGCTACCCAGCCCTACCGGTTGCGGCCGCCCCGCGCGGACGCGGCGGCGCGCTCGCGGCGCCCCGGTCGCTGGCCGTTCTGCGAGCGCCGGCGCGGCGTCCCCGAGCCGTTACCGCCGGTCGAGGTCATCATCCCGCTCAGCGAGAACTCCCGGTGCAGGCCGAGGTCGCTGGCGATCCGGCTCATGTCCCTGGCCTGATCGCCGAGCACGAACGTGACGCCGATCCCCGCGCGGCCGGCGCGGCCGGTGCGGCCGATGCGATGGACGTAGCCGTCGCGGTCCTCGGGCGCGTCGTAGTTGATGACATGGGTGACATTGCGCACGTCGATGCCGCGCGCCGCGACGTCGGTCGCCACGAGGGTGTCGACGTCGCCGCGCTCAAAGCGCGCCAGCGCCTTCTCGCGCTGGCCCTGCGTCTTGTCGCCGTGCATCGCCAAGGCGGTGACGTCGTGGTCGCGCAGTCGCTTGACGAGCCGGTCGGCGCCGCGCTTGGTGCGAACGAAGACGATCGTCAGGCCGCGTGACTCGTCGCGCAACTCGCGCACGAGCGTGTCGACCTTCGCCTCATGGGCGACACGCATGAAGCGGTGCTCGGTCTCGACCGTCCGATCGACGGCTGGCACGTAGTCGTGGCGGCGTGCGTCGCCCTTCGTGTACTCGGCGGCGATCACGCCCGCGGCGCCCTCGAGCGTCGCCGAGAAGAACAGCGTCTGGCGGCTGCGCGGCGTCCGCGCGACGATGCGGTCGACGGGCGGGCGGAAGCCCATGTCGAGCATCCGGTCGGCCTCGTCGAGGACGAGGATCCGGATGTGCTCGAGCGATATCGCGCGGCGCTGGAGGATGTCCTCGAGGCGGCCGGGCGTCGCGACGATGATGTGCGAGCGGCGGGCGAGCTTCATCTGGCGCTCGATGCCGGCGCCGCCGTAGACCGCGGCGACCGACAGGGCGCGCGCGTGGGCGATATCGGTCATGTCGTCGACGATCTGCAGCGCGAGCTCGCGCGTGGGCGCAAGGATCAGGGCGCTTGGGCGGCGATCGGTCGCCTTCAAGCGCTCGACCATCGGCACGGCGAAGGCGAGCGTCTTGCCGGAGCCCGTGGGCGACTTGGCGAGCACGTCGTGGCCGGCGAGAACGTCAGGAACCACGAGCGACTGAATTTCAAACGGCGTCTTGATGCCGCGCACAGCGAGCGCATCGACCACCACGGGGGACACGCCGAGCTCGGCGAAGGACTGCACTGACATATGGTTGCTCCTAGCAAGCGACCCCCACGTGGGGGTCGCAAAACGATTCGGGGAGATTCGACGACCCGAACCGCGTGAGCGCACCCGAAGACAAGAACCTCGCGGGTGGCGGCGCCACCCATGCCGTACACGATAGCGACAACGAGCGGCCTCCCGTGTGCGCGACAGCACGCAAGTCCCGGCCAGCCACGAGCGATGATGGACGGATGCCAGAGCCGCTGCCATCCCTTTCCTCGCGCCTGGCCGACGTCAACTCCTCCGCCGTGCGCAACATCCTCGAGCTGACGCAGCGCGACGAGGTGATCTCCTTCGCGGGCGGGCTGCCGGCCCCCGAGCTGTTCCCGGCAGAGCTCGTCGCGCAGGCGTACGCGGCCGCGCTCGCGCCAACGAGAGCCGCCCGGGCGATGCAGTACTCCTCGACCGAGGGCGACCCGGAGCTGCGGGCGCTGCTGGCCCAGCGCTTCGCCCTCCGGGGCCTCGAAGCCGACCCGTCGGAGATGCTCATCACCACCGGCTCCCAACAGGCGCTCGGGCTCGTCGCGAGCGTGCTGCTCGATCCCGGTGACGCGGTCCTCGTCGAGAACCCTTCCTACCTCGCCGCCCTGCAGTGCTTCGGCTTCGCCGGCGCGAAGCTCGTCCCGGTGCCGTGCGACGAGCAGGGCCTGGTCACCGAGGCGCTCCCGCCGCTCATTGCCGAGCACCGGCCGAAGTTCCTCTACCTCGTCCCGACGTTTCAGAACCCGACCGGCCGCACCTTGCCGGCGCAACGTCGCAGCCGGGTGGCCGAGATCGCCGCCGAGCACGGTCTATGGCTGATCGAGGACGACCCCTACGGGGAGCTGCGCTACGACGGCGAGCCGCTGGCGCCGATCGGCTCGCACGCCGGGGCGAGGGACAGGACCGTCTCGATCTCCTCGCTCTCGAAGGTGCTGTCGCCGGGCCTGCGGATCGGCTTTCTTCGCGCTCCCGAGGCACTGATGGGTCCGCTCACGATCGCCAAGCAGGCGGCCGACCTGCACACCTCGACCGTCGACCAGATCGCCACGCGCGCCTCGCTGCAGGCTGCTGACCTCGACGAGCACATCGCGAACCTCTGTCACGAGTACCGCCGCCGCCGAGACGCGCTCCTGCACGGTCTCGCGGACGCGCTGCCGGAGGGCTCGACCTTCAACCGCCCGGACGGCGGCATGTTCGTGTGGGCGCGGCTGCCCGAGGGCCACGACGCCGCCGAGCTGCTCACGGTGGCGCTGCGCCACGATGTCGCGTTCGTGCCCGGCGCCCCGTTCTTCGCGACCGATCCCGACCACCGCACGCTACGGCTCTCGTTCACCACGCACGTCCCAGACGAGATCGTCGAGGGACTCGCGCGCCTTCGGACCGCGGCGCGCGACGGCGGCTGACGCAGGCCGGCGAGGCCATGTCAACGCCGCGCGACATCCCCATCCGCGAGAAGACGATCCGCCTCGGTCAGCTGCTCAAGCTCGCCGGCCTCGCCGAGTCCGGCGCGCAGGCCCGCGCGCTCGTGCAGGAGGGAGCGGTGCGCGTCGACGGCGAGGTCGAGACGCGTCGCGGGCGCCAGCTGCATCGCGGCGCGCTCGTGGAAGTCGGGAGCGAAGCCGTGCGCGTAGCGTGAGACCGTCGGGGGGCGGGGTCCGACCGCCTCCGTGGTTACGCATCAGGTATGGCCGCGGCCTGCGGCGCTCCCACGACCTCTGGTGCGCTGCGCTCGAGGGCCGGCCAGCCGACGTCATTCTCGCGCTCGCGGTGTTCTGCCGCCACGCCCCCACGCAGCCCGAAGAGCCGCTTTGCCCACAGCAGGTAGGCGACGACGGCGAGATTGATCACGATCGTGACGACCTTGAGCGCCGACAGGCGCTGGGAGATCTCATAGAGCTCCAGCGGCAGCAGCGACGCTGTGACGATCAGCGTCAGATATTCGGCCCAGCGCCGCTGGTGCCACAAGCCCAACGCCTCGATCCCCTCGACGAGCGCGTACACGACGAACACCGCCGCCACGAGCTTGAGCGTGTCCGATCGCAGTGAGAACGCGCGCTCGACGTCATGCAGGAGACCATGATGGGAGGTGGGCCGGTTCGGGCTCGCGCCGATCTGCAGGTCTGCGAGCACCCGGTAGAACGGTCCGCGCAGGGTGTCGCGGTGCGACGCGAAGAAGAAGATGAGCAGCGCGATCAGGCCCAACACGACGAAGTGCAACCCGCGGTTGATTGCGATCAGGCGCAGCACGATCACGTCGCGCAGCGGCTTTCCCCGCAACGGCAGATCGATCTCCTCGCGCGCCGGGGGAAGTTCGCGCGCCGGCGCTGCGGGTGGATGTACCGGAAGCCATGAGTCACAGCGCAGGCAGCGATGCCAGCGCACGCCGTCGAGCTCGCGCGCGAGCAGGGTGTCGCCCGACAACCGACGCGCGTCGATGCCGATCAACTCATGGCCCGCAAGACCGCAGACGAGCAACTCGTAGTGAAACTTTGGCCGCAAGCGACGCGGCTCGACGAGCTTGACGCCCGGCAGGCGTTGGCGCACGACCATGACACCAGCTTGTCACCTCCCGGTTTTGCCGGGCTCATCGCAGAAGCGCGGCGGCGTTTGGATGGACAACGCGCCGCCGCAGTGGGAGCATGGACGACAACGGTCAAAACGGAGTCCTGATGGAATCCTCAAGCCCCGCGCATGTCCTCGTGCTCGCACACAGGACTGCTGTCACGCCGGCGCTTCTCGACGCGATCCGGGAGCGGGCCGCGCGAGGGCCGGCCTGGTTTCACCTTCTCGTCCCGAACCCGTCGCCAGCCGACTGGCGCCCGGCGCTCGCCGAGCGCCAGAGGATCGCGGAGGGCGAGCGGATCCTCGCATCCGCGCTGCCGCTGATCGAGCAGGCGGCCCACCGTCCGACGGACGGCTCCGTGTCGATCAGGCACGACCCGATGGATGCCATCGAGGAGGCCGTGTACGGCGGGGATTTCGACGAGATCATCCTGGCGACGCTCTCCTGCGGCAGCGTGCCTCGGTGGCTGCACATCGACCTACCCCGCCGGGTCATGCATCTCGGTCTAGCGCTGACAACCGTCATCGACGACAGCCACCACCGGCGGCCGCAGTCCGAGCATGGCCGGCGGCGAGCGGCTGGCGCGGGCACGGGTCACGGACGCTTGGGCTGGTCTTGAACTGCTGCTCAGCGCAGGATGCCCGTGTGGCCGATCGAGTAGCGGCCGGGCTGCGGCCAGACCGCCATCCCATGCGGCCCGGCACCGACTTTGATGCGGTGCAGCAGCTTGCCGCTGCGCGTCGAGATCGCGTACACCTCCGCGTTGTAGCGGCCGGTGAGCCATAGCACGCGCCCGCTGGCCGACAGCCCGCCCATGTCGGGCGAGCCGCCGCCGGGAATGTGCCACTTCTTGCGGGGACGACGCATGCGAAAGGAGATCAGGCTGATCGATCCTTCGCCGCGATTGGAGACATAGAGCGTCTTGGAGTCGCGGCTGGGGTACAGGCCGTGAGCCCCCCTGCCGGTGGGCAGGAAGCGAATCTTGCGGAAGGTGTGCGCATCGATCAGCCAGACGCCGTTGGACGCCATGTCGGCAACGTAGAACGTGCGTCCGTCCGGCGAGAGCTTGACGTCCTGGGCCATCGCGCCGGCCCGGAGGTCGATCGTCTTCAGCACCCGCTCCCGGAGCAGGTCGAGCACCATCACGCGCGCGCCGAACTCGCACGAGACGAGCGCGCGACGACCATCCGCGGTGAAGTCCATGTGATCGACCCCCGGGCACATCGGGACCTTGAGCGAGTGACGCAGCACCATCGAGTGCGGCTCGCGGAAGTCCAGCTGACGGTTGGCCTCGGCCACCACGATCGCACGCCGGCCGTCGGCGGTGAAGTACAGGTTGTACGGATCGAGCACCGGGACCGGCTTGCCCGGCCGCGACGTGCGCGGGTCGATCGGCGTGAGGCTGTTGCCGAGGTCGTTGGTCACCCACAGCGTCTTGAGGTCCCACGACGGCGTGACATGCTGGGGCAGCCGGCCGACGGCGAAGTGGCGGACGATCCTTCCGGTGCGCTGGCTGATGACGTCGACGGTTCCAGCCTGGGAGTTGGGGACATAGACCCGCGCCGGCACGTGGCGCGCAGCGCGGGCCAGGCGACCGGGCCGCCCGGCGGCGTAGACGTCGTGGCGATTGACCAGCCGCGGGATGCTGCCGAGAACCAGCCCTCCGCGTGCGGTCGTCGTCCTATGCGCTGGCGAGGCGGTCGTAGGACGCGGGGCCGCGGCGGTGGTGGTTTGCCCCGGCGCGGCGGTCCTCGTATGCCCCGGCGCGGAAGTGCTCGTACGCCCCGGCGCCGCGGTCGTCGTAGGCGGCGGCGCCACGGTGGTCGTAGCAGCATGCGGGGGCACGTCGGCGCTGAACCGGTTCGGCGTGCGCGGCGTGCTCTTGCCACAGCCGCCGGCGAGGAGGGCGAGCGCGGCAGGGACGAGAACGAGAACCTTGCGCTGCAGGCTGCTCACCGGGGTCGGAAGGTCCAGCGTTCGGCGTGTACACGGCCCTGGCGATCCCGGCCGCCGACCGCAACGACGTGGTCGCCGTCGGCCACGGCGGCGAGATCCGAGAGCGCGACCGGCAGGCGACCCGCGCGCCGCAGCTCGCGCGTCACCGGATCGAAGCCCCAGATCCTGGCCTGCTGACCGTTCAGCGCGTCACCGCGGCCGCCCAGGACGTAGAACGTGCCGCCCAGCGCGACGCCGGCGGCGTGTGCGAGCGGCGCGGGCAGCCGACCGACGACTCGCACACGGTGCGTGGCCGTGTCAACCTCTACGATCTCCCGCCGCGCTTGCGTGCCCGTCGTGCCCCCGGCGACGTAGATGCGCGAGCCGATCGCCGCCGAAGCTGCGTAGCGCACCGGGTGCGGCAACTCGGCGGCGACATGCACGCCGTGACCCGGGCGGAAGGAGAGCACCGAGCGCAGCGGCGTGGTCGTCGTGTAGCCGCCGACGACGTAGGCGGTCCCGCCGAGCGTTACGGCCGTGGTGTCCGACATCGCAACCGGCAGACGGCCGGCGACGCGCGTGTGGCCCTGGCGATCGACCGCCGTGATCGTGGCGATCGGGCCCGCGGCGGTGCCGCCGCCGAACGCGTAGACGGTGCGCCCGATCGAGGTGACACCGATGTCGTGCGCCGGTTGCGCAAGCTGGCCGATCCGGCTGGCCGGGGCGGGCAGAACGGAGATCACGTCGGCGGTGGATGTGTCGGCGGCGTCGAGGCCACCGACGGCCAGCACGCGCCGGTCGGTCGTGCGCGCAAGCCCCGGCAGCTGCACCGCAGCCGGCACGGTGCCGGTGCCCGCCAGCTGCAACCGGATCGTGCGGCGGGGCGCCGGCACACTGGCGGCGAGGGAACTCGTGGTCGCCGTCGAGCCCGAGTCGTCGGAGCGGCTCGTGCCGCAGCCGGCCAGCGTGGCGCCGCTCACGAGCGCGACGACGCCGGAGATCACCGAAAGGACGGCGGGCATGAGGGGACGCACCCTAGGCACCTTGATCATCCTGCGCTGAACGCCGCCTGAACGAAACGCCTGCATCGCCGCGATCGATCGCGCCGGCGTCAACCCGATCGCCATGTCAGGAGCTTGCCACCGTCGTCGGCCGATCGGGCGAGGCGCGTCAGCCGACCGCCTCCTGCGCAGCGAGGAGCGTCCGCAGATGGTCCATCGCCGCCACGACGCGGCGCCGATGCGCCTGGTCCTCCTCGCGCAACGCGGCAAGGTCGCCGTCACAGAACGGGCAGGCGGTCTCCTCTTCGCGTACAAAGCAGTTGCAGCCGGGACAGAACTCCAGCTCGATCGGCACGAGCGGCCGCGGCGCCGGGACCGCGACGGCCGGCGTGTCACGGGGCGCCAGCGGCCTGCCATCGACGGTCTCCTCGACGAGCTCGAAGCGGCCGATCGCGAACGACTCCGGGCCGGCCTCGTCCACCTTCACGACCCGCTCGCGGCGGCCCTCGGCGGCGAGCGAGAGCACGCGGTGGTGGCAGTACGGGTTGTTGCCGGGCTTGCCGAGCAGCGAGTGCGACGTCCACGTGCAACCCGCGCGACAGACGTCGGCGTAATAGCACGTCGCGCAGAAGCCCCACAGGTCATCGGCCGGGCGCAGCGCGCCGCCGGCGGCCGCGGTGCGCCAGATGTCCTCGAGCGTCGTGTCGCGGATGTTGCCGCCGGCGTAGCCGACGGTCGGCAGCGACGGGCAGCCCTTGACCGTCCCGTCGGACTCAAGACCTATGACCGTCTGGCCGGCCGAGCAGCCGGAGTAATGGCCGCGCTCACCGCGATCGCTGCGCCACAGATGCTCGTATGGGCCGAAGTATCCGATGTTGTTGCCCGGCGAGACGACGACTCCGTCGCGGCGGGCCCGGTGATACAGCTTGGCCAGCAACGGCACGAGCTCGAGCAGCTGGTGGGGCTGCAGGAGCAGCTCGGGATGGTCGACGGCGTTGCCCATCGCGACCGTGAGCTGGAGCTGCCACTGCCCGATCCCGGCGTCGATCAGGTGCTCGAGGAGCTCGTCCAGCTCGGCGATCGTCTGCGGCCCGATCTGCGTGTTGGCGCTCGTCCGCAGCCCCGCGGCGCGCGCTCGTCGCAACGTCAGCAGCGCATGGTCAAAGGAGCCGGCGACGCCGCGCAACCGGTCGTGCGTGCCTGCGAGCCCGTCGATCGAGACGCCCAGGCCGCCAAGGCCCGCTTCGATGCCAGCGCGCAGGCGGTTTTCCGTGAGCGCGCGCGCACCGGTCTGCATCCCGACGTACATCCCATGGCCGGCCGCCGCGGCGACGATCTCGGTCCAGTCGCGGCGCAGGTACGCCTCGCCTCCGATGATCGTCAGCTCGCGCGTGCCCAGCCGCGCGAGCCCCTCGACGACCTCGATCGCCTCGGCCGTCGTCAGCTCGTCTGGGCGCCGCCTGCCTGCCCGCGACCCGCAGTGGCTGCACTTCAGGTTGCAGGCAAGCGTCAGCTCCCAGACGACGTGGACCGGGACGAACTCGCGGTAATCCTCCTGTCGGCGGTCGCGCGGCGGCAGCGCGCGCTCGACGGGCGCCACACCGGCGTCCCGGTCTACCTGTCCGACCCCGCCTCGGTTTTTGCGATCTCCGCCTTGAGCGTCTCCAGCGCATCGGCGACGTCGCCGTCAGCGGCGAGGTGGCGCTCGGCACGCTCCGCGAGCGCCTTCATCTCGTCGAGGTCCCCGCTTTCCGCGGCCTGTTGCATCGCGATGCCATACAGCGGCTGCAGCTTCCTGGCCATGACTCGCTACCTCCTTGAACCGTGATCGGGTCTGCGGACCGCAGCGAGGATAAGTGGCGTTCCCGCGGCGCGTCAAACGCCCACCGCCATGTCACGCCCGGCGCCTGGTCCGCTGCGACACTTGGACAACGGCGCCTGCGGCGATCATCGTGTGCGGTGGCCGCCACCATGTCGCCCAACTCGTCCAACTCATCCGCCGCCATCACGAGCCTCGGCCCTGTCGCGGGCCGGATGACCGCCGTCGTCCGCCACGACGGCGAGCGCGACGAGGTGGCCGTCGAGGAGCCGCTGGAGATCCGCGTCGACGGCCGCGCGCTGACCGTCACGATGCGCACTCCCGGCCACGACGAAGAGCTCGCGCTCGGCTTCCTGTTCGGCGAAGGCCTGATCGACCTCCCGCACGCAGCCGGGCTGACCGACGACCTCGCGGCGAACGTCGTCGATGTGCGAGGACCGCTGCTGCGCGACCCTGGCGCGCGGCGTTTCTACACGACCTCGTCATGCGGGGTCTGCGGAAAGGGCTCGCTCGAGGAGGTCGCCGTCCATGCGCCGATGCTGCCGGCGGGCCCGCGCCTCAAGCGCGCGCTGCTCGCCGCCCTACCCGACCGCCTGCGCCAGCCCGGCTTCGGACGCACCGGCGGCATGCACGCGACGGGGCTGTTCGGCAGCGACGGCGAGCTGCTGCTCGTGCGCGAGGACGTCGGGCGCCACAACGCGATGGACAAGGTCGTCGGGCGTGCGCTGGTGGAAGGGCTCCTCCCGCTGGAGGAGCGGATCCTCTGCGTCAGCGGCCGGCTGTCGTTCGAGCTCGTCCAGAAGGCCGCGGTCGCCGGCGCGCCGATCCTCGTCGGCGTCGGCGCACCGACATCGCTTGCCGTCGAGCTGGCCGCCGACCGTGGCATGACGCTCGCCGGCTTCGCGCGCGACGAGCGCGTCAACGTCTACAGCGGCGAGGAACGCGTCGCGTAGGTCCACCGGCCCTCCGCCCGTACAAGCGAGCGTCAAGGCAGGGGAACGAGCGGGCTGGCGAGCCTCGCGGCGAGCCCACGCTCGCGCGCGATCAGCTCGAGCATGATCGCCGTGTCGGCGATCGCGACGCCCGTCAGGTGCTCGTCGCGGGTGGCGAAATCGGCCTCGATCGCGGCCACCGCCGCGGCGTATCCGGTGCTGTCGCCCGCGGCCAGCGCGCGCAACGCCGTGGCCGTGCGCTCGAAGGCACCGCCGCGCGGCTCCATCGCCGCCGCGAGTGGCGCGACCGCGTCGTCGTCGCCCACGACGAGCGCGGCGACCGCGAGCACGTAGCAGGCGACGGGCGAGCCGGCCGCGTCGGGGTCACTGTCAAGCGCCGCGCGCACCTCCTCGGCCACGGGCGCCGCGCAGCCGCCGAGCACCGCCGCCTTCAGCAGCCCGACGAGCCGGCCGTAGCTGCGCGGCGGGGCGAGTGCCCATGAGGCGCGATAGCCCTCGACGGCGCGCGCGTATGCCGCGCCGGCAGCCTCGGTGTCGCCCGCCAGCAGCGCGGCGTGCGCCTCGCCCTCGGCCCCGATGGCCGCGAGCATGAGGTCGCGATGCTCGCCCTCCTGCATGGTCAGGCGAGCTTACGCTCTCCGGGCGAGCATCGCATCGATGCGCTCGCTGACCGGTGGGGCGGCCGCACATGCCGTGGTTTGTCTGCCCGGCGGTCAGGGAACGCAATGCGTAACCATTCCTCGGCAAGGACATGCGCGATGACCACTTCCGCAGACGAAACGCCCGTTCCGCCGCCGTTTCCCGAGCCCGATCCGCCCGTGCCGGGCCCGGACCCGATGCCCGACCCGATCCCGGACCCCGTCCCGCCTGGCCCGCTGACGATCTGATGCGGTGGCTGCTCGGCGCCACGGTCGCCTGCATCGCAGGCGCCGCGGTGCTGCTGGCACTGAAGGGCTCCCAGATCATGACGGCGGCAGGAATCGTGCTCGGCGGCACGGCATTCGTGCTCGTGCTGTCAGCGGGCTTTTACGCGGTCGGCCGCAGCGAGGACCGCGAGCGGGCCGCCCGCCCCGGCGGCCCGAACGAGCCTGGCGCGTAGCCCTTACGACTTGGCGCGCACGATCGTGAGGCGCTCCGTGCGCTTGCGCAGGACGCCGTCCTTGCCGCGCGTCTGGACGGTCACGTTGACGCGCACGCGGCTCTTTCGACGCAGCAGCGCGCGGCCACGGCGGGTTGACGTGAGGCGCATCGTGGTCGTGCGGTCGGCGGGAATCGAGAACGTCCGCCGCGCGAGCAGCAGCGAGCCGGCGACCACGCGGACGCTGCCGCGGCAGCGGTTCGCGCTTGTCGACGCGGGGCACCGCACGCGGATCCTGAAACGGCCGCGGCGGTCCACTCGCAGGAGTCGCCGGACGATGACCACGCGCTGCGGCATCGGCGTACTGGCAGGCGGAGGCGGCGGAGGAGGCGGCGGAGGAGGAGGCGGCGGCGGCGGCGGAGCGGCCTGAAGCACGCCGAGGTGCCTCATCGCTCCGGCCATCAGCCCGATGCGCTGGTCGGCGCCGGTCACGCCCTCGAGGCCGAAGCCCCAGTACACCGAACGCGGCGTCTGGACGCCGGGACCGTCCAGGTAGCCGACGGTGTCGCGTGCCGTCCAGCCCCGCTGAGTCCCCGCTTCGGAGCCGGCCGGCGGCGGACCGGCCGCGAATCCGCCGAGCCCGTCTTCGAACGAGGTCTGGTCGGCGACCGCGCCGTCCTTGGTGACCTTCGCGTCGTCGACGAACACGCCCAGGCCGCCCGACCCGAAGTCCTGGACGTAGCTGATCGAGAGCTCGACCTGCGAGCCCGCGTAGGCGCCGAGGTCCACCTTCCAGTCCTGATAGCCGCCGGAGTTGCCGGTGGCGCCGTTCCAGCTGCCCGTCGTGCCGGTGGGTGTGCAGTCCGCGAGGCTCGGCGTCTCGTCCTTGCTGGTGTTGGTCTGGTAGTGCGCAAGGAACGGGTGCAGACGATCCCAGTTGATATCGCAGGACGCGCCGACGCTGGTCGTCGTGTGCCCGTTGGCGTCAGGCAGGGTGGTCCAGTCGTCCATGCCGACATGGTGGGCCTCGACGATCACGTAGTCGTAGTCAGCCTCCGTGTCGTAGGAGACCTTGAAGGACAGGTCGGCGGACGTCGCGCCGGCCAGGTCGATCGTCTTGCGCAAGCGCTGATAGCCCCCGTCATCGTTTCCAGCGACCGCGTAGCGCGTGCCCGTCACCGGGTCAAAGGAGGCCGGACGGTCGAAGATCGCCACGAGGCCCGACTGAAATTGCGGAAACTGCGCCGGGTTCAAGACGCTCGACGTGGTGACGAGCGAATACGTGTGCGCCTGGTTGGCGGCCGAGCCGGCGCCGTTGAGCCCGAAGCTGAATGCCCCGAACGGCGCGACCCCCCGCAGTGGCAGTGCTGACGCGCTCTCCTTCGTACTCGCAGCGTCGATGTGGATGAAGGCGCCCAACCAGTACTGCAGGAAGTCGTCAGAGAGTGGGATGCAACCAAGCGCGGCGTCGGGGGAGCCGGCGGGCCCGCAATACGGAGGCTCGCCGAGCGGGTTGAAGAGATACCCGTTGACCTGCGCGAAGGCGGCGTTCTGGCCCGTGTAGAGCAGCTTGCCGCCGTCGTTGAGGTAGTCGCGAACGGCGAGGACCTCGTCGTTTGAGAGCCGCGCCACGCCCGTTCCGCCGGCAACCCCGGGAGCACGGACGAGCACGTCGTTGCCGGTGTACCAGACGACCGCGCCGTAGTGTGAGAGCACACCCATCGGATCGGGCGCCGTGCGCCCTTCGGCATCGACGTCGTAGACATCGAAGGCGATCCCGTTTGCCGTCAAGGCAGCCTTGTAGGGGTCGAGGTAGTTGGCTTGCGCGCGACTCGCGTACTCCGGATCCTCGACGCCCGCGCCCGACTTGCCGGAGTAGTCCTCCGCGGCCATGATCAGCACGTTGCTGCCGCTGTCCGAGCGCACGTCGTAGGTGAAGGACTGCGACCGCTGGCCGCCGGCTTCGAACCACACCTTGACGCTGTCGCCGGGACTCGTGCCGGTGACGGCGCCGCGCATCTCGTGGTAGTAGATGTCGTTCTCGGCGCCGTAGCGCACGCCGCCCTGGTACTCGGTGGTGGTCGCGCTGTGCTCCGCGGCCGCGTTCACGCTCCAGTGCAGCGTCACCGGACCGAGCGCGCGCTTGGCGTTGACGCGCACCTTCTGCGGATCTCCGAAGGAGACACTGAACGGGTGCATCTCAAACGACGCCGCTTCGCGGCCGAGGTGCGAGACCGGGTTGGCCGGGTCGTTCGACGACTTGGCGACGTCGAGCGCGAAGGGAATGTTCTTCTCGAAGACCTGTTCGATGTCGGCTTCGGAGTCCTGGAACTCGAAGGACGAGGCGCCACCGCCACGCGCGGGGTCTGCGACGTCCATCTCAGGGGTGAACGACAGCGTGCGATGGATCGCGTGGGCGGTGTCGTCGGTGTCGCCGTTGGTCGTGTAGAGCTCGGAGGAGATGTCGGGGTCGTAGGGGTGCGGCGCGCCGGGCGGGTTGGAGCCGATCGCCGGGTCGGTGTCGGTTCCGGCAAGCGCGCGATATATCGGGTCGTCCTCGGAGTCGGTCTGGACCTGGAAGCCCGTGCCGTAGAGCAGCAGCTCGGCGGCGGAGTGGTAGTTGACGAGGAACTCGAGGCCGACCCGGCGCAGAAAGCCGTTCATCGCCTTTGTCTCGGGCTCAGACGCCGGGCCGGTCCCGCGGTAGATCTCGGCGCCCGGATCCATCGAGGAGCCCTCGTTGTCGAAGCCCCAGTGCGCGGGGAAGTTGCGGTTCGGGTCGACGCCGTCGCCTGCGGTGATCTGACCGTCGCCGTTGTTGTCGCGCAGGTTCTTGCGCCACAGGCGGTTGCCCGCCGTGAAGGTGAAGTCGTAGCCGTCGGGGTTGGCGACCGGGACGATCCAGATCTCGCGCGTGTTGACGAGGCTCGTCAACTCACTCGCCGACACGCCGGCGATGTCCACGCCCTGGACGTTCTTCGCCGCGCCGCTTGCATCGTAGTTGTCGACGAACAGGTGGGCGAGTCGCCGCGCCTGCTCGGTACCGATCCATTCGCGGGCGTGCTGCGTCGCGATGTACGCCACGGCCGGGCGCGACCCGTCCGGGTTGGATGGCTCACGCGCGTCGCGCGTGATCCGCAGCGCCAGGATCGGCTTGCCGTTGATCGAGTTGCCGATGACCTCGGGCTTGACGATGTCCGTGTGCGCGGCGGCGAGGCGCGAGAACTCCTCGTACAGCGTCTCGCGGGCTGGGCCGCCGGCGACCCCGCCGACGGTGCCGACGAATTTGGGATCCGAATAGGGGCGGTAGACGTCGTAGCTGCCATCGGGCCGGATGCCGGCCGCGCGGGCGGAGCCGCTGCGCTCGAGCCGTGGGTCGAGGTCGAACTTGCGCAGGCCGCTCGCCTGCGCGGCGGTCGCGACGATCTCGATGCGGCCACCGCGTGCGCCCTCAGCGACGTCGAAGCCCTGTTGCGCGAGCATCCGCAGGGCCTCCCCGTTGCCGGCCGAGACACTGTAGGCGTTGAGCCCGGACGGCGCCGCCTGCGCCACGCCGGCGAACGCGGTGAGGGCGAGGCTCACCGCGAGGGCGGCGCGGAAACTGTGCTCGACTGACGCCCTCATGTGGACCCCTCTCGCGACCTACTCGATGAACATTTGCGCATCCCGCGGCCGGGATCTGCCCACACGATCGCATCACCGTCAACCGAATGAGCCGCTTGCGTTCGGCCGAGCACGGCACCCCGGCGCTGCGAGATCCGCGCGCTCGTATCATCGACCGCGATGGTCGGGCTTCGCATACTCACCATCGTCGTGGCTGCGCTCGCGTTCGGGTGCGGCGCCTTCGTGGTGGCGGCACCGTTCAACGCCACGGCGTATGCCCATCCCGAGCCGGGCGACGTCGACGGCGACACCGTACGAGACGAGGTGGACAACTGTCCCACGGTCCCCAACGGCAGCCAGCTCAACACCGACGGCGACGCGCAGGGCGATGCGTGCGACGCCGACGACGACAACGACGGTGTGGCCGATGTCGCCGACAACTGCCGCGTCGTTCCCAACCCCAACCAGGCCGACAGCACGCCGGGCGACGGCCATGGGGACGCCTGCCCGCCGAAGGACACCGACGGCGACGGGCGCTTTGACGAGGACGACAACTGCATCGACACGGCCAACCCCGACCAGCGCGATCTCGACGGTGACGACAAGGGCGACGCCTGCGACCGCGATGACGACAACGACCGCTACGACGACGGGTTCGACAACTGTCCCGTCATCTACAACCCCGACCAGGCCGACCTCGACCGCGACGGGGTCGGCAGCGCCTGCGACGCCGACGAGCTCATCGCCGGGCCGGCGCCCGGCGTGCCTGCGCCCGCCGGGGCCGGCGCTCCGGGCTCGGGAACGCCGGCCGCCGACCATAGTCCCCCGGTCGTGACCGTCGTCGTCGGCCAGCGCCAGCGGCTGGCCGATGCGGGGCCGGCTTTGGTCGTGACCGCGTCATGCTCGGAAGCGTGCAGTCTCCAGGCCGTGGTCGCCGCCAACGCGCTCGCGGCGCGGCGCGCGCGTCTGGCACGCGCGAAGGTCGTGCTCGCCCGTGGCACGTGGTCGCTGGCCGGGGCCGGGCGAACCTATGTGTTCGCCCGCTGGACGCCGGCTGCACGCCGGCTGCGATCGGGGCACCGGCTGACGGGCGCGCTGCGGCTTACCGCGGCCGACGCATCAGGCAACCGGCGGACGGTCACGCGGCGCATCGAACTGCGGCGGTGAGCAGAGCCTGGATCCACGGCAGTTCGTGAATCCAGGCTCAGGCGCCCGCCGGCCGGACCCGCTGACGGTCGGGCCGGCGATCGCCGGTTAGCTCATCTCATCCCGATTGACAAAGCCCGATTGCGCGTGCGCTTCACGCCGCCCGTGGGGACGAAGGACACGCGGATCACGCCACTCGTACGCCGCGTCGGACGTCGCGAGAGCGTCCGCCGCGTGCTCGCCGACACGCGGAACGTCAGGCGCAGCTTGCCGGCGCGCGTCGCCGTCCCCGACGCCTTCGCGATCTGCACCATCCGCCGCCCGATGCGCGCCTTGAGATACGCCGCCACCTTCCCAGATCCGGGCACCGCGATCGTGACGCTCGCCCGCCCGCCGCGGATCGTCACGCGCTTGAGCGACCCAAACGAAAACAGCGACGAGGGCAGCGGCTTCGAAGTCGGCGGCGGAGGTGGTGGGGGTGGCGGCGGCGGCTTGGCGAGCACCGCTCCCGGCCCGGTGTACTTGACGATGTACAACCCATAGTCCCGATCGGAGCCCGCGATCAGCCGGTTGCCGTCCTTGTCGGTGAACTGCTCCACGCCCCAGAAATTGCTGCCGCCCTCGTCGATGAACCGGCCGACCTCCTCCAGACCGCTCGCGCGGCTGAAGCGCAGCACCCGCAACCCGCCCGCGTAGTAGGAGCTGTAGGCGAGGTTCGTCTCGGGGTCGGTGGCCAACTCGTGAATCGACAGGTCGCCGAACCCCGAGGCATAGCGCTCGTCGATGCCCTCAGGGATGGCGAAGTCGTCGATCAGCGCGCTCGTCTTGGCGTCATACAGGTGCGCGTAGCCCCAGCCGTCGAACTGCGTGGTCGCCGACACCCGCGCGCCGACGGTGCCCGGCAGCGGCGGTCCATGCCCGGCCGGATACGGCAGGTCATAGCTCGGCGGGTCGTTGAAGATGCTGTGCATCGCCTCGTGGCTGATGCACATGCCCCGGATCGCGCGCGGCTCACCGCTCCCGCAGAACGTCCCGTCCGCCGCCGCGTTTCCCAGGTGACGCTGGCCGATGAGGATGCCGTCATAGCCCTTGGCGATGGCGTTCTGCATCTTCTCGTCGAAGCGGCACCCTTCGAAGGCGTGGCTCGGGTCCCCGACCGGCCCGCGCTGGACGACGAGGATCTTCTCCTCGCCGGGCGCCAGCGTCACGCCCGCGAAGGCCGTGGCGGCGGGCCGGATCTCGTCCCGCGCCGAGCAGCCGTAGCCGCCGTAGGCCGTCGGGCCGTTCAGGCGGCCGTCGGGCAGGTTCTTGATCGGCAGGCTGAAGCTGAACTCGCCGGCGGCCGAGGAGCCGACGTGGGGGCCATCGGTGATCTGGAACACCGCACGAGCCGCGCCGAAGTCCTCGTCCGCGGCCAGGATGAACTGGTTGTCAAAGCTGTACTCCGCCTCGTGGGCGTTGCCCTCGGGCGCGAGAGACGCCGGCGGGGACAGCGTCACGAGGGGCTCCACAGCTGGGAAGTCCGTGTCGGTCACGTAGGTCGGGTGCGCGGGGTCGGTGACGTCAAGCTGCACGTAGCCGGCGTCCCAGTAGCTGTTGAGCATCGTCATGCGACCGTCGATCCGCTTGACGACCACGTCGTGGTGGAAGATCGCATTGCCGTTGGCCGGGTTCTTGAGGATCTGAGGGAACAGCTGGCGGAGGTCGAGGTCGGCGATGAACTCCGGGTCGCGTGGATTGGTGATGTCGAAGATGTCGACGTCGTGCAACTCGGTGTTGTCGACCGTCACCGCGTACGCGCGCGGACCGTCCTGCCAGACGAAGATGCTGTGGTTGGAATTGGGCACCTCGGCGGGGTCCTGGACCAGCGAGCCATCCGCAGACTTGTCGCCTGCGCCCTGGATCAGTGTCACCGGCTTGGCCGGATCGCTGACGTCATACAGATCGAAGCCTCCGACGCCGTTGGGCCCGCACGGCTCGTTGTTGACGGCCAGCAGGTCGCCCTTGAACGCCGGGGTGTTCACCGCGATCGCATGCGCACCCTCGCCGTGGTAGGTCTCCGGCAGCGCCGGAACAAACGCCTTCTGCACCGGCTCGGCAGGGTTGCTGATATCGACGCTGAAGAACCCGCCGCGCCGGCACGCAGCGTCGGCCTCGTTTTCCAGCGGCGACCAGGACATCAGGTAGGCGGCGTTCTTGTGGACCGAGACGTCGGCGATCTGTCCCGGCACGACGTTGCCGAACGGCTGGGTCAGCTTGAGCTTGCCGACGAGTTGCATGTTCTCGTGCGCCGGCGGGAGATGGTTGGCGAGACCGCCGTGCTGCTGTGCCGTGACGGGGGCGCTGAAGCTCGCGCGCGATCCCGCTCTCGGAGCGAGCGTCGTCCGGCCACCGTCCGTGCTCCACGGCCTGTCGCTCGCACTCGACGAACCGTATGCCTGGGGGGTGGGAGTGACGGCCAGCGCCAGCGCCACCGCGAGGGCACCCACGATCATCGATCGCAAGGTGCCCCCGCGGACGCTCATCTCATCCCGATCGAGAGTGACCGATCGCGCGTGCGCTTTACGCCGCCCGTGCGGGTGAAGGACACGCGGACCACGCCGCTCGTACGGCGCGTCGGACGCCGCGCCAGCGTCCGGCGCAGCGACCGCCGCGTGCTGGCCGACACGCGGAAGGTCAGGCGCAGCTTCCCGGCGCGCGTCGCCGTCCCCGACGCCTTCGCGATCTGCACCATCCGCCGCCCGATGCGCGCCTTGAGATTTGCAGCCGCCTTACCAGGGCCGGGCACCGCGATCGTGACGCTCGCCCGCCCGCCGCGGATCGTCAGGCGCTTGAGCGAGCCGAAGTCAAAGAACGACGACGGCACCGGCTTCAAAGTCTTCGGAGTCTCCGGCGGCGGAGGCGGCGGAGGTGGCGGCGCAGGCTTGGCCAGCACCGCTCCGGGCCCGGTGTACTTGACGATGTACAGCCCGTAGTCGCGGTCCGAGCCGGCGATCAGCCGGTTGCCGTCCTTGTCGGTGAACTGCTCCACGCCCCAGAAATTGCTGCCGCCCTCGTCGATGAACCGGCCGACCTCCTCCAAGCCAGCCGCACGGCTGAAGCGCAGCACCCGCAATCCGCCGCCGTAGTAGGAGCTGTAGGCGAGGTTCGTCTCCGGATCGGTGGCGAACTCGTGAATCGAGAGATCCCCGAACCCAAACGCGTAGCGCTCGTCGATGCCCTCCTGGATCGCGAACGCGTCGATCTCCTCGCTCGTGTTCGCGTCGTACAGGTGCGCGTAGCCCCAGCCGTCGTAGACCGAGCCGAACTCGACCGTGAGACCCGGCGTACCAACGGCCGGCGCCGGAGTGTCACCTGCCGTCGCGGCCACAGCCCCGGTGCACTTGTAGGTGTTCGCGTCGTACACGCCGAGGATCCGCAGCCCGTCGGCGCGGCCGGCGAACACAACCGGGATGGAGACCGTGGCAGGGTCGATCAGCATGTTGATCAGGGCCTCGCAGCGACCGCCACCTGCACCGAAGTCGTTGTTGAAGATCACGGCCATTTGGTAGCCGGCCGCCTCGATCGCGTCGGCCTTCTCTTGGAACCCTCCCGTACAGACGCCGCGCTCAGCGACTGCGATCGTCACGCCGGCCGGCGGAGGCGCGACGGTACCCGTGCATGCGCTGCCGACGAACACGGTGTCGCCTGCGATCGTGGCTCCCGGCGCGATCGGCTCTGCGTCGGACACCGCGGCGTCGAACTGAACGCCCGCGAACGGCGCCTGCGTGATCTTGCTGATCGGCCGGTATGGGGCGAAGTCCTCGTCGGCGGCCAGGATGAACTGGTTGTCGTAGCTGTACTCCGCCTCGTGGGCATTGCCCTCGGGCGGGTCGATGCCCGTCAGCGGGTCAGGCTTGTCGAAGTTCGTGTCGGTGATGTACGTCGGGTTTGCGGGGTCGTCGACGTTCAACTGCAGGTAGCCGCCGTCCCAGTAGGACACCAGCATCCGCACATGACCCGCGATCCGCTTGACCACCACGTCGTGGTGGAGGACCAAATTGCCGTGCGCCGACTTGCTGACGATCTGGCTTGCCTGGGGCAGTTCGAGCACGTCGAGATCCTTGATGAACTCGGGCTTCGTTGGATCGGTGATGTCGAAGATGTCGACATCGGAGTCCTCGGTGTTGTCGGAGGCGACGAGGTAGGCCCGTGGCCCGTCCTGCCACGCAAAGACGCTGTGGTACGAGTTACCGACGAGGTTCGGATCCTGGATCTCCGAGCTATACGGAGAGCGGTCGCCGGCGCCCTGCACGAGCGGCACGGGGTGGGCCGGATCGGTGACGTTGTAGAGGTCGAAGCCGCCGCCGGTCCTGTCCGCCGGTCCGCACGGCGCAGTGACGTTCGAGCCGTAGGTCTCGTCGTTCACCGCCAGGATGTCGCCCTTGAACTGCGGCGTGTCGATCGACAGAACCTGCGCGCCCTCGCCGTGGTAGAAGGGCGCCTTCGCCGGGATAAAGGCGATCTGCTGCGGATGAGCGGGGTCACGGATGTCCACCACGAACGTGCCGCCGTCGGCGCACGTCGTGCTGTCCCACGAGTTGAGGTACGCGTAGCCCTTGTGGACGGCGACGTCCGCCACCTGGCCCGGCAGGACGGGCTTCTGGGTGCTCGGGCTGATGAGGTTGAGCTTGCCGACGAGCTCGAGGTCCTGGCGGACCGGCGGCAAGTGGCCGAACAGCGGGCCGTGTTGCAGCGAGCCGGGGGCCGAGGGCACCTTCACGCCGGGCTGAACAGCGCTGTCGGAGACCGCGCCCTGCCGGGACGCCTCACGCCCGGTCTTCGACAGGCCAAACGCCGCCGGCGCGACGGTCGCGGTGGTGGCACACGCCATCACCAGCGCCCCGAATGTTGCGGCGCGAAATCTCCGCGCGGTGAGGGACCGGACCGACGTGGCACGCACAATCACTGATCGCAAGGTGCATCTCCGATTCGCTTGCGGGTATGTTCGGCGCGTCCTACCCGGCAGTCCCCTGGCCCGGGTCACGGCGCCCTCTTGCCCGCACGATACCGGCGTCTTGAGAGGTGTGCGTCATGTCGATGGGCGCAATGGCTCAACGCAACAGCCGGATCGTGACGGGCCTCGCTGCGCGCGAGTTTCCGGCCGCATCGGTGGCAACCACGATCAGGCGGGCGGTGACCGGCCGGCGCTTGCGCAGCGCTCGCAAGGCCTGGCGCCAGCGCGCACGCGTGAGCGTCACCGCGAGCTCGGCGCCCGCGCCCGCGACGCCGATCTGGCGGCGAAAGACCTTCAACGGCAGCGCAAGGCCGTCGATGTTCAAAGCGCCGGACGCCGCGACGAAGCCGCGCTCGGTCGAGCTTGCGAACACGCGAATCCGGCGCGACCTCGCGATGCGCTGCCGTGCCGGCGCGCCGACCTGCAGCCGCGGCGCCACGCGATCTCGCTCGCCGCTTGCACCGGGTGGCGCCGGCGTGAGGGTTCGCGTCACGACTTCGCAGTCCGCGTTGACCTCGTCGAGGCTGTCGGCGTCGACGCTGTCGGTTCCGTCGCCGCAGCGAACGACGTCCTGGATGCCGTCGCGGACGCGGACGTCGTCGTTCCCGGCGTCGGCACTGATGTCGTCGACGCCAAGCCCGCCGATGACGACGTCCGACCCCCCGCCGCCGGCGAGCACGTCGTCGCCGTCGTCGCCGCTGAGCTGGTCGGCTGCGGGTCCGCCCGTGAGCCGGTCGGCGCCCGGGCCTCCGAGCAGCGTGGTCGGGATATCGACCGACACCGCCGCCGTGTCCTCGCGCTCCCCGAGGTCGAGTCGGACAGACCGCACGTCGGCGGCCGGACAGAAGGTCTGGATGATCCATGCGTTGGCGTCTGCGGTGATGTCGCCGGGCGCGCAGTCGCCTGGATCCATTCCACCGTCGACCGTCGGATCGCGAAACTCGATCCGTGAGCCGTTCGCGCGCACGACGAGCGTGTTCAGCGACGTTGCATCGGCGGAGATGTAGGAGACGACGGCGCCGGCCGGCCGCACGAGCGAGTGCGCGCCGGCGCCGGCGGGAGCAACGGCGACGGCGGCGACCACGACCAGCCCGGCGCCGGCGGCGCGCAGATTCATGGCCGGAAGACCGCTTTCCAGCTTCTGGCAGCGTCGGTCGTGTGCAGGATCGTGCCGTCGCTGAGGGCGAGGTACAGCTCGTCGCGCGAGATCGCTCTGAACTTGTAGGGCTCGCCGTTCGCGGCGCCGGCCGCCTCCCACGTCTGCCCTCCGTCGGCGGAGCGCTGCACCGTCCCGTCCTTGAGGGCGCGGTACAGCGCGTCGGCTGCAGGCCAGGCGAGCCGGATCCCCTCGCGACGGTCCAGCGGACGCCACGACGCCCCTCCGTCCAGCGAGCGAAACAGCTCGCTCGCGTTGGACGCGACGATGCGCCGCGGGTCTGCCGGGTCGACCTCGAAGTCGATGATGAGCCCACGCGGCGTGAAGTTCTCGGTGAACGTCCGGCCGCCGTCGCGGGAGACGAGCAGCGCGCTGAGCACGGCATCGAACGCATACATCCGCCCGTGTGCGAGCACGATCTTGTGCAGATCGGCGTCGCCCAGGCGCGAGACGACGGTCCACGTCCGGCCCGCGTCGTCGGAGCGGATGAAGCCGAGGAACGACGGCAACGCGCCCTGCCGGTCCGGATGCCCCGAGCCGATCAACCGCCGTCGCCCGGCCACCAGAACCTCGAGGAACGTGCCGACCGTCGATCGCTTGCCCTGAGCGCTGATCGTCCCGCGGATGCGCCGCACCTTGCCGGAACCGGGCTCGATGCGAAAGAAGCCGCGGTTGGTCGTCAGCAGGAAGTCCTTCGTCTCGGGATCGATGTCGAGCGCGTTGACGTAGGGCGGCTTCTTGGTGAAGTCGACGAGACGGTCCGAACGCGCGGCGCCCTGCGGTGCGGCGGGCGCTCCGCAGCCGGTCGTGGCCAGCGCAAGCGTCGCCACGGCGGCCCCGGCCCACATCGCCGCGCGTGCCGTCATGCGGTGCCCGATTGCGCCAGCAACCACAGCGCCAGCGTCGTGAACCCGACCATGATCGCCAGCATGGCGTACTGCGACCGGGCCGCCGCGCGCGCCTGCCCGTACAGCGCCAGGGCGCGATCGTGGGCCAGCGTCAGCGCCGCCACGTGGCCGGCGACGACGCAGCCGACCTGTGCGTACCAGGCCTGGTTCTGCGAGATCAGGCCGTAGTCGACGGCCGCCGACGCCGTCCCGAACAGGTTCCAGCCCCGTCCGAGCGGATCGGACAGCAGATAGGCGATCCCCTGGCCTTCGAAGAGCAGGAACGTGAGGTAGTGCGCGGCGACGTAGACCAGCGCGATCGGGACGAGCGAGTGCACGAAGCCGCGACGCAGGCGCTCAGCCGACAGCGCGGGAGCGAAGCGGTGCGCGTAGCGGCTGCCGAGCGCGTAGAAGCCGGCAACGATCGCCACGCAGATCAACAGGCCCAGTGTCTCGGAGATCTCGTGAGCCGCCGGCAGCGCGAGTCCGGTCGAGGCGAACATGTCGTCGAGGAGTTGGTTGACCTCGGCCCACGCACGGCCCTGGGTCAGGCCGTCGAATGTCACCGTCCCGATCATCACGGCCACGAACGCGATCGTCCCCGGGACGATGTCCAGGCGCGGCAGGCCGCCAAGCAGCGGTCGCACGCCGAGCACACCCGCACGCGTCTCAAACGGTGAGATCCGGGAAAGCAGGTTGAAGTAGACCGAGAACGGCTCGGCCCAGCGCGTCCAGGACTCGACGCCATAGAGCGCCTGGCCGGCGAGCGTCAGGGCCGTGTAGCCGGCCACGACGATGGCAAGCGTGCGCGGCTGCTCCCCCCAACCCGACACGAGCTCGATCCACGTGAAGGCGAGCAAGCCGGCGACCGCGGGCCAGCGGCCGAGGCGCGCGGGGTACTCGCGGCGCGCGGGCGCCTCTGCCCCCCGGCGCGCGCGAACGACGAGCCAGCCGGTCGCGCGGCCGAGCGCCCGCCACGGGTTCAGCCCGCGAAAGATGTCTCCGAGCAGAGCACTCGCGAACGCCGTGCCGACCCAGAAGGTGATGAAGACGAACGTCGGCGCGAAGTTGCTCAGCGCGTTCTGCGATCCGGCGTAGCCGGCGACGATGACCAGCGCGAGCAACGCCACGCCGAGCGCGCCTGCGGCGATCTCGACGACACGGCTGGCCGGGAGCCGTCCCAGCGGGCCCGGCAGCGGCCGCCACCGGTCGCGCTCCAGCCGCGGCTGCGGCCACAGGATCGCGAGCGCGACGAAGGAGAGGATCAACACCGCGGCGGCTGCATACCCGAACAGCCACTCCGGAAGGGGCAGGTTCGCGCGCTGGATCAGTCCGTGTGCGCGCGCGGGCGCGGGCAGCGCCGCAGCGACAACACAAAGCCCCGCCGCCGCCCGTAGCGCGCGACCGAGGTATCGGCCGGCGGTCAACGTCGGATGGCGAAGAAGACCTGGATGCCGCGCGCGCAGCGGAACTTCAGCTTCGTCTCACTGCCGAAGTCGCGGCAGCGGTAGCCGCTGGGCCGGTGGCGCTTTGAGAGGTATTGCGAGGCGAAGGAGCGAGCGGTCCGGCAGCGCAGCTGATCGGCCTTGATGTTGTAGCGCTTGGCCTTCACGGTCAGCATGCCGCAGTCGCTCGGCGGCACGATCGCGGCGCTCGGGGAGGCGATCGTGGCGAGCGAGGCGCAGGTGATGACGAGCGCTGCTGCCACGAGGCAGGCGCGCGGGATCGGCCAGCAATACATCAGCGTCCTTCCATGTCCGACGCGGGGCTTGAGGGTAGCGCCGGGGACGGATGGCGGGCGCCGCCTGGACCTGCGCGGCACGGCCGGCCGATCCCCCCAAAAGGACCTCGCGCAATCGTCAGCGCTCGTTCTCGTAGAGACCGATCAGCCTGGCCTGCTCGATGACGCGGTCCTCGATGCGCTCCAGCAGTGCTCTCCGGTCAAGGCCCGGCTCGAGATCGATTTCGTCGTCGAGCGCGTAGATCCAGAAGTAGTAGTGGTGAACACCGTGGCCGGGCGGCGGCGCCGGACCGCTGTAGCCGGTGTCTCCCGAAGAGTTGACTCCGGCGACCGCGTCACCGCCACCTTCGGGCAGCCCGGTGGCATCGCCGGGAATGCCATATGCAACCCAGTGCGTGTAGCCGTCCACCAGCGGCGCATCGGGGTCGTGCACGACCAGCGCGAACGCCTTCGTGCCGTCGGGGACGCCCGACCAGTCGAGTGGCGGGGCGAGGTTCTCGCCGTCCTGGGCGTGGCGCCGTGGGATCGACTCGTGATTGGAGAATGCCGGGCTGCGCAGTGTCAGGTCGGCGACGTTGAGGTTCTGGGCCATGAGCTGCCGGTACCCACTTGACGGTCAACGGCAGCGCTCTCTTGTCCACCGTTGACAGCCCACAGGCGACGATCAGCCCTTTGCGGCCGCTCGGGGAGCGCGGCGTTTGCGGGCCGCGATGCCCTTGCTCGTCGTGATCTTGCCCTGAAAGAGCCATGACGTTTGGCGCAGCGAGAACTCCAGGTCGCACGGCTCGACCGCCGAAACCGCGTCCTTCGGGATCACGACGTCGTACCAGCGCAGCGCGGCGCTCGCGGCGGTGTAGTGCACGCAAATGTTCGCAACCGTTCCGCACAGCAGGATCGTCTTGACGTTCCACAGGCTGAGCATGTGATCGAGCTCGGTGCCGTAGAACGCGTCGTAGCGGACCTTCTGTACGACGAGCTCGCCCTCGCGCGGGGCCAGCTCGTCGATCATCTGCCAGCCCCACGTCCCGCGAAGCGCGTGTGCGGGCCAGATGTCGAACTCGGGATCGCCGGGATCGTGGGTGTCCTGGCTGAAGACGACGCGCATCCCGCTTTCGCGCGCGAGGTCGAGCAGCCGGCTGATCGCCGTCACGGTGTCCGGCGCGTCCTGGACTTGCAGCGTGCCCTCGTCGCGCACGAAGTCGTTCTGCATGTCGATGATCACGAGCGCAGTGCTCGCCGGATCGAGCGTGAGGCGCTTGTGCAGCTTGTACTCGGGGATCTCGACCGTCGTAGGCATAGTTGCTCTTTCGGGGTCGGCCGCGCCTACGCGGCGGCGACGTCGAGCCAGTAGTTCTGGCCGTAGCGGCTGTCCCACGCGACGCAGCCGGTGTTGTCGGTGTTGTTGAACCACAACTCGACTCGTCTGGCGTCCTGCGGCACGTCGATCTCGGCGGAGCCGGACTTCAACGCGACCGACGCGAGCTCCATGCTGGGATGAAAGCGCACGTAGCCGGCGATGCTCCACGCATCCTGGCCTCGATAGCTCGCCCGACACTCCGGAAGGCGGGCCGGGTCGTACTCGATGCGCAGCGGCTCCCCTCCACGCAGCTCACCATCGCGCTGCAGCGTCCAATCGGACAGAAAACGTAGCGTCGACACTCATCCTCCCATGGAGACGTTCGCCACGGCCATCGTGGTGCATGACGCGGCGCCTGACACGCGACGATCCCAGGGCTGGCACGCAAGCGCAACCCCGCCTGTGAGACGCGGGCGTCGGGGTCACACAGGTTCATGGATCTGGCGTAGCATCGCGCGATCCGACGCGGGGGAGCGATGATGGGCGGCAAGCGGCTGGTTGCATGGACGGTCACGGTGGGTGCGATGGCGTTCTCGGCCGCTGGCGCCGGAGTGGCCTCGGCGGCAGGCGGTGCCAGCGCCAACCCGGCAGTCTCCGCTGACGGTCGCTACGTCGCGTTCACATCCTCGGCCGACGATCTCGTCTCCGGTGACACGAACGGCTCGATCGATGTCTTCGTCCGTGACCGCGGGACGGGTCGCACCGAGCGGGTGTCCGTCAGCACGGGTGGCGAGCAGGCACGGCGCAGCGTGCTGGGTTCCGATCAGCCGGCGATCTCCGGCGACGGACGCTACGTGGCGTTCACCTCGGCCGCGTCGAACCTGGTGTCCGGCGATACCAACGGCGAGCCCGACGTCTTCGTTCGCGACCGCGTGACCGGCGTGACCGTGCGCGTCTCGATCGCCGGCGGCGGCGCGCAGGCGCACCACGGTTCGGCGTTGCCTGCGATCTCGGCCGATGGACACGTCGTCGCGTTCGTCTCCGCGGCGGCGAACCTCGTTCGCGGGGACACCAACCACGCGCTGGACGTGTTCGTCCGCGATCTCGCACAGCGCGCGACCGAGCGCGTCTCGGTCAGCACGGCGGGCGCGCAGGCCCACGACGGCTTCTTCCCCGGAATCGCGCACAGGCCCTCGCTGTCGAGCGACGGGAAGGTCGTCGCCTTCGCGTCGCCGTCGGCTGACCTCGTCAGCGGCGACCGCAACCGCGCCGACGACGTGTTCGTGCGCGACCGGGCAGCGGCCAAGACGAGCCTCGTCTCGGTCGATTCGGCGGGCGCGCAGCGGCGCTTCGCCGCAAGCCGCGCGCCATCGCTGTCCGCCGACGGGCGCTACGTCGCGTTTGACTCCGACGCGGCGTTCGCCGCTGACGACGCCAACCGCGCCGAGGACGTCTACGTCCGTGATCGCGAGACGCAGACGACGACCTGGGCTTCCCCTGGCAGCGGTCGCCGGGGCAGCGACGCCCCGTCGCTGTCGGGTGACGGCCGGTACGTCCTGTTTGAGTCCGAATCCCGGCTGCTTGCGGATGACACCGACGGCTTCTCGGACGTCTATCGCTATGACCGCACGACGGCGACGACCTCACTCGCGTCGATCGACAGCTGGTACGCCAAGGCCGGAACCGGCAGTGCGGTGCGGCCGTCGAGCTCGGCATCGGGGTTCGTCGTCGCGTTCACGTCCGCAGGCGGCCTGATTGCCGATGACGCGAACCCCGAACCCGACGTGCTCGAGCAGGTCCTCGACGCCAACCGCACGAGCATCTCGTTTCTCGGACTCGTGTCGCTCGTGCCACTCGACGTGCAAGCCCCACAGCCACCGATCTCAGCGACCCCGACCGCCGGCCAGGTCGTCTACCGCACGTGGGGCGGCGGCACACGCGAGTTCGGCGCGTCCTGGACCCCGGTGCCCCCGGGCGGGCTGGGCGCAGACCGCTACCGCTACTCGACGGGCCTGCCCGACCGCCTGAACTCCGGCACGACGATCACCTCCGGCACGCTCGACGCGGCCGCCAGCGTCATCCTGATTCGACCCGCGCTGCCGTTGAACCCTCGCGACGACTTCGGGATACCCGATTTCTTGAACAGCGGCGTGACGTATCGCAGCTACTCCGGCGGGGCAATCGAGTACATCATCCCCGGCGCCGACACGCATGTCCTCAACCCGCAGCGACAGGTCGCGGACCCCCCGTACGGCGACGTCCCGAGCGACTGCGCCCCCGCGCCGCGCGGCTGCATCGGCGACCAGGGCCCGTAGAAGCGAGCGCCGGCCCTACCCGACCCGGCGTTCGAGGCCGCCCACGACAGTCGCCACATCTGCGGCCACTGCTGGCACGCCTCTGAGTCGGCGGGCCCCCGCACCGAGTTGACGGGGACCATCCGGGTGCAGGAGGATCAGGCCTTGCCGGAAGCGCCCCCTCCGAGCCCGCAGTTTCAGGATCTGTTCGGGAAGACGCGCGCGCAGGGAGCTCGGTTCGACACGCTCACGCCGCCTGCAGACGGCAGCTTCTACGGGTTCCTCTCCAAAGCCGACTTCGACGCGGACACCCAGAAGTGGGACGTGCTCTTCGAGGTCGTGAACTCGGGCTGGATGGAGAACGTCATCTTCGGCCGCTCCGTCTCGATATCGGCGCGCACGCCGACCGTCCCGGCGCTGCTGTACCACGTCCAGGCCGTGGACGAGGCCACGCTGCTGAAGGCGCTCGGCCTGACGTCGACCGACTACCTGGCCGAGGGCTCGTGGTACCAGATGAAGCTCTCGCCCGGCGGCAAGGGCGCGGTCACCGGCGACCTGTACGACCCGGACATCGACACGGTGCCGGGCAACGTGCCCCCGGAGGGGGATACGCCGCGGCGTGGCTGATCCGCAGAACTACGGCACCTACAGCCTCGACTCCGCGACGGTCATCTCCATGCCGCTCGTCCGCGGCCAGATGGACGTCGACTTCTTCGGGTCGCCGCCGCCCGGCTCGACGACCTCCCGCCGCCTCGGCAACGGCAACGGAGGCGGTGGCGTCAAGCGCAAGCGGCTCTCCGACAACTTCCAGACCTCCAACAAGAAGAAGAAGACGGTCGCCGCCGCGCCGGCGCCCGCGCCGGCACACAACAGCGTCTGCGTGATGGACATCGGCCAGGGCAACTGCAACCTGGCGATCGACAACAACAACGAGCCGCGCTTCTACTTCGACGTCGGCTTCCCGCTCTACTTCTACACGGCCACCGCGCCGACGAACCTCTTCGGCGGCGCCGCACCGCCGTCGGGGCCGATCCTCCAGAACGCCGCCGGCAACCTCGAGGTCATCCTCTCGCACTGGGACTGGGACCACTGGCGGCTCGCCGCGATCTGGCCCGGGCTCGCCGCCCTGCCCTGGACGGTGCCCGTGCAGCCGATCGGCGGGGCGTCGCTCAACTTCTTCAACAACAACCTGCCCAACTGCCAGGTCCTCCCGGTCGGCGGACCGACGACGCTCAACTACGGCAACTTCACCGCCTACCGGGCGTTCCCGCCGGCCGGCGCCCACCCGGCGATGGTGGTCAACAACACCGGCATCGCCCTCGGCATCGACACTCAGCTCCCGTTCGGCGCCCCCGCCACGCACCAGGTCGTGATAACCGGCGACGCCAACTTCAGCTCGCTGCCCGCCCCGTTCCCGCTCGCGCCGAACATCAGCGGGATCACGGCGGTCCACCATGGCTCCAACGCGCACGGGGCCGCGAACAACCTGCCCGTCCCGACGGCGCCGTACGCGGCTTCGGCGCGCATCGCGTACTCGTGCGGACTGTCCCCGACCGGCTACCGGCCCTACGGGTTCCCCAACCCGCTCGCCATCCCGAACTACCAGGCCAGCGGCTGGAACGCTCCGCACGAGATGGACACCCCCGAGGGCCCTGGCATCAGGACCGGGGTCGCAAACTACGGCAACATCCGCATGGGCAGCCAGGCCGCGCTTCCGGCCGCCTACAACGTGACGGCGTTCTTCAACTACCCGCACGCGCTCCAGTAGGCGAGACGAGTGGCCGGCACGACGCCCATGAGCACGCTCCAGCAGGTCAAGGCGTGGCTCGCCACGCTGACGACCGGCTCGAGCGTCGACGTCTCGGCATCGCTGTTTCAGTCCGACATCGTCAGCGCACTCTTCGCGCTGCTTGCGGACGCCGACCCGATCGCGCTGACGGTCACGAGCGTCGACGCCGCGAACGCGACGCTGACGGGGACGGCGACCGTGCTCGGCGAGTCCGGTACCACCGCGACCTGCCGGTTCACGCAGCCTGCGAGCGAGCTCGCGCTCGAGCTGACGCTCACGCCGCCCGCCTCCGTCGCGTGGTCGCTGGTGACGGAGCTCAACGTGACGTTCGGCGGGCTGGCGGCCAAGCTGGTGCCGAACACCGACCTCGGGGTGGTCGGGCTCGACTTCGCCGCGAACGTCACGGCTGGGACGAGTGGCGAGCTGGCGATCCCGGTCGACCTGTCGGTCCCGTCGTTCGACGGGGACTGGCACCTGTCCGCCGGCACGATCGAGATCGGGCAGCTCACCGAGGACGCGCTCACGGCGATCGCGGGCAACAACTCGCTCACGAGCATCCTTCCGTCCGGCGCGTTTCAGGCGCTCGAGAACTTCAAGCTCACCGGGCTCGAGATCGCCTTCGACCCGTCGAAGGACACGTGCTCGCTGATCCGCGTCGGGCTCGCCTACGAGCCGCCGCCGCCGGGTTGGACCTTCTTCGGCGGCAGGTTCACGGTCGTCGAGATCGACCTCGACTTCGCGGTCCTGGAGCCATTGACCGACGCGACGGTCCAGGCCGAGCTCGACGCCAAGACGAAGATCGGCAGCACGGTCTTCGACGTCGGCGGCCGGTTCCCGGACAAGGCCGTCTTCGCGAATATCGCCCCCGACAGCGAGCTCCTGGTCAACGACGTCTTCGAGTTCCTGCACGTTCCGCTGCCGGCGGGCTTCCCCGAGATCGACATCACGACGCTCTCGTTCGTCTTCTACACGGCGAGCAACGCGTTCGACTTCCAGCTCGGGATCGACAAGCCCATTCCGCTCATCGGCGACGCGAAGCTCGACAGCTTCTTCTTCGAGATCGGCGCGGTCTACGACCCGAAGACGGACAAGATCGAGCCGTCGGGCAACCTGCACAGCCAGTTCTCGTTCGGGGAGACGACGAAGCTGCTGCTCGGCGGCAGCTACGCAACCAGCGGGATCACGCTCGAGGGCGAGATCGACGACCTCGCGATCGGCGTCCTGATCGCGAAGCTCGCGAGCGAGTTCGGGATCGAGTCGGTGCCGGCGCCGATCGAGAAGCTCAAGCTCGACAAGCTAACCGCGAGCCTCGACAGCGAAAAGAAGACCTTCTCGTTCACGTGCATCGGCAAGACCGAGTTCGCGGGCCTCCCGGAGGTCGACTTCACGGTCCAGATCGACCTGACCTACGGCACGGAGTTCACGGCGAAGTTCGGCGGACAGCTGGTGCTGAAGACCAGCGCCGGCAAGGAGCTCGAGTTCGACGTCAGCTTCAGCGAGACGCACACCGACACATGGGTGACCGCCGAGTACAAGGGCACGGCGCTCGGGTTCGACGACCTCGCCAGCGCGGTGGACTTCCCGGTCAAGGAGCCGATCCCGCCCGCGCTCGACCTCGGGCTCAGCACGGTCGGCTTCTACTACGACTTCACCAGCGGCGGGCTCGCGTTCGGCGCGAAGTCGAAGACCTACAACAGCGAGGCGTCGCTCGCGACGCTGCCGATCAAGGGCACCCGGCAGTACTTCTTCATCCTCGACACCGGGCAGAGCTTCAGCCTGTCGAACCTGCCGCTGGTCGGCCACGAGCTCGCCGAGATCGAGGACGTGTCGATCTCCAACCTCCATGTGATCATCGCCTCGGCGACGGCCGACGGGGACACCGTCAAGGCCGTCAACGACGAGCTCGAGAAGCTCAAGTCGGTCACCTATCCGAAGCTGCCGGCGACCGGCACGACCGGCACGCTCGTGGTGTCCGCCTCGCTCGCGCTCGGGACGCACCAGCTGCCGCTGAACGTGAGCCTCGGCGGCGCCAAGCAGCTGCCGGCGCCCGCGGGAAGCGGCGGCGCGCTGACCGCGTCCGCCGAGCTGCCGGCGGTCGCCGCGATCCACGACCTC
>JAWVGJ010000153.1:0-39342 GCA_033855115.1 Solirubrobacteraceae bacterium
CGACACGGTCGGCTTTCACCGCACGGCGGGATTCGTCGACGACGCTCGCGCGCTCTGCTCGATCCCGGCGCGTCACGAGGTCGCGCGCCGGGTCGACTGTGCCTTCCTGGCGCAGCTCGTCTGCGAGCACAGGATCTCGCCCGCCGAGGCCGCGGCGATCGCGCGCGAGCTCGCCCACGATCGCCCGCTGCGCGTGTTCAGGCTCGGCGCGGGATGACGCCCCGCGAACACTGGCCATCGTGGCAGCACCACTTTTGCGGGTCTGGAGGGCCCATTCATCGGCAATATGAGCTAGGGGCCGATGAGGCCAATCGATATTCCTACCGATTGGGCTCAAGTACCGCTATCTGAAAGCCGATGGTTTGATCGGAACGACCGGCACGCCAGGCCTGACCGGGTCGGGCATTCCCCTCGTCCAGTTCGGCGTGCCCCCAATCCACTTCGGCATGCTCCAACTCCCGTTCAAGTGAGGCGACCCCACATGAAGTTGACGTGGATTTCCGAGTACAAGGCGCAGCCGGGACAGCTGATTGAGTGGAGGCTGCATCCCACGACGATCGCCGCTGCAACCAAGTTGATGCAGGACCCAAGGCCGCCCTCCTACATGCAGGAGCTACACGTGCGAGCGGCGGCGCTTCAGCGCGAGATCGGCGTCGAGGCTCCGACATGGTTGGGGACCGCGTTCGATATCCCGGGTGCGCTGGATCTCGACGCGCTGGAGTCGGCGTTGCTGCAGTGGATCGCACGACATGAGACGCTCCGTAGCGGCCTGCGCCTAGCGGGAGACGACCTGGAGCGCTTCACGCTGAGCCCCGAAGCCGTCTCGCTGGATCGAACCTTGGTGGATGACTTCTTCCAGGGTGCGGACGTCCTTCGCTACCTGGAGGATCGCTTCGACGATGCGACCAATCCGCTGACGTGGCCGGCCTACCTCTTTGCGACGGTCGGCCGCGACGACGGGTTCACGGTCTACCTCGCCTTTGACCACAGCAACGTCGACGGTTACTCGATCGTCCACATCCCACACGAGTTTCATGAATTGTATGAAGCGGCCGTCAAGGGGCGCCCCGCGGAGCTCACCGAGGTGGGCAGCTACGTCGACTTCAGCAGTGTCGAGCGCGAGGCCGCCGACAGCGTCGACGCCAGCCACGACTCGGTGCTGCGCTGGCGAGACTTCGTCGACACCTGCGGTGGAGGCCTACCGGGATTCCCGCTGGACCTCGGCGTTGCGCCGGGCGAGTTGCCCCAGCAGGTCGGCGTGTGCGAATGGCTGCTGGACCTGGCCGACACGAAGGCGTTCGCTGCCGTCTGCAAGGCCGCCGGTGGCAACTTTCTCGCGGGCGTACTGGCAGTCGCAAGCCTCGTCGCCTACGAGCGCGGCGACCAACCGGTCTACCGCACCGTCATCCCGTTCCACACCCGCTCCGAGGAGCAGTGGGCGACGTCGCTGGGCTGGTACGTCGGGCTGGCCCCGATCGAGATCGCTACCGCCCAAGCGCGTGACTTCCACCACCTCGTCGCTATGGCACACGAAGCGGTGCGGGCGGCGAAAGCCGTGGCGCAGGTGCCGTTCGGGAAGGTCTGCACGCTGCTGGGTACGGTCGTTCGTCCGATGTCGATCATCTCCTACATGGACGGCAGGATGATTCCCGGAGCCCGCCAGTGGCGCGGCTGGAACGCGCACGGTTTCGGCAAGGTCTCATACGGAGACGAGGCGTTTATGTGGGTGAATCGCACGGTCGACGCGCTCTATGTGACCTGCCGATACCCGGGCACCGACCTGGGACACAAGAACGTCAGCGGCTTCATCGAGCAGAGTCGCGACCTCCTGACGACGGTCTCCAGGAGCGGCGGCTACTCCTTCGCCGGCGAGTCTGATCTGAGAGTGGCTGCGTGACGACCGATCGGCGAGGCACAACTCGTCGCGAGGGGACAAACCGGCGGCGTTCACCAGACGACGTCGACGAGCCCCCAGGCATCGAGCTCCGCGGCGAGCCAGGCGCGCAGATCCGCGGCGGCACCGAGCCGCACTGGGTCGGTGACGACGCTTACCGTGACGCGATCGCGGTAGCGGATCAGGGCCGTCAGCGCCTCGTTGCCGATCGGGAAGCCGAGCAGCGCCACGTCACGCGCGTCGTGGCGCCCGACGCGCAACATGCGCTCGGGGACCGGCCCGATGTTGGATGCGCAGCCGTCGAACTGCTGCGCGGCGCGGGCGGCAAACCGGAAGGTGAGCGCCTCGGGCAGCAATCGCATCGCGTCGCCCGCTCCGCGGACCACGGGCGCCGACCCGGTGTCGGCGACGAACGCGGCCTTCATGCGAGCGCGCAGCTCGCGCAGGTCCCCGTGTACAGGCGGGCCGCCGGGCAGCAGGACGGCGGCGGTCGTCATCTGCGCGGTGGGACCGGAGGAGAGCGCTCCTGTGTCGGCGAGATCGCGGTCGCGCAGGTCGATCGGCAGCAGTAGCCGCAGGGTTCGTTCGGCCGCACCGCCGCGAGCGATCCGTGCACGTCGCAAGAGGTTCGCGGCGACCGCGGCGAGCAGCGTGTTGCCGCTGCCGCCGCGCTGAAAGGCGGCATCGTCCCAGGCCGAAGCAGGCAGGCAGGCGATCGCCGACACGCGCAGGTTTGACGGTGGCCGGCGAGTCCGGTCGCGGCCGCGCGGTCGCTTCAGCGCAATGGGACCGTGAGGCGGGGCGCCGCGGCGAATCGCGCGCACGGCGGAGCGCGCTTCGCTCGACAGTTGCGCGGCACCGCGCATCCCGAGCCTGAAACGCTCGCCGACGCCACGCGCCTCGTCCCGGAGGCTGAAGCTGCTTGCGCTCGTGAACGGGGTCTCCGTCGTACCGACCGACGGGTCTTCGTCGCCCTCTCCGTAGAGCGCACCGAGGATGCCGCGTCCGGTGCCGAACAGGTGATGGCAAACCACGAGGACCGCCGTGCCGCCGTCGCCGGTCGGCGTGGCCGCGAGCCTCCAGCCCGCGTCGTGCTCGGGGTCGAGCAGGACGCCGAGCTGACGGTCAAGCCATGCGGCGAGTCCCGCGGGGCCGATCGCGGGCGCCTCGGCGATCTCGCAGGGCGGTGGCGCGCAGGACGGGTGCCAGCGCTGGCGGCCGCCAGGCAACCGCGGAGGCGCGATGCGCCGGCCGAGGCCGTAGGGCGTCGCCGCGAGGCGGCGCGCCTCCTGCTCGAGCTCAGCGCGCGAGACGGTGTCCGCAAAGCGCAGCAACCATGCTATGTGCGGCAGAACCGAGCCGATCCGGCCGGCGCGTAGGACGAGGCTGCCCCAGTCGGCCACCGGGATCGCGGCCGCCGGATCGACGGCAGGCATCGCCGGAGCGCTCGCTGCCGCCCTCAGCTCGCCCCGGGGTTCGGCATGCGGGATTTCGCGTGTATGGATTCCATCACTACATCACACGGACGGAGCCCGCCAGAAGCGGGCCCCGTCCGACCGCTAACACCCGGCCAGCGCACAAGCTGCCGGGTGCGCCGGCGAGACAGCCTGGGTCAGGAGCCGGCTGCCTGGAGTCTGACGTCGTCCACGCCCGCGCGCAGGGGGCCGATGTTGTCGACCTGGGCGAAGCGCAGGCGAACCTTCTTGCCTGCCCAGTGTGAGAGATCGAAGGTGATCGCCCGCGGGCCGAGCTTGCCCCGATCGCCAGGCGCCGTTGCGAAGATCTTGGCCAGCACGTGTTTGGTGGTCACCGAGTCGACGGGCGCGGAGGGATCTATGAGATCCACGCGAAACTGCTGGTTTGGCTTGTGGATCTCATGATCGAGACTCGCAGGGGACGCGAACTCAGGCGCGTGGTCGTTCACATAGAAGTTTACGTAGAACAGCGTGAACCGTAGCTTGACGCGCCCGTCGAGCTTCACATCGCGGTAGAGGATCCGAGACCCCGGGGCGGTCATATCTGTGACGGCGGCGAACTTGCCCTCAGGAGGCTGGGGTACATTGAACGGAAAGTTCGGATCGCTGGCTGCCGGGTCGGGCGGCGTCGATTTATCCGCGTAGACATGCCAGGCTCCGATTCCGCTAAAACGCGTCTTCCAGCCTGAGAAGTCACCGCTCTCGAAGTTCCAGTTCCCCGGTTGGGCGCCGGAGGAGCCGGTCGTGGTTACCTCGTCGGCTTGGGCTTCTCCTCCATCGTACGCGGACAGCGAAGCCGCGACCGCGACGATGGCGAGGCTCGCGAGAAGCCCGCGGGGGACAAACGAACGCCGCTCGATTTCAGGCCTGGCGTCGCCGGGCCCACGTCCACGTGTGATCCGGGTGAAACGCTGCACGGTGCTCCTCCGGTCGTTCATTGCGAGACTGCTCGCAGTTCACGCCGTCGCAGCGCTGGTCGCTTACGCTGGCGCCATGACCAGCCCCGACATCGCGTTCTCGACGATTGTCCGCGACAACCGTGAACGTTTCCAGCCACTGCGGCGCGAGCTGGGCGTGAGCTCGTTTGGGATGAACCTCATCGTGCTCCAGCCCGGCCAGCGCGGACGCATCCACGCCCATGAACATCAGGAGGAGGTGTTCCTCGTGCTGGAAGGTCGACTGACGCTGCTCGTCGAGGGCGTCAAACACGTGCTCGGTCCCGATCGCCTCGTACGCATCGGTGCACCGGTGCGTCGCCAACTCGTCAACGCAGGAGAGCAGCGCCTCGTCCTGCTCGCCCTCGGTGGATCGGGCGAGCACGCCGGCCGAGACGGCCAGGCCTGGACCGCATGGGAGGATCACGGCCCCGGCCGCCCGCCACAGGACGTCCAGCTGCCCGACGATCTACCCGCGGCCTGACCTGAGGTTCGGAGGCGGGTTAGTCGATGCGCGCGCTGGTGTCGTCGCCGCCGACGGCGACGGAGGCTTTGGCCGTGACGAGGTGATAGAGGATCAGGACTTGGACGATCGCCAGTGACTCTGAGCGGTGGACGTCTGCGCCGATCGTGAATTCGCCGAGTCGTTCGGTGCGCAGTTGTTGGGCGAAGTGCATCTTCTCCCAGATCGCTTCTTCGATCTCGGCGCCGCGGTCGGGGTCCAGGTCGCCGGGGATCCGCAGCAGCCGCGTGTCGGCGCGCTCTTCCATCGTGATCGCGTGCTCTTCGTCTTCCAGCAGGACGGACAGGTCGGGGTGGGGGAGGCCTTCGCTGAGCGTCAGCTCGGCATCGAGCTTGTCGGGGTTCTCGCTGGGTTGAAAGGAGACGACGAGGTCGGCATGGCGGCGTTGAGGGCGGATGAACGCCTCGGAGTCCGGTTCGCGCTTCTCGAGCTCGGCGAGAACCTGCGCTTCGTCATAGCCGCGCTTGGCGGTGTCGCGCTTGATCTTCCACTCGCGGCGCAGGTCTTCGGGAGGCGCGAGGAAGACGCGCACGTCGTAGGCGTCGCGCAGCTCTTGGGTGTGGTAGCCCAGCAGCCCTTCGATCACCGCAAAGCGCTTGGGCACGACGTATTGCGGGGTGCCGAACGTTCCGTCGCTGTGGCCGTAGACGGGCTTGAGGATCGCTTCGCCGTCGCGCAGGTGACGGATGTGCTGAGCGATGATGTCGATGTAGTTGCAGTCGGGATCAAGCGGCGTGATCCCCAACTCCGCGCGCTGCACACGGTCGTAGCGGTGGTAGTCATCGGTCCCGATGTGCGTCACGTTCTCGGTCCCCAAGATCTCCACCAGCCCGCGCGAGATCGTCGTCTTACCGGCCGCCGAATCGCCGACGATACCGAGGATGATGGGACGCGCCATGCTGCTTCCTCCGAGGGTCGGGGGCCGAAACGGGACGCACGATACACCGACTACGCGTGGGCGGATCGCACGGTCATTCGTGAGCGACGCGAAGCCTGCCTGAACGTGCTGTCAATCGGGTAGCGGCACGCTCATGGCGGGTGGCTCGCTACTGCGCACGAAGTCCATCGATCAGTCGATCGAGGACACCAAGGACGTACATAACGGTCTGCGTCGCGCCCTCGGCCCGCTGGATCTCGTCGTCTTCGGCGTCGGGGTGATCGTCGGCACCGGCATCTTCGTGCTGACCGGCAAGGCTGCGGGAACGCTCGCAGGTCCGGCGATCGCGCTGTCGTTCGTCTTCGCCGGAATCGCGTGTGCACTCGCGGCGCTGTGCTACGCCGAGTTCGCCTCGGCCGTGCCGGTGGCCGGTTCCGCATACACGTTCGCCTACGCGAGCCTTGGTGAGCTTGTGGCATGGATCATCGGCTGGGACCTGATCTTGGAGCTGGCGCTGGGAGCCGCGACGGTCGCGTCCGGTTGGTCTGACTACTTCCGCGTGGTCTGCGAGGACACGCTCGGGACCAACCTGCCGGCATGGATCGACGGTTCGCACCACAACCTCGTCGCTGCATTGCTCGTGCTTGCGATCACCGGCCTGCTGTGCCTGGGGGTCAAGGTCTCGACCCGGGTCAACGCGGTGATCGTCGCGATCAAGCTCACGGTGGTCCTGCTGGTCATCGTCGCGGGGATCTTCTACGTCAAGGGCGCCAACCTCGATCCCTTCATCCCGCCGAGCGGGTCGAAACCGGCGCCCGGCGCAGCGTCGACGACCACGCTGCTGCAGGACTTCGGGATCAATACCGGGACCTTCGGGTTCGGTGGCATCTTCAGCGCCGCCGCGATCGTGTTCTTCGCCTTCATCGGCTTCGACATCGTCGCCACGGCCGCTGAGGAGACCAAGAACCCTCAGCGCGATCTGCCGATCGGCATCTTCGGATCGCTCGCGATCTGCACGCTGCTGTACGTGGCCGTGTCGCTCGTCGTCACGGGCATGGTTCCCTACGACCAGATCAAGATCGAGGCGCCGCTGGCGGAGGCGTTCCGGTCGGTCGGCGAGTCGGGGATCGCGCAGGTGATCTCCTTCGGGGCGCTGGCGGGCCTGACGACCGTGACCCTGATCCTCATGATGGGCCAGAGCCGCGTCTTCTTCGCGATGAGCCGCGACCACCTGCTGCCACCCGTGTTCTCGCGCGTCTCACAACGGTTTAAAGCCCCGTACCGCACGACGATCGTCACCGGCATCGCCGTCGCGATCGTCGCGTTCCTCGTTGATCTGCAGACGCTTGCCGAGCTTGTCAACATCGGGACGCTGTTCGCATTCATCGTCGTGGCGATCGGCGTCGTCGTGCTACGCCGTACGCGCCCGGATCTCGAACGCGCGTATCGCACTCCGGCGGTGCCGCTCGTGCCGATCCTCGCCGTCCTCGCCTCACTGTGGCTGATGCTCAACCTCCCGGGCCAGACATGGGCGCGGTTCGGAATCTGGATGATCGTCGGGATCGTCGTCTACTTCGCCTATGGCAGACGTCACAGTCGCGTCCCCTGACGCGGACGCGTCCTGGCGCAGCGGCGCTCGGCGACCTCCCCGTACGCCCAGGAATGTGATATTGGAATCGTTCTATGGTGCTATCGATGACGAGGCCGGAATCCTGTTCCCGCGCGCGTAAGCTGCGCCACCGCCGCTGAGACTCCGTTGGAGCCGCCAGCACCTGAGGCGATCGTCGCGAGCGCCCACCACCCGTTCGTCTCGATCGACGAACGCGGCCATGTGACGTATTGGAACGCCCGCGCAGAGGAGGTCTTCGGCTACGCGCGAGAGCAGGTGCTCGGGATGGCGCTGGCCGACACGATCGTCCCCGAGCGGCTGCGCCTGGACCATCTCGAGGGGCTGCGGCGCTTCCTAAAAACAGGCGAGTGGCAGATCCTCGACCGCCCGGTCGAGCGTGTGGCCAAGCGCCAGGACGGAAGCGAGCTGCCAATCCGTTTGTCAGTCACGGCCACGCAGGCGGATGAGGGCTGGACCTTTCACGCGCTGATCGAGGACCTCACGGAGCGCCAGGGGCTGCTCGACCAGCTCGCAGCCGTCATGCGCGGCCGCCAGCCGGACTTCGCCCAGATCCTGGATGTGCTCGCCGAAGCGGTCACGATCCGCGACCGTGCCGATCACATCATCTACGCCAATCGCGCCGCGCTGACCAGCATGGGCTTCGACACCCTCGCGGAGCTGCAGAGCCGCCCGCCGGGGTCGATCATGGCCGACTACCTTGTCATCGACGAGTTCGGCCGCGAGCTGTCGATGGCCGACATCCCGTCAGTCAGGCTGTTGCGCGAGGGGCACGCCGACCCACTGGTCATCCGCACGGTCCAGCGCTCGAGCGGGGAGCTGAAATGGCAGCTCTTGAAGGCGACCGCGCTCGCGGACGAACGTGGCGAGGTCGTCGCCACGGTGATGATCATCGAGGACGTCACCGAGACGAAGAACGCCGAGCTGCGCCACCGCTTCCTCGCCGAAGCGAGCGAGATGCTGGTCTCGTCGTTGGACTATGCGCAGACGCTGCAGAACGTCGCCTGGTCGGTCGTGCCGCAGCTGGCGGACTGGTGCGCCGTCGACCTCTTCGACGAGTCGGGCGCCCGCGAGCACGTCGTCGTCGCGCACTCGGACCCCGAGCGCCTGGAGCTCGCCGAGCGCCTGCGTGAGTACGAGCCACGCGAGCTCGATCCCGAGCAGGGTCTGGGCAAGGTTCTGCGGACGGGCCGCGCGGAGCTCTTCAGCGACATCTCCGACGCGATGCTGGTGCAGGCCGGGCGTGACGAGGAGCACATCGCGCTGCTACGCGAGGTCGCGATGCGCTCGGTGCTGATCGTCCCGCTGCGCACGCCGCTGCGCACGCTCGGCGTGATGACGCTGGTCATGTCCGAGTCGCAGCGCACGTTCAGCTGGGACGACCTCGAGTTCGTCGAGCAGCTCGCCGGGCGCGCGGCGATGGCGGTCGAAAACGCGCTGCTGTACCGCGCACGTGCGCAGATCGCCGAGACCCTTCAGCGAAACCTGCTGCCCGAGCGCCTCCCGGCGATCCCCGGCTGGGATGTCGCGACGCTCTACCGCCCGGCCGGCGCCGAGCGCGAGATCGAGGTCGGCGGCGACTTCTATGACTTCGTCGAGCTCGACGACGGCTGGCTTGTGATCATCGGCGACGTGACGGGCAAGGGCCTTGCGGCGGCAGCGCTGACCTTGCTCGCCCGCCACAGTGCGCGCTTCATGTCGCGGATCGACCCGCGGCCGTCCGCCGTCCTGCGGGCGATCGACGAGGCGCTCGTCGAGCACGGATCGCTGTCGCTGTGCACCGCGCTGTGCCTGCGGCTGCAGGATGACGAGATCGTCCTCTGCTCGGGTGGCCATCCGCTGCCCCTCGTCGTCGGGCCGGGGGGAGAGATCCGCGAGGCCGGACGAGCCGGGATCCTGCTGGGATTGCCGGGCAGCCCTGGTTGGGAGGACGAGCGCATCGTCCTCGGCGACGACGAGTCGCTCGTGATCTATACCGACGGCGTCACGGATGCCCGCGGCGCCGACGGACGCTTCGGCAGCGAGCGCCTGCGCGAGCTGGTGCGCGCGTGCGCCGGCTCGTCACCCGCAGTCCTGCTTGCCGCGCTGGACGGGGCGCTCGCGCGGTTCCGCGTCGGACCGCAAGCCGACGACACGGCCGCGGTGGCGCTCGCGCGCACGCCTGTGCGGACGGCGCCGACGCGGTCGCCGCCGGCGGCGCGGTCGCCCTCGACCGCACGCTAGCTGCGCTTGCCGCGAGCGCCGACCCTCGTTGGCGACTTCGCCACAATCCCTCGCATGGCGATTGAGTTCTCCGAGCGCATCCGGCGCATTCCGGTCTATCCCGTGGCCGACGGGTACTCGCTCGGCGACGGCGTCGCGATGCTCGCCTCCAACGAGTCGCCCGACCCGCCGCTCCCCGCCGTTGTCGAGGCCGCGAACCGCGCGCTGGCGGGCGTCAACCGCTATCCGGATCCTTCCAACTCGACGCTCAAGCGCGCCCTGAGCGAACGCTACGAGCTGCCGGCCAGCCAGATCGCGATCGGCAACGGCTCCTGCGACATCCTGCTCGCGACCGGCGAGGCGCTGCTCGATCCCGGCGCCGAAGTTGTCTACGCGTGGCCGTCGTTCAGCGTCTATCCGCACCTCGCGGCCGCCTCGGGCGCGACCGCGGTCACGGTCCCGCTTGACGCAGATCAGTTTCATGACCTCGACGCGATGGCCACCGAGATCACCGCCGCGACGCGATTGGTCATCGTCTGCAACCCCAACAACCCGACCTCGACCGCGTTACCCGCCGCCGACATCGCCGCCTTCGCCGAGAAGGTCCCGCGCCACATCGCGCTGGTCGTCGACGAGGCGTACTGCGAGTTCAACCTGCTCGACGATCCGCACACGACGGTCGACCTGCTCGCCAAGCACTCGAACCTCGTGCTGCTGCGCACGTTCTCGAAGGTGTACGGGCTGTGCGGCTTGCGGGTCGGCTTCGCGTTGTGCGCGTCCGACGAGTTTCCCCGCGCCGTCGATCAGGTGCGCCAACCGTTCTTCTGCAACGCGGCGGCGCAGGCGGCGGCGATCGAGGCGCTCAAGCACCAGGACGCGGTCGCCGACCGTGTCGAACGCTCGATCATGGCGCGCATCCAGGTCGAGGAGGGCCTGAACGCGCTCGATATCCAGCCGGCGCCGTCGCAGACGAACTTCTGCTGGTTCGATCTGCCCGACGGAGCCGACGAGGCCGCGGTCGTCAAGGGCCTCGCCGAGCGCGGCGTGGTCGTGCGCGCAGGGGGCGCGCTCGGGCGCAAGGGCGCGCTGCGCGTCACCTACGGCACTCCGAGCCAGAACGCCCGTTTCCTCGACGCGCTCGGCGAAGTGCTCTAATCTCCGCGATGCGATGAACCGGAACGACGGCAGCGCTCGCATCACCTTCACGTACGCGCGTCGTTATTTCGCCTGGCGATTTATCTAGGCGCTCGGCTCACAACGCACTCTCTCCTCCTTCTTTTCGCCGAGCGCCCGCAGGACCCCCGTCTCCAAGCGTTCCGCGAAAGGACCAGACCGTGATGATCGAGTTGAAGTCGTGCCCCCGATGTACGTGACCGAGTTGCAGCACCAAGATCGCGTCCGCGACCGCCGCATCGAGCGGGTAGCGACGCTGACGACGCCCGCCGACATGCTCGAGCGCCTGCCGCTCCTGCCCCACGACGCCGACGGAGTGATCCGCGACCGGATCACGACGACCGCGATCCTCGATGGCATCGACGATCGGCTGCTCGTCGTCGTCGGCCCGTGCAGTGTCCACGACGCGGATGCCGCGCTGGAGTATGCCGGCTACCTGAGCGCGAAAGCCGCAGAGCTCAAGTCCGACCTCTTCGTCGCCATGCGCGTGTACTTCGAGAAGCCGCGCACGACGACCGGCTGGAAGGGGATGATCAACGATCCCCATCTCGACGGATCGAGCGACGTCGACACCGGCTTGCGGACCGCGCGCGAGCTGCTGCTCGAGGTGCTCGGCCTCGGCCTGGCGGTCGGCTGCGAGTTCCTCGACCCGATCACGCCGCAGTACATCTCCGACACGGTTGCGTGGGGCGCGATCGGTGCGCGCACGACCGAGAGCCAGATTCACCGTCAGCTCGGGTCGGGGCTGTCGATGCCCGTCGGGTTCAAGAACCGAACGGACGGCAATGTGCAGGTCGCCGTCGACGCCGTCCGCGCCGCCGGGGCGAAGCACGCCTTCGCCGGCATCGACGCGAGCGGCACGCCGGCGATCCTGCACACGAGCGGCAACCCCGACGGGCACGTGATCCTGCGCGGGGGCCGGTCGGCGCCAAATCATGATCCGGGCGGCGTGGCCGCCGCGCTGGCCAAGCTGCGCGCGGCGTCGCTGCCCGCACGTGTCGTGATCGACGCCTCGCACGACAACAGCGCAAAGAACCACGAGCGCCAGCCGATCGTCGCCCGCGAGATCGGCGACCAGGTCGCCGCGGGGAACCGGGCGATCGTGGGGGTGATGCTCGAGTCCTTCCTCGTCGCCGGACGCCAGGACATCGAGCCCGGCGGCCCGCTGAACCACGGCCAGTCGATCACCGACGCCTGCATCGACTGGGACACGACGGTCGACGTGCTCGACGGTCTGGCCGCGGCCGTGCGGGCGCGACGCGCCCTGCGATGACGGACGGCGGTCGACGCTTGCTACGCCGTTGAGGGTCGCGCTGGTCGGCGTCGGGCTCATCGGCGGGTCGGTCGGCATGGCCGCCCGCCGGCGTCTGGGGGCGCACGTCGTCGCCTGGAACCGCAGCCCAGCCGTCCTGCAGACCGCGCTGGAGCTCGGCGCGATCGACGAGGCGGTGGCGAGCCTGGCCGAGCTCGGGGAGGCGGACATCGCGATCGCGTCGGTCTCGGTCGATGCGTTGCCGGGCGCCGTACGGGAGCTGTGCGAGGTCGCGCCCGGCGCAGTCGTCTCGGACGTGGGATCGACGAAGCAGGCGCTCGTCGACGCCGTTGTGGCGCAGAACTTCATCGGCGGCCATCCGCTCGCGGGGGCGGAGGCGACGGGTGTGCGGCACGCCCGCGAGGATCTCTTCGAGGGCTCGACCTGGTATCTCACGCCGCGCCCCCAGACGGCGGGCGTGCTCTACGAACGCCTGGCGCGCTTCGTCGCCGGGCTCGGCGCGGTGCCGACGGCGATCGCGCCTGCCGACCACGACCGCCTGATGGCGGCGATCTCGCACCTGCCGCACGTCGTCGCAAACCTGCTGGTCGCGCAGGCGACCGAGGCGCTCGGCGGCGAGACCCTGCCGGCGACCGGGCCGAGCTTCCGCGACGCGACGCGCGTCGCGGGCTCCAACCCGGCGCTGTGGGCACAGATCTACGCGGCCAACCGGGCCGCGCTCGACACCGAGATCGACGATCTCGTCCGGCGCCTCGGCGAGGTTCGTGCGCTGCTGGACGGCGGCGACCTCGAAGCCTGGCAGGACGCCGCGGGGCGCCAGCGCCAGGCGCTGCTCGACGTCGGGCTCACCGGCGGCGCGGGCGCGCTGCGTGAGGTTCGCGCGTCGGTTCCCAATAAGCCCGGCGTCGTCGCGCAGATCGCGCTCGCCCTGGGTCGCGCGGGCATCAACATCACCGACATGTCGCTGGCGCCCGAGGCCGACAACCACACCGGCGTCATCGCCCTCTGGGTCGGCGCCGCCGACGCCGGGCGCGCGATCGGACTCGTCGCCGGTCTCGGGTATCCGGCGGCGTAGTGGCGCGCTTCACGCCCGTCCGGCGGCTGCGCGGCGAGGTCACCGCCCCGCCGGACAAGTCGATCTCACACCGTGCCGCGCTGCTCGCGGCTATGTCCGCCGAGCCGGTACGGATCTCCAACTACCTGCACGCGGCCGACACGACTTCGACGCTCGGGGCGCTGCGCGCCGTCGGCGCGCTTGTCGAGTGCCGCGACGACGAGGTCGTCGTCGTGCGCGGCGTCGGGCTGCGAGGGGCGCGCGAGCCCGGCGAGCCGATCGACGTCGGCAACGCCGGGACGCTCATGCGCCTGCTGCCCGGCTGGCTCGCCGCGCAGGACGGGCGCATGTTCGAGCTCGACGGGGACGCTTCGATCCGCCGCCGCCCGGTCGATCGCATCGTCGAGCCGCTCGCGCGGATGGGAGCGCAGATCGAGGCGTCCGGCGGGCGCTTCCCACCGTTTGTCGTGCGCGGCCGGCGGTTGCAGGCGATCGAGTACGAGCTGCCGGTCGCCAGCGCGCAGGTGAAGTCCTGCGTGCTGCTCGCCGGCCTGCTGGCCGGCGGTACGACGACGGTGATCGAACCGGCGCCAAGCCGCGACCACACCGAGCGGATGCTCGCCGGGGCTGGGGTGGCGGTGAGCCGCGAGGGGTCGCGGGTGAGCGTGACGAGCACGGACGAGCTCGAAACGCAGAGCCTCATCATCCCCGGCGACCTGTCCTCGGCGGCGTTCATGATCGCCGCGGGCGTGCTGGTTGCGGGGTCGCGCGTGGTCGTTCGCGACGTCGGTGTGAACTGGACGCGCACCGGCTTCCTGCGCGTCCTCGAGCGCATGGGCGCGATCGTCCTCGGGGAGCTCGAGCCGCTGCCCGCGCCCGGCGATCGCACGGTCGCCTTTGGTGAGCCGATCTGCGACCTCGATGTCGCCGCCGGCCCGCTGCAGGGCACGACGGTCGAGCCCAACGAGGTGCCGCTCGCGATCGACGAGCTCCCGCTCGTCGCGCTGCTGGGCTGCTTCGCCGAAGGGCAGACGGTCGTCCGCGGCGCGCAGGAGCTGCGGGTCAAGGAGTCCGACCGGATCGCGGGCGTCGTCGAGGGCTTGCGCGGCCTCGGCGCCGAGATCGAGGCGACCGACGACGGCTTCGCCGTCACCGGCACCGGCGGGCTGCGCGGCGGCAGCATCGACGCCCGCGGCGATCACCGCATGGCGATGCTCGGCGCGGTCGCGGGACTGGCCTCGCGCGAGGGCGTGGAGGTGTCGGGGATGGAGGCGGCGGCAGTCTCCTATCCGGGGTTCCTCGAGGATCTCGGGCAGTTGGTCGGAACGGGATAGCCGCTGTGGCGGGAGGTGTCGGCGGCCTCGAGACCCAGTCTCACCGCACCAGCCGACGAGCCGGCGCGGCGGCGAACTTGCACTGACGGCCACTGCGATGGGTAGAAGAAGTGACCCGTCGTCGGCAGCGACGAACGTCGACGTGAGTCCCGTTCGTGCCGAAACTCGAAGCTCAGGCCGCGAAGCGGTCCTTCGCGTCCCTGGCGTAATAGCGCTCGAAGTGGGCGTAGACGTCGCGCTTCTCCGATTCGGCTCGGCTGATCCGATAGAGGAGGTCAGCGTCGTCGCTGGCGGGCCCCGTCGTGCGGACCGTGCCTGCGCCGCACATCGGGCAGCGCCCGTGGTCGGCCTGAGAGGACCGCCAGTTCACTTCGCATGCAGAGCAGCAGTACGACATATGCGCCTCCTCTGGCGCTGGCTAGGCAGCACGGTAACCGCACCCGCGGCGGCGAATCTGAACGGTCGCGGTATACCAGCGACTCCGCGGGTTGTGCATCTCGTCACGCAGGCTGCGAAAACCGTCATGCTGAAAAGAGGACGCTGGCCTTCGCCGTGATACACGTAGGCGTTCAGCCGACGCCGCCGTTGGCGTGGATCGTCTGCCCGGTGATCCACCCGCCGTCGGGTCCGACGAGGATCGCGACGACGTCGGAGATGTCCTTCGGCTGGCCGAGACGACCAAGGGGACTCATCTTCGCCAGTTGCGGGAGCGCATCCTCGGGGCTCACGCCTCGCAGGAGGTCGGTATCGGTGAAGCCCGGCGACACGACGTTGGCGGTGATGCCCCGCGGGCCGAGCTCAATCGCGGCTACGCGCGTGAGCTGCTCGACAGCGGCCTTGCTGGCGACGTAGCTCGCGATCCCCGCCGCGGGCCGGATGGTGTTGAGGGTCGAGATGTTCACGATCCGTCCGCCGTCGCGCATCGAGCGGGCTGCGTGCCGAACGAGCAGGAACGTCGCGCGGGCGTTCGTATTCATGGCTTGCTCCCAGACCTCGACGTCCGTCTCCGCGATCGCTCTAATCGGTGTGGCCGCGGCAGCGTTGTTGACAAGAACGTCTAGCCCGTCGAGCCGCTCGCAGGCCTGCCGAATAAGGTGGTCCACGGCTGCCTCGTCGGCGAGGTCGGCATGGACCGCGTGGGCGATACCGCCAGCCGCACGGACCGCCTGCTCGGTCTGCGCGGCGGCGTCGTGGTCGCGGGAGTAGGCGAACACGACCGTCGCGCCGTCGGCCGACAGGCGCTTCACGATCGCGCGACCGATACCACGCGACCCTCCCGTCACCAACGCACCCTTGCCCTCCAACGCAGTCATTCGTTCCTCTTGGTCGACGCATCGAACACTAACGACAGGTAGGCCAGCCGGACGCGGCTTCACCGCCGATCCGCGACGCCTGACGCACGGTGCCTGCGCGCCTGTGTGTCCCAGTCACGGGGCGACCACGTCGTTGGCCACAATGGTCGAGTGCTGACGCTGAGAGATGCTCGACCGGAGGATGCGGCGGAGGTGGCACGGGTTCACGTCTGCTCGTGGCAGGTGGCGTATCGAGGATTGCTCGCTGATGACTATCTCGACGGTCTGCGGGCCGAGGATCGTGCAAGCCGGTACACCTTTGATCGCGTCGGCCCCGACTGGCCGGCGACGACCGTCGCTCTCGAAGAAGGCGAGGTCTGCGGGTTCGCGACGACGGGACCGGCGCGAGGGGGCACGCGGACGGTTGGCGAGGTCTATGCCATCTACGTTGATCCGACGGTGTGGGGCCGGGGTGTGGGACGGGTTTTGATGGCGAATGCTCGGGCGCGCCTTACGGACCTCGGCTTCACTGAGGCTCTGCTGTGGGTCCTGATTGGCAACGACCGCGCTGAGCGCTTTTACCGTGCCGACGGTTGGCTTCCCGACGGACGGCGGCGCGAAGAGGACGTATGGGGCCTCCGAGTGACCGAGATCTGTTATCGACGTCGCTCTCTGCTTTCTCCGTAACCTCTGCTGATCGTGGAGGGCTGGCGCGTACGCGACCTCGAGGACGTCGATGTTCCCCCATGCGTGGAGGTCATGCGCAGCAATGTCCCGACGTTCTTTCTCGAGGCGGAGGTCGCGGGCTTCGAGCGTTGGCTGCGGAATCGGAGTTGCCCATACCTGGTAACCGAGAACGCGCGCCACCGCTCACTCGAGGAAGTCCTGCGGCGCGCCGAGTTTGTCCGGTGTTGAGCCAGTCAACACCCGCGTCGAGTTCCTCGCAGCACCCCGGCGAAGGTCCTCCGCGTACGGTTGCTCCCAGCAAGACTTCTCAGGCCGTGACGACCGTGCCCTGGTGAAAGATCGCCAGCCAGCCGGCGGCGGCGCGAGGGGATTCTGAATTGCGACCAAAAACGGGCTCCGAACGCGCCGGCCGTGTTCCCCGTGCCAGCGCGCCCGAAGCCACACCTCAGTAATCGGCCGCACCGTCGCAAACTGCAGCTCCTGTCGGATCGCTGGCTGGCGCACAGCCAGTTCGAGATCTGGCGAGGGGGGCGAATGTCGAGCGCCCGACGCCTCATGGAGGTTGTGGACCCGCGAACAGGAGGCCCCTACGATGAATGCCATGGCGCAGGTGGCGCAGCGGATGACGGCCGACGAGTACCTCGAGGTCCCCTGGGACGGGCGGCGGACGCAGCTCGTCGAGGGTGAGGTGATCCCGGTCGAGCCCCGCCACCTGCACCAGGTCGTGCTCCTGGACGTTCTCGCTCCGCTGCACGCCTGGACTTCTCAGTCGCCGGCTCGCGGGCGCGTTTCGCTCCCGCTTGACGTCAAGCTCGATACGTACAACGTCTTTGGCCCCGACCTCATGTGGTACGCCGAGGGACGCGCTCCCGCGCGCGACGACGACCGCCCGTACCCGCTTGCCGACATCGCGATCGAGGTGCGCTCGCCCTCGACCTGGCGCTATGACATCGGGGCGAAGAAGGCTGCCTACGAACGCGCGGGACTTAAGGAGCTGTGGCTCGTCGACACGTCGGCCGATGTCCTGCTCGTCTTCCGGCGCTCCTCAACAACGTCCACGTCGTTTGACCAAGCGCTCGAACTCACGACCGAGGACGAGCTCACCTCGCCGTTGCTGCCCGGCTTCGTACTCCCGCTCAGCGCGCTGTTTGCCTGATCAGCGCTGCTGGCCCAGCCGCTGCTGGATCTGATCCTGCAAGTGCTCCAGGCTCGGTGTGCCGAGCAGCCCGAGCTGGGATTCCATCTCGCGCACCAGCGCTTCGCTCTCGCGGACGGTCTCCGAGGACTGCATCAAGACGGTCCCCGCGCCCGTGAAGTCGAACTGGTGCTCCTCGCCCGACGACGGCCCCAATCCCATGAACGCCTGCGCGGCTCCGATGACGCCCTTCATGTAGGCGGCGTCGTAGTGATGGCAGGGCGACGGGCAATCCGACCAGCCGACGACGGCCTGCGGATCGACGCGCACCGGCGGGTTGATGAAGTGCACCGGCCCGTTGGAGGAGGCGAGGAAGCGTCCCGTGCCGAGCAGCGTCAAGAAGCCCGGGATGATCGACTGCTTGAGCGCCAGCGCCGGATCGAACGCCAGCAGGTTCGGGGCGCGGACGGTGAGGTTGCCGTCCTGAAGCGTGTAGGAGTTGATGTCAAATCCGCGGTCGCCAAGGATCAGCTTCCCGTGCCCGGTGACGATGATGAAGTCGTGCGCGTACAGCGGTGCCGAGAACGCCGACGCGATCAGCGAGCTCACCGAGCCTGCGGTCAGCGCCTCGAACTTCAGCTGGCCGTAGTAGGCGATCATCTTGCCCTTCTGGGTGAAATACTCGCCGTTAACGTCGACGCAGAAGGAATAGGCGTTGATGTTGTCGTCACTCGGCAGCGACTGTGCTGTGTAGGTCTGGATACTCACAGACGCTCCTCCGATGCCTGGACGAAAACCTGGCCGCTGCCGCTGAGCTTAAGCTGGAACGCCTCGCCCGAGCCGCGCCCGACGGCCTCGCGCCAGCCGACGCTGGCGCCGAGCTTGATGTTGATTGCACCCGTGTGGCCGACGTAGGCCTGCGGATCGACGGCAACCTTGGACTGCCCGTCGACGTCGAGCACGAACACCGGACCGTGCGACAGCATGACGGCGTTGCCGCTGCCCGAGAGCTGCGTCGTGAACAGGCCCTGGCCGGTCATCTGGCCTGCGACGACGGCCTTGAAGCCGCCCTTGTCGCCGAGGAACACCGTGCCCGCCTGCAGCGTCCCGTCGTAGCAGAGCAGCTTGTCGGCCTCGACCGTCAGCTGGTCGTTGCTCAGGGCGACGTGCGTGACGTGCAGCCCCAGCGCGCCGTAGAGGACCTTGCCCCGGCCCTCGCAGATCATCATCGGGATGTTCTCGCCACGCACGACGCGGCCGACGAATCCGCCGACGCCCGAGCCGGCCGTGACCGTCGGCTTGAAGCGCACGTCGCCCGTGTAGGCGAGCATCGCGCCGCGGCGCGCGAGCACCTGCTCGCCGGCATTCACGGCGACCTCGACGAGCTTGCTGTTGATCTCGCTGTAGCTGGGCATCAGTGGTCAGACGTCGATTCCCGCGTCGCGCTCGGCGGGCTGGATGTAGACCGTGCCCTGGCCCTGGAAGCGCAGCTGAAAGGACTCGCCCGAGCTCTGGCCGATGGCGGTACGCCACGTCACGTCCGTGACGAAATCCTGCTGCAACTGGCCCTTGTGGGCGACATAGGCCTGCGGGTCCACGTTCAGCGGTGTGCCCTCGTCGACCTCCAGACCGATCGCCGGGCCGTCGGACAGCAGCGCGACCGTGCCCTGCCCATGGACCGTCGTCGTGAACAGCCCCTGGCCGGTGGTCGCGCCGCGCAGGCCGTTGAACTTCTGGTCGGTCTTCAGCTTGGCCTCGAGCGCGACGAGGTTGGACGCCTCCACCCAGATTCTCTCGCCGGCGAGCTGGACGAGGTTGATCTCCATCGCCATGTTCGCGATGTAGACGACGCCCGTTCCGGACACGTCCATCAGCGTCAGCGACTCACCGGTGAGCTTGCGCTTGAAGGCGCCCTTCACGCCGCCCTGGCCGCCGATGCCCTGGCGCTTGAAGCTCACGTCGCCGTCGTAGGCGACCATCGAGCCGTTGAGCGCCTTGAAGGTCTCGCCGTCGATCCTGACCTTCAGCAGGCGTGACCCGTCGAGCTCGAACGTCGCCATCCGCCGGCGAGTATGGCGCACGCGACCGGTGCCGACGGACGGCGTGCCTATCCTCAACCGATGCTCATCGCGATCGACGGCCCGGCGGGCGCGGGCAAGTCCACCGTCGCGAGCGCCGTCGCGGACGCTCTCGGCTTCACCTACCTCGACACCGGTGCGATGTACCGCTGCGTGGCGCTGGCCGAGCTGCGCGGCGTAGAGGACCCGCTCACGTGCTCGATCGAGCTTGGCGGTCAGGTGACGCTCGACGGCGAGGACGTCACCGATGCGATCCGCACGCCCGAGGTGACCGCACGCGCTTCGGAGGTCGCGGCGCGGCCGGAGGTACGCGGACAGCTCGTCGCACTGCAGCGCAGGATGATTCGCACGGGCAACTACGTCGCCGAGGGGCGCGACATCGGCACCGTCGTCGCGCCCGACGCGGAGCTGAAGGTCTTTCTCACCGCATCGCCGGAGGAGCGTGCACGGCGCCGGGCGGAGCAGCTGGGCGTCGATCCCGGCGAAGTGCTCCGCGAGCACGAAGAGCGCGACACGCGCGACGCCACGCGCGCGCACTCGCCGCTTGCGCCCGCCGCCGACGCCCTGCGCGTGGACACGACCGGGCTGAGCATCGACGAGGTCACGCACAAGATCGTCCGGTTGGCGCAGGCCGTCCGATGAAGGTCGCGGTCGTCGGCTATCCGAACGTCGGCAAGTCCTCGCTCGTCAACCGCCTGACGAACTCGCGCGAGGCAGTCGTTCACGAACGCTCCGGAATCACGCGCGATCGCAAGGAGATCTCGACGGAGTGGAACGGTCGGCGCTTCACGCTCGTCGACACCGGCGGGATGGACCGCGAGGACCCCGACCCGATCTCCGGCTCGATCCGCGACCAGGCCCGCGCGGCGCTCGCCGAGGCGCAGGTCGCGCTGTTCGTCTTCGACGCCAAGGCCGGGCTGCGGCCGGGTGACGAGGAGCTCGCCGACCTGCTGCGGCGCTCGAAGCTGCCGGTGGTCGTGGCGGCCAACAAGATCGACAGCGCGCGCGACATCCCGTTGGCCGTCGAGGCGCACCGGCTGGGCTTCGGCGAGCCGATGGCCGTCTCCGCGGCGCAGGGCCTGGGCACCGGTGACCTGCTCGACCGCCTCGTCGAGCTCCTGCCCGAGGACGACGAGGAGGTCGACGAGGATCTCATCCGGCTGGCCGTGATCGGGCGCCCCAACGTCGGCAAGTCCTCGCTCGTCAACCGCTTCGCCGGATCGGACCGGGTGATCGTGTCCGAAGTCGCGGGCACGACGCGAGACGCGATCGACCTCCCGCTGGAGGTCGACGGGCGCAGGCTCGTCGTCGTGGACACGGCCGGGATGCGCCGCCAGTCCAAGGTCACCGAGTCGGTCGAGTACTACACGACGCTGCGCTCCCAGCGTGCGGCCGAGCGCGCCGACGTGGCGCTCGTCGTCTGCGACGCGCGCGACGGCGTGACCGCACAGGACATGCGCGTCGCCGAGCTTGCGATGGGCGCCGGCTGCGCGACGGCGATCGTGCTGAACAAGTGGGACGCCGCCGAGATGGACGAGGCCGACCTCGAGCACGAGCGCGCGAAGGTCATGCAGAAGCTGCGCCTGCGCCCGCGGGTGCTGACCGCGAGCGCGCTGACGGGCCGCAACGTGCAGCGACTGCTCAAGGAGGTGCTCGCGCTCGGTGACCGGATGAAGGGCCGGATCCCGACGCCCGAGCTCAACCGCTTCATCGGCGAGGTCGTGCAGGCGCGCCAGCCGCCGGCGAAGCAGGGACACCGGCTGAAGCTGCTCTATGCCGCGCAGATCGGCGAGCGGCCACCGCGATTTGCGATCCAGGTCAACTCCCGCCAGCGCGTCACGCGCGACTACGCGTACTACATCGAGAACCGGCTACGGGCACGGTTCGCGATGGATGGCATCCCGCTGATCATCGATTTCGTCGAGCGCAAGTCCCGCCGCAGCGACGGCCGATAGCCTGTCACCCATGACAAATTTCGCCGAGAACGAGTACCTCTTCACGTCCGAGTCGGTGACCGAGGGTCATCCCGACAAGGTCGCAGACCAGATCTCCGACGGCGTGCTGGACGCTGTCATGCGCGACGACCCGACCGGTCGCGTCGCTTGCGAGACGCTGGTGAACACCGGCCTCGTCGTCGTGTCCGGCGAGATTTCGACCGACATCTTCGTCGATATCCAGGAAGTCGCGCGCGAGACGATTCGCAAGATCGGCTATATCGACGCGGAGCTGGGCTTCTCGGCCGACTCCTGCGCGGTGCTCAACGCGATCGACAAGCAGTCGCCGGACATCGCACAGGGCGTCGATCAATCCTACGAGACGCAGTCCGACCCGTCCGGCGAGGACGAGCTCGACATCGCCGGAGCCGGCGACCAGGGAATGATGTTCGGCTACGCGACGAACGAGACGCCGGAGCTGATGCCGCTCCCGATCTCGCTGGCACACCGCCTGGCCAAGCAGCTGGCCGCGGTCCGCCACGACGGCACGCTGGGCTACCTGCGCCCCGACGGCAAGACGCAGGTCACCGTGCGCTATCGCGACGGTGCGCCGGTCGGCGTCGAGAAGGTGCTGATCTCCACGCAGCACGCCGAGAGCGCGACGCGCGAGCAGATCATCGACGATCTCTGGGAGCACGTCGTCACGCCGATCCTGCCGCGCGAGCTGTACGAGGCCAACGCGCTGCGACGCGACTTCCTGTGCAACCCGACGGGCCGCTTCGTCATCGGCGGCCCGGTCGGCGACTGCGGCCTGACCGGGCGCAAGATCATCGTCGACACGTACGGCGGCATGGCGCGCCACGGCGGCGGCGCGTTTTCGGGCAAGGATCCGTCGAAGGTCGACCGGTCGGCCGCGTACGCGGCGCGCTGGGTGGCGAAGAACCTCGTCGCCGCCGGGCTCGCCGACCGCGTCGAGGTGCAGGTCGCCTACGCGATCGGCGTTTCGCACCCCGTATCGGTCATGGTCGAGACTTTCGGCACCGAGAAGATCAGCCGCGCGAGGATCGCCGCGCTCGTCGACGAGCACTTCGACCTGCGCCCCGGCGCGTTTCGCGCGGAGCTGCGGCTTCACCGGCCGATCTACCAGAAGACGGCGGCGTACGGGCACTTCGGCCGCGACGACCCCGACTTCACGTGGGAGCAGACCGGCAAGGCCGACCTCCTGCGCGAGGCCGCCGGCCTCAGCGCGCAACTGGCATAGCGCCGGCTGACGTCGGTCCCGGCTCGGCGGCGCCGGTCCGGAGTCGAACCGGCGAACGGCACCCTGGCGGGCCGGCCAGCGGTCGATCACTGCAAGGCGAGCTTCTATCCTTGCCGCTCGCCATGGCCGAGTATCGCTACGACCCAGCCGAGATCGAGCCGCGCTGGCAGAAGGTGTGGGCGGACGAAGGCACCTGGGAAGTGTCCAACGACTTCTCTGACGGTCAGCAGGCCTCCTACGTGCTCGTCATGCTGCCGTATCCGAGCGGCGAGCCGCACCTCGGCCACCTGAAGGTGTACAGCGTGGGCGATGCGGTCGCCCATTTTCACCGCCGCACCGGCCGGCGCGTGCTCAACCCGATGGGCTACGACGCGTTTGGCCTGCCGGCTGAGAACCATGCGATCAAGACCGGCCAGCACCCCCGTGACTCGACCGACATCGCGATCGCGGAGTTCCGGCGCCAGTTTCGCGAGTGGGGCATGTCGATCGACTGGACGCGCGAGTTCGGTACGCACGAGCCGCGCTACTACCGCTGGACGCAGTGGATCTTCCTGGAGCTGTTCAAGCGGGGGCTGGCCTACCAGAAGCAGGCGGCGGTCAACTGGGATCCGGTCGAGGAGACCGTGCTCGCCAACGAGCAGGTCATCGACGGCCGCGGCGAGCGCTCGGGCGCCCTGGTCGAGGTGCGCCAGCTCAAGCAGTGGTTCTTTCGCATCACCGACTACGCGGACCGCCTGCTCGAAGACCTCGACACGATCCGCTGGCCCGAGCACGTCAAGACGATGCAGCGCAACTGGATCGGGCGCAGCGAGGGCGCGGAGGTCGTCTTTCGCTGTGAAGAGCTGGGGATCGACTATCCCGTCTTCACCACGCGGCCCGACACGCTCTTCGGCGCGACGTTCTTCGTCATGGCCCCGGAGCACCCGGACGTGCTGCGCCTCGCCGAGGGCGGCGAGCACGAGGCGGAGGTGCGCGAGTACGTCAACCGCGCCCTGATGGATGACACGCAACTGCGCGGCGACGTCGACAAGGAGAAGACCGGCGTGCCGCTCGGGCGCACGGTCACCAACCCCGTCAACGGCGAGCAGCTGCCGATCTACGTCGCCGACTACGTGCTGATGGAATATGGCACCGGCGCGATCATGGCCGTGCCCGCGCATGACGAGCGCGACTACGCCTTCGCGCAGGCCTACGGCCTGCCGATCCGGCGCGTCATCGAAGGCCCGGATGACGAGCTGCCCTACAGCGGCGACGGGCCGCTCGTGAACTCCGCGCCCGAGTTCGACGGGCTGCACAACCGCAAGGCGCTGGAGGCGATCGTGCGCTGGCTGGAGCGCGAGGGCAACGGCCACTCGTCGGTGAATTACCGCCTGCGCGACTGGCTCATCTCACGCCAGCGCTACTGGGGCGCGCCGATCCCGATCATCCACTGCCCGGCGTGCGGCGCGGTCGCGGTGCCGGACGCGGACCTGCCGGTGCTGCTGCCCGACGTCGAGGACTACAAGCCGCGCGGGCGCTCGCCGCTGGCCACGGCCGAGGACTGGGTGCGCACGACCTGCCCGCAGTGCGGCGGCCCAGCGCAGCGCGAGACCGACACGATGGACACGTTCGTCGACTCCTCTTGGTACTTCCTGCGCTACTGCGATCCCCACAACGATCAGGCCGCCTGGGACCCAAAGATCGTCGCGCGCTGGATGCCCGTCGATCAGTACATCGGCGGCGTCGAGCACGCGATCCTGCACCTGCTCTACGCGCGCTTCTTCACCAAGGCGCTGGCCGATCTCGGCCACCTGCCCGACGACGTGCAAGAGCCCTTCTCGGCGCTGTTCACACAGGGCATGATCCTGCGCGACGGCGACAAGATGTCCAAGAACAAGGGCAACGTCATCTCGCCGACCTCGATCGTCGACCGCTTCGGCGCGGACACAGCGCGCGCGTACATTCTCTTCATCGGCCCTCCCGACCAGGACGCCGACTGGTCAGACAGCGGGGTGGAGGGCATGAACCGCTTCCTCGGGCGCCTGTGGCGCAACGCGGCCGAGGCTGCCGACGAGCTGCCCGATCACCCGATCCCCGACGAGATCAACGACGACGACGAGCGGCTGCTGCGAAAGACGCACTGGGCGATCGACAAGGTCACAAGCGACATGAGCGAGCGCTTCAATTTCAACACGGCGATCGCGGCGGTCATGGAACTGCTCAACGAGGTGACGCCGGTCAAGCGCGGCGATGCCTCGCCCGGCGCGGTCCGCTTCGCGCTGAGCACTGCGGCGTCGCTGCTGTTCCCGTTTGCGCCGCACGTGGCAACCGATGCCTACCACCTGCTGACGGGCGAGCGCGTGTGGGAGCAGCCGTGGCCCGACGCCGATCAGGCCTGGCTCGAGCGGCCGACGTTCGAGCTCGTCTGCCAGGTCAACGGCAAGGTCCGCGACCGCGCGCAGGCGCCGTCGGACGCGTCGAAGGACGAGCTGCTGGCGTTGTGCCGTCAGGCGCCGCGGGTACAGGCACACCTCGACGGCCGCGACGTCGTCAAGGAGATCGTCGTGCCCGGCAAACTTGTGAACATCGTCGTGCGGTAGACGGTGCGCACCCAAGGCGGGGGCAGTCGGCTCGGGTGCGCAACCGCCTCTGGCCTAATCCGTGGCCGGGTCTGCGATGGTGAAGCAGCGCGTGTGGACGAAGCTGTCCGCGTCGTCGAACAGGCCGCTTGAGGCGATCAGGACGGACTTCGTCGAGCCATCCTTGCACAGCAGGCGGGCTTTGTAGTTATACAACGACTCACCGCCTAGGAGACGTTGCAGGATGTCGCTGATCACGTCTTCGTCGGCGTGGAACTCGGTGATCTTGTGCCCCAGGTACTCGTCCTTGGTGTACCCGAGTGGCTCGTAATCGGCTTTGTTGGCCCACAGGATCGTGGCCTCGCCGTCAACCCAGTGCAGCCCCACCACCGCGTTGTCCAAGTAGTCGAGCATGTACTCTTCGGTGCGCACATCCGTGGTTGTCGCTGGCATGTCTTCTTGGCTCCTCTCGGCGGAGCCATCGGCCCGCCGTTTGTCCAGTGCGTGGCAACCTGCAACGAGGCCACCAGCCTGTTGTGTGTGATACGCGAGGTCCCCCTACTCGTCAACCAGCGAATGTAGAAGTCGAACATTTCCATCTGGTGACACCCCGATTACGATTCGGGCAGCGCCGGTGGCAGCGTGTGGCTTCCAGACATCGACGTGCCCCGCAAACTCGTGAAGATCGTCGTGCGGTAACTACGGCAGGCGTAGCGGCCGGGTGTGCGGAGCCACGATGATCTTCGGGGCTGTTGCGGCGAACACTTGCGCCCGCGCGGGCGCAGCCGGACCCGGGAAGGCCGGCTGGTCCTGACCGCAGGTCGCGCCCTCGGCGGGCAGTGCGATGGTGAACAGGTAGCCCTCGACCGCCTTGTCGACGCACGCCGAGTTGTAGCCGTCGGCGGGATCGCCGTCATACGCCGTGTGACCGTCGCCGGTCATCGTGAGCAGGCGGGCGTTGCCGAGCTGCTGCACGAGCCGCTGAGCCTGCTTGTACGGCGTTGCGGGGTCGTACCTGGTGCCGACGACGAGGGTGGTCGGGTCCTTGCTGGCGGTCCGGAACGGACCGTCGTACCTGTCCTCGTCCCGGATTGGATACAGGCCCCAGTTGAGCTCGGAGTAACCGTGGTTCCAGAAGGCATGGTCGTAGTCGAAGTACGATTGCCGACCCTCGGCGAGGAACGTCGGGATGTCACGCGTGTAGTTCTGTTCGTCGGCGCTGAGCAGGAAGTAGCGGTCGAGGCCAGGGTCATAGCTGCCGTCGTCGTTGCGCCCGTAGAACCTGCTGTCCGTGATGAACCGGATCCCGGCGCCGTCGCCCTGCTCCAGGAGCGCGAGTGCTCGCGCGAGCTCCTGCCACAGGGACTTGGCGTAGACCTCCTGCACCAGCGCGGCCCGGATGTCGTCGCCGTCGACGGGACGATCGGGCGCATTCGAGGCTGGGATCGGCGTTGCATCGGCCTGCTTGATCAGCTCGTCCGCCCTTGCGAGGGGATCGCCGCCGCCGAAGCCACAGCCGGCCTGGTCGGCCGCGCAGGCGATCATGAAGCGGCCGATCGCACGTTCGACGCCGGCGGTCTGCTCGTCGATGCCAGCGCCTGGGTTGTTGATGTACTGGTCAGGATCGACCGCACCGTCAAGCACGACTGCCCGCGTCTTGCCGGGGAACAGGCTCTGGATCGTCGCCCCCAGAAACGTGCCGTAGGAGAAGCCGAGGTATGTCAGCTTCTTGTCGCCGACGGCCTGGCGGATCGCGTTGATGTCACGCGCGACGTTCGCTGTGGACAGGTACTGAAGGATGTCGCCGTTGAGTTGGATGCAGCGCCCGATGTACCGTTCGTCCTTACGCAGCAGCGCTGGCAGGTCGACGCTGAACGGTGTCGTGAACGGCTGCGAGTAGACGCCCTCTGTCTCCTGGTTGACCTTGCAGTCGACCGGGACGCTGCCGCCGGTGCCGCGCGGATCGACACCGACGATGTCGAAGCGCTCGTTGAGCACCGGGAAGAGAGCGGCGCCGAATGCCTTGACGTACTCGGCTGCACTCGCGCCCGGACCACCGTAATTGAAGAACAGGGAGCCGATCCGCTCCGCCGGCTTCGTCGCCGGGGACTTCGCGACCGCGAGGTCGAGCGTCCCCGCGCGCGGGCTGTCGTAGTCCTTCGGGACAGTCGCGGTCGCGCATTGCGCGCCGGAGGCGCCGCACGCCGACCAGGCCAGCTCGATGCCCTGTGAACCATGCGGGCCTGGGATGGCGAACGCGGGCACCGCCATCGCCAGGCATATCAGCGCGGCGTTCACGGTGACAGCCAGCAAGCGGGCCCAGCGACGCGATGAACTCATGCATCCTCCGTTGATATCGGCGGCTTCGGACGGCCGCGCGCATGAAGCACAGCAGATCTCATAGCCGCCGCGCTCCGCATGCAAGCCCGCGCGAGCGTCAGCGGACGCCTCATCCGCGCGATCATGCACCCGATGGCTGGCTCGGCGCAACCTCGCTACGTCGCGGTCGTCGGCGCGGGCGCCGAGGTTTGCGCTCGGTTGCTCGCCGATGCCGAGTCGGTGGGGGCCGAGTTGGCGCGGCGCGGCGCGGTCGTCGTGACCGGTGGGCTGGGCGGCGTCATGGAGGCGGCGTGCCGCGGGGCGCGCTCCGCCGGAGGCGTGACGCTCGGGATCCTGCCCGGCGACGACCGGCGGGCCGCCAACCGGTGGGTGAGCGTCGCCGTCGCGACGGGGATGGGAGAGCTGCGCAACGGGCTTGTCGTGCGGGCGTGCGACGCTGTGATCGCCGTCGCCGGGGAGTACGGCACGCTGTCGGAGATCGCGCTGGCGCTGAAGGCCGGCAAGCCGGTCGTCGGAGTGGCAACGTGGAAGATCCCGGGCGTCCGGAGCGCTCCCGACGCGATTGCGGCGGTCGATATGGCACTCGGGGCGATCGGCGCTGATTGATGTCGCGGTAGGCGTAGGGCCCGTCGCCGAGCTGGCGAACGGGGGTGCGGAGAACCAGACCGCGCCGTCGTCGTAGATCACCGATGCGGTAGTCGGAAGCTCTCCTTCGCCGCCACCGGGCAAGTGTTGCAAGAGCCGCGGAGATTGCGCGCTGAATCGCCACGATCCGGGCGTCGCGTGTCACATCCTGCCGCCTAGCCTCGGTGCGTGTCCGACCTCGACCGCCCACGGCTGGCGCTCTACGTCGTCCTCGGTCTCGTCGTGTGCGTCCTCGGCGCGCGGTATCTGAGCGCGCACGGTGGGCCGGGCGGCGGGTCTGGTGCGTCGCCGGCTGCTACTGCGCCTGACGGACGGGCCAATGCGCCGCAGGCAGGTGCGCGGACGACGGTCCTCGGCGGCTCCGGCGGCCCCGCGGGGTCGGCATCGGTGCGCGTCGATCGTGCTGACGGCGGCAGGGTGACGGTGCACGTCGCGGGCGCCGTGCGCCGGCCGGGCCTGTACCGGCTCCCCGCCGGATCGCGCATCGACGACGCGCTTCGCCGCGCTGGAGGGCCTAGCCGGCGGGCCGACCTGAACGCCGTGAACCTCGCGACCAAGCTCGAGGACGGTCGCCAGGTGCTCGTGCCCGAGCGAGTGGCGGCGGCGGGACCGGCTGGGCCTTCGACCGCGTCCGCGGCGGGTGCGGCACCGACCGTGCCCGTAAACCTCAACACCGCCACCCTCGAGCAACTCGACACGCTCGACGGCGTCGGTCCCGGCATCGCGCAGCGGATCCTCGACTACCGCCAGCAGCACGGGGGCTTCCGGCGCGTCGAGGAGCTGGGGGAGGTTCCGGGGATTGGGGCGAAGCGGCTGACGGCGCTGACCCCGCAGGTCGCGCTGTGATGCGAGCGGGCGGATGCGGACAGGCCCTGTAGTTGCCGACGCGGCTGCCGCGGGGCGTCGGTGGCTGCGCGCTGGTGTCGAGGCTGTGGCTGGCGCGGCTGGCCGGCGCTGGCGCCATGCGATCGACGCCGCGCGAGACGCCGTCGCCGCGTACCCGCGCCATGTCCTGCTCGCCGCGGTCGTCGCGGGCCTGATCGCAGGGCCGCGCTGGCCGCTCGCGATCGGGGCGATCGCTCTGCTGGCCCTCGGGCTTGCTCACAGCACGGGCATCGCGCTCGGCGCCCTGGCGGCGCTCGCCGCCGGCGCCGGGCTCGCCGACGCGCGGCTGGCCGCTCTTGATCGCAGCGCGCTCGTGCCGCGCATGGAGGACGCGGTGCGATTGCGCGCGACGCTGCTCGACCACGCGCGCACACGCCAATTCGGCACCCGCATCATGCCGGTGCGCCTGCTATCGCAGCCCGGTCGCGGCGAGCGTGTGCTCGTTCGCGTTCCATCGCGGGTGACGTGGCCGGCGCGAGCGAAACCGGGCAGCGAGCTGATCCTGCGCGGGCGACTCACGGAGCTCGGCCCCAACGACGCGCACGAGCGGCGCCGCAATGCGCACGCGCTCCTGCGAGCGGACTCGATCAGCCTCACCGGACGCACGCGCGGCGGCTTGTCCGGCGCGCTGGACGGCGTCCGCGCGCGCACCGAACGAGCGCTCAGCGCCGGCATGCCCGCCGCGCAGGGAGCGCTCGCACGCGGGATGGTGCTCGGTCAGGACGCCGCACTGCCCGACGAGCTGCGCGAGGACTTCCGCGTCACCGGGCTCGCCCATCTCGTTGCGGCCAGCGGCGCCAACGTCCTGCTGCTCGCGACGCTCGTACTCGCGATCGCCACGCTGCTCGGGCTCGGGCTGACCGCGCGGCTGTCACTCGCGCTGCTGCTCGTCGCCCTATACGTGCCGCTCGCCGGCGCCGGTCCGTCGATTCAACGCGCGGGAGTCATGGGCGGGGCCGGCCTCGTGGCGGCGCTTGCGGGGCGATCGACATCGCGCTGGTACGCGCTCCTGCTCGCCGCCGCTGTGACGTTGACCTTCAACCCACGCGTCGCCGAGGACGTCGGCTGGCAGCTGAGCTTCGCTGCGGTCCTGGCGATGCTCGCGCTCGTCGCACCCGTGTCGGCTGCGCTGCACCGCAGCGGCCTGCCGCGGGGAGTCGGCGATGTGCTCGCCGTGACAGCCGCGGCGACGCTCGGGACAGCCCCGCTGATCGCGCTGCACTTCGAGCGCCTGTCGCTCGTCTCGCTGCCGGTCAACCTGCTGGCTGCGCCGGCCGTTGCGCCGGTCATGTGGCTGGGAACGATCGCCGCTGCGCTCGGTCAGGCCGCGCCCGACCTTGCGGCCCCGGTCACACACCTTGCCGCCCTGCCGCTCGGATACCTCACCTGGCTGGCAGATCGTGCCGCGGCGCTGCCGTTCGCCGAGCTTGAGCTGGCGTCGCCGGGGCCGATCGGAGTGGCGGCGATCTATGGCGCTGCGATCGCGGCCGTCTTCGCCTGGCGCCGGTGGCGAGCGCGCCGGGAGGCGCGGGCTGATCGGCGTCCGGGCGACATCCGCAGCCGTGGGGCGTTCGCCGCAGTCGCGTGCGTCGCGCTCGCCGGAGGGCTTGTGCGCGCGTCGCGCGCACCGCAACCGCCACGAGACCTGACGATCTCGTTCCTCGACATCGGCCAGGGCGACTCGACGCTCATTCAGCACGGTGCGGCGACGGTGCTCGTCGACACCGGGCTGCCCAACGGCCCGATCCTCGAGCGCCTGCGCGCGGCGGGCGTGCGCCGCCTCGACGCGCTCGTCCTGACCCACGACGCCCTCGATCACGACGGCGCAACGGCCGCCGTCCTCGACGCGTTCCCGGTCGGGCTCGTGGTCGATGGCGAGGAGGCGGGGGCGACACCGGCCCTCGGGCCGTTCGGCGCGCGCCCCGGCGCCGCGGTAGCGCAACTCGCTGCCCGGCGGCGCCTGCGCCGCATCGCCTCCGACGCCGGTCAGGTGCTTCGGGCCGGACCGATCGAGCTGCGCGTTCTCTGGCCGCATCGCGAGCCCGCCGCGCCACCGGGAGCCGAGCCCAACGACCGCGCGACGGTCCTGCACGTCCGCGACGGCGCCTTCGACCTCCTACTGACCGCCGACGCGGAGTCCAACGTCACGGCTGCGCTGAACCTCCCGGTGGTCGAGGCGCTGAAGGTCGCCCACCACGGCAGCGACGATCCTGGCCTGCCCGGCCTTCTGGAGCGCCTGCGCCCCAAGATCGCTGTGATCGAGGTCGGCGCCCACAACACCTACGGCCATCCGACGCCGGCGACGCTGACGGCGCTGCGGACCGTGCCGATCGTCCGCCGGACCGACCGCGACGGGACGGTCCGCCTGCGCGTGCGCGACGGGCGCATGGCGGTCGAATCGGCGACGTGACGCGCTGTCCCGCGCGCCACCTACACTCGCCGCGTGGCCGACTTCAAGCCCGCCTACCTGATCCACGGCGACGACCATGGCCGCATCGGCGAGCGCCGCGCGGGGCTGCGGGGGCTAGCCGAACGAGCTTCCGACAGCGGGGGACTGGAAACCTACGAGGGCGACCAATCGACCCCCAAGGAGGTCGCATCCGCGCTTGCCGCGATGACGTTCGCGATCGGCCGTCGGTTCCTCGTCTTCGACGGCGTGGAACGTTGGAAGGACGACGACGTGAAGACCCACGTCGCCCCCGCACTGGAGGCGATCGCGCCTGACACCACGATCGCGTTCTTCGCGCGCGAGGAGGGGCGATTCAAGGTGAGCACGGCGCTCGTCAAGGCCGTCGAGAAGGCCGGCGGGAGCGTCGCCGTCGAGAATACGCTGAAGGCCAAGGAGCTTCCGCGCTGGCTGCGGGGCGAGGCATCGAGACTCGGGGTCGAGCTTGACCGCGACGGCGCACAGGCGCTGGTGGCGTCGGTCGGCGAACGCCAGCAGCGCCTGCTGCGAGAAGTCGAGAAGCTGGCCCTCGAGCACGGGCCGGGCGCGCGAATCGGCGTTGACGAGGTCGAGGATGCCGCGGCGCACTCGGCCGAGCGTCAGGTCTGGGGGCTCGTGGACGCGCTCGTCGCGGGCGACGGCGCCGCTGCGACGCGCGCCTTCGTCGAGCTCAGCGCGCAGGGCGAATCCGTCACCCGGCTCGTCGGTCTGCTCGCCCGCCGCGTCCGCGACGTGCTGACGATCGCGCGGCGCCTGGAGGCCGGGGAGGCGCCGCCGCAGATCAAGAAGAGCCTGAAGATGAGTCCTTGGGTGGCGGACCGCCGGATCTCGGAAGCCCGCCGCTCGGATGTCGAGCGCTTGAGCCGGGCGCTTGAGGCGCTCGCCGACCTCGAGCTTGCCACCCACGGGGCGAGTGAGCTCAGCGACCGTACCGAGGCTGTGCGGGCGATCGCTCGGATCGCCGCGTAGCAGCTGGGCGAGCGCTCCGCGCGCCCTATGAGTCTAGTCAAACAACTAGACCATTCCTATACCCCGACTGCCTCTTACAAGGTGACTCGCCTGTATCGTTTCTTGGAGTCGGATTGTCGAATTTTGTCGATGTAGCGACGCGGAGGTCGGAGGCGGGCACTTGACCGTCTCCGGCTCCTGCCGGTGGCCCGTCGGACGTGCGTTTTCTTCGAAGTGAGCGCGCGGCCGTGGGTAAAGCGGATCACGTTGCTCGAGGAACGGATGACACGATGCCTGATCTCGCCGTAGCGCCAATTGACGCGCGACTCTCGCCGACGTGTGCGAAGCGCGTAGAGCCTTCGCCCGCACGCCGGGACCGCCTGCTGTTCGCCGACCGCGACGGCGGCGACCATCGCGCCCGCGACGAGCTGATCGAGCGCTTCTTGCCGCTCGCTCGCTCGCTCGCGCGCCGTTTCGAGCACTCGGGCGAACCGCTGGACGATCTCGTCCAGGTCGCGTCGCTGGCGCTCGTCAAAGCGATCGATCGCTACGACCCGGCCCGCGGCTACGCGTTCTCCAGCTACGCGGTCCCCACGATCCTCGGGGAGCTGAAGCGTCATCTGCGAAATCATGGCTGGGCGGTACGTCCGCCCCGTGATCTCCAGGAGCTGTCGCTGCGCGTCGACCAGGCCGCGGCACGCCTGTCACAGCAGCTTGACCGCGCCCCGACGCCACCGGAACTCGCCGCGGCGACCGACAGCTCAGACGCGCACGTGCTGGAAGCGCTGCTAGCTCGCCGGGCGCGTGGGGCGGTCTCCCTGCACGCACCCGCCGGCGGTGCGGACGACGACTGCGTCCTGCAAGACACGCTCGGCATAAGCGATGACGGCTACGCGCGCGCGGAGACGCGCGTCCTTCTCGACGGGCTGATGACCGACGTCTCGCCGCGCGCCCGCGAAGTTCTGCGCCTGCGCTTTTGCATGGACCTCACCCAAGCCGAGATCGGCGCGCTGGTCGGCGTGGGCGAGATGCAGATCTCACGGATCGTCCGCAAGACGATCGCTCAGCTCAGCCAACTTGCTGATGCCGCCGGGGTCGCCGATGACACGCCGCGGCCGCAGCCCACCGACGTGGCGGCACAGATAGCTGCCGCACTGTCGCCAATGGACGGTCGCGCGGAGTGCGCATGGCCCGGGGCGCAGGTGTGCGGCGGTCCCGTCGCGCCCCCCGCGCGCATGGCTGCATAAGCCAAGTACGCAGCTACACGACTGTCGAGCGGCAGTCAGTCCAGCGCACGCTTGAGGATGTCCCGCAGCGCAGCCTGGTCGCTTGCGCTCAATCGCGTCAGCGCGGGCGGAACCTCCTGGATGACGTCATGCAGCCGATCGCGTACCGCAACGCCGCGCTCGGTGACGACGAGCATGCGCACGCGCCGATCGTGCTCAGCCTCGCGTCGCTCGACGAGGCCCTGCGCGGCCAAGCCGTCGACGAGGCCGGTCACGTTGGAGCTGTCGCAGTGCAGGCTCGCCGCCAGCTCGCGCATCGGAACCGGATTGTCCGGATCGAGCGCGCGCAGGGCGAACATCTGCGGCGGTGTGAGGCCGAACTCCTGCGCGACGCGGAGCATGCGCGGACGCATCTCCCAGAGGAGCCGGCTCATGAGCGACCACGCTTCTTCGGCGGCACTTCGACGACGACGTTTGGCCTCCGTAGCCATTGACAGACAGGATAATGGATTTTGGCGATAGTTGACAAGGTCAAGTATCGTCCCGTACCCTGCGTCGCATGGCTGAAGAACGCGCAATAGAGGTCGCGGGTCTCGTACGCGAATTCAAGGGCGGCATCCGGGCCGTCGACGGCATCGATCTGCAGGTCGCTCCAGGCGAGATCTACGGCTTTCTCGGACCCAACGGCGCGGGCAAGTCGACGACGGTAAAGGTGCTCACGACGCTGCTGCCGCCGACGGCCGGGCACGCGACCGTCGCGGGCTACGACGTGTCCAAGGAGGGGGCGAAGGTCCGCGCCGTCATTGGCGTCGCGCTGCAGGAGGTCGCGCTAGACCCGATGCTCACCGGCCGCGAGCACATGAAGCTTCAGGGCGGCCTTCAGGGGATCCCGCGTGCCCAACGCGCCAAGCGCGGCGACGAGTTGCTCGAGCGCGTCGGCCTGTCCGATGCGGCCGATCGCAAGTCCTCCACGTACTCCGGCGGCATGAGGCGGCGCCTGGATCTCGCGCTCGCGCTCCTGCATGGCCCCCAGATCCTGTTTCTCGACGAACCCACCACCGGCCTGGACGTGCAGTCGCGCACCGCGCTGTGGGAGGAGGTCGAGCGCCTTGCGCGCGAGGAGGGCACGACGGTCTTCTTGACGACCCAGTATCTGGAGGAGGCCGACGTTCTCGCCGACCGCGTCGGGATCATCGACCGCGGCAAAATTGTCGCCGAAGGCACCCCGGACGAACTGAAGGCGGGCGTCTCCAAGCCGACCGTCGAGCTCGTGCCGCACGAATCGGAGGACTGCGGCTCGGCACGAGCCGTGCTGGCGCCGTTCGGCGAGCTCGTCCCCGAGAAGCGCGCCGGGTCGGTCGCCGTGCGGTTGAACAACGGCGGCGATCAGCTGACCGAGATCGTCCGCGCGCTGGATCGCGCCGGCGTCGTCATCGCGCACCTCGCCCTTCACGAGCCGACGCTCGACGATGTCTTCCTCGCCAAGACCGGACGCAGCCTCGAGGGCGCCGCCGAGCAGTTGGCCGGCGACGGCGCGCCGCCGTCCGGCAAGCCGGCGGCACCGGAGAGGGTCACGGCGTGACGGCGGCCGCGGCCACGGGAAGCAGCACGCTCACACAGGTCGGACTGCTCGCCGGGCGTGCGGTGTCGCATGTTCTGCGCCAGCCGGCGCAGCTCGTCTTCCCGATCGCGTTCCCGCTCGTCCTGCTCGCCGTCAACTCGTCGGGCCTGGATGCGGCGACACGGCTGCCCGGCTTTCCGGCTGCAAGCTATCTCGACTTCGCCCTCGCGATCCCGTTCATGCAGGGCGCGCTGTTCGCCGCACTGAACGGCGGACAGGACCTCGCGCGGGACATCCAGAACGGGTTTCTGGACCGGCTCGCGCTCACGCCGATGTCCGGCGGCGCGCTGCTGGCAGGTCAGCTCGGCGGAGCGCTCTTCATGGGCATCGTGAGCGCCGTGCTGTACCTGGTCGTCGGCGTCCTGTTCGGGGTCGGCATCGCATCGGGCGTGGCCGGCGCGCTCGTCCTGCTCGTCCTCGCGATCACGATCTCGTTCGCCTTCGCGTGCTTCGGGACGTTTGTTGCGCTGCGTGCGGGCTCCGGCGAGGCCGTCCAGGGGTTCTTCCCGCTGTTCTTCGTCCTGCTCTTTCTCAGCTCGGCGTTCTTCCCGCGCGACCTCATCGAGCAGGACTGGTTTCGCACCGTCGCGACGTACAACCCGGTGTCCTACATGGTCGAGGGGATCCGCAGCCTCGTCATCACCGGCTGGGATGGCCAGGCGCTCGCCCAGGCCTTCGGGATCTCGGCGATCGCGATCGTCTTCTTCCTCGTCCTGAGCAGCCGGGCGCTGCGAACAAGGCTCTTGCGGACATAGCGATGCTCTGCGCCGGATACACCTCGACGGGCAGCGACGGGCGATTGTGAGCAAGCTCAGGCGCACTCGCTCGGTCGCTGTCTCCGTCGCGTGGCGGGGCATCCACAACGCCTTCACCAACCCGGCGATCCTGCTGCCGAGCGTCATGTTCCCGCTGTTCTTCTTCGTCGCGTTCGCGGGCGGCCTGTCCGGCGTGCAGCACACCCCGGAGTTCAACTTCCCGACGGGCTACAGCGCGTTTCAGTTTGCGTTCGTCTGCATCCAGGCGGCGGCGTTCGGCGGCGTGTTCACAGGCTTCTCGATCGCGGCCGACTTCGAATACGGCTTTGCCCGCCGGCTGATGCTCGCGGCGCCCAACCACGGCGGGATCGTCATCGGCTACGTGATCGCTGCGATGGTGCGGGCAGTCTTCGTGCTGGGCGTGGTCTTCACCGCCGCGCTGATCAGCGGCATGAACATCGACGGCTCGTTGGCGAACATGCTCTCGCTGCTGGCACTCGCACTCGCCGTCAGCGCGACCGCGACGCTGTGGGCTGCGGGGATCGCGATGCGCATGCGCACGATGCAGGCCGGCCCGATCATGCAGATGCCGATCTTCATCCTCATGTTCCTCGCGCCGGTTTACGTGCCGCTGCCGCTCGTTGCGGGTTGGGTGCACGACGTCGCCACCTTCAACCCGGTCACGGCGATGCTCGAGGCCGCGCGCGGGTTCATCTCCGGCGAGCCGACGAAGGTCGCGATCACGGCCGCCTGCCTGGCCGGGATGTTCGCCCTGACGGTCGTGTGGGTGCGCGGCGGCGTGCGTTCTGCGGAGCGGGCGGGGTAGCGCGGCCTCCGCGCGCCCGATTTGCGACCAATTTACGGCGCGACATACCCTCGCGGACATGGATCTCGAGCCCGGCGAGCACATCATCTTCGAGGGGCACCCGTCTTGGCGCTCCATCCTCGGCTTCTACATCAAAGGCTTGGTGGTCGCGGCGATCGGCGGCGCGATCGCCGCCGGCGTCACGAAAGCGACGGGTGATGAGGTCGCCGGCGCAGTCGTGACGCTGGTCGTGGTCGTGCTGATCGTGGTTGTGCTCGTCGGGGGCTATCTCATGCGGCTGTTCACGACGTACACGATCTCCAACCATCGCCTGCACATCCGTCGCGGGATCGTCGCGCGCGCCGAGCAGCAAACGCAGATCAGCCGGGTGCAGAACGTCAACACCCATCAGTCGGTGCTACAGCGCGTCCTGGCGGTCGGGACGGTGAACTTCGATACGGCCGCGGGCGACGACTACGACTTCGAGTTCGCGGGCGTCTCCAGCCCGGCCGACGTGGTGGCCGCGGTGCACCGCGCCCAACGCGAAGCGGACCTCCCGACGTCTGCGCCGGCTGGCGCCTGACGTTCGCGGGCGTTAGCTGCTAGCTGCGTGGGCCAGGGCCGCGGCGCACGCGCGCCGCGCGGGACTTCTTGCGCGCCCCGGTGTTGCGATGCAGCGCGCCGCGTTTGACGGCTTTGTCGATCGTGCTGACGAGCGTGCGGTGCTCGGCATCGGCGAGCTGGTCGTCACCTGCGCCGACGGCGGCCTCGAGGCGGCGAAAGTAGGTGCGGACCGCCGAGGTGTAGTGGCGGTTCTCCAAGCGCTCGCGTTCGGAGCGCAGGATCCGCTTCTTCTGAGAGTGAATGTTTGCCATCAGCGTGAAAGCGCCGCGGGCCCAGCCGCGGCGGTCCCTAGAGTAGCGCAACCGATGGCCGCGCAGACACGCCCAGCCACTCGCGGGCGCACGCCCGACGGCGGCGGACGCATCGCCCGCAATACGGCGGTCTTCTCGATCCTGACGGGCCTCTCGCGCATCGCGGGCCTCGTTCGAGAGGTGGTCGCGTCGAGCTTCTTCGGCACGAGCGGCGCGTTCTCGGCGTTCACGCTCGCGTTCCAGATACCGAACCTCGTTCGCAACCTGTTCGCCGACGCCGCGCTGAGCGCCGCGTTCGTGCCGGTCTTCACCGAGCTGCTGGAGAAGGGGAGACGTCGAGACGCATACCGGCTCGCGTCGACGTTCGTCGTGTTGATCGCGGCCGCGCTGACGGTGATCAGCGTGTTCTTCGTCCTGCTCGCGCCGTATCTCATGCCGGTCATCACCGGCGGCAAGTTCTCCGGCGAGCTCGACCAGCTTACCGTCGGCCTGTCGCAGGTGCTGTTTCCGATCGTCCTGCTGCTCGGCCTCAACGGGTTGCTCGTCGGGATCCTCAACGCCTACGACCACTTCACGATCCAGGCGCTCGCGCCGCTGGCCTGGAACTTCGTGATCATCGGGCTGCTCGTCGTGCTGCGGCCGCTGTTCTCGGGGGCCGAGGAGCTCTACGCGTACGCGATCGCCGTCGTCGCCGGCACCGTCGTGCAACTCGCGATGACGCTGCCGGTGCTGCGCCGGCTGGACTTCCAGTTCGAGCGCAGGATCGACCTGCGCGACCCGCGCGTCAAGCAGGTGCTCGCGCTGATGCTGCCGGTGACGCTGAGCCTCGGCCTGATCAACTTCAACATGCTCATCAACTCGTCGCTCGGCTCGTCGGTGTCGACCGGCGCGCCGCGCGCGATCGACGCGGCGTTTCGGATCTACATGCTGCCGCAGGGGATGTTCAGCGTCGCCGTCGCGACCGTCCTGTTTCCGGCGCTGTCGCGGCTCGCGACGCGGCGCGACTTCGAGGGGCTGCGCGAGCTGACGGCCACCGGCACGCGGCAGATCTTCCTGCTGCTGATCCCGGCCGCGGCGTGCACGCTTGCGCTCGCGATCCCGATCACGCGGCTGATCTACCAGCGCGGCGAGTTCGACGCCGACTCGACGCGGCTCGTCGGCGAGGCGCTCTTCTGGTTCTCGTTCAGCCTGCCGTTCGCCGGCGCGAACCTGCTGCTGACGCGCACGTTCTTCTCGCTGCAGCGCCCGTGGCTGCCGACGGCGATCGGCGGCGTCTCGCTCGTCGTCAACGCGGTCGTCGCGGTCGCGCTGTACAAGCCGTTCGGCGTCGGCGGGATCGTCATCGGCACGGCCATCGCGAGCGCGGCGATGATGGCCGGCCAGGCGCACTACCTGCGCCGCGAACTCGGCGGCCGGCTCGGCGGCCGCGCGACGATCGACGCCGTCGTGCGGATCCTCGCCGCGTCGGCGCTGCTCGCCGCCGT
>JAWVGJ010000154.1:0-22510 GCA_033855115.1 Solirubrobacteraceae bacterium
GGCCGAGCGGGAGGAGCTCTTGCGCGCGATGTTCGAAGACGCCCCGACCGGCATGGCACGAGCCGACGCCTCAGGGCGGTTGCGCCACGTCAACCGGGCCCTGTGCGAGACCGTCAGCCGTGAACCGGACCAGCTTGTCGGCCGCACGCTCGACGAGCTCGGACCGCGAGCAGACGCCGGCGTCGACGCCGCGCAGCGCGAGGAGCTGTCGGCCGGCCGGATCGCGCGCTACGAGATCGAGCGCCGGCTGTCCGGTCCAGCCGGCACGTCGATCCCGGTTCTGGTGAGCGTCTCGCTGGCCGCCCTGCGAGATGGCTCGGCTGCGGACCTGATCCTCCATATCCAGGATCTGCGCGAACGACGCCGGGCCGAGCAGGATCGCGAGCAGCTCATCCGCGCGCAGCTGGCGCGCGCGCAGGCCGAAGCCGCATCCGAGCGCCTGCGGCTGATGCAGTCGATCGCCGTCGCCGCGCTTGGCGCCGAGGATCTCGAGGGGTTGCTGCGCGAGCTGCTGGACCGGCTGCTGGAGGCGCTGGACGCCGACCGCGCCGCGATCGTCCTCACCGACGGGGAGCGGGTCATGGCCCAGGCCGCCAGCGGCGTCGCGACCGTCGTGGAGCTTGACGGTGACGGCCACGTCGACGACGTCGTGGCACGTGTCGCCGCCGAGCACGGGCCGGTTGCCATCCGCGACGTTCCCGCCGCCGATATCGATTCCAGCTCGCTGGGCCCGGCGATCAGCTCGCTGCTGGCGGTGCCGCTCGTCGCCGGCGGGCAGATCATCGGCAGCCTGCACGTCGGCACGCTGACGCGGCGCGAGTTCGACGAGGAGACCGTCGACCTGCTGCGCTTGGCCGCCGACCGGGCGAGCCTCGCGATCGCGCGCACGCGACTGTACGAGCGCGAGCGCGGGATCGCCGAGGAGTTGCAGCGCTCGCTGCTGCCCAGCGGGCTGCCACCGGTCCCGGGCGTCGCGCTGGCCGCGCGGTATCTACCGGGCGACAACGGCGCGACGGTCGGCGGCGATTGGTATGACGCGATCGAGCTGCCGTGCGGTCGCGTCGCGGTGGCGATCGGCGACGTCGTCGGCCGCGGCATCAAGGCGGCGGCGACGATGGGGCAGATGCGCAGCGCGCTGCGCGCGATCCTGATGCAGGCCGACGACAGCGCAGCGATGGCCGAGCGGCTGAACCGCTTCGCCCTGGGGCTCGGGGACTGCATTCTGACGACCGTCGTGCTCGCGGTCTTCGAACCGGCGACCGGACTCCTGCGCTACACCAATGCCGGCCATCCCCCGCCGCTGCTCGTCGGTCCCGACGGCGCCGGGCGCTACCTCGAGGACGTTCCGGCGCCGCCGATGGGTGTCACGGAGGCGCCGCCGTACAAGGAGTGCACGGTCCAGCTCGAGCCTGGGTCGACGCTGCTGCTCTATACGGACGGGCTGGTCGAACGCTCGACGGAGGTGCTCGACGTCGGGCTCGACCGGCTGCGTGCCGAAGCACAAGCCGCTGGTGCGGGCGCCGATGTGGAAGCGCTCTGCGAGCACGTCCTTGGCAAGCTCGCCGTTGCTGACGCCGAGCAGGACGACGACGTGACGATGATGGCGCTGCACGTGCTGGCCAGGCTCGACGGGCGTGTCGCGCCCGAGATCGCCGGGGATCCGGGGATGGTCTCGGCGCCGCTGCGCGGGTAGCGCGACCCCCGCGTCCACGTCCCGCCAAAGCGGCGCAGCGGCCCTCGCGCTGTCGCAAACAGCGCCCGGTAGATCACGCCTAGCGTCCTAAAGGTCCCACATTCTTAGAAGTTTTATTTTCTGATCAAAGAGGATCAGATATATCCTTCGCGTGGCTTATCGGCCTAGGCACGGGCGCGGTAGCCACCACAACGGCATGGACAAGCCGGGTTCTGCGCGGGGCAGAGGCCGTTTCACCGCCAGTTCCAACCACCCGTGAGGACAGGAGTCAACGATGGCAAGCAACAGCCGGCATGACGCCGAAAGACGTGGAGATCCCGTCGCGCTGAGGATCCGCAGCTTCCGCGACCGCGAAGCCCACGTGATCGAGCTCGCCGGCGATCTGGACCTGGCAAGCGCCGGCGCCTTGGAGCGAGAGCTCAGGCGCGCCGAGCTCAGCGAGGCAAAGGTCATCGCGGTCGATCTGCGGCAGCTGACATTCATCGAGTCGACAGGCATCCGCCTGATCTTTCAGGCGCACCGGAGGTCGTCGCGGGGGAGCAGCCGCATGGTGGTCGTCAGAGGCACCGAGTCGGTCCAGCGCCGCTTCGAGATCTGCGACATCAGGCATACGCTGCCGTTCGTCGATCGGCTTCCGTCCGACTCGTCACCTGCCACGCGCAGCGCGACCAGCCGCCGCGTCAGCCAGGCCGCCCTCGCTTCGGCTGTCCGCGAGCTGCGCACGCATCCACGGTTGGCGACGCTCCGCTAGCCCGGGCGGCGGCGCGCGACGTGATCCCTGGCGGGGCTACTTCGGCCTCGGCAGCGACGAGGTGTCCACGACCTCGAAGTCCGACCCCTTCAGACGCCCGAGCGTATGCAGATCGTCGTTGTCCCAGCGCCGGTCGGGCGCGCCGCTGAAGGACCACGGCGAGCCGTTGTCGGCCAGCAGGGCGCCGTAGCGCCGCAGTGCGATTGCGACGACGCGCGCCTGCCTGCCCAGCGCGCTCAGGTCGGCCGACGCCTTCAGGCGCACCCGCGTGCCCATCGGCGGCAGCGCCGCGCTGTCGTCGCTGGAGGCGAAGTGGCGAGCGGGAGCGACGTACGCGCGTCGCGTGCGCCGGGCCGTAAAGCGAAGCGCGTGGTCAATCGATCCGCTTGCGACCTCGCTGTAGCGCGCCAAGCCCGGGAGGATCGGCAGGCCGGCAGCGTCCGCCGACGTGTGACCGGCGGTGCGCAGCTTGTTTGAGCGCAGGTTCCAGATCGCGCCGGAGCCGGCGCTCCAGTGCGCACCGCCATCGTGAGGCCGGGCGGCATAGAGCTCGTAGAGCTTGCAGCGGTCCTTGTCGACGACGAGCACGTGGCGGTCGCCGTCGGCGTCGGATCCACCCTCGACCGGGGCCGTGGATGGGAGCGGGTAGAGCCTGCCGTCCGACTCGTCGGCGTAGTCGAAGGAGACCGGCACCTTGCGCTGGGCCTTGCCGACGACGGTGAACGGGATCCCGATTGGACCGCCGTCGTAGCTGCCCGAGCCGAAGTCGGCGTGGACCTTCGCGTCGAGGCCGATCGAGCTCGTGAGCACGTCCGAGTTGGACGTGACCGGGAGTAGGTCCACGCGCTGATTGAAGTGGTTGGACGCGGGAAAGACGGGGCACCTCGGTGCCTTGGGCAGCGGGCGCGCCGCTGCGCTTGCGATGGCGAGGGCGCATACCGCCGGCGCAAGCACGATCAGGAGGACAGCGCGGGCCATCGTCGTCCGATGCTAACCCCGGGCTCGGGGCACCTGGACGTTCGACGCGGCCCGGATCGATGCTCAGCGTGGATCCACCGGCGAGTAGATCTGCACCGCCGAGCCGGACGCCAGCGTGACATGCGACGGCCGGGCCTCGGCGAGGTATCCCCACTGCGCGCCGTACAGCGCCGCGAAGTCGACCTCCACGCGCAGGTCGCGGATCGCGTGCAGCCCCCACACCTCGTGCTCGACCCGGTAGCGGCTGACGCGGCCGCGGTGGCCGCGGCCGACCCCGAGCTCGTGATGCGTGAGCCAGTAGGCGGAGGAGTCGGGGGCGGGCTGCTGGGCGACCGGATCGGCCCATGCCTCCAAGCGATTGCGCAACCCGGGCCCGAAGCGATGGCGCACGCCCAGCCGCGAGCCGTTCCAGATCGTCGGCGCGATGAGCCAGTCCTTCATCCGGATCGTGCGGTACGGCTCGTTGTAGAACAGCTTCGCGGTAAGCGCGATCGCAGGCCGCGAGACGAACTCGCGGATGAAGACGACCGCCCGCTGCCCGCCGATCCGGACGTAGAAGCGCAGGTTGATCTCGGGAAAGTTCACATGCCATGGGATCGGCACGCCGCCGACGCGCGTGTGGCGAAAGCGAAACGCCACGACGCTCACGCGCGGTGAGCCCTCGAGCCGGTCAATCTCACAGCCGGGCGGCAGGTGCGGTGCCAGCAGCGCCTCGTCGGCCGCATAGGTGACGCCGAGCACCGCGCGCCAGTGCGTTGTCATGAAGCGGCGCTCAGGCTCAGCCATCATCGACCCATCGTTGCAGCGCAAGCGCGGCGCCGGCGCGGGCGAGATCGCCGGCGGCCGGGCTGACGGTCGCCAGCGTCGCCACCTCGACGCCACCGTGGGCCGCGATCGTGTCGCGGTTGGAGCACTGCATGACGCTCGGTTCGGCGGGCCAGGGCGTCAAGACGACCGCGCGAACATCCAGGCCGGCGGCCCGGGCCGCCTCGACGGTCAGCAGCGAGTGGTTGATCGTGCCGAGCCCCGGTCGTGCGGCCACGAGCACGGGCAGCCCGAGCTCGACGGCGAGATCGCGGACGCAGTGCGACGCGTTGAACGGCACGAGCAGGCCGCCGACGCCCTCGACCACGAGCACGTCCGCACCCTGCGCGGCGGCGCGTGCGGCGGCGACGATCGCATCCAAGGACAGCTCGACCCCCGCGAGCTGCGCCGCCAGGTGCGGCGAGAGGGCAGGTCCGAATGTCGTCGCGCAGACCTGCTCGGGTTGCGCGCCCGTGGCCGTCGCGAGCAGCTCGTGGTCGGCAGGCCACACGGCGTCGGGCTCGTCCACGCCCGTGACGACCGGCTTGAATGCGGCGACTCGCTCACCGCTGGCATGCAGTGCCGCCGCGATCGCGGCGGCGAGCACCGTCTTGCCGGCGCCGGTGTCGGTTCCGGTGACGAAGCAGCCCCGCACGGGCCGGCGGCACGGCTACGCCGCGTGCGGCACGGGCACGTCGTCCGGCGCTTCGGCGTCGAACGGCGCGACCCCAGCCCTGGTATGGACCGCGAGCGCGTCGTCCTCGTCATCGAAGGGCTCGCACGGAGCGCCCGGGCGCGCGGCCCCCTGCGCGACCGCCACCGGCAGCGCGGTCGCGGGTCGGAACCCTGCCTGCAGCGCCGCGCGACCGAGGACGCGGGCGGCCTCGCGTAGCTCGTCCTTGGTGTGTGTCGCCATCACCGCGAGCCGCAGCCGCGACGTTCCGTCCGGCACGGTCGGCGGCCGGATCGCCTGGGCGAAGACGCCGCGCTCCAGCGCCGCCTCGCAGACACGCATCGCGGTGCGCGCGTCACCGACGATCAGCGGCACGATCTGGCTCGACGATCCGGACACGTCGAACCCCTCCCGCGCGAGCTCGCAGCGCAGCACCTCGGCGTTGGCGTTCAGCCGGTCCACGCGACGCGGCTGCTCCTCCAGCACATCCAGCGCCGCGATCGCGCCCGCCACCACGGGCGGTGGGAGCGCCGTGGAGAAGATGAGCGAGCGCGCGCTGTTGACGAGCAGCTGCGCGAGCTCCTCTTCGCAGGCCACGAACGCCCCGTAGCCGCCCAGCGCCTTGCCAAGCGTGCCGACGATGACGTCGATCTCGCCCTCGAGCCCGGCCTCGACGACCGCGCCACGCCCGCCGGGCCCGACGCAGCCGGTCGCATGCGCCTCGTCGACCACGGTGCGCACGTCGTGGCGGCGCGCGAGCGAGGCGATCTCCTCCAGCGGCGCGACGTCGCCGTCCATCGAGAAGACCGATTCGGTGACGATCAGCGATGCTCGCCGGCCAGCCTGGGCAAGTCCCCATGCGAGATGCTCGACGTCGTTGTGGGCATAGACGAACGTCTCCGCCCGCGACAACCGGCAGCCGTCGATGATCGAGGCGTGGTTGAGCTCGTCGGAGAAGATGACCTCGCCGGCGCGCGAGAGCGCTCGTAGGACGCCGATGTTCGCGAGATAGCCGGAGCCGAAGAGCAGCGCCGTCTCGGTCCCCTTGAACGCCGCCAGTCGCCGCTCCAGGCGCGAGTGGACCGTCATCGTCCCCGACACGAGCCGCGAGGCGCCGGCGCCGACGCCCCAGCGCATCGCCGCCTTTGCCGCCGCCTCCTGCACGCGCGGATGGTCCGCCAGGCCGAGGTAGTTGTTCGAGCACAGCAGCAGGACGGGCCGGCCGTCGAGCACGACATTCGGGCCCTGCGGCCCGCTCACCAGGCGTGTGCGACGAAACAGGCCCTGGGTCTTCAGCTCTGCCAGCCGTGCTTGGATCTCGGTCACGGTCGCTGCTCCTCCGAGTGTCAGTCCTTCATCGCTGAAGTGGTGTTGGCTGCGCCGTCGGGCCGTGCCGGAACGCTGCGCTTCGTGGCGAAGCGCAGCTGGGTCGACGGATCCCACATGCGGACCTCAAGGCCGTCGAACCGGTCCGGGACGCGTACCGCATCGCCTTCCGGCGTCTCTCCCTCCAACCATCCCGACCGATTGTCCGGCCGCGGGTTGGCCGCGTTGTCGGGCTGGCGCTCGACGTTCAGCCCGAGGTTCTCGAACATCGCCCGGTCCTCGTCGGGCGTGTTGCCGAGCGTGGTCAGGAAGTTGCCCATCATCACGCCGTTGATGCCCGCGCGCACCGCGAGCTGCTGCAGCTCGCCGATGTTCTCCACGCGGCCGCCGCAGAGCCTGAACAGCGCCTCGGGCAGGATCAGGCGGAAGATCGCGATCCACTTCACGGCCTCCCAGGGATCCATGAACTCGCGGTCGCCGAACTTCGTCCCAGGACGCGGATTGAGCAGGTTGATCGGCACCGACGTGGGGTCGATCGCAGCCAGCTCGAAGGCCATCTCGACGCGCTGCTCGCGTGTCTCACCGAGGTTGAGGATGCCGCCGACGCACGTTTCCAGACCCGCCTCGCGCACCGCGTCGATCGTCCGCAGCCGGCCCTCGTAGCGCACCGTCTGCGAGACCTCGGGGTAGTAGGACTCGGCCGTCTCGACGTTGTGGTGTACCCGCTGCACGCCGGCTTCCTTGAGCGCCTTCGCGCGCGCCGGGCTCATGTGCCCGATCGAAGCGCAGCGCTTGAGGTTCGTGTGCTCGGCGACGAGGCGCGTGCCCGCGAGTACCTTCTCGAAGTCGCGCTTGGACAGGCCCTGGCCCTGCGTGACCATGCAGAAGCGATGCGCGCCGGCGGCCTCGGCCGCGCGCGCGTGTTCGAGGATCTGCTCGGGCTCCATCATCGCGTGCAGCGGTGTCTCGGCCTCGGCGAAGCGCGATTGTGCGCAGAAGCCGCAGTCCTGCGCGCATCCTCCCGACTTCGCGTTGACGAGCGAGCACATGTCGGTCGCGTCCTCGAAGCGCTCGACGCGCACCCGCCAAGCGCGCTCGATCAGCGCCTCGATCGCGCTGCGATCCTCGAGCTCCCCGAGGCGCAGCGCCTCCTCGCGAGTGATGAGCGGTGGCATTGCGCGGCAGGGTTGCAGGCGCACCGGACGGTCCGGCTGGGCTACCTCGGCGGTGGATATGGGTTGCCAGCACGGCGCCCGCGCGCCCAGGGGTCCCGGGTGCGCGCGCGCAGTGGCGCAGCGCGTTCTCAGTCGGCGGCTTGCCTGAGCGGCAGCGCGCGGGCGAGGAAGCCGCGCGTGAGCTTTCAGGCGTGCGCCGCCGCCTCGGATCATGGAACATCGGCGCGAGGTGGTTGTCGAAGGCGTGGCCCGCGCCTTCGTGGACGTGGCACTCGATCTCCTGGCGGCCGGCGGCCATCGCGGCGACGCGGTCGACCTGCTCGCGCGGGATGAACGGGTCGGCACCGCCGAACTGCAACAGGGTCGGGCAGGCGTGCGGGCTCATCTCGCCGCCGTCAACCTGGACGTGCTCGGTGCGGGTCAAAGGCGCCATCGCGCAGCGGGATTCTAATCGCCGCCGGCTCCGTGCTGCCCGGGACGATCTCAACCTCCCGAGCGTGTGTCGCCTGATGGCGCTATGGGGGACCAGGTCCACACACCCCCTGGGTGTGGAGTGGTCGCGGTGGCCGCTACGTCAGATCGACGGCCAGCGGCGCGTGATCGGACGGCTTCGTTCCCTTGCGGTAGTTGCGCTCGATCCCGCAGTGGCGCAGGCGGGGCTTCAGCGACTCCGACACGAGCGCAAGATCGATCCGCAGGCCCAGCCCGCGATGGAAGTGGCCCTGGCGGTAATCCCACCAGGTGTGCTGCACACCGTCGGGGTGCAGCTGGCGGTAGGCATCCACGAGCCCGCCCGCAACTTGTATCGCTTCCACGCGCGAGCGCTCCTGCGGCGTCACATGGGTCGAACCGATGAACGCCTCGGGGTCGTAGACGTCGAGGTCGGACGGAGCGACGTTGAAGTCACCCGCGATCACGAGCGGCGTCTCATCCGAGCGCAGCGCCGCCGCGCGCTCGGCCATCGCGTCGAGGAACGCGAGCTTCTCGTCGTAGGTGGGCGAGCCGACCTCGCGGCCGTTGGGGACGTAGACGCTCGCCACGCGCAGGCCGCCGACGGTCGCCTCGACCCAGCGCGCCTCGTCGTCGCGCAGCTCACCCGGCAGCCCGGCGACGGGATCGACGAGCTCGAGCTCCCGCCGAGCGGCGATCGCAACCCCAGCCCAGCGTCCGACCGAGTGGTGTACGGCGTGGTAGCCGGCCTGCGCCAGCTCACCAGCCGGGAACGCGGCAGCCTCGGACTTCGTCTCCTGCATGCAGACGATGTCGGGCGCGTGCTCGTCCAGGAACTGCAGCACGCGCGGCAGGCGCACCTTCAGCGAGTTGACGTTCCACGTGACGAGCTTCACGACGCGGATGCTCGCAGGCTCTCGATCGATCTGGATCGTCGTCGCGCGCCCGCGCGGCCCCGCCGCCCAAGCGTTGCTTCGTAGCCGAGCGAATTATCCTGACGGGATGCAGAACGCGATTCGCACAGCGCTTGAGGACTGCGCGACATGGGCCGTCGTCGGCTGCTCGCCCGACCCCGGGCGCGACAGTCACCGCATCGCGGCGCTGCTGCAGTCGCGCGGCAAGCGCGTCATCCCGGTCAACCCCAACGTGACGGAGATCCTCGGCGAGCGCGCGTACCCTTCGCTGAACGATCTCCCGCCTGGCACGGAGGTCGATGTCATCGACATCTTTCGCCGTTCCAGCCACGCCGGCGCGCACGTCGACGAGGCGATCGCGATCGGCGCTCGGACGGTCTGGATGCAGCTCGGAGTGATCGACGAAGCGGCCGCCGCTCGTGCCCGCGAGGCCGGCCTGCTCGTAGTGATGGACCGCTGCCCCGCGATCGAGTGGCCGCGCCTGGCGGCGCGTTCCTAAAGCGGCGCGCGGAGCTGGCCCGCCCGCGGCGCTCCACGCCCGACGCCCGACGCGTCCTAGCGCCCCTTCCAGCTTGGAGCGCGCTTCTCGGCGAACGCCGACACGCCCTCGAGCAGGTCTTCGGACGCGAAGCTCGACTCGCGCAATTCGATCAACTGACGCTCGACGATCGGATCGACCGCGGCCTCGGCGCGCAGCAGCTCGCGCATAACCTTCTTGTTGCCAGCCATCGACAGCGGTGCGTTGGCGGCCAGCTGCGTCGCGAGCTCCAGTGCCGTCGCCTCCAGCTCGTCTTCGTCGACGACCCAGTTGACGAGGCCCCACGCGAGCGCTGTCTGCGCGTCGATGTAGCGACCCAGCAGGAAGAGCTCGCGCGTGCGCGGCTCGCCGATCGCGTTGATGAAGCGTCGCAGGCCGGTGTGCGAGTACACGAGACCGAGCTTGGCGGGCGGCATGCCAAGCCTGATCTGCCCGCAGGCGAGGCGCATGTCGCAGGCAAGCGAGAGCTCGAGCCCGCCACCGATCGTGGCGCCGCAGAGCGACGCGAGCGTCGGCACGTCAAGCGCCTCGAGCGCCTCGAGCGCGTCACAGAACGGGTGCGCGACGAGCTTCTCGGCCTCGATGGCGAAGGCGTCCGGGGAGAGATCACCGATGTCGTAGCCGGAGGAGAACATGCCGTCGCGGCCGGTGAGCACGACGCAGCGGACATTCTCGAGGCTCGAAAGCTCAGCCGTGATGCCGTCGAGGATCGCGTGATCGAGCGCGTTGCGCTTCGTCGGATTCGAGATCGCCAGCCGCAGAACTCCATCTGCGGGGCGATCGATATGCACCTCCCCAGGCATCGCAGCGGGAAACGGTACCTTCAAGCTGCGCGGTTAGAGCTTGCTCTATGGCTGATTAGCCCGGGCTCGATGAACTCGAACCCACGAGGCCACCTACTCCAGCACGACAAGCGTGTCGCCCTCGTCGACCGGTTGGCCCTCCTCGCACAAGATCTCCTTGACGATGCCGGGGTCCTCGGCCTCGACCGGCATCTCCATCTTCATCGACTCGAGCGTCACCACCGTGTCGCCCTCCTCGACCACGTCACCGACCTTGCACTCGATCTTCCAGACCACGCCCGTGATATGGGCCTCGACTTCAACCACGGCTCCTCCTCGTTGAACTACTGGCAGAGTAGCCGCCGGGATGGACGCCAGCACGATCGTCATCGTCACCGCTCATGAGGAGGCCGACCACCTGGCCGACACGCTCGGCGCCCTGGCGAGCGCGTTCCCCGGCGCACACGTCATCGTGGCCGACGACGGCTCGACCGACGCGACTTCCCAGATCGCCGCCGACGCGGGCGCCGATGTGGTTCGCAGCGAGCGCGCGATCGGCAAGGGCGGCGCCGCGACGCTCGCGGCGCGGCGCGTCCTGAGCCGCGCGCTGGAGCCCGATCCACCGGTCTTCGTCCTCGTCGACGGCGACCTCGCCGAGAGCGCCGCGCAGCTGCCGGCGCTGGCGGCCACCGTCCGCGAGGGTCGCGCCGATCTCGCCATCGCGGTCTTCGCAGCCCGCGTCGGCGGCGGCTTCGGCTTCGCGGTCGGCTTCGCGCACCGTGCGATCCGCAAGCTCACAGGCCTCGACCTGAAGGCCCCGATCTCCGGCCAGCGAGCCCTGAGCGGCCCGGCGTTCGCCGTCGTCGTGCCGTTCGCGCCGCGCTTCGGGATGGAGATCGGGATGACGGTCGACGCCGCCCGCGCCGGCTTCCGGATCGAGGAGGTGCAGCTCGACCTCACCCATCGCGCGACCGGCCGCACATGGCGCGGCTTTCTTCACCGCGGCCGCCAGCTGCTGGACTTCCTCGCCGTCTACGCGAGCAGACGCTGATGGAGACCGCCGGCACGATCACCGACCTCTATCGCGAACACACCCAGGGAGGCGAACCGAGCGACGAGCAGGTGCAGCAGCTGCTGGCAACGCTCGATCCCGACGAAGAGGTGCTCTTCACCTGCGGCTGGCCGGACATGAGCGAGAAATGGGGCCCGCTCGCGCAGCTGTCGGTGACGACGCGCCGTATCCTCGACCAGCGCTGGGCCGGCCCGGGCGCGAACGCGCCGGTCCGCGAGGTGGCGCTGTGCGACATCGTCGCCGTCATCGACCGCCAGCGGGGCGGCGAGCGCAACGTGTTCGAGACGCGCGCGCTCGTTCTGACGCTGGCGGACGGGAGGACGCTGACCTGGGAGCACCTCACCAACCATCAGGTGGAACCGGCCGCCGCGGCGATCGAGCGCGCCCGCGAGGACTTGTAGGCGAGTTCGACCGCCGGGCCAACCGCCGCCACATAGCTTTGGACGTGCGTCGATGTGACGATTCTCGGTCCCGACCTACCGTGAATAAGCACCGCTGGCGGTCCATCCCGTCGCCGGTGGAGAGGGGCGGCTGCCTGAACCCCGAGGGCACGCCGCTCCGACGGGAGTACCAAGTCGGGGCTTCTCTCCTCCCAGCCCCGACTGTCTTACCCCCCGACGGGTACCGTCCCGGTCGTGATCCTTGCCATTGATCAGGGCACGACCGGGACGACCTGCCTTGTCTTCGACGAGCAGGCGCAGCTCGCCGGCCGCGCGTATCGCGAGTTCGAGCAGCACTTTCCGAAGCCCGGCTGGGTCGAGCACGACGCGGCCACGATCTGGGACGTCACCCGTGCCGTCGCGCTCGAGGCGCTCGAAGACGCTCGGACGCAACCCGGCGAGCTCCAGGCGATCGGGATCACGAACCAGCGCGAGACCGTCTGCGTGTGGGATCCGCAGACCGGCGAGCCGCTGTACCACGCCCTCGTCTGGCAGGACCGCCGAACCGCCGCTCGCTGCGACGCGTTGCGCGAGGCCGGCCACGAGCCGCTCGTGCGCACGTGCAGCGGTCTCGTCCTGGATCCCTACTTCAGCGCGACGAAGATCGAATGGCTGCTCGAGAACGTCGAGGGTCTGCGCGAGCGAGCGCGGTCAGGCGGCGCCGTCTTCGGCACGATCGACTCATGGCTCGTCTTTAAGCTCACCGGCGAGCACCGCACGGACGTCACGAACGCTTCGCGCACGATGCTCTACGACATCGTCCGCGGCGATTGGAACGACGACCTGCTCGCGCTGCTCGGCGACGTCCCGCGCAAATCGCTGCCCGAGGTGCTGCCGAGCATCGGCACGTTCGGCACCGTCCGCGACGGCGCGCTCGGCGACGGGTACGACGGCGTCCCGATCAGCGGCATCGCCGGCGACCAGCAGGCCGCGCTCTACGGTCAGGGCTGCCTCGAAGCGGGCCTCGGCAAGAACACGTACGGCACCGGCTCGTTCGTGCTGCTCAACCAGGGCGACAAGGCGCCGACCGCCCCGCCCGGCCTCCTGAGCACGATCGCCTGGGGGATCGGCGAGCGCACCGTCTACGCGCTGGAGGCCGCGATCTTCGTCACCGGCGCCGCCGTCCAGTGGCTGCGCGACGGCCTGGGCATCATCGAGCAGGCCTCGGACACAGAGCAGCTCGCCGCCTCGCTGGACTCCAACGACGGCGTCTACTTCGTCCCGGCGCTCACCGGCCTGGGCTCCCCGCACTGGGACCCGTACGCGCGCGGCACGATCGTCGGTCTCACGCGTGGCAGCACGCGCGCGCACGTCGCGCGCGCGACGCTCGAGGCGATCGCCTTCCAGACCGTCGACGCCGTGCAGGCGATGGAGCGCGCGTCCGGCCAACCGCTCGCCGAGCTGCGCGCCGACGGTGGCGCGACCGTCAACGCCTGGCTGATGCAGTTCCAGGCCGACGTTCTCGGCGTGCCGATCGCCGTCGCCGAGATCCCCGAGACGACGGCGCTGGGAGCCGCACTGCTGGCCGGCGTCGGCGTCGGCGCCTGGACGCAGGAGGACGTCGCGTGCCGCGACGGCGAACGCGCCCGCTACGAGCCCGAAATCGCCGCCGACGAGCGCGACGCGCTGATCGGCGACTGGCGACGCGCCGTCCAGCGTGCTCGCGGCTGGGCGCGCGGGTAGTGTGCCGACCATGGCGACGCTGAAACGCAGCGAGCAACTCGCGGCGATGGGAGACGCCGGACGCGACCAGCGTCCGCCCGAGCACTTCGCCCCCTTTCACGAACGGTCGCGCACGCGCGAACCGGACGCCGCCTACGAGGCCGTCAAGATCCTGACGCAACTGTGGGCGTTCACGTTCTTCCGGGCGCGCTCGATCTCCAGCGAGAAGGTCCCGCAGAGCGGCCCGGTCATCTTCGCTCCCAACCACGGCTCGTTCATGGATCACTTTTTCCTTGGCGGGTTCGTGCGCCGCAAGGTGCGCTTCATGGCCAAGTCGCAGCTCTTCCAGCCGCCGTTGCAGTTCGTCTACTCCCACGGCGGCGTGTTTCCGGTCCGCCGCGGCCATCGCGACGAAGAGGCGTTCATCACCGCGCGCGCGATCCTCGACCGCGGGGGAACGGTTGCGATGTACTGCGAGGGCGGCCGCTCGCGCGACGGCAAGCTGTCCCAGCGCCCCAAGCCCGGGATCGGCCGGCTCGCGCTGGAGTCGGGCGCGCCGATCGTGCCGGTCGCGATCTACGGCTCGACGCAAGTCCGCAACTGGCGCAAGGGGAAGTTCCCGAAGGTGACGATCCAGTACGGCGACCCGATCCGCTGGGAGCAGGTCGAGGATCCGACGCGCGACCAGCAGATGACGGTCGCCGAGGAGATCTTCGGCGAGATCAGGGTGCTCTACTCGGGCCTGGAAACGCTCGGGCGCAAGGGCGTCCTGCAGCGCGTGCGCGAGCAGCGGCGCCTCGAGCGCGGCGAAAAGCACGCGGCGACGGCGTAGCCGCGCGGTTTGGGCGCGGGAACGCCAACGGTTCCCTTCGCCACTACGCGACGGGAACCGGTGGCGCGCTCGGCATCGCCGGCCGCCCGCCGCGCTCGATGCGCTCCAACTCGCGCGTCTGGCGCGGCAGCAGTCCGAGCGCGAGCGCTGCGAATCCGAGCCCCGCGCCGGCGAGCATGACGTTCGCCGCGCCCAGGCTCCCGGCCAGCGGCCCGGCCAGCACGTAGCCGACGGGAACGAGCCCGAACGACACCATCCAGTCATAGGACGTCACGCGCGAGAGCTTGTCGGGCGGTATGCGCTCGGCCAGGGCGGTCATCCACCAGACCTCGAACAGCGCGATCCCCGCGCCGCTGAGCGTCACGGCCGGAACCACGACGACCAGCGTGACCCCGGCGGCGTACAGCGCAACGCCGACGGGCCAGGGCAGGACGAACGCTATTCCCAGGCGCATCGGGTAGCGCGGGCGCCAGCGGATCGCGGCGAGCGAGCCGGCGATCGTTCCCGCCCCGAAGGCGGCCGTCACGAGCCCGAACACCGAGAGGCTGTCGTAGTGCTCGCGTGCGACGATCGGGCCGACGACGAACCAGGGCGCCAGCACGGCGAAGACCGCCACGCAGAACGCCGCCAGCGTCATCCAGATCCAGCGACGCTCGCGCACCTCGCCGAAGCCCTCGCGGATCTCGGCCCAGAGACCGGCGCTGGCATCCGCCGCGGCGGCGACGCCCCGGAGCGCGCGCTCACGCGGGCGCACGCGGATGAGCAGCGCCGCGCTGAGCAGGAACGTCGCGGCGTCGATCGCGAAGGCTGCTGCCGCGCTCATAGCGAGCACGAGGATCGTCGCGAGCGCGGGGCCTGCGAACTCGGCGATGTTGTGGACGATCCCCAAGATGGCGTTGGCTTCCTGGATCTCCTCCTCGGGCACGGTTTGCGGCACCAGCCCGCTGATCGCCGGGCGGAAGAAGGCATCCGCCGAGCCGAAGATCGTCCCGATCACGATCAGGTGCCAGATCTGCACCGTGCCGATGACGATCAGGATCGCCAGCAGCGCGTGCAGCGCGAAGCGCACGAGATCGGTGGCGACGACGACGAGATGGCGTGGGAGGCGGTCGGCGATGACGCCGCCGAGCAGCAGGAAGCCGACGAGCGGCAGCGTGTACGCGGCCAGCACGAGTCCCACATCGGTCGCGCTGCCCGTGAGGTCGATGACGAACAACGCCACCGCGACACGCACGATCATGTCGCCGATGACGCTCGCAGACTCGGCGAACCAGAGCAGGCGAAATTCGGGGTGACGAAGGACGCCGAGATGCTGAGTCGTGCTTGCCATGGCGCTTTTCAGCTTGCCGCAAGCCGCTGTCAGCCGGCTGGCGGTACGGTTGCTCGCGTCACCGCGCAGGCCGCTGCGGCGAGACCTTCCGCGAGCGGTTTGAGTCCTCGACACCTCACTCAAGTTCGCGGACGGCGCTGTCGATGAGCGCCTATGTCTCGCGGCCGCGGCCTCGTCTCCCTGGCCTTCCTGCTCTTCGCGATCCTCGCCGCTGCCGGTGTTGGGCTGCACGACGCGCAGCGTGCGAACCGGCGCGCCGCGGAGCGCCGGTTCGAGCAGCGAGCCAAGATCTCTGCCGCGATCACGCAATCGGTGGTCGGCGACCTGGGCAGCGCGTCCGCGGACGAGCTCGCTCGCCGCTTCGGCGCGGGCCCCGCCGCTCTGCGCGGCCGTCTGGCGTGGCTTGCGGCGCGGGGCAGCCTCGGCTACGTGGCGATCCTCGACGAGCGCGGAGACGTCGTTGCGCGGGCCGGCAAGGCGCAGCCGCCGCGTGGCGCCGATCGCGCAGGCAGCGTCTTGTCCGACGTTCGCGGCACCGCGGCGGGACCGCTCGTCGACTACAGGCTGGCGTTCGCGACGCGCGGCGCCAAGCGCGTGCTCCTCCAGGGAATCCCAGTCGCGCTCATGCGCTCGCTGCTGGAGGACTACCTCGGGCGCCTGCCAAACCACGATGGCGCCCTGCTCGTCGTCCTCGACAGAGCAGGCACCGAGCTCGCGGTCGTCGCGCCGAAGGGCGCCACCGTGCCGGCGCACGACGCGCTGACGACGACGGTCGAAGTTCCCGGCACGACGTGGCGGCTGCGAATGCAGGCCGACCGCGACGGCGTGCTCGCCGGGTCGGGCCGGGGGATCTGGCTCGGCTGGGCGCTACTCGGCGGCCTGTGGCTGGCGATCGCCGCCGGTCTGTGGCTCTACGCCTGCCTCATCGGTGCCGCGCGGCGCACGACGGCGGCCACGGGTGGGCTGCGCGAGAGCGAGCGTAAGCTGCGCGCGCTCCTGGGCGCGCTCGACGAGGCCGTCGTCCTCCAGCACGCCGACGGACGCGTCGAGCTGCTCAACGCATCCGCCAAGGCGCTGGCGCAGACCGACGCCGATATCGTCATGGAGCTGCCGGCGCACTGGTTCAGCGAGGAAGGCGCGCCAATCGCTGCCGCCGACACACCAGCCGGCCGGTCGCTCGCCAGCGGCACGCCGGAGCGGCGCGTCATCGGCCTGGAGTGCCCGGGCCAAGAGCGCCGCTGGCTGGACGTGAGCACCCGAGCGCTGATGCGGTCCGGCAGCACGACGCCGTACGCCGTCGTCTGCTCCTGCACGGACGTGACCGAACGCCAGAACCTCGAGACGCACGTGCTCGCCCTCGCCGACCGCGATCCCCTGACCGGCCTGTGGAACCGGCGCCGCTTCGAGCTGGATCTCGCCCACCAGCTCGACCGCTGCCGGCGCTACGGCGAGCGCGCCGCGCTCGTGGTCATGGACGTCGACGGCTTCAAGCAGGTCAACGACGTGCTCGGCCACCTCGCCGGCGACGAGGTGCTGTGCGCGATCGGCGACGCGCTGTCCACGCGGTTGCGCTCAAGCGACCGAGCCGCGCGCCTCGGCGGCGACGAGTTCGCAGTGCTGCTGCTCAACGTCGACGAGGACGAGGGCACGCGCATCTCCGGCGAGCTGGTCGGCGAGATGTGCGCCGCCGCGTACGGTGCGCAGGACCGCATCCCGCTGTCGATCAGCGTTGGCACCGCGCAGCTGGAGCACACCAGCGGCGGCGTTAACCAGGTGCTCGCGGCGGCTGAGCTCGCCATGCAGGCCACACAGGAGGGCCGCGACGGTCCACCCGCGGGAGCTCACGCGCTGCGGCCCGCCGTCGCCACGGCTGAGATCGCGAGCCTGCGCGCGCTGCTGGCCGCGGTCAACGCCCGCGACAGCTACACGGCGATGCACTCGCGCGAAGTCGTCATGCTCGCCCGTGGGGTCGCCCGGCGACTTGGCCTCGGCGAGACGCTGACGAGCGAGGTCGAGCACATCGCGCTCCTGCACGACCTCGGCAAGATCGCCGTGCCCGACGCGATCCTGCGCAAGGCCGGTCCGCTCACGAGTCACGAGCAGACGCTCATGCGCCAGCACCCTGTCGTCGGCGCCGAGATCCTCGCGTCGATGCCCGAGCTGGCCCATCTCGCAGCGGGGGTCCGCGCCGAGCACGAGCGCTGGGACGGCGGCGGCTATCCCGACGGCCTGGCCGGGCAGGAGATCCCGATCGCGAGCCGGATCGCGCTCGTCTGCGATGCCTACCACGCGATGACGTCGCATCGCCCGTACCGGCGGGCGATGTCCGCGGCTGCCGCCCGCGACGAGATCGGTCGCGAGGCCGGGGCCCAGTTTTGCCCGCACGCAGCCGCCGCGCTGCTCGAGGTGCTACTCGCCGCGCGTGCGCGCGGATCGCTCGGCGACGAGCTGGCGCTTCGCCTCGACGGGTAGGCGCAGCAGCCGCGCTGACGATCGGCTGCGTGTCGCATCTGCTCGCCGACCTGGCCACGCCGGAGCGGATCGCGCCGCTGTGGCCGTTCTCCCAGCACGGGGTGTCGCTGGGCCTGATCAGACGCACCGGTGATCACCGCGAAACGCTCGTGGTCCTCGGCGTCGCGCTCGCGCTGGCGGCGGGCGAGCTGTATGGCCGCGCGCTGGTCGTGTTCGCCGCCCAGCACTGCGCAAGCCAGCTCGTGCTCCCAACGGCCAAGCGCCGCGGATCTGTCCTGCCGGGCTCGCACAGGACATCGCGCGCAAGGCCTTTGAGCGCATCACCAAGGCCGTGCTGCCCGCCAGCCACACGCAGCTGCAGCGCGCGCTCAGCGCCGAAGTCGGGCCTATGACCGCAGCGTCCAGAACCTCGATCGCCCCAAGTCCGCGGCTGCGGCCACGGCCGCCGAGGCGACCGACGGCTGCAACAACGACGTCGACGAGGACGTCCTCGCAGACGGCGTCGACACCGCCACGAAACCCCGAGAAGAGGGGGAGAGTTCTGTGATGGCCAACAGGGAGCGCGTGGCGCTGACCGACCAGCAGCGCGCCGAGCGACGCCGCCACGAGCAGGAGCTGACCGACCAAGCGGTCGCGCAGCTGCGCTGTAGTGATGGCTGGCAGCGCTGGCTGACCGTCCGCGCAAGGGTCGGACTGCGGCGCTACTCGGTGCTTATCTGGAGGGCCAGCGTCCTCGCAGCAAGGAATCAGGCGGCCTCCGTCGACGACATGTCATCAACGGTGGCGCGCCTCGGAGGTGGAGTGATCCACGGTCGGACTGGTCAGCGCTGGACTTGGCGGCGGGAGGTCTCTGACCGAAGGTATGTCGTAGGCGGCGTTGCCGCTTCGCGAAGAGGTCGTCTATCCGCAGAGGAGGACGGTGCAAGGCGGTCACCCGCGTCTACCCACTTCCAATTTATACCTGATCCGAGGCGCTCATGAGGCCTTGATTCGTGCCGCATAATCGCCCGCCGCAAGCCAGAACCACGGAAATGGAGGAGCGCAATGGGCTGGTTGTTCTCGAAGTATCGGCCGGGAGGGCAGCTATGACCGAGCATGCGGTGGTGATCGCTGGAGGCGGTCCGACAGGGATGATGCTGGCAGCTGAGTTGGCGTTAGCGAAAGTCGACGTCGCGGTCGTCGAGCGGCGCGCGAGCCAGGAGCTCGACGGCTCGCGCTCCGGCGGTCTGCACTCGCGCACCATCGAGGTGCTCGATCAGCGCGGCATCGCCGATCGGTTCCTCGCGGAGGGGCAGGCGATGCAGATCCAGGGGTTCGCCGGGATTCCGTTGGACATCAGCGGCTTCCCAACCCGCCACAACTACGCGCTCGCGCTGTGGCAGAGGCACTTCGAGCGCATACTGGCCGACTGGGTCAGCGAGCTGGGGGTGCCGATCGCTCGCGACCGTGAGGTGACGGGCTTCGCGCAGGGCGACACCGGCGTCGACGTCGAGCTGTCCGACGGCCAGTCGCTACGGGCGGACTACCTCGTCGGGTGCGACGGAGGACGCAGTGTGATCCGAAAGGCGGCCGGCATCGAGTTCCCCGGGTGGGATCCGTCGACCAGCTGGCTGATTGCCGAGGTCGAGATGGACGAGGAGCCGGAGTTCGGCATGCGCACGGGTGGTGGCATCGGCCGGTCGGACCGAGGGTCAGTACGGGTCGTACTGACCGAACAACACCTCGAACACATCAGCGAGCCCACCCTGCAGCATCTCAGCGAGGCACTCATCGCCGTCGACGGGACAGACTACGGGGTGCACAGCCCTACCTGGATCTCCCGTTTCACCGACATGACCCGGCAGGCGGCGTCCTACCGCAAGGGACGTGTACTGCTCGCGGGCGACGCCGCACACGTGCATCCCCCGCAAGGTGGACAGGGCCTCGGCACCGGTGTGCAGGATGCCGTGAACCTCGGATGGAAGCTGGCCCAGGTGGTCAACGGGACATCGCCAGACGGCCTCCTGGACACCTATCACCCCGAGCGGCACCCGGTCGGTGCCCGCGTGCTGCACAACACCATGGCGCAGATGGCGCTTAGCGGCACCGACGTGCGCACCGATGCGTTGCGCGACACTATGACCGAGCTGCTGAGCATGGACGAGCCGCGCAAGCGGTTCGCCGGGATGATGTCTGGTCTGGACATCCACTACGACCTCGGAGAGGGACACCCGCTGCTCGGACGCCGGATGCCCGATCTGGATCTCGTGACCGCCGACGGCCCGCTCCGTGTCTTCGAGCTACTGCACGACGCCCGACCGGTGCTGCTCAACCTCGGTGAGCCCGGCGGCTTCGACATCACTCCATGGGCTGACCGGGTCCCGCTGATCGACGCGAGCTACAAAGGGGAGTGGGAGCTCCCGGTACTCGGCGCGGTCACCGCTCCCACTGCCGTGTTGATCCGCCCCGACGGATACGTTGCCTGGGTCGGAGACCGAACCCAACGCGGTCTCCCGGAAGCGCTGACCACCTGGTTCGGACAGCCCACTGTGGCATAACCACCAGCTTCCGGGGTCAATCTGTGAGGGGATCTTATGGACCTCACCAACGCTACGGCGATCGTCACCGCGGCACTCTATGAGGCTTCGGCTCTTGCGACCGTGCGCAGGCTCGCCCAGAACAGACTGCACCGGACTCTCGCCGCGACAGCGAAGCAGGTCTGTGCCACGGGAACACTGAGCCCCTGCTCGCCGCCAACAGCAGGGACGTGGCCGGTGCCGTCAGTTGCTGCCAGTCGGGCATCCGGGGCGCCGACGGAGCAATGATCAGAACCTGTGGATGGTCCTCGGCGGGGTGACGTGAAGGGGCGCACCTTCCCGAGGAAAATCGATAGCCCATAGCAAGTCTGATCATGTGCCGGTGTTGGCGCGCCGGTCGGGAAGGTACGCCCATGCTCAAGGTAGTCCCGACGAGGCCGAGCCCAACGAGGCGAGCGGTTCGGTGCTCGATGAGATCGTGCGCGAGGCTGCGAGGCAGATGCTCGCGGTCGCCCTGCAGGCGGAGGTGTCGGCCGACATCGACGCCCATGCCGAGGAGGTCGATGAGAATGGTCACCGCTGGTGGTCCGCAATGGTCATCACAACGAACTCGAGGTGATCACGGCGGCGGGCCCCGGTGGCGGTGCGGGCGCCGCGGGTCAACGACAAGCGCACCGATCCGGTCACTGGGGAGCGGAAACGGTTCGCTTCGGCGATCCTGCCCGCGTGGGCACGCAAGTCGCCGCGGGTGGCCGAGGTGCTGCCGCTGCTGTACCTGCACGGCCTGTCCAGCTCGGATTCGGTCCGGCGTTGACGCAGTCCTGGGCACCAGTCACGGCCTGTCGGCGGCGACGATCACGAGGTTGACCTAGGACTGGCAGGACGAGGCGACGACGTTCAACAAGCGGTCGCTGGCCGGGACCGACACGTCTACTGCTGGGTCGACGGGATGCACCTCAAGGTCCGGTTGGAGCAGGACAAAGTGTGCCTGCTGGTGATGATCGGGGTCCGCGCGGACGCCACCAAGGAACTCATCGCGCTTGACGACGGGCACCGCGAATCGACCGAGTCGTCGCTCGATCTGCTCCGCGGCTGTAAGCGCCGTGGCATGGCCGCGCCGGTGCTCGCGGTCGGCGACGGTGCCTTGGGGTTCTGGTCCGCGGTCCGCGAGATGTTCCCGAAACTCGCGAGCAGCGGTGCGGGTGGCACAAGATCGGCAACGTGCTCAACGCGCTGCCCAAGTCCGCCCATCCGGGCGCGAAGAAGGCGCTCGCCGAGATCTGGAACGGCGAGGACAAGGACCACGCCCAAGGCGCGGCCAACGTGTTCGCCGCCGACTACGGCACCAAGTGACCCAAGGCGGCCGCCAAGATCACCGACGACCTCGACGTGCTGCTGGCCGTCTACGACTACCCCGCCGAGCACTGGATCCACCTGCGCACCACCAACCCGATCGAGTCCACCTTCGCCACCGTCAGGCTTCGCCAGCGGGTCACCAAGGGCCCCGGCTCCCGCGCCGCCGGTGTCGCGATGGCGTTCGAGCTCATCGAATCAGCACAGATCCGGTGGCGGGTCGTCAACGCACCCCACCTCGTCGCGCTGGTCCGTGCCGGCGCGCTATTCAAGAACGGCAAGCTCATCGAACGACCCGACGAATCAGAGGGTGGTGATCGGCAAGTCGCGTGACACGCCGATCCTCTCACCCGTCGCCCTCCCTGCCCGCCGCCGTCGCGCGTGCCGTCTCCGGGATACGCGTATCCGCAGCCGCTGACAAGGGTCACGGTCGTCGTCTGACCCGCCTGATTCCTCCCGGCTTGACGTGTGCCGATATCGGAATATGATTGCGCCATGGCACGAGCAGCGACGACGTCGGACGTCTTCAACGCGATAGCCGAGCAGCAGCGCCGGGAGATCCTGGCGCTGCTGCGGGCGGGTGAGTGGCCGGTGACCGAGTTGGCCCAGGAGCTGGGGATGGCCCAGCCGGGGGCGTCCAAACACCTGCGGGTGCTCCGGGAGGTCGGACTGGTGCGGGACCGCAAGGCAGGCAAGCAACGCCTGTACGGCCTTGACGCCCGCGGGCTGCGACCGGTTCACGAGTGGAC